>JAPOVP010000187.1 GCA_026708085.1 Caldilineaceae bacterium
GGGCGGTCGGGCCTATTCGGCCCTCCCTTGTGCGGGGGCTCCGCCCCCGCAACGCCCCCTCTCCTAAAACCCCCGCCGCAGCGAGTGTGTGGCAATATGACCTTGGCCACCCGCTGCGACCGAACTTTCCCCCACCCCGCGTCGTGCCTCGTACCGAGGCGTGGCCCGGCGCAGGCAAGCCAACGCCCAACTGGCCCCAACCTGCACAGCGATGACCATCAACAGCCCGCAACTAAAACCCTGACACTACATTCCATATCCAGACAGGCCGCACATAGTACACACATTCAAAACATGGCTTCATAGCTACCAAAACGCCAGCACGCCCTTGCCGTTCTTCGCGCCCCTTCGCGTGATTTCGCGGATCAGAGAAAGGTGTTCTTCGCGCCCCTTCGCGTGACTTCGCGGATCAGAGAATGATGTTCTTCGCGGCCCTTCGCGGACATAGAGGTTTTCACCGTGTGGCCCCTCGCCCCGCCGCAACCACCGCATCCAGAATCTTCCGATAACCCGTACAACGGCACAAGTTGCCCGTCAGCGCCTCCTGCGCCTCCAGCCGGTTGGGGTTGGAACGCTCATCCAGCAGCGCCGCCGCCGACATCACTATCCCCGGCGTACAGTATCCGCACTGCACCCCGCCGCTTTCGATCATCGCCTGCTGCACACTGTGCAGCAACTCCGAGGACTCCGCCGGCGAACCGGCCAGCCCCTCCACCGTCACCACCTCGCAGCCCGCCGCCCGCTCCGCCGGCACCAGGCAGGCCATGACCGCCATGCCGTCCAGATAAACCGTGCAGGCCCCGCACTCACCCTCCGCGCAGCCCTCCTTCACCCCCACAAAACCCGCAGCGCGCAGGCTGTCCAACAGCGTCATGCCGCCTTCAAGCTCCACCGCACTGCCGTTGACCGTCGCCGCCGCGCCCTGCCCCGTCGAGACCGGCCAGCGGCCCTCCGTATCGCCCCACAGCGTCACCGGCGTATCCAGCCACCCGTCCCGCTCGCGCCCGTCCCGCAACTGGCGCAACAGCCGCGCCACTAGCGTCTCCACCATGGCCGCCCGGTAATCCGCGCTGCCCCGCAAATCGTCGATCGGCCGCGCCTGACCTGCCGCCAGCCGCGCCGCCTCCACAACCGTCTCCTCGGTCAGACTCCTGCCGACCAGAAACTCCTCGGCCTCGGTCGCTCGCACCACCGTCGGCGCAACCGCGCCCAGCGCAACTGCCGCATGCGTAACCGCTGCCGAGTCCCAGTCCTCGCCGTCGCAGCCAACTGAACCGGCCACGCTCAATATGCTGATCGCCTGCGCCCGCCGCAGCCCCAACTTGATAAAATTGCCCCGCCGCGCCGCATCCTGCAGCGGAATCGTGATGCGCGTCAGCATCTCGTCGTCCGCCAGGTCCACCTGACGCACCCCGCGGAAAAAGCGCTTCAGCGGCAGCGTACGGCTGCCCCGCGCTGCACTCTCGACACGCACACTCGCATCCAGCGCCATCAGCGGCACGATCGAGTCATTTGCCGGGCTGGCCGTAACCAGGTTGCCCGCGATCGTCGCCCGGTTCCGTATCTGCGGCGCGCCCACCTCCCAGCACGCCCGCGCCAGCGCAAACGCCCCCTCCACCACCTTCCGGCTGCGCACGCACTGGTTATGCGTCACCAGCGGCCCCAGATGCAGCGCGCCCTCCTCTTCCCAGATGTCAGCCAGGCCCGGGATGCGCGTCAGATCGATCAACCCCACTCCCGCGCCGGCCCCCGCACCGCCGTGGCCCGCCAGTTCGACGAGAATATCGGTGCCGCCCGCAACAAAACGCGCCGCGGCCCCGTGTTCCGCCTTCAACCTCAAAGCATCTGTCAATGTCAGGGGGGATTCGCAAAAACGGTACATATTCAGTCCACTACAAAAACTAGAGTTAGTTAACGTATATCAGAACAGCGATCTTCTGGAGCAAAACTGCGCCTGACCCGCCAAGCGCCGCGCAATCACACAAAGAAATCCAAATACGCCACTGGTATTCTTCGCGCCCCTTCGCGCCCCTTCGCGTGCCTTCGCGGATCAAAATAGATGTTCTCCGCGGCCCTCCGCGTCCTCCGCGGACAAAAAGGTGTTCTTCGCGCCCCTTCGCGTCCCTTCGCGGAAAGATCCCTAAAACCCACCCGCAAAAGTATCGATCATCAACCTCACATCGCCCAGCGGATAAAGAATCGGGCAGGTGGCGCCGTTGTCCATATACTCGCGCACCTTCTTCTTCACGTCCTCCGGCGTACCGCTCGCCGTGATCCGCGTCACCAGTTCATCCGGCACCAGCGGCATCGCCTTCCGCACCTGATCCATCGTCGCCGGCCAGCCCAGAATCGACTGAATCTGCTCCACCACCTCCGGCTTGACACCGCTGGCCTGCGCAATATGCGGCTGCTGCCCCAAATACTGGGTCAACAGCTCCCGCGCACCGTCCAGCGCCGTCTCCTGGTCCTCATGCACCGAGCACACGATCAACTGCGGCCGGTCGACGTCATCCAGGCTGCGCCCCGCCCGCTTTGCGCCCGCCTCCAGCCGCTCCAGCGCCATGTGGTTATAGTCCGGCGGCACACAGTAGTTCAACACCGCGCCGTCCGCGATCTCCCCCGTCAGCTCCATCATCTTCGGCCCGGTCGCGCCGATCATGATCGGCACATTGCGCGGCGCCTGCCGCCCGTGCACCACATCCAGCTCGATCCCGTTCACCTGGTGAAACTCGCCCTCGAAAGTCACATTCTCCATCGCCAGCAACCGCCGCGTAACCTCCACCGTCTCCCGCATCGCCTTCAACGGTCTGCGCCGGCTGATGCCCACATTCTTCGCCAGCGGGTCCCACCACGCGCCCACACCGCAGATCACGCGGTCCGGCGCCAGGTCATCCAGCGTCAGAAAAGTGGCCGCCAGCAGCCCGATATTGCGCGTCCAGTTATTGATAACGCCCGACCCGATCTGAATCCGCTCCGTGACCGCAGCGAACGCCGCCATCGGCACAATCGCATCCCGCACCAGCCGGCTCTCCGCCTGCCACACCGCCTCAAACCCCTTCTCCTCCGCGTAGCGAACGTGCTCCATCCCCTCACGGATCGAATGCTTATCCTGCAGATAAAGCGCAACGCGGCTGTACTTTGGCGCCGTCATAAAAACTCCTGACCCCTTGCGTTCGACGTGTGGCTAACGATACGTCTACCGCCCTTCGGCAGTCGACTTCCTGCAAATTGGGCGCAGCACCTACCCAAAACCGGGAATTTCCCCCGATCCAATCTGCATTGTACACATCTCCCAACACAGCGTCAAAGACGCCCCAATTCCCCGCATCCCCCGCCGACCCCCGCACCCCGACCCAAATTGAAACCAGCGCCACTAACCCCTAACTCCTAACCCCTGCAGTTGCCCTTCCCCCAGTATCCGCTTCCAATCAATCTGCCGCCACTCGCACCCAGACAATCCCCTCAACGTTCTCGAAGTGATCGTCCGCCGAAACCAGATCTGCACCGGTCTCCATGGCGTGGGCCGCTATCCACACGTCATTGGTCGGAATCGGCCGGCCCTTCGCCCTCAATGCAGCCGCTATCCTGGCGTAGCGGTCCGCGGTGACCGGTCCCACCTCCACAAAGGACGAGTAGGGGCTGTCGAGAAATGTGCGCAGGTCGGCCGCGTTCCGCTCGAAGTGCGTGCCTCGCCGGAAGCCGTACATCAGTTCCCCGACCACGATCGCGGAAAACAGGACCTCCTCCGCCCTCCGCACCAATCCCGCAACCTCCTCGTGTCCCCGCATGAGCAGAGAGTAGGCGTTGGAGTCCAGCAGAACCCTCATCTCCAAACCGCCTCGTCAACGGTCTCGAAATCCTCCAGCGCAGCCTCCATCTCGTCCGCATCCGCCTGCGTCCAGCTCCCTATCAGCCGGTCAAATGAATTACCCACCGTATCCGTCCGGTCTGCACCTTCTGCCAGCCCGGCCCCCCTCCGCAGCAGCCTGAGCGCGGCCTGGTTCAGAGAGATCCCCTCCCGCTTCGCCAGGCGCCGCAGCCTCCCGCTCAGTTCATCGTCAAAACCTCTGACCGTGATCTGGTTCAAGCGCTTCCCCTCCTCTGATGCAAAGTTGACTCTTTATGCATCATTCTATGCTCCACCCCCCGGCCGGTCAAGCCTGACCCATGCCTGGCCTACATCCCAAAATGGAGGCGAGTTCTCCCACACCTCTGGCAGCAACTAAACCATGACCGTTCCACGACCAACTTTGAGGCAGGGGAAACGCCGTCTCTGACCACTGACCACTAACCACTGACCACTGCAGTTGGGCGGTCGGGCCTATTCGGCCCTCCCTTGTGCGGGGGCTCCGCCCCCGCAACGCCCCCTCTCCTACAACCTCGCGCCGTAGCAAGTGTGTGGGCAATACGAAATAGGCCCCTCGCTGCGACCCGCGCCTCCCCCACCGTGCCGTCTCGTCCCCACCACCGTCCCTGTGCCGCCCCCAACCGTAGGGGCACCCCTTGTGGGTGCCCTCTCCCGTCGCCAAATCCGGTCCGGATGTCCATATGTGCATATATTCATGTGCACATGACCGCCCCCGGCCAGCCGGTTTAAATCACAACAATCGCCGTTCTAATCACATGAACTGCAATCAAAGTCGCAATTCTCAATCCCCTGAATCCCCGTCCTTCGCGCCCCTTCGCGGATCAAGGAAGTTGCCGTCGTCCTTGCTTTGCATAGTCAATCAGGGGATCCTGCCAACTCTCCATAAACAAATCACAATCCATCCCAAAAAATACCGACCGTAATACAGCGTGAACAAAAGCCGAAGTCGTGTACCTTGCGCCAGGACCGGCGCGACAAGAGGTAGTGCACTAACGCCGCAGCAACAGCCGTTCGGCGGCCAGGCGGTTCATGCTGACGCCGGCTTCAGCGGCGTCCATTGCCAGGGCACGTTGGGCCTCAGGAGGGATGCGAAGGGTTATGGTGCCTCGCTAGCGGCGTGTAGACAGCGGCTCAGGGATCGGAGCGCCATCCTCGTCTAACGCCTTCACGGCGAAGGCGACCACGTCCCGAATGCCCGAAAACGCCTTTTCCGGGGTGTCGTCCAGGTGGCTGAGCAACCCGAACTCCGCACATAGGCCCACGAACATCTCATCCTCATCGGACCAGATAACGCGATAGGTGTAGCGGTCGTGGCGATTCATTGCAGTTCCTCCATCAATTTGTCGATTGCCTTGAGCACCTGGCGTACTTGATGGGGTTCGGCCATGCCCTTTATGCCCTGGATATTGACCAGCGGCTCGCCCTGCCAGAACGTTCTATAGAACAGGTGGCTGCCGCGCGGTATGGATCGATGCGCTCCACGCTACCATCCGCCAGACAGAGACACTGCACCTTATTTCTTCAACGTGAAGAGAAGACAGCCACTACGCCAACCACCTCGCAGCCCGACCCGCCTCCTCCGCCCGCGTGTATACCTCAACCATCCGCGCCTTCTTCCAGCGCCCCTGCGCCACGATCTCGTGCATCCCGCACCGCGACAGCCTCGCCCGTGCCGGCCCGTGCGAAGCGCATCGCTCCACTGATTCAGCCGGCCCCTTCCGCCTGACGAACAGCCTTCACTTCCAGCCGCACGCCCTCATGCCGCTGAATGCAGCGGATGACCTCGAACAGGTTGCGGGCGTGAGGATTGCCGGACGGTCCGAACATGCGCATCAGACTCTTGGGCGGCTTGTTCGTGAGGGAGCCCAACTCCTCGAACCCAATGGTGGCGTTGATGTAATCTCGCAGCACGATCTTGCCCGTATCCACCTCTCCTGCAAGCAGGCACTCGACGCCTTCCTTCAGCAACCCCTCTCGAAATGCCGGGTCGCGTGCGGCGCGGCCCTGCACGGTCTCCTTAAAGTCACGGGTGAGCGGCATCTTTCACACCTCCTCCTGCTTGCGACGCCTGTACGCCTGCCAGAGCGCACGCGCGCCTTCAATGTCCCTCTGCTGGCGGGCCTTTGTGCCGCCGCCGAGCAGGATGATCAATCTGTCCCCATCTCGTCCGAAATAAACTCTGTAGCCTGGACCGACGTTTATGCGGCATTCCAACACACCGCCGCCAACACCTCTGACGTTGGACAGGTTGCCAGCCTCAATGCGGGCAAGGTACGTCCTCACTCTGGCCGCTGCCCCGGCGTCGAGACCGTCGAACCAACGACCGAATGGACTGCGCCCCCGGTCGTTTACGTATTCTCTGAGCTCGATCATGCCGGCATGGTAACAATATTGTTACCATAATGCAAGGTTATGTCTTTGGCTCGTCAACGATTGGCTGAACACGAGTGGCGGGAGCAAAGTGCGGCTGATACGCGCATTCACGCAAGGAAAATCCCAGAAGCCTTCGGTGTTCTTCGCGCCCCTTCGCGTCCCTTCGCGGATCAAGCCGTTGCCGTTACTGACCACTGACCCAGGGCAATTGCATCTAATTTGGGTTGAGAAATAGGTCAGATGACGTAAAGGAG
>JAPOVP010000033.1 GCA_026708085.1 Caldilineaceae bacterium
ATAGAAGAACCCTTACTGGCCGATTATGTCAAATCCACTTTATGCATACCCCTCAATTAACTGTAACCGCTAATGATTTCCGCCGTCCCAGACGTAACCGATTGAACTCTATTCGTCCTCAAAATAGTCGGTATCGATGCGTTTCAGTTCATAGACGGCCTCGGTGGTGACGCCGACATTGTAGTCGATCATGAAATCGGCCAGTTGGCGACCGTCGATCAGGACAATCCTTGCATCGACCTTCTCTACGTAATTTCGAGCGTCGTGGGTAAAGGTAGAAGTAGTAATAAACACACCTTTCCCGGCTTTCCGACCCGCCAAGGCACCCGCGAACTTCTGAATTTCTGGTCTTCCCACGTTACCCTTCCAGCGTTTGGCCTGGACGTAAATCATTTCAAGGCCCAGCCGATCTTCGCTAATGGTGCCGTCAATACCTTCATCGCCCGCACGCCCAACCGCTTCACTAGCCTCCTCCCTAGACCCCCCGTACCCCATGCCGACCAATACATCCAAGACAAGACGCTCAAAAAACGAGGATGAACACCTCATGACCATTTCGAGAATTTCCTGCGCGAGGTAAGATCGGATCGTGTTGTAAGCTGCTCTAACGTCGTCCTCAGGCGTTCTGTCTGGGGGGTCCGCTTCGACCAAGGAATCGGTAGCCTTGTATTGATCTAGTAATGCCTTATCAATCGTATTTGGCTTTTGATTCAGTACTTGATGCCCGTGTTCAGTAATTCGACAAGTGCCCCACCCGACGTGTTCGGCAAGACCAGCATCTGTCAGTTCCTTTTTCGCCCATCTCGCTGTACGGGCCAGTTTGGTCTGGGCGCCGCCAGGAATAAGCTCATTTTTCTCGGCCTCTGACAAATTGAAGTGCTGGGCGAGATGAGCAACGATTTGATGAGCCTCATGATCTTTGCCATCGCCCAATAGCACCAGTATTGGCAATGTCATTGAAAATTTGCCGGGTATCGGCATTTTTGCCTCCTGGAAAGGATGTTGCTTCCGGTCTCTTCTCTTTCAAACAGCCTTGACCTTAAACACCATTTTGCGCCCTAGCTTGCGTAGCGCTTTTTGCGCCTGAGCGATAGGGGAATTGCACCCCAAGTCGACTAAATTCTGCGCAGCCACCTCGCTAATCTCCGGCCGGCTGGCAAGTTCCGCGTGGCGAATACGCTACGCCCGCATGGTTGAATAGAGCGCCAGATGGGCGGCAACCACAGTTGGCACCGCGACAAGCTCCTGACCGGTGGCCGGTTGGCTGGGTGTGGGGATCTCCCATTGTGCGTGGACATATCCGGCCAAGGCTGTGACGAGAGCGTCTTCGGCCATTGTTAGCGCTTCGGTCCGGTCTTTGCCGCCCGTGATAGCCTCTGGGACATCGGGGAAAAGGGCTATAAGACTTCCATCTTCGTCGGGGGCGAGTTCACACGGATAGGCGTAGATCATGGTGCCATTGTCGCGCTCAACTATGTAAGCGGCAAGAAAAGATGAAAAATGACGTCACCCTTGGTAATCCAGGAGTTTGTGTTCATGCCAGCATCATGCTATTATCATGATATGGCTAATTTACAGATTAAGAACATGCCGGATACTCTTCATGAGCGACTGCGCCGCCATGCGCGTGAGAACAACAGCACAATGAGCGCGGTGGCACTAACCGCTATAGAGCGGGAGTTGGCGCGCTGGGAGTGGCGGAAGCGTTTGGCTCAACGCCCTGAAACCGATCTTGGTGTAGAAGCGGCAACGCTGCTTATGGAAGAACGCGCGCGCCGTGAAAGGGAACTGGGTGACGGGATTCGTCCTTGACGCCTCCGTCGCGGTCGAGTATCTCTTGAAAACACCCCTTGGCCTGACAGTAACTGACATGGTCGAGGGCGCCTCATTGGTTGCGCCGGAGTTAATGGACGCGGAGGTGCTGTCAGTTTTGCGCCGCGCGGTGCTGAGCGGACGCCTTTCCGAGATACGGGCGCTGATGGCCATAGAGGATTTGGCTCATTGGCCGGTAGACCGCATTTCACACCGGGCACTCGTTCGAATGGCTTGGCGGTACCACCGAAACGTCAGTGCCTATGACGCTGTCTACCTTTCGGTCGCCCGCGTCCACGGTTTCCCTTTGCTTACTGCTGACGGCCGGCTTTCGCGGGCCCCAGGTCTGGACGTGGTTGTGCTGAACATGCATAGGGGATGACCCGGAAACCAGTCATACTTGTACGTCAGTACGCCGACGGTCTCCTGTTGGACATAGAGGAAAGATGCAACTCGAACTGCCCCCTGCGCGCTAGTTCAAGAACAAGGCGCTCACTCCCGCGATGAACCGATCTCGGCCCGGTACTCTTCCACCAAGCGACTAACATCCTCAGAACTGATCTTCTGCTCACGTGTTCGTTGTTCGCCATAGCGGAGGAGTTGTTGCCACTCGTTCTCCTCCTTATAACGATATAACGCTTCGCGCAGAAGCACGCTGCGGGAACAGCCTTCCCGCTTCACCACCTCTTCCACCCAGTCAGCCATCTCACGAGGAAGAGAAAATGTGATTGTCGTGGTTGTTCGCGGCATATACACCTCCCAGTCCTACGTTTGATCAGGATTCTGCACTTTTCATGGCCCTCTATCAACTATCTCTTGTGTCCGCAGCCTCCCCGTCCAGAAGCGCCACAATCTCATCGACGATGTCATAGGCGGCGCGGGGGCGGGCCAGTTCGCGGGCGTGGGCGGACATCTGGACCAGTTGACTGCCTCCGGCCCAGTCGTTGATAGTGGCGGCGATGTCGTCGGGTGAATCGCAGTAGGCGCCGACGCCGTTTTCCACGACAAACGACACGCTTCCTTCCTCCTGGCCGGGGATGAATCCGCTTAAGAGGATGGGAAGGCCGCAGATGAGCGCCTCGGCGATTGTGCCCGGGCCGGCCTTGGTGATCACGCAGTCGCTGGCGGCCATCCATTCCTGCATGTTGTCCACGAAGCCACATATCTGAACCGGAATCGGCCAATCTGACCGCTGCAGTGCTTTGCGCAGGCGCTCATTGCGGCCGCAGATGACGACCAGTTGGCAGTCCGCCTCCATCGCGGCCAGGCGTTGGGCCACAGCGTGCGCAGTCGCCGCGACCGGGCCCATGCCTTCGCCGCCGCCGAGCAGCAGAACGGTAAACGCGGTGTCCGCCAGCCCCAACCGGGCGCGTGTCGGCTCTTTGTCCGGTAGCGTGCCGGCAAAGTCGGGACGGACAGGCAGGCCGAGCAGACGGACCTGGCGGGCTTGAAGGCCATACCGGCGGGCTGCCGCGGCCGCGACTTCGCTGGCGACAAAACAGCGTTCGACCCGCGCATGAAACCAGCCGTGATGGAACGATGCCAGATCGGTGACAACCGTCACGAAGGGTATCGCGGCGCCCTCATGCTCAAGCAGGCGCAAGAAGATATGCTGCATGAACGGGTGCACGGAGATGATCAGATGGGGGCGGTGGGCTTGCAGGACCCTGCGCAGCTCGTTGCGGCTGATCAGATAGACCAGGCGCAGGGCGGCAGAGAACGCGCGCTCGTTTTCGAAAACGGCCCAGAGCAGCTTCCAGAACCATAGGACGCGGGCAATGATCGGGCTGTACAGGCGGGGCATCTGATTGATGGGCCAGGGGGTGTAGTCGGTCCACAGATCGACGATCTCCACCTGAAACCGGTCGGGATAGCGGGCGGCGAAGGCGGCCTGCAGGGCCTGGGCGCTGGCACGGTGGCCGCCCCCGGTATCGCTCATCAGAATCAGAATTCGGCTGTGGTTCATGTGAAGGGGAAGCTGTGGATGGCGTCGTGTACCGGACCGCGGGGAAAGTGTCTTGTGACACTGGCAGGAAATCTGTTCGCTGGGGGCAAGGATAGTTCGCCGCGTATGGGGATCGATTATACTGTAGACGGTACCACAAAGCCACGTTACCTGTTTTCGGGACGCTATGAAAGCCAAGCTGGCGGTTCTCATTTCGGGAAACGGATCGAATCTTCAGGCCATCATCGACGCGGTGACGGCGGGCAGCCTGGACGCTCAGATTGTGGTGGTTGTTTCCAACCGCAAGAAGGCTTACGGGTTGGAACGGGCGCGGCAGGCGCGGATCCCCGACCGCTACTTTCCGCTGAAACCCTACCGAGACGCACAGCGCAGCCGCGCCGAGTACGACGCCGATCTAGCCGCGCTGGTGAGCGCGTACGCGCCGGACTGGGTGGTACTGGCCGGGTGGATGCACATTCTCAGCGAGCAGTTTCTGGGCCGCTTTCCCAACCGGGTCGTGAATCTGCATCCGGCGCTGCCCGGGCAGTTTCCCGGCGCGCACGCCATCGACGACGCGCTGGCGGCCTTTGGGCGCGACGAAATCGACCATACTGGCGTAATGGTCCATCTGGTGCCGGATGCGCGCGTGGATGAGGGGCCGGTGCTGGCGCAGGAGGCGGTTCCGATCCGTCCCGACGACACGCACGAGACCCTGGCCGAACGCATCCACGCGGTGGAGCACCGGCTGCTGGTGGAGACCCTGCGACTGTTGGTGGGATAGCGTACGCAGCCAGCAGCGGGGACAGGGATGTAGAGAGAGTCAGCAAGAACGCTGTTCGGGCAGGCGTTGGCTGAGTTCTTAAACCGGCCTGCGGAGGCGATGATGCGACTGGGACTCAACACAGGTTATTCGGGTGGGAAGATCGCGCTGCCGATGAGGTTGATTCGCGAAGCCGACCTGCTGGGCTACTACGCAGTGTGGACGGCTGAGGCCTATGGCTCTGACGCGGTGTCGCCCCTGGCGTGGATTGGCGCGCAGACGGAGCGGATTCACCTGGGCACGGCGATCCTGCAGATGGCGGCGCGGACGCCGGCGATGACGGCGATGACCGCGATGACGCTGGACCAATTGTCGGGCGGGCGCATGCTGCTGGGGCTGGGCGTGTCGGGCCCGCAGGTGGTGGAGGGCTGGCACGGCGTCGGATATGCCAGGCCCTTGACGCGTACGCGCGAATATGTCGAAGTTGTGCGACGGAGTTTCGCGCGTGAGGAGCCGCTGACCTTTGAGGGCGAGTTCTACCAGCTGCCCTACCACGGGCCCGGCTCGTTGGGGCTGGGCAAACCGCTGAAAAGCATCCTGCACGGGAGAGTGGATCTGCCGATCTACCTGGCGGCGATAGGCCCGCAGAATGTGCAGTTGGCCGCAGAACTGGCCGACGGCTGGCTGCCGATCTTCTTCGCGCCGGAGCATTACGAGGCGACGTTCGCCGAGGCGGTAGCTGCCGGGAGGAAGCAGGCCGGGGAGGCGGGCAGGCCGGAAGGGTTCGACATCGCGCCGGCGGCGGCGGTCGTGGTGGGGGATGATCTGGCGGGTTGCTGGATGCAGCTCAAGCCGATGCTGGCCCTGTACATCGGCGGGATGGGGAGCAGGGGCACGAACTTCTACTACAATCTGGCCTGCCGTTACGGTTTTGAAGAGGCGGCTGACAGGATCCAGACGAGCTATCTGGCCGGCGACCGGGCCGGCGCAGTGCAGGCTGTGCCGGATGCGATGGTGGACGCGATATCCCTGTGCGGCAGCCGCGCCCGCATCGCTGATAGATTGCAGCTCTGGCGGACGGTGCCGATCACAACTCTGACGGTTATGTCCGACAGCATTGAGACTGTACGCATGATGGCGGAACTGGTGCTGTAGAGGAGAAGGGATTCGACATTCTGCGCCGTGCGCCCGAGCGGCCCACGGTTCGCTCCCCTCTTACTTTCTCTTCACTGTTTGTTACTGCACGGCGCCCCGGGCTGCAACCATCTGCGTGGGCCTCTTCAACGTCCCCCACATGATGAAGACGCCGACTATGGAAAGGGACACGCCCAACGTGAAGAGGCTGGTGTAGCCCCACTTCTCAATGATCTGACCGCCGCCGAAGCTCATCAGTGTAAAACTGAGGCCCATCGCCGCGTTCACCGCGCCGTAGGCCAGCGAACGCCAGTGCTTGTCGATCAACTCCATCTGATAGACCTGAAGAGCGGGCATGCGCACGGCCGAAAGGACCATGGAGGCGAATTGACCGAGGGCGGCGGCAAACCACTGGGGGATGAGGATGAGCGGGATCATGCTGACGACGCCGCCGACTGTAGTGGCCAGGAGCGTCCAGCCATTGCCGTGGCGGCGGGCGAGCATCGGCAGCAGCATGGGAGCGAAAATGGAGGCGAACTGCCCCGCGCTGGATATGATCCCGATCGTAAAGGTGGACAGTTGCAGCTCCGTGTCCATAAAAGCGTTACAGAAGGAGTAGCAGGTCGCGCCTGCCGCCTGGCTGAACCAGACGAACAGGATCAACAGGCTGACGGGGACGACGGGAAAGGAACCAGCCAGAGTTGGCTTCTCTTCGTGTTTGCCGCTCCGCTCTGCATCGCCGATGCGCAATAAGGGGATCATGGCCAGCGCCAGAACCGCAGGACTCAGCCAAAGTGCCAGACGATACGGGGCGGGGCTGTCGAGTCCGACGCCAATCATGGATGCGATAAGGCCCGGCAGCAGGCCGGCAAAGGGGGTGCCGACGAAGGCGCCAAGGCCGCGCAGGACGCCGGTCATAGCGTAGGCACTGTTGCGGTTTTCGTCAGAGGTCAGCCCCATGAGGGCAGGCACCATGTTGATGCTGAAGAGGGCATAACCGCCGGAGACAACCATCATCGAGAAGACGGGCCAATAGTAGCGGAAGAGCACCGGCACCGATTCGGTCAGCGGCAGCATCGCCATGCCCAGGACGGTCACGACCATGCCGATGCGCATCGTGCGCGTTAAACCGAGCCGGCTTCCCAGGATGCCGGCGGGCAGACTCATCACCATGTAGCTCAATGCGCTGGCCGAGTTAAACACGCCAAAAAAGACCATGCTGTAGCCCAGGCGCAGGATGTAGAAGGTCTTGAGGAAGGTCTGGATGCCGAAAAAGCTGACCGCCACGAGTCCGACGACAATCAGGAGCATATTGACATCATGATGGAAGCGGGGGCGGTCTGTCCACAGAGACAGAATTTTGGTCATGGGAGCACTGTTTCGGCTGGAAAACTGAATCGGTTCAGAAGTCTATGTCAGACGGTTATCTTACACCAGGAACAGGTTGAAGGGAAACCTGAAATGGGTGGTGACTGTGTGTTGGAATGAAACGCTCTGCGGACCGATCTGCGGGCTGATACACTGGTAATCGATGCAGTTTCATCCGGCGGACGCGCGTGCGTTTGCTTTGCGTAGCGTCCTGGGCAATATGGATACGAACCGTCTACGAAATCGTGCATTGCGGGGCGCATAGGAGACGGCCCAGGTTTTGCTCAAGCTTCGATCGGCTTGGAGGTGTAGGGCTCCTGGCTGATGAGCTGGGCGGTCATGCCGCCGTCGGCGTAGATATTGGCGCCGGTGATGGAGGCGCTGCGGTCGCTGAGGAGGAAGGCGGCCAGCTCGCCGATCTCCTCCGGGGCGATCACGCGGCCGATGGGGATGTTGGTGCGCCAGAAGTCCAGGCACTCTTCCGGGCTGGGCGCGGCGTCCTGCAGGTCCTGCCAGATCTGGGTATCGAGCAGGCCGGGGGAGATCGCGTTGACGCGGATGTTGTGCTCAGCCATTTCGAGGGCGAAGCTTTTGCCCATCATGACGACACCGGCTTTGGCTGCGTCGTAGGGGCCGGCGCCGGGCAGGGCGGCGTGGGCGTGGACGCTGGCAATGTTGACGACGCTGCCGCCGCCGGGGGACTGCGTGAGCATCTGCCGGCAGACCTTCTGGGTCAGAAAGAAGACTGCGCGCAGGTCGACACGGATGATATGCTCCCAGTCCTCGGCGGTCGTCTCCAGGAACGGTTTGGCGAAGTTGATGCCGGCGTTGTTCACGAGGCCGTCGACGCGGCCGAATTCGGCGATGGCTTTCTGCACCAGTTCGGCCTGGGCCTCGTCGTCGCCGACATCGCAGTGCACGGCCAGGGCATCGCCGGGCAGGCTGGTGGCCACGTCGCTGGCGGCATCGCCGCGGATGTCGGCCACGACGACGTTTGCGCCCTCGCGGCTGCAGACGGCGGCGATGCCGGCGCCCAGGCCGCCGCCGGCGCCGGTTACGATGACGGTTTTCCCTGTCAGTAGCATCAGATTCTCTCTCCGTCCTGTGCGAGGGTTTGGCCGTTGGCGTAGACTGGCTCGGCAACGGCTGCCAGCGCGGCTTTGCGGTCGCGGCGAACGCGTGCGAGGTAGTCGCGCATCGTTTCGAGGCCGAACTCTTCGATCAGCTGATCGCTGGAAACGCCCGGCACCTGTGAACCGAAGACCAGGTGGCAGTCCTGTTTGAGCCACTGGGTGAAGGCTGCGGTCGGCCCATAGCGTGCGAAGAGGGCCTTCAGGTTTTCCAGGTTATAGTCGGGATGAAGCAGGCGGCGGTCGAGGTCGATGCGGGCGGTGACCACGGGCGAGCGGCCGGTGCGGTCTCTGGCCTCGCGTTTGACGGCGAGGAGCTCGCGGCCGGCGACGTCGACGAAGGTGGACTGTTCTTTCCAGACGGCGGCCATATTGAAGCCGAACTCCATCGCCCATTTGCTCAACATGCGCCCGCCGGCCCACATCGAGGGCCAGATCACCAGTTCAGCGTGGTTACGGCAGAGGCCGGAGCCGACCTCCCAGTAGTTGAGATCGAAGCAGATGCAGAGCCCCACGCGGCCGAAATCGGTCTCGAAGACAGGTGTTTCGACGCCCGGGGTGACGCCGGCCTCCAGCTCGGGGTGGGTGGGGAAGTTCTTGCGGTAGACACCGACGATTTCACCTTTGCGACCGATGAGAACGGCGCAGTTGTAGCGCCGCCCGTCTTCGCTGACTATGAGCGGACAGACGACGTATAGCTCATGCTGACGGGCGGCCTGGGAAAGCGCGGTCACGGTCGGCCCATCCAGGGGCTCGGCCACGTCAGATGGGTCGGCGGTGTCGAGGCAGTTGCAGATTTCGGGGAAGGCGACGATATCGCTCTGTTCCTGGGCGGCATCGGCGACGTAGCCGCACATGCGGTCCAGCGTCTTTTGTAAGCGGTCGGGCTCGTCTGGGGGCAGGGTGGGGAAGTTGACCAGGCTGATGTTGGCAAAGCGGCTCATAGGATGACTCCTGTCGGTTATGGGGCAGGGTGCAGGTCGGATTCTTGATGCGATCATTTTCGCCGGGAGGGGCTGGTGTGTCAACCGGTGTGAATGGGAAGTTTTGCGTGCCTAATCGATTCATAAAGAGTACGAAGATATTCGGTCAGACTGCTGGTGTTGGTAGGCGGCGATTGCGGCGCGGCGCGGGTCCAATGTAAGATTGGACGAGAACTCTCTGACCACGTATTTCTCCACTGAAAGGCTGCTCCATGGCGAACACACAGCCGCGCCCCAATATCATATTCGTGCTTACGGACGACCAGGGCTACGGGGACCTGTCCTGCCTGGGCAATCCCATTCTGAAGACACCTGTGCTGGACCGTCTGCACGCCGACAGTGTGCGTCTGACCGACTTTCACGTGGCTCCTATGTGTACGCCGACGCGCGGCGAGCTGATGACGGGACAGGATGCGTTGCGCAACGGGGCGACGTTCGTCTGCATGGGGCGTTCGCTGCTGCGGGCGGACCTGCCGACGATGGCCGATATCCTGGCGGAGAACGGGTATCACACCGGCCATTTCGGCAAGTGGCATCTGGGCGATAACTATCCTTACCGACCGCAGGACCGCGGTTTCCATGAGACGATCCATCATCCCGCCTTCGGCATCACCTCGGCGGCCGACTACTATGGGAACGACTATTTTGATGACCACTACCGCCACAAGGACGAGATCAGGCAGTATATGGGCTACTGCACCGACGTCTGGTTCGAGGAGGCGATACGTTGGATGCAGGGCTGCCACGACCGGAGCGAGCCATTTTTTGCCTATATTGCGACGAATGCGCCGCACGGCCCGTACTGGGTTCCCGACGAATACCGGCAGCCGTATCTGGACGGCATCAAGCGGGATGAGGCCAGTTTCTTCGGCATGATCGCCAATATTGACGAGAATATGGCGCAGCTGGAGAAATTCTTGCTGGACAACGAGATCCGTGACAACACAATCCTGATATTCATGACCGACAACGGCACGGCGATGGGTGAGGGGATCTACAATGCGGGGATGCGGGGCAGGAAAACTTCGCTCTACGAGGGCGGCCACCGGGTGCCCTGTTTTTTTCGCTGGCCGGCGGCGGGGCTCGAGGGCGGCCGCGATGTGGGCGGCGTGACGCGCGGGGTGGATATCCTGCCAACGCTGATCGATCTGTGTGATCTGCAGGCGCCGGACGGCTGGACTTGCGACGGACTGTCGCTGGCTGCGCACATGCGGCGGCCGGACAAGACGGTGGCGGACCGGACGTCGGTGGTGCAGTATGGACACGCCAATGAAGGCGCCCGCACCGGCTATACGGGCCGGGACCGGGCGGCGGTGATGTGGGGGCGGTGGAGACTGGTCGATGGGCAGGAGCTGTACAACATCGGGGAGGACCCGGGCCAGCAGCAGGACGTGGCCGGGGCAAATCCGGAGCTGGTCAAGCAACTGCGGGGTCAGTACGGGGCCTGGTGGGACGGCGTAAGCAGTACGCTGACGAGCTATCAACCCCTGACGATCGGCGCCGACGCGGAGAACCCGGCTCGCCTGTGCAGCTGCGACTGGGCCTGGGTGTATGCCGATAACCAGCGCGGCATGCGCGGACCGGTGATGGACAGCGGCACGTGGCACGTCGAGGCGGCGCGCGCCGGTCTCTACAGCTTTACGCTGCGGCGCTGGCCGGAGGAATCCGGCCTGGGCATCTCCGACCCGGCGCCGGTGATGCAGGGCGTGGACGGCAGCTGGCCGGCGGGCAAGGCGCTGCCGGTTGCCTCGGCGTGGCTGCAGGTGGGGCGCAGCGAGCAGACGCTGCCGGTGCCGCCGGACGCGACGGCACAGACCTTTGAGATGGCAGTGGAACGCGGGCCGACCACGGTGAAGAGCTGGTGGCATGACGAGCAGGGAAGCCCGCTGGCCGGAGCGTATTATCTGACGGCTGAACGGCTGCAGGACTGAAACTGCAGTGGTTAGTGGTCAGTAACGGCGTTAAATCTGAGCTTCGTATCGTGGGCAGGCGGCTATTGGGATTGGGGCAGGTCGCGGCCGTTTGTGAAGCCGGGGCCGCCGGCGGCCATGTGGCCGTAGCTGGCGCCGTTGGGATCATCGGTCACCCAGAAGGAGAAGAGCTGCCCTGATTGCAGGTGGAAACGCAGCCTGCATGGTTGACCGGCGAGCGCGGAGAGGTCGGCGCCGGAAGACCATTTCACTTCGGCGCAGGTGCTGTCCGCACTGAGCGCAGCGCACGCATCGGCGCCCAGCCCTTCCATAGTTTCCCCGTTACCGTCCAACACGGACACCCTCAGTTCACCCTGCGGCGCATTGACGTTGACGAAGAGGCGGTCTCCGCTGAAGGTAACGGGCCGCGTGGTCAGCGTACCGCCGCCCGCGCCGGCTTCCATGCTGGCGAAGCCGTCACGGCGGAGAGTTGCCAGCCCGGTGCTGGCGCCGGCGTACATGACGCGGCGCGACAGGCCGGTATCCCCAACGCCGGTATCCCCGCTGCCGGCGGAGCCCAGTCTTGGTGACAGGCCGGAAAAACCGGCGAAGTAGAAGTAGATGCGGTCGTGGACGACCAGGCAGAGGCCGCCGCAGGCGTGGAGGTAGGCGCGATTCCAGTCGCCTATCCTGCGGCTTGAGGCGAGGAAGGGGGTGCGGTCCGGGCGGCTGAAGTGGAAGCCGTCGCGGCTGTAGGTCAGCTCCAGGTCCATGGTTTTGGGAACGCCTTCGGCGGCGCAGATGTCGTTTTCGGGGCCGCGGAAGATGGCGAAGAGGCCCAGCATGAGGCTCTCGTAGGGGGTCACGTTGACGTCGTAGAGGGCGACGCGATGGTTGGGGCGGGCGGGGTCGGGCAGGTCGAAGTGGTCGATACGTTGCCAGAAGACCTCGTCGCTATCCACGTCCCACTGCGCGCCTTGCAGGAAGTCGTCCGATTCTCTGTAGAAGCGGGCGCGCAGCCTGGTGGTCTCGTCGATGCGGCCGGAGCGGCGGATGCTCATGCACCATTTGCGGCGGAAGGGGTTGTAGAAGAAGGTTGTGTTGTCGCCGACTTGCGTGGTAATGACGGGATCGCTCCAGTGGATGCCGTCGGGCGATACCTGGGCCCAGCCTTCGGAGACCATCTCCCCCCTGGCCATTTGGGACGGCCAACTGCCGGGTGGGATCGGGGGCTGCCCCGGCCTCGGCTTGTAGTGGCGGTAGTATTGGAACATCTTGTATCGCTGCGCGGGGTCGGGTGTATCGCTGTCGAGCCAGACGAGACAGCCGTCGCGGTCGGATCCATCGTTGTTGGGCCACACCAGGTTGGTTCCGGGCGTAACGTCGAGCTGCGGGCGTTGCCAGTGGATGCCGTCGGTGCTGGTGGCGAGGGCGGTGCTGTGGAACCAGCCGGGCATGTACCAGAGCTTGAACAGATTGTCGTGCGGGTCGTACCAGGCGCCGTCGTTGAAGGGTGCGGCCATCGGGCAGAAGCCGGAGTCCATCTCCTCGTCGGTTTCGGGGCTGAGCACCGGGCTTTGCGGGTGGATTTCCGGTTTGCCGTAGGCGCGTGTCAGGGAGGTCTCGGCGATCAGGAAGTCGTCCACGAAGAGCTGGCGGCCGAGGTCGATGGGGATGACCTGCGGGGGGTGGGCGAGATAGGGCACGGGGATCGGCTCGCGGGAGCCTTCAATCACATTGCGCGGCGGCCAAGTCTGCGGGAGGGTGATGCCGTTGTAGAGTGTTTCGTTGGTCATGGCCTGATCTCCGGGAGGGGTGGACTGCGGTTGGGTTGGCGGCGCGGGTTATGGAATTGGCCGGAATTGGCCGGAATTAGCCATGAATAAGCCATGAATAAGCCAGAATAGACTCCCAATAGACCCCAATAGACCCCAATAGACCCCCAATCTGATCTCACAGCCGCTTCCAACAGGTCTATTCCATGTTCGCAGATACGACCAGGGGGAGAGTTCGGAGGACTCCTCGCGAACGCCAGCTCATCTGAGGTTGCTGGCGTAGATGAGTTCGATGTCGCCGTGGATGGCGTATAGGCGGGCATGGTAGAGGCGCACGTCGATGCGGAGCGGTGTGCCGACGTGTTCGGCCAGGCCCGCTTTGTCCTGCCATTGGGGCTTCCAGGCGGTGGAGTCGCCGCGGAACGGATCGCAGCGATCGAAGGTGTAGCCGGGCAACGGGTGACCTTCCAAGTCCGACAGCTGGACGCGCACCTCGCCGTAGGGGGCCTGCACGTTGAGCAGCATGCGCTCGTCGTTGAGACGCACCCAGCGCGTCGTCAGGTAGCCGGCGCCGGCCTTTGATTCGAGATAGACGAAGCCGTCCTGCCGCAGCCGGTGCATGAGGATGGCGGCGTAGTCGGGCTCATCGCGGCTGAGGGTACGCGCCTGGAAATGCTCCCCTTTGGTGCCGCCGGAATAGATGCGGATCTGCCCCTCGTGGTCGACGGCCATCGAACAGGGATAGATGTTGCCGCCGCCATATTCGCCCGGCTCGTTGAGGCCGACAAATGGCTGGCGCAAGGAGCGCTGGAAGCGCAGCCCGTCGTAGCTGTAGACGAGCTCGCCGTAGATCTTCCCTTCCAGCTTCTGCCGCCACTGGTCAAGCGGGTCGGTCTCGAACATCCAGAGGATGCCCACGTAAATACCCTTATAGGGGAGGACGACGATGCCGTAGAACTGGCACATGGGCGGATCGAGGGGATCGGGGTGGAAGATGACCTCCGGTTCGCTCCAGGTGCGCCAGTCGTGCGTCTCCATGAGGGCGATGCGGCGATCGCCGTGGCTGGGGCGGGCGAGGGTGATATGGCTGTTGCGTTCGGCGTGGCGGTAGGTGAAGAAGCCGGGGTCGGGCGTGCCGGGATGCCAGCGCGAGGCGTGATCGATCTGCCAGTTGTAGCCGTCGGCGGAGAAAGCCAGGCGCGAGGCGCGCTGCCCATCCTCATCGATAGCGAGGATGGGCCATTTGAAGCGGGCTTCGGGCGAGCTTTCATCGAGGAAGACCGAGCCGCCGGTGGTCATGCGCTGCCGGTCGAAGATTTCGTGGGGCCTCATGCGGGAGGGCAGGGCAACTTTCTCGGTCAGGTCCGGGCGTTCCCAGTGGATGCCGTCCTCGCTTTCGGCGGTCAGAAACCACTCATCCTTGCGATAGTCCGCCCCCGGCATCGTCTCGCGGCCCAGGTAAAACATGCGCCACAGTTTGCGCTGGTCGTCGTAGAGCACGGTTGGATAGCTGAACGGGTTTTCGGTGGGGTCGGCGTAGGTGGCCTCCCGCACCCATTCGGGCTGCCCCAGGTGGCGGGCGATGTTGTCGCGGCGGGCCAGACACCAGTCGTCAAAGAAGAAGAGGGAACGCAGGGTCACGAGAACGATCCTTGGTGCTGGAAGCGCTGATCGGTTGCCAGCGGCAGGTGGAGCTGCAGGCCATCAGTTGCTGGCAGTCGGTGTGTCAAATTGCGGGGCAAAGATCTCTTCGCTCAGATCCAGCTCTTCGGCGAAGTGGCAGCGGACCCAGTGCCCGTCTCCCATATCACGCAGGTCCGGTTCTTCGGCTGAGCATTGTTCCTGGGCGAAAGGGCAGCGGGTGGAGAAGTGGCAGCCGCTGGGCGGGTTGAGCGGGCTGGGCACCTCGCCTTCGAGGACGTAGCTCTGCTCGCGGTGGGTCGGGTCGGGGATGAGGACGGAGGCGAGGAGGGCCTTGGTATACGGGTGCTTGCACTCCTCAAAGACCTGCTGCGTTGTGCCGAGCTCGACCAGCCGCCCAAGATACATGACGGCAATGCGATGGCTTATATGCTTGACGATGCTGAGGTCATGGGCGATGAAGACGTAGGTCAGATTCATCTGGCTTTGCAGGTCGAGCAGGAGGTTGATGATCTGGGAGCGGACGGATACATCCAGGGCCGAGACGGGTTCGTCGGCGACCACAAGCGGCGGGGAGACGATCAGCGCGCGAGCGATGCTGACGCGCTGGCGTTCACCGCCGCTCAGTTCATGGGGGAAGCGGTCGGCGAAGTGCGGACCCAGACCCACGGTCGGCAGGATATCAAGCACGCGTCTGCCGGCTTCGCCGCGTCCCACCCTCTGGGCCATCAGCGGTTCGGCAATCACATCGGTAACGCGCCAGCGCGGGTCGAGGGAGGAAAACGGGTCCTGGAAGATGATCTGCATCTGGCGGCGCACATCCAACATCTCTTTGCGCGAGGCCGAGGCGATATCAAATGTCTGCTGTTCGCCATGCAGCAGGATGCGGCCCTGGTCCGGTTCGACCAGGCGCAGGAGGCAGCGGGCGACGGTGGTCTTGCCGCAGCCGCTCTCGCCGACAAGGCCCAGACATTCCCCTTTGTTGACGGTGAAAGTTACGTCGTTGACCGCCTTGACGTGGCCTACTGTGCGGCGCAAAAGGCCGCGCTGGACCGGGAAGAATTTACTCAGGTTTTCGACCTGCAGGATGGGTGTGTCAGGCATTGAACACCAGTGGTTAGTAGTCAGTGGTCAGTGGTACGGCGCTGTCTTGCGCGCTAATCATCGACATAGAGCCAGCAGGTTGCGGTATGCTGCGGTCCGAATTCAACGACCGGCGGGTCCTCGACGCAGCGGTCATGCACGGATGGGCAGCGATTGCGGAAGCGGCAGCCGCTGGGCGCGTTGCGCGGGTCGGGCACGGAACCGCTGATCGAGTGGAGCTGCTCGCGCGGCGGGGTATCCGGCCGCACGATGGAACGGAGCAGGGCCTGAGTGTAGGGATGCTTGGGATCCTGAAAGAGTTCGACAACGGGTGCCTTTTCCGCCATCTGGCCCAGATACATGACGACGACAAAGTCAGCCAGCTGCGCGATGACGGCCAGATCATGCGTGATCATGATCACGCTCATGTCCAGGTCCTGTTGCAGGCTGCGGATCAGGCGCAGGATCTGGGCCTGAATGGTCACGTCGAGGGCGGTAGTCGGTTCGTCGGCGATCAGTATACGCGGCTCACAGCAAAGGGCGATGGCGATCATGACGCGCTGGCGCATGCCACCGCTCATCTGGTGGGGATAGTCGGCAAAACGGCGTTCGGCGTCGGGAATGCCGACCTTGTTGAGCATGGAAATAGCCAGCTCCTGGGCCTCCTCTTCGGTCAGGTTCTGGTGCTGGCGAATGCTCTCCATGATCTGCTCGCCGATCGTATAGACCGGCGTCAGCGAGGTCATCGGCTCCTGGAAGATCATGGCGATATCTTTACCGCGGATGGCGCGGATGGCATCCCCTTTGGCGTCCAGACTCACCAGATCGATTGGCTGGCCGTCGCCGTCGGGGTGATAGAGGATCTGCCCGCTTGTGTCGCTGGAGGGGAGCAGGCGCAGAATCGAGCGTGCGGTAACACTCTTCCCGCAGCCGCTCTCGCCGACGATGCCCAAGCAGCGCCCGCGTTCGACGGTAAAGTCGACGCCGTCGACGGCGCGCACGATGCCGGCCAGCATCTTGAAATGTACGTGCAGATCGTGGACTTCGAGAATCGGTTGCGAATCGGGCATGGTCAGATACCGGTTGCCGCTGCTGGTTTCAGGAGAGAGAACACCCCCCCGCACCTCGCTGTTCCTCACTTCTCACTCCTGATCTCTGACTCCTCGCCAGTCGCCACTATCTGATCTCAGAGTACGGGTCGAGCGCATCGCGCAGCGCGTCGCCGAGAAAGTTGACGGCCAGCACGGTCAGCACCATGAAGACGCCTGGAGCCAGCAGCCACGGGTGCTTGGTGAGGACCTGCACAGACTGCGCGTCCTTGAGCAGGGTGCCCCAGCTGACGAGAGGCGGCGTGATGCCGATGCCGAGGAAACTGAGCGAGCTTTCGGCCAGGATAAGACCGGGAATTGAGAGGGTGGCGACGACGACGATATGGCTGAAGCAGTTCGGAATGAGGTGGCGGAAAAGGATGGTCGGCGTGCTGGAGCCGGCGGCGCGCCCGGCCATGATAAAGTCCGACTCCTTGAGCGCTAGCGTTTTGCCGCGGATCTGGCGGCAGAGCCCGGCCCAGCCGATGAGTGCGAGTACGATGGTGACGCCCAGGTAGCGATGGAGGGAGGAGAGTTCGGGCGGCAAGGTAGCGGCGAGGGCCATCCACAGAGGGATGCGCGGGAATGACATCAGCACTTCGGTGAGGCGTTGGATGAGAATATCGGCTACTCCACCCCAGTAGCCGGATGCTACGCCAATGGAGGAGCCGAGGATGACGCTGATGAGCATACCGATGATCGGCACGGAGAGCGAAATACGGGTGGCGGTGAGGACGCGCGAGAAGACGTCGCGGCCCAACCTGCCCGTGCCGAAGAGAGCGACCATGCCGCCTTCTTCAACGCCGAAAAGGCGCGTGTTGCTCGTTATCAGGCCCCAAAGCTTGTAGGGCTCCGCCTCGACGAAAAAGTGGATCGGGTAGACCAGTTCCGGGTCTTCGGTGTAGGTGGTGAGAAAGGTGCGCGCGTCTCGTTCGCTCTTGTAGCCGTAGACGAAAGGCCTCACAAGCTTTCCATCGCGGAAGATGTGCACGCGCTGCGGCGGCGCGCGCAGCGCCTCTTCGTGGACATAGTCAACGGTATAGGGCGCAAAGAAGTCGGCGAAGAGCGCCACAGAGACCATCAACACCAGCCAGACGATGCCGATGATGCCGAGGCGGTTGGCCATAATGCGCGCGCCGAGGATGCGGCCGCGCGAGGTGACTTGCTCGGACGAGGCTACATCTATATCAGCGGCCGGCGGGCGCGATGCGCCAGGCTGCGGCGTGCCATGTACCTGTCCTGTAGAGACGCTCATAGAACTCCAGTGATTCGTGGCTAGCGGCCAGAGCGTTAATCGGTTGCGCTAAGGCCCGGCAGATGAAATCAACGGCATTCAAATGCGTTAGTCAAAACGTACGCGCGGGTCGACCCATGCCAGCAGCAGGTCGGCGACCAGGTTGCCCAGCACGAGCAGGACGCTGAGGAGCATCAGGATGGCGGAGGCGACGTAGACATCCTGGGCCTGGAGGGCAGAGTTGAGCGTGGGGCCGATGGTGCGCAGCCCCAGCACAATGGCGGTAATGACGCCGCCGGAGACAATCTCTGGAAACTGCATGCCCAGAAGGCTGATCAGCGGGTTGATGGCGACACGCACGGCGTGTTTGATGACGACGATCTTTTCGGCCATCCCCTTGGCGCGGGCGGTCTCGACGTATTGGCGGCCCAACTCATCGAGAAGATTGCCGCGCATGATACGCATCAGAGAGGCGATGCCGGGAATGCCGCCCACGAATACCGGCAGCCAGATATGGGCGGCAAGATCCTTGACCCTGCCAAAGCTCCAGGGCGCGTCGGCATACTCGGGCGAGTAGAGTCCGGTCAGCAAGGGCAGGTCGAGAACGAAAGTCATATAGACCAGTATCGCCAGCGCCAGCAGGAAGCCGGGCATCGAAAGACCGATGAAACTCATGACGGTAAAGACATTGTCCGACACGGAGTACTGGCGCGTGGCGGAATAGATACCGACCGGCAGGCCCACGGCCCAGGAAAGACCGAGGGAGAGCGACGCGATCAGCATCGTATAGCCCAGGTTGGTCCAGATGACTTCGGAAGCGACGCGATCGTAGGTGACGAGCGAAACGCCGAAGTCACCCTGTAGAAAGGCAAATAACCAATAGAAATACTGAATCGGTATCGGGCGGTCCAACCCGTACTCGCGGCGAATATTATCGCCCTCTATTCTCGCTTCCTCTTCACCCCAGCCGCGGTTGCCTACGAGGTTTTGTTCATAGGTGGTGATAACGTCCCCGGCGGGGAGATTGATGACGATAAAGCAGATAAAAGAGATGAGCAGAAGTGTGGGAATTGCTATCAACACTCTGCGTATGACGTAATCCAGCATGTGGACCCCGGGACTGCAGTGGTTCGCGGCCAGTGGCCGTCAGAGGAGAGAGTGAAGAGGAGTGAGGAAACGGCAGTTTTCAGTTTTTAGTAACAGGGTCAGTACCCGGAAACCATTCAAAGCCAGAAACATCCAGCGTTCTCGTTCCTCACTCCTCGCTCCACTCTCTTAGTACTTGATGTAGAACTGCTCCGGATAGGCGTAGGTGAAGTCCTGCAGACCATTGGCTACTTCGGGGCAGTTGCCGACGCGGTTGGCGACCAGGACCATGAGCGGCACGTCGGCGACAATATGGATGTCAAACTGCCAGTCGACGTGATACTTGAAGAGCTCCTTGTGCAGGCGTTTGCTCTCGACAGGGTCGATCTCTTTCTTGATCTCATTTTGCAGGGCGAACATGGCGTCGCCGCCTTCAGGCGGCCCGAGTTCTTGCAGCCACTCGGGGTCGTCATTGTAGTGCACCGGCAACATATCAAGCCCATGCCCCTTCGGGGTAAAGATCGGCTGGAAGGGCCGCATCAGGGGAATTTCATTGGCATCCGTGCCCCACATGTAAGTATGGGACTCGCCGGCACGCCAGCGGGAGAACAGGACCGAGCGCTGGATTGCGTTGAGGCGGGCGTCGATGCCCGCGTCGCGCCAGTCGGCCACCACCATTTCCGCGACCTGCTGATGCACAGTGATCTCGGTGGCGGCATCCAGGATAATCGTCACCGGCTCGCCGCTGGGGAATGTACGCATACCATCGGCGCCCTTCTCCAGACCCAGTTCATCGAAGATACTGTCAACCTGGGCCATGTCGAACTGCCCGTTCGTCATGGTGATGGAATCCATGTCATCATCCCAGTAGGGAGATGAGGAGGCAAGAGCATAGCTGGCTGGCCGGCCGGCGCCGAAGTAGAGCGTTTCGTTGATCTCGTCGCGGTTGATGGCCATTGACAGGGCATTGCGGAAAGACTTATTGCGGAAAAACTCGGCGAGCTCCCTGTCTTTTTCGTTCTGGAGGCGGTAGTTGATGGTGATGTGGTTGCCGGTGGTAAAGGAGGTACCCGGCCAGAAGAGCAGCCGGTAGTCGCCGCGCTCCTCATTCTCGCGCAGTGTCGGCAGGCTCTCGAACAGCTGCATGTTGCGAATACCGACGTCGATCTGGCCGGCAATTGCCATCAGGACGGCGTTCTCCTGGGTGCCGGCGTAGGGGAAGAGGTAGTTGTCGCAGTAAGGGAGCTGGTTGCCGGCAGTATCGACGGCGCAGAAGTAGGGATTGCGTTCCAGCCGCAGCCCTGATTCGTCATAGCCCTTCGAGATCCAGGGAGTTACGCCGGGGAAATCGGGATCGAGATAGACGTCGTTCTCTCTCAGATCCTTGTATTCAGCCCCATCGGTGTATCTGGGATGCCACTGCATCAGATGATGCTTGGGCTTGGTTGCCAGTGTGCGCCCGCGGAAGAGGAAGGGGAAGGTGGGATAGGGAGCCGGGAACTTGAAGACCAATGTGTAATCGTCCGGCGTTTCCAGGACCACCGGTTCGCCGTCCACAAAGCAGCGGGTAGGCGCTATGGGCGTGTACTCTTCGTCGAACCACATATCCTCCCACAGGAAGAGAACGTCTTCGGAAGTGAACGGTTCGCCATCCGACCATTTCATGCCCTCGCGCATATTGATCGTGAGCTGGGTGGCGTCACCGTTCCACTCGAAGCTCTCTGCCAGGTATGGCTCCCAGCCGCCCGTCGGCAACCCGGCGCCGAATCCCTCCAGGTCGGTGGGGATGTCGATAAAACCGCGGTTGACGATGTAGGCGGGCGCGGCGCGGTCGGTCTCGTTGAGGGTAAAGCCGCGGATCGATTCACTGTAGGTCCCGACTTCATGGATGGGGGTGACGATGCGGGGGTTGACCGGCAGGCGATCATCGATCGGTGGCAGGTCACCGGCATCGACCATTGCTTTGAGCATTGGCGCTTCGTTGTACTGGGACGAGGACTCTGCAGCCGGCGCCTCGGATTCTGCGGGCGCTTCCGCGGCCGGTTGATCGGCGGCAGGTTCAGGGTCGTCTGCGCCACAGGCCGCCAGCAGTGCGCCTGCCGTCATAGCCGCGGATAGCTGCATAAACTTACGCCGGGTGATCGTGCGTCTTGCCATGACCTTTCTCCTTTGACTTGATGCGAGGAACGGTTTGTCCCTCTACATGATGAAAAGGCTTATTGTGCGCTTGCGCTGTTTGAGGCACGACATTACGTCTGGCACTGCGGGGAACGATCGAGATGATTCATCTGAGGAGAAAACCCTCGGATGGGCCGCATTGTACTGTAGCCACTATATGCTGTCAACCAGTGAAAATTGGCCGAGTTGCAGTACGTAGACAGCGCGATTGCGGTCCGAAACGGGGACAGGTATGATCCGAAACGGGCCACACGCCTTTTGCTGCCGGCGCAGTCCTGCGTGGGGGCGTAGATTGCTCAGTCCAGGACAATTGGGCATCTGATAGGGCCGGCGCAACATTGAGTTTACGATTAGAACAGGAGATTCTCCGATGGACAGTTCCCGATTTCTTTTGCAGGCGCATGTGGATGCGGTGTACGAGGCTGCGCCGCGAAAACTGGCGTTTAATGCCCGGACGCCCGATGAAATTGGCGCGTGGCAGGCGGCGCTGCGCCAGAAGACGCTGGAGCTGCTCGGCCTGGCCGGTCGCACGCCGCCCGAGGCGGTGGCGGCGGAGAAGCTGCAGGCGGTGGAGCGGGACGGCTATGTGGAGGAGAAGTATCTTCTGGACGCGGGCGAGGGGGTGGGCATCCCAGCCTATCTGCTGGTCCCCAGGACGGAGCCGCCGTACCGGCCGGTGCTGGTCTTCCACGGCCACAACCCGTCGGTGCAGTGGATCCTGGGCAACTATCCGAGCGCGGCGGAGCGGGAGAGCAGGCTGAAGGTGGACAACAACTATGCGCAGGCGTTGGCACAGGCGGGTTATCTGGTCTGCGCAGTGGAGCAGCGCGGTTTCGGGGAGCGGCAGACGGAGGACGGGCGGGGCAGCGTGCACGAGAACTCCTGCCGCCACCTGGCGTTCACCTACCAGATGGCGGGCCGAAACCTGGTGGGAGAACGCTGCTGGGACGGCATGTGTGCGATCGCTTTTCTGCAGAGCCGGCCGGATGTTGTGCCGGGGGTGCTGGGCTGTACGGGCAATTCGGGCGGGGGCACGACCGCGCTGTGGCTGTCGGCGATCGAAGAGCGGATTACGGTTGCGGTGCCGGGCTGCTATCTCTGCTCGTTCCGTGAATCGATCTACAACCTGTATCACTGCGAGTGCAACTACGTGCCCGGCATACTGGAATGGGCGGAGATGGGCGACCTTGCGGCTCTGATCGCGCCGCGACCGCTGCGGGCGATCGCGGGGGAGCAGGATGACATTTTCCCCATCGCCGGCGTGCGCGAGCAGTTCGGCGTCGCGGCGCGGGCATACGAACTGCTGGGGGCAGGAGAGCGCTGCTCGCTGGGCGTGCATCCCGGTCCGCACGCCTATAATCATCGCTTCAGCCACGAGTGGTTCAGGGCGTGGCTGGGGGCGGGTTAGGGCGTGTTGAAAGGCTGAGGTGTCGGGGGCGCGACGGGGCTGCTGTCCCACAGTGCAGGCGGAATGAAACGCACTCAGATACTCTTGAATGCCCGCATCCGATTGGTGTAGGTGGCTTGGGGAATGGGGCCTTCGAGAAGGGGATCGCCGGTCACCTCCATCCAGTCGCGCAGGCGCCGCGCCAGATCATCCCTTATGCCGGCGTAGTCCGGGTCTTCGGCCAGGTTGTTCTGTTCCAGCGGGTCCTGCTCCAGGTCGAACAGCTCGAAGAGCGGGTGGTACATATCGGTGTAGGGAATGTCCAGGGCTATGCTGGTCTCGGGGTAGCCCTTGGCGTTGCTGAGGTAGTCTGGCGGCGTCTCGATCGTGGGCGCGAACTCGAAATTGGCGATCAGTTTCCAGCGGTCCGTGCGGATGGCGCGCATGGGGTCGTAGTAGGTGTGATAGGTCTTTTCGCTGAAAGCATATTCGCTGGGCGTGTAGGGTTCCCCACTTAGCAGATTCCAGTAGCTGCGCCCCTGCAGATTCTGCGGCTTTTCTATACCCAACATGTCAAGCACGGTGGGCACAAAGTCCACGTGGGTGACGAATTCCAAGTAGCGCCGGCCCTCTGCCAAGCCCGGGATGCGCAGGAGCAGCGGCACTTCAATGCCGGCGTCGTAGAGGCTCATCTTTGCCAGCGGGAAGGGGATGCCGTGATCGGCGGTAAAGACGACTATGGTATCGTCCTCTAAACCCGCAGCCTCAAGCGCCTCGAGAGCCCTGCCGAACGCCTTGTCGATCGAGGCGACCGAGGCCTCCATATCGACCATATCCTCACGCACCTCGGGAATATCCGGCAGGTAAGGCGGCATGGCGACATCATCCGCGTCGATCTTCTCTACGTCATGCGGGAAGGGGCGATGCGGCTCGGTAAAGCCGATCTGGGCGAAGAACGGGGCGGCATCCTGTTCGCGCTGCGCCAGGAAACTACAGAAGGCCGTTACCAGTTCGGCGCAGGTTCCCCTTGGACTTGCATGCATATATCCACAACGTTCCGGGCTGTTGGCCTCGTGCTGGGTACCGAAGAGACGGGTCTCGTATCCGTTTCCAGAGAGGATCTGGGCGAGATGGCGCTCGTCCGGATGCAGGTTATTTGCGAAGCCGGAGTGGGCCAGCCCGACGACGCCGTTGGCGTGCGGGTAGCGGCCGGTCCAGAGAGCGGCCCGCGACGGGCTGCACTGGGGCGCGACGCAGAAGCTGTTCTCGAACTGAAGAGACGCTGCCGCGAAGGCGTCGATATGCGGCGTACGGACGCCGGGGACGCCGTAGCAGCCGAGGTAGCGGCCCAGGTCGTGGCAGATGAAGACGAGGATGTTCGGTGGTTGGGAGTGCATGGGATTCAGTTCCTGGTTTTCGATTTTACGTTTCCAGGCTTCGTTGAAATCTATTTTTTTCTGTCATATTGGCGGCGATAGTAGGATGTCAACAGAGAAAGTTGCCGACCATTAGTGGCATGAACTGCCGGACAACTATGGCAAGTGGAACAGCGTCTGCAAGCGCTACGCACGCTGGGAAGAGAACGGTATCTGGGCCGATATGTTCAGGCAGTTCGCTCAGGACCCGGAAATGGCAGCGGTGATGCCGGACAGTACAGCTGTGGGTGCCCATATGTGCGCAGCCGGCGGCTCAAAAAAGGGGAGGCCGGCAAGAACAGTGCCTGGGGCGAAACGCACTCCGGCAGCAACGGATCCGCTGCTGATTCATATGTGGGTGTTGTCTTGATCTTTTGATGGCACAGACCTGTGTTTGGACATCATTCAGCCAGCATTTGCCTGATGCTGCCCTCTGCTCCCTCCCCAACATACGACCGTTACAGCACCCGCATATTCTCTTTCCCCGACTTCAGGATTATATCAGAGCGCTCCCCAGATCCGTAGGCGACCGACACACCCGCAAAGATGGCATATTGTTGCATTTGCCAGCCTTTCGGCGGCGCTTCGAAGAGAAAGCCAGCCGCGAAGCGATCTAAAGCCAGACCAATACAACCGACCGCACCAGAGCCGTTCTGAGCGCTATTTCGGGCACGAGGATATCTTCCCTTCCGTAGCGTTTGGCGTGCCCCCTGAATTTCCTCAAAGGGCAGAGCTGGCGGCTGGGGGCCCTAATTACAGAACCTTTTGCGTACCAGGAGGCTTTTTCAACGGCTATTGCGGACTGCTATGGGCGGCATACCGGCCGGCCTGGCTGATTCCACTGCGGGTAGCCCGGCGCACGCGAACATACAACTCCATCCTGGACATCTTCTACACCTGCCATCGAGTTGTCTCGAATCATATTCGTCAGTGAAGGGCTCAAAGATCGCAACTGCGGTTAACTCCTTCATGAATCATCGTTAACAGATGCGTTTAGAGATGCCGCAATAAACTTCTGCAAAATTCCACGATTTTCAGCCTGTCGCTGTGCTAAACTTTTGTGGTTTGTTTTGAGCCGATACCTTTCCAGAAAGTGAGGACAGTTATGTTGAAGGCAGATATTTTCCCGAGGATTTCAGTCATGGTCCGGGTGGTGGCGGCGGCCGGGCTCCTTATGGCGGGCGCCTGTGTTCCGGTCCCGGTCGGCGACAGTACGTCGATGTCCCAGCCTGACTCCGCGGCCGCGTCCCAACCCGCCGAGGTGGAGATCACGCACTACTCGGGAACCGACGTGGTGCCGGTCAGCCCCGATACGGTAGTTGTTGCCGACATTGCGGCGTTGCTCTCGCTGCACGACCTGGGCGTGGAGGGGATTGCCGGTCTGCTGGGGCTGGGCGTGCCGATTCCGGACAAGTATGCCGAGGCCCTGAACAACCCCGACTTTGCAGAGCTGGGCAGCGTCTGGGAGCCGGATTACGAGGCGATCAACGCCCTGGAGCCTGACCTGATCATCGTGGCCGGCCGTTCTTCGAGAATCTACGCGGATATGAAGGAAATTGCGCCCACCGCCGACCTGACCGTCTGGGAGGACTTTTACAACAAGTTCCAGGAACAGCACCGTAATATGGGCAAGATATTCGGCGTGGAAGAACGGGTTGAGGAACGCCTGGCCGAGCTGGACGCGATGGTCCAGGATGTGAGTGCCCAGACGGCCGATGCGGGCAGGGCGCTGATCCTGATGACCACGGGCGCGGAGGTTACGGCCTACGGCCCCGGCTCCCGTTTCGGTTTCGTCCACGACACGTTCGGGTACGCTGCCGCCGACGAGAACCTGGAACGCGAGGCGACGCACGGCGACGCCGTCTCCTTCGAATACATCCTGGAGATGCAGCCGGATGTTCTGTTCGTCATCGACCGCGCCTCGGCGATCGGCGAGGAAGGCAAAGCGGCGGCGGAGATCCTGGACAACGAGTTGGTGGCGCAGACGCCGGCATGGCAGAACGGACGCGTAATCTATGTGGACTCGTTCGACTGGTATATCGCATGGACCGCCCTTCCCGCCTTATTCCAGGTTGTCGAAGACGTTAAGGCGGGTCTGCAGTAGCGCGTGGCGATGACGACGCACGGGGGTTCGCGGCCGGCGGCAGGGCGCTTTCGGGATACCGCTCTTTTGGGCCTGGCCCTGGTCTCACTAACGGCGGTATCGGCCTGGTCCCTCTTCATCGGGGTTAGCGACATCGGCATCTCCGATCTCCTTCGGGCCGAATCGTCCAGGATGTTGCTGTTCGTGGAGAGCAGGGTGCCCCGACTGGCGGCGATCCTGCTCTCCGGCTCCGCCATGGGCGTGGTGGGTCTGATCATGCAGAGCCTGGTGCGCAACCGGTTCGTCGCGCCCACCACCGCCGGCACCGTCGACGCGGCCAGCCTGGGACTGGTCGTCGCAACCATCTGGTTTGCCGGCGCTTCCGTGTTCCTCAAGATGACGATCGCCGTGATCTTCGCCCTGGCCGGAACGGCGTTGTTCATGGCCCTGGTGCAGCGGCTGCGTTACGCCGCCGACATCATCGTGATTCCGCTGATTGGGATCATGCTGGGCGGCGTAATTCAGGCCGCCGCCACCTTTCTTGCCCTCCGCTACGACCTGCTGCAGTCGCTCAGCGCCTGGACCAACGGCGACTTCTCCGGCATCCTGCGCGGGCGGTACGAGTTGCTGTACCTGGTTGGGGCGATGACGGTGGTGGCCTACCTTTTCGCCAACCGCTTCACACTGGCGGGGATGGGCCGCGACGTTGCGGTCAACCTGGGGGTGAACTACCACAGGGTGATCTACGGTGGGATGGCGCTGGCGGCCTCCGTTTCCGCGGTGGTCGTCGTCGTAGTCGGGGGCATACCCTTCCTGGGCCTGGTCGTGCCCAACCTGGTGACGATGACCATGGGCGACAACCTGCGGCGCGTGCTGCCGCTAACCGCCGTCAGCGGAGCATTCTTCGTGCTGGTATGCGACATCGTGAGCCGCACCATTCGCTTCCCCTACGAGATTCCGGTCGGGACCGTGGTCGGGGTCGTGGGCGGCGCCATATTTCTTGCCCTCGTCCTGCGGAGCCGTTTCAATGCTGGTTGACCGGTGGCGCACGGCCCTGGCCGTGAGCGGACGCGGGATCCCGGTCAGCGGTCGTCCGGCCCTGGTTCTTGTACTGCTTGGCATATTGCTGGCGATGGTAACCGCGCTGTTCATGACCTACGATCTCAAGGGTTCGCTGGATTTTGCTCTTGAGCTGCGCGGACGAAAGGTCGGCGGTATGCTGCTGGTGGGATTTGCCGTCGCCTACGCCTCCGTGTTGCTCCACACCATCACCAACAACCGGATACTGACCCCCAGCCTGATGGGGTTTGACGCCCTCTTTGTGCTGATTCAGACCGGCGCCGCTTTCCTGTTCGGCACGCTGGCGTTCCTGGCGATAGACGTACGGCTGCGGTTCGGCATTGAAGTGGGAATCATGCTGGCTTTCGCTGCCATCCTATACCGGCTGCTCTTCGGAGGTGAGAACCGCGACCTGTTCCTCCTGGTCCTGGCGGGCATCATCACCGGAACGGTATTCTCCAGCCTGACCGCGCTGATAATGCGGGTGCTGGACCCCAATGAGTTCTTGACCCTGCAGGACCTGCTGTTCGCAAACTTCAGTACGGTGAACAGGGACCTGCTGCTGGTATCGGCGGCGGCCGTCGTCGTGATAATCGTCGCCAACCGCCCGTTGCTGGCACAGCTGGACGCCGTGGCGATAGGCCGGGAACACGCCATCAACCTGGGTGTGAATCACCGGGCAGTGGTCCGTCAGTGCCTGGTCGCGATCGCGGTGCTCGTTTCGGTGTCGACCGCGCTTGTGGGACCGGTGGCGTTTCTGGGTCTGCTGGTGTCCAACATGGCCTACCAACTCACCGGCACCTTTCGCCACCGGTACACACCGGCGGCGGCGGGGATGATCGCGGCGATCGCACTGATAGGCGGGCAGTTTCTCCTGCAGGAGGTCTTTGCGTCAGTGGTCAGGTTGAGCGTGATAATCAGTTTCATTGGCGGCATCTACTTCGTTCTGCTGCTGCTGAGGGAGGCAGGGCGTTGATCGAGCTATCCGGCGTCACCAAGCGATATGGACCGAACACGGTGGTGGACAGCGTGTCGCTCACAGTTCCGGGCGGCGGCGTAACCGCCCTCGTCGGCCCCAACGGGGCGGGCAAGTCCTCGCTGCTATCAATGATTGGCAGGCTGCTGCCGATGGACGAGGGCGAAATCCGGGTGGACGGACTGGACGTGTCGCGCACCGCTGGAGATGTCCTTGCAAAGAAGCTGTCGATTCTGCGCCAGGAAAACCAGGTGGCCGTCCGGCTCACGGTGAAGGAGCTGGTGGAATTCGGGCGGTTCCCACACTCCCGGGGGCGCCTGACCGCCGAAGACGGAAGGCACGTCGAGGAGGCGATCGACTTTCTGGAGCTGGCGGAGTTTTCCGGAAGACCTATCGACCGGCTTTCCGGAGGGCAGAGGCAGCGGGCGTTCATCGCCATGGTGCTATGCCAGGACACGGACTACGTTCTGCTTGATGAACCGCTCAACAACCTGGACATGCGCCACGCGTCGCAAACCATGGGCTTGATCCGCCGGCTGGCGACGGAACTCAGCAAGACCATTGTAATCGTGCTGCACGACATCAATTTCGCCAGCTATCACGCCGATCGCGTTGTGGCCATGAAGGACGGAGCAATCGTTGCCGACGGCACCCCGAGAGAAATCATCACGGGGCCTTCGATGGCAGAGATTTTCGACCTGGAGGTTCCGGTCCATTCCTATGCGGACAGACCCGTGGCGGCTTATTTCGCCATTGGATCGCGGTGCCTTCATGGCCAGGACTAGCCGAAGGCAGCACAGTGGCTGAGGCCGTCCGCCGCATTAGGCGTGCCGGTTCAGACCTTCTACCGGTGGCGCAGCGAGTACGGGGGGGACTCAGGATCGATCAGGCCAGGCGCCTGCAGCGTCTGAAGTCTGAGAACAGCTGTCTGACGAGTGAGCCTGGCCCCATAAACCGGACCACGGGCTAAGGTGTGTACTAGAGCAGTTCACCCAGCCTGTGCAGGGCCAATCCGCGCCCGCTTGCAAGGTATGGACATCACTTAAGAGTGTGTCAACGTAAGACAAAATATGTCTGAGTTGACAATAAAAGCTATGGGAGATTCTAATGAGTACGCCGGTACACAACAGGCCTCACCGCCTGCCTCCACGTTATCCTGTCTCAATCCGAAGCCTGGAATGGCTGACTCCCCGGGTAGCCAACGTGCTGCTGCACAGTCCGGAGCTGTCCGGATTTGAACCAGCCGCGGCAGGTTCCCACATCAAGTTGATACTTCCTTCCCCGGGCGCAACGGACACCCCACAGCCCCTGCGCCACGACGGCCGTCGCCCGGTGTTTGCCGAAGGCGTAACGCCACCATTCCTCCGCACCTACACTCCGCTGCGCTACAACGCTGAAACTTTGGAGCTCGAAGTGGAAATGCTACTTCACGGAGACAGCCCGGCCTCCAATTGGCTTCGCTCTGCCAGGCCGGGGCACCAGATCATTGTAGCCGGACCGCGGGGCGGCTGGGTGCCGCCGCAGGACGGCGACTGGTACCTTGTGCTGGCCGACGACACCGGCATCCCGGCCGCTGTCCAGGTGCTGCAGGCACTGCCCGACCGGCAAATCACCGCGCTATTCGAGGTGACGGACGAGCAGGAACGTCGCCCTCTGCCCGCATTACCCGATGACCTGCCGAGGTGGCTGTACCGGGAGCCGCAAGGCCTCACCGCCGGATTGCCCCTGGAGCAGGCCGTGAGGCAGGCCGAAATTCCCGCGAGCCGCGGATACGTATGGATGGCGCTGGAGGCGGGTGCCATGCGCCGCATTCGTCGCTACCTTATCGAAGACATAGGTCTGCCTCCGGAACGAATGGTAACCAGAGGTTATTGGAAACTGGGATCTTCCGACCACCCCGACGGCGATTACGGCACGGAATAGGGATGCAGTCTCTTCTGACTGTGAGACGGCACCGTAGATGTTTATGGTTGTAGCGAGACACAGATAACCGTATCCACGGAGAACGGAGTACAGCACAAATATGAACAACGCGTCACGCCTCAGCTGTGTTCCGCGTCACTTCGAGGATCCATCGGTTTTCTCTGTCACAGGAATCAAGCCGGAGACATCCCGAACCGGCCTGCAGGCGTTCCGTTCTTGTTGACCACCCTTTCCAAAATGTCAACGGCCCTTGGCTTTTGGTGAACTGCGCGCGTTCGAGGTGTTGTCAATAGCTCGTAGCTTGCGTATCTTTCAGCGGCGGCCCAGTCCGGACAGGGCGATGCCCCTCGCTAATGTCTGGACAGGTTGGGGTGGGCGCGGGTGTAGATGCGGCGCTGGTCTTCGGCGGCCGCGGCCAGGCGGTCCAACTGATCGTAGGGGCCGAGCGCGATCAGCTTGTCACCGGCTTCAAGAACGAGGTCCAGATTCGGATTTACGGTGATCTTACCCGTCTGGCGGCAGACTGCGAGGATGCTGGCGCCGGTCGTTTTGCGAATTTCGGCTGTGGCTAGGGTCTACCCGCCCAGCGTTGATCGATCGCTGACGAGGATGTCGCCGATAAGAATGCCCGGCTCTTCGCTGCTGACGGTGTCCTGGGGCCTCACCGCGTCCATGAATTCGACGATATTGGGGGAGAGCATCTGGCGCGCCATGCGATGCCCGCTGGCCACGTAGGGGTTGATGACATGGTCGACGCCAGCACTCTTCAATTTACGCTCGCTGCCGCGGCTGTTGGCGCGCGCACTGATCGTCAGATTCGGGTTCAACCCGCGGGCCGCCAGCGCGACGTAGACGTTGTCGGAGTCGTTGGGCAGGCAGCAGCAGATTCCCACCGCCTTCTCGATTCCCGCCTGTATCAGGACGTCATCGTCGGTCGCGTCGCCTTGGACAAAGGTTGCACCCAGGTTTTCCAAATCCGTACGCAGGCTCGCCAGCATATCGACTGCGACCAGTTCCGAGTCGGCATCGAGCAGTTCCTTGACCACTTGCTCGCCAACGCGGCCGTACCCGCAGATGATAAAGTGAGCGTTCAACTTGCCAATGCGGTTTTGCATACGTCTTCTCCGTATATACCTGCGAAATTCGCCGGTTACGACGAACTCTGCGACCGTGCTGAAGGTGTAGGCGGTGGCGCTGACGCCCATGATGATCATGACCCCGGTAAAGATGCGCCCGGTGGGTGAGAGCTGTCGCACTTCGCCGAAACCGACGGTGCTGAGCGTGATCACGGTCATGTATAGGCTATCAGTCCAGGACCAGCCTTCGAGCCACATATAACCAAGGCTGCCGAAGATGAGCAGCATCAGAAAAATCGCAGAGACGGTTATCAGGGTTCGATAGAAGTTTCGTTCTGCGACCGGCAAGAGTGCAATCCTTCCTGGGGGAGGTTGTTACCAGAAGTCCGTTCTGCCTGGAGACAGCCTATGCCCTTTCGATCCGTTGTTCTCCGTTACCGGCTTTCTGCCCCCCCCAATGCAGCTAGCCGGTGAGGGGGTGTGCCTGATCGGCGGAGCCATCCTGGCCCGGCGCCGGTGTCTCCTGTGGGCCGTTGCGCGGCATTCCAACCGGCGACCGTCTCATTGTCTGTAAGAATTCGGGATCGAGCAAAGCGAGCAGGCCGAGCATGCCCATATTGGAAAAGAGGAGGGGCGCCAAAGGGGGCGCGCCGCGCAGGAATCGTTCGATAACGACGGTACTTTCAAAAACCAGGTCGGACCGGATATGCAGGAAGGCGCCCAGCACACCGGTCAGGATAAGGATAAACATGGCAGCTATATAGGTAAATGTGTCCAGACGCGAAGGTTTGTCCATCGCGGCAAATGCCACAGGCACGACGGTGCCGAAGACGCCGATGGCCGCGGCATACCAGAGCCACGCGCCTTCAAAGCCAGCGCGGGCGTGGTCGAGGACACTGCTGACAAGGGCGGCGAGCGTTCCCATGCCGACCGTGAAGATAAAGGCCCGGGTCTTGCTATAGGGAAGATGGATGGCGTGCTCCTTGTAGAGCACCAGCCGGCCGCTTGTGGGCGGGGATTCCTCCCAGGCGGCGCTGATGCCCAACAGGCCGGCCAGGGAATAGGCCAGGGGCCCCAGAACGGGCGGCGCCCATACGAGCAGATTCAGAGTCAGCCGCTCGCCTGCCGGGGCGGTGGGCAATACGGCGCGCGCCAGGTGGAAGTAGACGCCGAGGAAGCCGATCAGGGCGCTGCCGGCCAGCGTCGCGGTTGCGAGAACCGACGCCGCGGTCCTGTGACGTGTGGCCAGCAGGCCCGCCAGAACCAGGAGGACGCTGCTGCTGAAACCGTAATAGATGGGATACCACTCGCTGGGAACAATGGTGCCGTTGGCGCCGTGGGCCAGATAGACCTCAATCCCCAGGAAGAGTTCGTTGAGAGCGACCATCGCAAGCATCAGCTGATCGCGAGTCTGCGGCATCCTGCGGGGGGAGAAATATGTCAGGAGAAGCCGGCTCGTGCGGGCGCCGGGGCGGCGCGTATGACCCTCTTCAGCGGGTATGTTTGCGGAAGAGAGCGTCCTGTTGTGGTCCTGAGAATCTGCCTGCATCGTCTGACTCAGTTATTCCGAAGGCGCGGATTCAAGGCCGGCTTGATCGAGCTTTTCCTGCACCTCGACGCGCAACGTCGCCATGTCGCGCAGGATCTCATAGGCGCCGTGCCACTGCACGTAGTCGGGCCCCTGCATCCAAACGCCGAATTTGGCGGTACGGCCCCAGTGATGCCACAAGTCAAAGTGGGTGAAGTCGATCGGTTCGTCAAAGGGCGCCGCGGTCAGAAGATCGTGCTCCTTCAGAGGCGCGATCAGTTCGTTGCTTTCGCTGACCCAGGCGTTCACCTGCTCGGTAGCAGCGTCTGCGGCAATGTAGAACTCGGTGATAGAGTTCTGGTTGTGACATTCGCGGCAGACGCCCTGCATACGCACTTTGTTGTCCTGCCACGCGGGGCGACGGCTGCTGATTGGGGCGAAGAGGAACCAGGTCAACCGGTCGCCGATGTCGTGGGTTGTGCCGGCGCTGCCGAACCCACTCATGTGACAGGTGGCGCAGGTCGGCGCGGGGAAGTCGGCGGCGGTCAGGGTGCCCGGTTCGGCGTCCCAGTGCCATCTGTCTCCCCCGGTGGCGTAGGCGATGCCGTGGGGCGATTCCTGGTAGATCTCCCACTGGGGATGGTCGGGGCCGATGTGGCAGTAGTTGCAGGTTTCGGGCTTGCGCGCCTGTTCCAGGCTGAACTCATGGCGCAGGTGGCAGCTGGTGCACTGGCCGACGGAGCCGTCTGCGGCCGGTTTGCCGATGTCATGGCAGCTTTCGCAGGCGAACCGGGTAATGGCCTCGCCCTCAAGTTGGTGGAGGGCGTTGCGGGCACGGGTGGCTTCCGGATCGTTTCCGCCTTCAGGGATGGAGGCGTAGATCTCCTTTTGGGCAGCTGTCAGGACATCCTCGCCGGCATAGGCCACGTACGCAGGGAGGCCGTGGCGGCTCTGGTTGAACTGTGCGACCTCCTGGACGTGGCACTTCTGGCAGATCGCAGTCGTGGGCTGGTTCAGCACAAACAGGCCCTCGTGCGGCACGGATCCGGGATATCCTTCATCGACGACATGGCAGTCCTGGCAGGAGACGCCGGCTGCGGCCATTGTGCTGTGGCCGTACTGTTCGACGATGCCCGGTGTCTGCAGCCGGTGGCAGGTTACGCAGTCGTCGTCACTGTTTGCCAGGACGTTTACGGCGGCCGGCTCATCGATGGCGGCGGGTGCCGCGAAGCGGCCGATCGTCATTGTCACGAGCGCGAGGGCGAGCACAACGATCACGGCGCTGAGGCCGATGATCAGGACGCGTGCTCCATGCATGGATGGGGGGATTGGGGAGGGGGGCATTACAGAGTTCTTCCTTTGACGGTTATCAAGGAGGCGATCAAGGGACGGGCGTCTATGGCGGTGCGTTTTCTTGTGCGTCTATATCATCGACGGCGGGCGGCTCCAGCCGGGCCGTCTATCTCTCTGGGGACGCTGGTAAAACGTCGGCATTGCGGGACTGATTTACCTCGGTTTTTGGCTTGTGGTAGCATGAATTCTACCACAGTATTCTGATCACAGATGGCAGTTCCCGTTTTTCTCCAACCCAGAACAGACCTGACGGATGAAGTGCGTCAGCGCGGCCTGAAGGCGTTGACGTTCCAGGCGATCGCGGCTTCGGGGGCCGATGGCAACAGATCAAAAAACCGCCTATCTCCCTCACAAAATTTGCGGTATGCACCCTACTCCAGGCCGCGGCAGTCGATGCCTGGGGTCCTCATTGCACGCCGGCGCCGCTCCAAAATAGGTTAGATGAAACTGGGCAACTACCAAGCCATGTTCTGTGTATGTACTGTGGGCGGTCTGCCTGGCTCAGGAATGACGGATTGTACTGTCAGGATTTCCATGGCGGGCACTTGATGATCATAGAAGTGTACGTTGGGACCATTGGGCGTTGCCTCGACTGCCTTGCCTGCGCCGGCACATACTCGGGACGTGTCGTGACGCGGGGGTAAGCCTGGTCGCCGCGGGACGCCAACTTCGTATTGCCCTCACACTCGCTGCGGCGCGAGGTTGTAGGACCGGGGGCGTTGCGGGGGCGGAGCCCCCGCACAAGGGAGGCCGCTTGCGGCCGACCGCCCATAACTGCAGGGACTAGGGGCTGGGGGTTAGTGAAAGCAGCGATTGATGGGCGGTCGTGTGAAGGGGAGAGAGAAAACTTCGCTCGCGAATTTCAGAGGCGCACACTGACTGAGGCTGAGTCGTTATAAGGACAGTTAAACAGGAGAAAGTGCAGACCAAGAACCGCTAATGGTACGGGTCGGCCGCGTCGCGCAGGCCGTCGCCGAGGAAGTTGAGCGCGAGGACGGTGATGATGACAAAAACGCCAGGCAGCAGCAGCCACGGCGCCAGCGCGACCGAGCGCAGGTTCTGGGATTCCTGCAGGAGGACACCCCAGCTGATTGTCGGCGGCCGCAACCCCAGGCCGAGGAAGCTGAGCGAGGTCTCGCTGAGGATCATGGCGGGAACGGCGAGGGTGGCGGAGGCGATGAGGTGGCTGAAGAACGAGGGCACCATGTGGCGCAGGATGATGCGCATTTCGCCGGCGCCGGCGAAGCGGGCGGCGAGGATGAACTCCTCCTCGCGCATGGAGAGAAAGCGTCCGCGCACGGCGCGCGCGAGAAATGTCCAGCCGATGAGCGAGAGGATGATGGTGATGCCGAAATAGACGCGGATGTTGGACCAGTCCTGGGGCAGGGAGGCGCTAAGGGCCATCCAGAGTGGGATGGAGGGGACGGAGCGGATGAACTCGATGATGCGCTGGATCAGCACATCGAGAACGCCGCCGTAAAAGCCGGAGATGCCGCCGAGGACGACGCCGAAAGCAAAACTGAGTGCGACGCCGATCAGGCCGATGGAAAGGGAGATGCGGGAGCCGTAGATGATGCGGGTGAACATGTCGCGGCCGAGTTTATCGGCGCCGAGCAGGAATATGATAGAGAAAGGCGCCTCTGCGCTTTCCCCGGCGGAGGCGTCGTAAATGGGTTCGCCTATGCCGAAGAGATGGCGGCTGTTCCGAAAGATACCCCAGAGCTTGTAAGAATCGCCCTCGACCCAGAACCGGATGGGGTAACGCACGGTTTCGTCAGTCTGGAACTCCATGCGCAGGGTGTCGGGGTTGCGGGCCTGGGTGAGGCCGTAGACGAAGGGTGTGCCCTGGAACTCACCGTTGTGGAAGAAATGGATCCGCTGCGGCGGCGCGTAGGTAAGGGCGACCTCATAGGTTTCAGGATTATAGGGGGCGAGCACTTCGGCGAAGATAGCGACCAGGTAGAGGAGTATAACGACTACGCCGCCCACGATGGCCATTTTGTGCTTGACAAACCGCCACCACATCATCTGCAGCGGCGAAGCGATGTAGACGCGTTCTTCATCTTCCTCGACAGGGAGATAGGTGCCGGTATCGTCGACGTCGGCGCCCAGAAGATCGCCCGCTGCGGCGGTGGGAGAGGACTCCGCGGGGGTTGGGGTTTTGTCGGTGAGTGACTGGTCAGCGCTCATACTATCCTCCCATCCGGATGCGAGGATCGAGCAGCGCCAGCATGATGTCCGAGATCAGCGTGCCGATAATGGTCAAAGTGCTCAGCATGAGCAGGAAACTGGAGGCCAGGTACATGTCCTGGGTCAGCAACGCACGCAACAGCAGCGGGCCGGTGGTGGGCAGGCTGAGCACGACGGAGACGATGATTGAGCCGGAGACGAGTTGCGGCAAGGCCCAGCCCATGGTGCTGACGAAGGGGTTGAGGGCCACGCGAGTGGGATATTTGAACACGAGCCTCATCTCGTTGAGGCCCTTGGCGCGTCCCGTTTCCACATAGGGCTTACTCAATTCGTCAAGCAGATTGGCGCGCATGGTGCGCACGAGACCGGCAGATCCGGCCGTCCCCACGATGATTGCAGGCGCCCAAAGATGCTTGAGCATATCGCCAAATTTGGCGAAGCTCCAGGGCTGGTCGACAAACTCCGCGGAGAAGAGGCCTGAGATATTGGTGCCGAAATAGGCAAGGGCGATCCACATCATGATGAGGGCGAGCATGAAGTTGGGTGTGCCGAGACCGATGAAACTGAGGGAAGTGAAGAAATAGTCCCCGATTGAATACTGGTAGACAGCGGAGAATATACCGATCACCAGGCCGACGATCCACGAGAATATCAACGCAGCGAAGGCGACCACCACCGTCAGGCCGAGCCGTTCCCAGATCAGATCGCTCACAGGAAGCTGCCATTCGAAGGAGAAGCCGAAATTACCCTGCATGACATTGCCCAGCCATTTGGTGTAGCGTACCGGCGCCGGCTGGTCGAGGCCGTACTGCTTGACAAGCGCGTCGATTTCATCCTGGCGCACGTCGTCACCCATCGCCATACGGTTGGCGATATAAGAAGTCATATAGTCGCCGGGCGGCAGTTCAATGATAACGAATGAGATCAACGAGATCATGAACAGCGTCGGCACCATCAGGATGAGACGGCGAAAGATGAATGAGGACATGGATAAAGGCGAGGAGTGAGTGTAGAGGAGTGAGGAGTGAGATGTTCTCTCACTCCTCTTAACTCTCTCCTCTCTCTTAGATGTTCTTTAGCTCTTGAAGTAGTACTGCTCCGGCACGGTGCTGCCGGGCGTCTGCAGATGCCAGGAGGAGACCCCCGCGCGCGGGACGTTGCCCATATTTTTGCTGAGGACAACGGGCGCAGGCAGGCCGACCGCCATGCTGAACGTCCACAGATTCTCCCTGTTGAGGTCGAGGATCTGCTGGAAGAGGCGCTTATGCTCGTCGACGTCGGGCGTGCCCTTGATCGCCTCGTAGAGATCGATGACCGTGCGCAGGTCGCCGGTCGGCTCGACGCCATTTGCGCCGCCGGAGGTGTACCAGAGAGCATGACAGGCGGCGTGATGCGAGCTACCCTGAGAGAAGGGCAGGAAGTGCCGCGGGTCGATCAGCGGGTTGAACTCGGCCGAGCCGGTCCAGACGGTCATGTCGTGCTCGGAAGCCTGGACGCGCTGGCTCCAGAGCGGGCGGGCTTCTTCCTTCAGCGACAACTGCACGCCGACGTCAGCCATATACTTCTGCATCAACTCGCCAATGCTGCGCCAGGAGCCAAAGACCGGAGCGTAGTTGAAGATGATGCTGAGCGGCTCGCCGTCCGACTTCAGACGCACACCGTCGGCATTCTTTTCGTCCAGGCCCATCTCGTCGAGCAGAGAATTTGCCAAGTCCGGATTGTACTCGAGGGCGACCTTGGCCTGGGCCTCATCATACAAGGGGGAGGAGGCGAGCGGCGACGGCTGCCCCGGTTCGCCCTGGCCGAGGTAGACTGCCTCAATAACTTCATCGCGATTCATCGCGTGCGACATGGCAAAGCGGAAGCGCTTGTCATTGAAGATCTCGTGCATCACCGGGTCCGGGTGGCAGAGATTGAAGGAGATAACGGAATCGCTCGTCTCGCCGAACTTCCAAAGCAGGATCTCGTAGTTGCCGACCTCCTCATTCTCCTTGAAGAGCGAGAAGTTCTCCATCAGGATATGGCGGTGCTGCATGTCGATATCGCCGGCGACGGCGCGCAGGTTGAGGACCTCGGAGTCTTCGACAATATCGGTGGAGACTCTGTCGATGTAGGGCAACTGGTTGCCGGCGGGGTCTACCTTCCAGTAGAAGGGGTTGCGTTCCAGCACGACCGGAACGTCGGGCGTAATCTTGGTGAAACGCCAGGCGAAAAGGACCGGCACATCCAGGTTCAGGCGGGGGGTAAGCCGGTTGTTGAAGTACTGATGCCAGAACTCGAACTCGTTTTCCTGCGCCTGCGCGTTCAACTCCTCTTCGTCGGCGTAGTTGCGATGGAACTGGGTCATATAGTGCTTGGGATACCAGGTCATCGAAGCGCCGTTGGCCCCGGCCATCAAGGGCATGAAGATGCCATGCGCGCCGGGGAAGGTGAAGCGGATGGTGAGATCGTCGGGCGCGTCCATGACGACGGGCTCGCCGCCGACTGTCAGCCAGACGGGGAAACTGGGGGCGAGATCTTCATCGCCCAGCACATCCTCATACCAGAACATGAAGTCCTCGGAGGAGTGCGGCGCGCCGTCCGACCATTTGACGCCTTCACGCAGGTGGAAGGTATAGGTCGTGCCGTCAGCGGAGACTTCCCAGGATTCGGCCAGATTGGGGCCGATTTCGGAGCCGTCCATGTTGTAGCGCACCAGCTGCGGGTACATGAGTCGGTATCGGAAGATGCCGGCATCGCCGGGGCCTACGCCGATGCGGCGCCAGGTGCCGCCGTACTGGCCGACCTCATTCAGCGGTTCGATCACCATTGGGTTGGGTGGCAGCCGCTCATCCACGGGGGGAATCTCGCCATTGGCGACCATCTCGGCCAGCATGGGCGCTTCGTTGTACTGGGATGCGGGCATCGCGTCGCCGCTGTCGGCTGCGGCCGACTCTTCGGCAGCGGGCGCTTCGGCGGCGGGTGCATCGCCGGCGCCGCAGGCAGCCAGCACCGCGCCGGCGGTGGCAAAGGCGGATACCTGCAAGAATCGTCGTCTTGAAATATGCCTCTGGGTCATGGATTCTCCTCCTATGGTTTGATGGAATACCGAACTACGGATTGTCGATGGTACAAGAATGAAACCACAGATGAATTCCTGCAGTCACAGATAAGGGCAAGACGGCAGAAGGCGGATGCCAGAGCAGAGTGCTTTAGCTGCCCGGGGCGATCAGACAGCCGGCTCAAGTGGGTCACTGCCGGGACAATCTCGATATCGGAGGAGGGGATCGAGGATTTTGCGATGACCGATTTTGGCTGTTGCCGTTGGGGCCATGGCCTAAGTTATGACCACTACCGGTTCTTCAGCCGAATCAGACGGTAGGCTATTGTATAGAAAACAGTTGGTAAGGGCAAATTTGTCATGACACGGCGCGAGAAATCGCAGAGGTCGGTGCACCTCCGATAAACCAGGCTTCATCGCCCTGCGGGCGACCGGTCAATTGCCTATGCAGTCAGCGCAGAACTTCGCGGACCTGGTGCTCGCCGTTGCCGGGTACGTTGTAAGCAAAGGTATTGGCCCAGCGGGGGTGGGGCGACGTGTTGGGCGCGGAGCCGTGGATGACGAGGGCGGTGAAGAAGATGCCGTCGCCAGGCTCCATCGGGATGGTCACGCCCTCGGCGCGCTTGTAGTAGCGACCGGGCAGGAACCTGCCGAAGGTCTCCTGGTGCTGCTCGTGGTCCTGCAAGCCCCAGCGGTGACTGCCGGGGATGAACTCCAGGCAGCCGTTTTCGAGGGTCATCGGATCGATGGCGAGCTGGCAGTTGATCATTATCGGCTGGTTCTCGTCGGTCTGCCAGTAGGCGTAGTCCTGGTGCCAGGGCGTCGCCGCGCCGATGCCGGCCTCCTTGGGCAGGAGCTTGCTGTGGTAGAGGGCGACCTGCGGGTGCATCAGCTCGGCGACGATATCAACGAGCGTGTCGCTGCGCAGGATGCGGTTGAGGGTGGGGCTGACCAGCTCGCTGTGCATCAGCTGGCGGATGATTTTGCTCTCGTCGGGCGCGTCCTCGTCCTCCCAGGCGACGTGGACTTCGGACGGGGGATCGGTCACCATACGCCGGTGAACGTTTGGCAATTCCTGGCGAATCTGCTTGATCTCCTGCCGGGAGACGAGGCCCTTCTTGAGCAGATAGCCGTTGGCTTCAAAGGACTCTTTTTCCTGGGTTGTAAGGCTCATGGGACTCCTCGATCTGGTAGTTTACAGCCAGTTGTCGATTGTCAGTTGTCAGTGAGCTCGAAATGTAAAGCTGTACAGCTTGCTGCGGTTAAGGAAGAAGCGGATTTGGACCGCCCCCTCAACCGTTGGCTGTTCGTTCTTCCACCTGACCTGCCAGTGCAGGTCGTCGGACTGCAGAGGAAGGCAGTCTGCGCGCGAGAATCCATCCAGAACGCTCCCGTCGGGACGGCACAGTTCGACGTGCAGCTGACCGCCGGCGGCATCGGCGTTCACCTCAAGGGCGCCGGTGCCCGCGGACAGGTGCAACGGTTTGGTCACGATTATACCCTCACTCGCCGCGGTGAGCGCGACGAAGCGGTCCCGTTGCCAGGTGGCGCGCCCCAGCCTCTTGACGCGCTTCTCCATGTCGACCTCGCCGTGCGTATGCTCGCAGCCGGTGTAGTACCAGTGAATTTCGTCGCCTTCGATGATCGGCTCCTTGGCGGTGCCGATGATCATGCCTCTGTCGAAAGCGTCGCCGGCGCCGCGCGGGAGCGCGACGGTGCGGGCGCGGTCGGCGTGCTGCCAGCCGATGCCGTCGCGGCTGTAGACGAACTGGCCGTCGATGGGGCCGTCGCAGGGGATCTGGTTCTTTTCACCCGGAATCTGCTCGGCGGTCACGTAGAGGACGCCCAGCAGACCGATGTGGAGGCTCCCATAACGGAAGGCGGACATGTTGTGGAACTCGGCGCGCAGCGCGCCGTAGCGGCGGCGGGCGATCTCGTCGTCCCAGTTGCCCGGCTCCAGGATCGGGTAGGAGTCCTTCCAGGGGCCGGCCAGAGAGGGGCTTTCCGAGTAGCAGATGACGCGACGCTTCTCGCTGTCGTCAAAGCGCTGGAGCGAGTAGGCGCGGTAGATGGAATCGACCGGGTCCCAGGTGACGTTAAATGTGCCCTCGTTGCCGCGCTTCACCACCGGATCGAGACAGTTATGGGTGCGCCCCTGCCCGGGGAGGGATACGGTGACGTTGTCATGCCAGTGGATGCCGTCGGGGGAGGTGAGCAGGAAGATGCTGCGGTAGCGGCGGCAGAAGCCGATCGCCTTGTAGCGTTGGTCCTTGTTCTCTTCGTCGCGGTCGATGAAGACGGAGGCGCCGTGAAGGTCCCAGATGATGTTGTTGGCGGCGCTGCCGTTGAATGTGAAGATGCCCAGCTCCGGCTTGGTCCAGTTGATGCCGTCGTCGCTCTCGGCGTAGAGGGTGAGGTCGCCGCGATCGTTGTCGACGAAGGCGCGTCCATAAAGGTCTGCGGTGACGCCGTTGCAGTGGAAAGGTCTTTCGTCGGTGCGGGGGACGTAGAGTTCGGGGATCTGGTAGTTGCCGTCGGGCACGCGCCAGTGGGGGCCCATACGGCCGAAATACCACATGCGGTACTTGCCCGCCAGATCGTCATAGAGGGCCGTGCCGTAGAGATGGATGCGCTTGCTCATGCCGGGGCCGCAGTGTTCCCATAGCTTGTCCTCGTCAGGCTCCATGACGAATGGGGTCTTGACGCAGGGCTGGACTTCACGGGTGATGCCGTCTTCTTCCTGGATCAGGGCTTCGTCGAGGAGGAGGCGGCTCTCTCCGCCGCGGAGTGGATAGGCGTTGGTTGAAGGGTCAGGATTTGCGTTCATAGGTGGGCGCGGGCTGATTGCATTTCCTGCGGGCGCAAAGGGGGAGACAGTAGCGTATCTACTATATCCATTGGAGTTTCACCGGCTGGTTGGTGCACATGGACTCGATCGCGGCTTCGGCGATCAGCTGGGCCTGAAAGCCGTCCTGCAGCGAAGGCGAAACGGCCGCGCCGCTTTCGAGCGCGCTGATAAAGGCATCGAGCGCGTAGGCGAAGCTCTCCTCGCCGTAGTAGTCGGGAAAGCGGCTCTGCGTGATGCCCGTCGCGGTGAACCGGGCCAGATTTTCGGCGGGGCCTGAGCCGCCTTGCAGCATGCCTTCGGCGCCAAAGATTTCGACGCGGTCATCGAAGCCGTAGACCGCGCGGCGGCCGTTCTCGATCGTACAGAGCGCGCCGCTGGGGAAGCGCAGGACCGCCACCGCGGTGTCGACGTCGCCCATCTCACCGACGACGGGATCGATGAGGCAGGAGCCGGTTGCGTACAGTTCGGTGGGCCTCTCCGCGGCGAGCCATGGGGCCAGATCGAAGTAGTGGATCATCTTGTCGCGCAGCAGGCCGCCGGAACGCTGCAGGAAGGCGAGAGGGGCCAGCGCAAAGTCGCGGGCAATGATGCGGATGGACTCGATCCGGCCGACTGCGCCATCCCGGACCTGACGCTGCATGGAACTGAATTCAGGCTGGAAGCGGCGGCGGAATCCGACAAACACCGGCGGGTCGCTCGCGGACGCTTGGTCCACGAACGTTTTCACCTTCTCGATGTCGAGATCGATCGGCTTTTCGCAGTAGGCCGGTTTTCCGGCCTGCATGGCCTGGCGCAGAAGGTCGACGTGGGTGTCGGTGGATGATGCGATGAGGACAGCATCGACGTCGTCGGCCTCCCAGATCTGCTGCGGATCGCGGGGAACCTGGCCGCCGCGGGCGGCCGATAGACGCTGCGCAGCGGCCTGGTCAACGTCGAAGATGTAACCGAGCTCGGCGCGGGAGTGGGCGGCGATGTTGCGGGCGTGGATCGTGCCGGCGCGGCCGGCGCCAAAGAGGGCGAATCGCATGGCTTCAGTGTCCGGTAGCCGGTGGCCTGTAATCTGTTCCCATATCTTTTACTCCAAATTCGGCTCCGCGTGATGGCAGGCGACCCAGTGCTCTGCGGTCTGGCCCAGATTGCGGAATTCAGGGTCTTCCTGCGTGCAGACCTCGGTGGCGTAGATACATCGCGGATGGAAATGACAGCCGGATGGTGGATTGGCGGGATTGGGAACATCGCCTTCCAGGATGATCGGTTTGCGGGTCATTTCCACCTCGGGATCGGCAACCGGGATAGCCGAAACCAGGGCTTGAGTATACGGGTGCAACGAGCGCCCGTACACATCCTCGGTCGGCCCCATTTCGACGACCCGCCCCAGATACATCACGGCAACGCGGTCGCTGATGTAGCGTACCATGGAAAGATCATGAGCGATAAAAAGATAGGTCAGGCCGAACTCGTTTTTGAGGTCCCACAGCAGGTTGACGACCTGGGCCTGGATCGATACGTCCAGGGCCGAGATCGGTTCATCGGCCACTATGAAGGTCGGATTGGTAGCCAGGGCGCGGGCGATGCCGATCCGCTGGCGCTGACCACCGGAAAACTCATGGGGATAGCGGTTGATGAAACCGGGGTTGAGGCCGACGATCTCCAGAAGCTCCTGGACACGCGCGCGCCGCTGGTCGGGCGTACCGATCTTATGCACCTCGAGCGGCTCCGAGACGATACTGGCGACCGTCATACGCGGATTGAGCGAGGCGTAGGGGTCCTGGAAGATCATCTGAATGTGGCGGCGCATTTTGCGCATTTCGCTATGCGCCAGGGCGGACAGGTCCTGGCCTTGAAAGCGCACCGAACCGGCGGTGGGTTCAAGGTCGCGGATGATTGTCCAGCCGGTCGTGGATTTACCGCCTCCTGATTCACCCACCAGACCCAAAGTTTCGCCCTGATAGATATCGAAGGATACGCCGTCCACTGCTTTTATCTCGCCGACCTGGCGCTTAAACAGGCCGCGGCGGATGGGAAAGTGCTTCTTCAGATCCCGAACCTCAAGCAGAACTTCCTTCGTCACTTCGCTCATTTCGGTTGCTCCGTCGCAGCGCGAACTTCCTGCCAGCGCCAGCAAGCGGAATCATGATTCGACGCCACGCGTTGCAGGGGTGGATTCTCCTGCCAGCATTGTTCAACGGCAAATTGACACCTGGGAGCAAAAGGACAGTGGACCGGCTCCTGGAGCAGATCCGGCGGCGCCCCTTCAATTGGGATCAGCCGGTCCGCAGCGATCGTCGTATGGAGGGAAGGCAACGACTGCAGCAGGCCGAGGGTATAGGGATGGCTGGTCTTCTTGTAAAGGTCGAGCACCGTCGCAGATTCGACGATGAAACCGGAATACATCACGATCACTCTGTTGACCAGCCCCGCCACAACGCCGAGATCGTGGGTGATCCAGATGGTGGCCATGCCAAACTGCTGGCTCAACCGTTTAACCAGGTCGATGATCTGGGCCTGGATGGTGACGTCGAGCGCGGTCGTGGGTTCGTCGGCGATGAGTACGGACGGGTTGCAGGCCAGGCTCATGGCTATCATGATGCGCTGGCGCTGGCCCCCGGAAAACTGGTGCGGAAAGTCCTTGCGGCGGCTGGCGGCGTTGGGGATGCCCACCAACTCCATCAGCTCGACGGTTCGCCCTGCGATCTCCTCCTGGGACAGGCTCAGGTGCGGGCGCATTATCTCGGCGATCTGATAGCCGACAGTCAGGACCGGGTTGAGGGAGGTCATCGGATCCTGGAAGATCATGGCGATCTCGCGCCCGCGAACGTCACGCAGCTGGTCGGCCGACAGCTTGAGCAGGTCGTTGTCTGCGAAGAAGACCTCGCCGCGCTCGACACGTCCCGGCGGGTCGGGTATCAGCCCCATCAGCGAGAGGACGCCGACGGTCTTACCGGAGCCGCTTTCGCCGACGATGCCCAAGGACTCGCCTTCATCGAGCGCGTAAGAGATGCCATTGACAGCGTGTACGGTGCCGTCTTCGGTGTAGAAGCGGGTGACGAGATCGCGCACTTCAAGCAGATGGGACATGGGAGAACCGTAGTGAGAGTTCGGGTTGGCGTTTCGCGCTGCAGTGGACTGAGGAGGTGCAGGGTTGGCCCCTACACCTCCTCATGAAGAATCAGCGATCCTCGGGCGCAATGTAAGCGTTGGACCAGAACACCGGACGTCCGGCGAAGGCGGGCCCTGCGACAGTTCCTTGCACTCTTGGCCCAATCGATGGTCTGAACACACCGTCGGAGATCCAGACGGAGTAGGACTGCTCGGCGATATGGCAGTACAGCTCATTGATCGAACCCTGCAGCTCCGGATTGTCCGAGGCCATGGCGCGGTTCTTCTCCAGAAGCGCGTCGGTGGTGGGATCATCAACGGCGGAGCGCATGGAGCCGGGCAGATCGCGACCGGTGCTGGAGTGGTAGATGGCGTACAGGTAGTCGTAGCTCGTCCACCCGCCGCGCCTGCCATAGCCCATCTGGTAGTCACGTTCGGTGAGCCGCGGATAGAGGATTGAGGGTTCGGTGCTTTCGAGCGTGATGTCGAGACCGAGCTCCCGCCACATGGATTGGAGAACCTCCATATAGGCGGTGCCGCTGTCGACCGGTTCACCGATCAGGGTCAGGCTGAAAGGCTCGCCATCGGGGGAGATGAGCATGCCATCGTCGCCATAGGTATAGCCTGCCTCCTGCATGAGTTCTTTGGCCCGATCGAGGTCGAAGTGATAGCCGCACTGTTCTTCGATTTCGGGATCATAGCCAAGCATACCCGGGCTGATCGGGCCGCGACTGATCTGGTCGGCGCCGTCGGTGACGATCTGGGTGATCTCCTCACGGTTGACGGCATAGTTCAGTGCCTGGCGCACGCGTGCGTCATCGAAGGGTGGGACGTGATTCTGCAGATAGACCATGCGCACCTGACCGAACGGCGCCTGCTGAACGGTTACACCGGCCGCTTCGAGGATGGCCACGTCCAGAGGATTGGAGATGCCGTTAACGTAGTCGATATCGCCCGATTCCAACGCTGCGATACGGGTTGCCTCTTCGGGGAGGATACTGAACTCAATGCGATCGAAGTTGTATGGGCCGGTGTTGGCGCCTTCGAAAAATTCGGGGCCCCAGTTGTATTCGTCCCAGCGTTCCATGGAAACGCCTTCGCCCGGCCGCACCTCAACCACCTTGTACGGACCTGTCCCGACCGGATTCAGCTCGTACTCAGCGCCCAGTTCCTCTACCGCTCGCTGGGACATTGGCGCCATATAGCCCCAATTCAGGAACTGAAGCAGAGAGATGGCCGGAGCCGGGAAGTTGAACACCACGGTATAGTCGTCCGGCGCTTCAAAGGTCATCCCGCTCAAGCGCCGACCGGTCCCGGGTGAAGCGAGATCGGGGTCCAGCGCGCGCTCATAGGTCCAGACGAAATCGTGCGCCGTAACCGGGTCGCCGTTATGGAACTTGACGTCGTCGCGCAGGTGGAAGGTCCACGTCAGCCCGTCGTCGGAGAACTCCCAGCTCTCGGCGAGATAGGGGATATATTCACCGTCGGAATTCTGGGTGATGAGGGTTGCATTGAACCACTGCCCGACGACAAGGGCATCGTCTCCTCTGGAGGTCTTGTGCAGATCGAGCGAGGTTACGTCGGCGGGAAGGGCGATACGCAGAGTACCTCCCATCATGGAATCTGCGCCGGTTGCCTCCTCCATTGCGGCCGGAGCCACCGGGGCGCAGGCCGCGGCCAGAACGAGCACAAGCAGCGCCGCGAAGGCTAACAGAAATCTCTTGGTCATCGTGTTCCTCCTGATAGTTGTGTTACACGTGAACTTCCCGATGCCGTGAAGAATGTGCAGTGGAAAACAGTCCATTGGCGTCTCCTTTCGTCCAGTCGTGTACAGGGATTGGAACAGCTCCGATCGACAAACTTCGGTGATGACAGGCTATTTTCTTAGCTTGGGATTGATCGCATCCTGCAGCCCGTCGCCTACCAGGTTGATGGACAGAACGGCGATGACGATCGCCAGGCCGGGGAAAACAGGCATCCACCAGGCATGGCGCATGAATTCCCGGCCCAGGTTCAGCATGGCGCCCCATTCCGGCGATGGCGGCTGGGCGCCCAGCCCGAGATAGCTCAGCCCTGCCGTGATCATGATGGCGATGCCCAAGCCCAGCGTGGCATAGACCAGGATCGGGCCGATTACGTTTGGCAGGATGTGGCGGAACATGATACGCCCGTTGCTGGCGCCAAGCACGCGGGCGGCGCGCACATATTCGTTCTCCTTGGCCTCCAGCACGGACCCGCGAATAAGACGGGTATAGTCGGGGATGTTGGCCAGGCCGACGGCGAGCATCACCTGTACAAGGCCCGGCCCCAGGGCGCCGACCACGCTCAATGCCAGCAGGATGCCGGGGATGGCGAGCAGCACGTCCACGAAGCGCTGGATGAGGTTGTCAACCCATCCTCCGGCGAAGCCGGAAATCAACCCCAGGATCGTCCCGCCCCCCAGCCCGATCAGGACGACGAGATAGCCCGCCCGCAGGGATTCGCGCCCGCCCCAGAGGACGCGCCCCAGCTGGTCGCGTCCGAGGTTATCGGTGCCAAATGGGTGCGCGGCACTGGGCGGCAGCAGCTTGGTCGCGTTGGAGACATTGATTATCTCCTCCCAGCTGTAGAGCCGGGGCGCGATGAGGGTGATCAGAATGATCAGCGCCATGATCGTCAAACCGGTTACCGCCAGGGGGTCGCGAAAGAAGCGGAGCGCGGCCCTGCGCACAGGAGATCTGCTGACTACAAGCCAGTCATCTGTCGGTGGGGCGGTTTCTGCGCCAACGGATGCCGCCGATCCACCTTTAGCAGCTTGGGGCCTGGTCCTGCTCATAGCCTTCCCTCATTCATACGTGATGCGTGGATCGATGACACCGTACAGCAGATCGACGATCAGATTGACGAAGACGTAGCCGGCGGCCACAAATAGGATTCCACCTCGGATCTGGGGATAGTCCCTGGCGCTGATCGAGTCAACCAGAAATCTTCCCAGCCCCGGTCGGCCGAATACATTTTCCACAAACACCTGGCCTGAGAGCAGACTCCCGGCCAGCAGCCCCAGATAGGTCACAATTGGGATCAGAGCATTGCGAAAGATGTGCATGAGTGTCACCAGGGACTCGCGGATGCCCTTGGCGCGGGCGGTGCGCACGTAGTCCTCTTCCATCACCTCCAGCATGCTGGCGCGTGTGAGGCGGGCGAGGACCCCGGCCGGAATCAGGGCCATCGCCAGGGCCGGCAGGATGAGACTCTTGAGACCCTCATCACCGACCACTTTGAACCATCTTAACTCTACGGCGAAGATCAGAAGCAGGAGGAGGGCGGCATAGACGCTGGGTATGGAAACGCCGACGAAGGCGAAGACCATGGTAAGTTTGTCGGGCAGGCCGCCGCGATAGAGGGCAGCCAGAACGCCGGCCGAGATACCCAACAGCATGGTCGCGATCAGGCCGGCGATAGCAAGTTGGATCGTGCTAGGAAGCCGGGCCAGGATATCGTTCAAAACTGAACTCCCGCCGCGGAACGAAGTACCCAGGTCGCCGCGTAGCGCGTCCCAGAGGAAGTTGAAGTATTGCACGTGGAGGGGGTCGTTCAGGTGCAGCTGTTCGCGGATTCGCTCAATGTCTTCGGCCGTGTTTCCGTATTCTTCGCTGACAACGGCAGCGAGCGGGTCTCCGGGCGAGAGTGCGAGGATCGCAAAGATCACCAGGGAGACCCCCAGAAGTGTGGGGATGATCAACAGCAGTCGTCTGAGTGTGTAGACTAGCATTGGCGATCCTGAATATCAGCAATGTCTGGATTGGCGGCATCGCGGGGCGTTCGTCCTTGCGGCATTGCCCCGAGTCGGCTATGCGATGACATAGCGGTTCATCCAGTCGAGCAGGGCTTCGTTCTGGGCGCGCCTGATCTCAAGCGCGCCGGAGGTCGAACCGCCATGCGAGCTATTGGGCAGGCGCAGCATCTCCACAGTACAGTCGTTGGCCTGCAGGACGTTATAGAACTGCTCAGACTGCTCCGTCGGGCAGCGCAAATCTCGTTCAGCCTGAATGAGCAGGGTTGGCGTCGTGCAGCAGTGGGCTAGGTGGATCGGGGAGGCGCGGCGGTAGGCGTCATGAGCCTGGTGGGGGGGACCGCCCATCCCTTCCCAGGGAAGAGCGATGGAGGAGAATATATCGGCCACGCCATACCAGGATTCCCAGTTGGTAATCGGGTTTTCCGCCACAGCGGCCTTGAACCGGTCGGTGCGGCTGACGGCCCAGCACGTGAGATAGCCGCCGTAGGATGAGCCGCACACGCCCAGGCGCTCCGGATCGACCAGCCCCAGCTCGATACAGTGGTCGACCCCTGCCATCAGATCGGCATACTCCAATTCGCCCATTCTGCCGTTGATAGCGGCCATGAAGGTGTCGCCATAGCCCAGCGAGCCGCGATAGTTGACCAGCAGCACTGCGTAGCCTGCTCCGGCCAGCATCTGGAAGTCGAGGGAGAAAACGTTGCCCCAGGCCATGTCGGGGCCGCCGTGGTTGAAGAGTACGGCGGGATAGGGCGGTTCCTCGGATGGCGGCGTCATGAGCCAGCCCTCAATAGGCGCGCCATCGCTGCCGGCGAAGGTGAGATGCTCGACTGCGGGCAGGGTAAACTCTGCCAGCAGGGCAGAGTTGAAGGCGGTGACCTTCCGCTCATTTTGGCCGTCCGCATCAACCAGGTGGAGATTGCCGGGCTCGTCAAAGGTGTTGACGGTCATCAATATCCTGTCTCGGTGCAGCCCGACAACGTCGCACACCCGCTCACCGCCGACCACAGGCGCATAGTCCGTTTCTCCGGTGAGAGCGATGCGATAGATCGATTTCGTTCCTCCAATCTGCACAGGGACATAGGCATCTTTGCCGCCGGCAGAGATATGCAGGTTGGGCGCGTCAGAGGCGATGATTGGCATATCGGACTGGAATTTGCCGGCAACGTTATGCTGGATGCCGGTGGTGCGGCACTGCGGGGTCCCGCCCTGCCTGGGGACGACCCAGAGATGCTTATGGCTCTGCTTGGGAGCGTCCGCCGGGTTGCCGACGAAGACGATCCTCTCTCCGTCCGGCGTCCAGGCGGCAGAGGGTGGGTTGGTGGCATGGCCCCAATCCTTGACGACATCACGCACTTCCCCGTTCAGGTTTACAACCCGCAGCGCGGCAAACCAGCGGTATGAATCGGGATAGCAGGCGGTGGTAAAGAGGATCTCCCGGCTGTCGGGGGACCAGACAGGGCCGGTGCGATAGCAGTTGTAGGCGTCATCTTGGGTCAGGTTGCGGGCCTCTCCGCCGCGTGCGGGCACAACAAACAGGTCCGGGGCGGTGTCATGCAGATAGCCGTCGCCATCGAGACGGTAGACCGTGCGGGTGACGCGGTACGGCTTGCCAGGAAAGGCCGGGGCCGCAGTGGCTGAGGCGGAAAAGGCGATATATCGGCCGTCAGGCGACCAGGCCGGACCTCTGCGCAGGCCCTGGGCCAGATCAGTGAGCTGGCGCGGCGCGGCGCCGGAAACTGCCATGACGTAGAGTTGACGGATTCCGGTGCGGGTCGAAAAGAAGGCCAGTTGCGCGCCGTCGGGAGACCAGGCGGGATGACTGTCCTGCGCCAGCCCGTCTGTAAGTTGACGCGCTTCACCGGTCTCAAGGGTAAGCAGCCAGATGGCGGCGCGTTCCTCGTCGCATTCGGCATCAATGTGCGTGATGCAGTAGGCGGCATGGCGGCCGTCGGGCGAGAGTTTGGCGTCCTGCAGGAACTGGAAGCGAAACAGGTCTGCGGGTTGGATAGTGCGCTCAGTCATGGTACGCGAGGACGTATATTGGCTGCTCTTCAGAGAACCGACAGGGTACGGGCTCATGTGGAGACCGCGACGGCTGGCTCTCCTGCGCCTCAGGAACAGGCCTGATGGATCGCCTCAAACATCTCCTTCCACCAGTAATAGGGCACCCCGGTTCGCTGGTTCACCGTGCCGGAGAAATAGATGCCGCTCTCAGGCTCGAAGTACATCTTGGCGCCGTACGCGCCGGAATGGCCCAGAGCCACTCTTCCCTGCCCGCTTTCTTCGGCAAAGATCCCCAGCCCCACTCCGGCTCGGGGTGAGTTGATCCCAGGAAAGGCGCGCCATTGCAACATCGTTGCCAGTGTTTCGGAATTTTTGAACAGCTGCCCATCGATCAGAGCGCGCAGGAAGCGAACCACATCGGCCGCGGTGGATACCACGCCGCCGCCACCGCGGCCAAACGAAACGTTGATGCGGCTGGTCACATAAGGGACTTCTTCCAGATAGAAGTCGGATACATCATATGTCCACGGGTCAGGCTCGGGATCTCTGGCGTAGGCCAGATAGCTCTTGCTCATGCCCAGCGGGTCGAAGATGCGTTCCCGCCACTGCCGGTGAAGGCTCGTGCCGGATAGTTTTTCCGAAAGCAGCCCAAGGATTACATAGCCCGTATCGCTGTAGTGGAACGCTTCGCCGGGCGGGGAGAGAGAAGCCGCCGCAGTGCCGCTGGCCAGGAACCAGTTTATGACCCCGGCTTCCTTGTCTTCAGGACAGGCGGGATCCCACATGGCCCACTCTTTGCTCGTGACCAGGGTGGAGATATCGCAGGCCGGGTCGGCCAGGCAGGCCAGATGCGCGGGGATAGCCTTCCTGAGCCGCGCGCCGTATGAACCGGGGGCCGGCTCGCCGTAGTCGTGCGCGGTGCCGGTGGCGTCGTCCACGACCGCATCCTTTATGCCGGAGGTATGTGTCAGCAGGTGGCGGACTGTAATCTTCTTGCCGTAGCTGACGCCGTCGATCATGTTCAGCCGCGCAACGATCTCTGCATCGAAGAGACCGAGCTCGGCCAGGGTGGCGTCCAATCCACACGGGCCGAAAGCGCCTTCTTCGCACAACTGCAGGAGGAGTGTGGCGGTCATCGTCTTGGCTACGCTGGCCAGATGAAACTGGTGATCAGGTGTCATCGGCGCATCCGAACCGGCGTTGGCCTTGCCCACTGCTGCCGTATGGGCAAAGCCCAGGTCCGGCATCTCCACACGCAGGACAGCGTTCTTGACGCCAGGCCCAGCGTCGATGCCCTCGCCGGCAAACAGCCGCGCCAGCGCCTGGTCCAGGTTTGCCCGCGCCTGGTCCTCCCGGAGAGATCTCATTGGAAGCTCCCAAGGCGGCGAACGCGCCGGTGCGAACAGCTGGCTGAAAGTTTAACCGGCGACAGGTACATAGCGAATCATCCAGTCGAGCAGGGCCTCGTTCTGGGCACGGCGGATCTCCAATGGGCCGCCGACTGAGGCGCTGTGGGGGCTTTCCGGCAGGCGCAGCATCTCCACCGTACAGCCGTTGGCCCTCAGCACCGTGTAAAACTGTTCCGACTGCTCCGTCGGCACGCGCAGATCCTTTTCCCCCTGGATCAGCAATGTCGGCGTGGTGCAGCGATGGGCATAGGTGATGGATGAAACACGCCGGTAGGCTTCCGGGACTTCAAACAGGTGGCCGCCGATGGATTCAGGGTGGGTGGGGCCCATGTCGCTGACACCGTACCAGGTGGCCCGATTGGTGACGGGATTTTCGGGTACGGCGGCCTTGAAACGATCGGTGTGCGTAATGATCCAGCAGGACAGGCAACCCCCATAGGAGAGGCCGCAGACGCCCATTCGATCGGGGTCAGCGAGACCTTCTTCAATCGCATGATCTACCGCCGCCATCAGGTCGGCATACTCCAGCTCCATGTGATGGGGGCCGTTGATGGCGTTGCTGAAACTGTCGCCGTATCCGGTAGAGCCGCGATAGTTGACCAGCAGGACAGCATAGCCCGCGCCGGCCAGCATTTGGAAGTCGAAGGAGAAGATGTGGCCCCAGCCATGGTGGGGGCCCCCGTGAATATAGAGAATGGTGGGATAAGGGGGCGAGCCGCCGGGCGGTTTCATCAGCCATCCCTCCACCGGAACGCCATCGCTGCTGGTGCAGGACAGGCGTACGGTTTCCGGCTGCGCCACACTCGCCAGCAGCTCGGCGTTGAAGTGGGTGAGTTGCCGTTCATCGGCGCCGTCCACATCCACCTGGTAGAGATTGGGCGGCACGTTGAGGTTGGAAGCCGATATCAGCAGGCGGCCGTCATGCAGGCCGATGGGGTAACAGGCGCGGTCGCCGCCCACCACCATTTCACAATCGATGTCACCTTTCAGGGCGACCCGATACACCTGCATTTTGCCGCCTTCCTGAATGCGCACATAGGCGTTCCGCCCATCTTCGGCAACCTGGAATTTCGGGTAATCGCGGTAACCGACCGGCATATCTGCCTGCAGGGGGCCTTCGACATTGCCGACCAGCCCGGTTGTGCGGCACTCGGGCGTTCCCCCCTTGCTATCGACCACCCACAGGTGGTTCTGGGCGCTGAAGGGCGCGTCGATCCGGTTGCCGACGAATATCACGCTCGCGCCGTCAGGCGACCAGACCGCGGAGTAGGAGGCATAGCCCCACTCCCTGACCAGATCGCGCACATCGCCATTCAGATTGGCCACCCGCAGCGCGGCAAAGAAGCGGTATTCGTCCGGGAAGAATGTGGTCGTGAACAGGATCTCCTGGCTGTCGGGAGACCATTCCGGCGCGGTGTAGCGGCAGTTGTGATTCTCATCCCGGGTCAGGTTGCGCACCTCTCCCCCTGCGGCCGGCACGACAAAGATGTCATGCACGGCGTTGTGAAGATAGCCCATGGCGTCGAGCCGGTAGATCTTGCGTGTGACCCGGTAGGGCTTGGTAGGAAAAACCGGTTCAGAAGTCGCCCGCGCTGAGAAGGCGATACGCTTTCCATCCGGTGACCAGGCCGGGCCGCGGCCGACGCCTTGCGGCAGATCGGTCAGCATTCGCATTTCGCCGCCGTCTGCGGAGATCGCATGCAGTTGCTTTACTCCACTGCGGTTGGAGAAGAAGGCGATTTGGCGTTCGTCAGGCGACCAGACCGGGTTGCTGTCGACGGCTAGCCCGTCCGTGAGCTGCCGCGCTTCACCGGTCTGCGGCGACAGGAGCCAGATTGTGCAGTACTCCTCGTCCTTGGCCGTGTCGACATGCGAAATGCAGTAGGCGACCCGCTTTCCGCTGGGGGACAGCTTGGCATCCTGCAGGAATTGGAGTTGAAACAGGTCTTCGGGCTGCACGGTGCGCTGGGTGTCGCTGGTCATACTGTTCTGTTCCTTGAAAAATGACTGACCCGTAGTGGCAGATGCCCCTTGCGTGCTAATCTTCCAGCAGGGCGATCTCTTCCGGGATCTGCAGGGCAGCGTTGGGGAAGACCGAGACGGTGGCCTGGTCCCCGTGGCGTCTGCCCAGCTCTGCGATGACCTCCGGCCAGCTGTTGAAGAGGCAGGTGTCCTGCGGAAATTCTCCAATATCGGCATAGGAAAGATTGGGCGAAAAGATGATCAGCCCGTTCTTTCCCAGGTGGATTCTTTCCCGCTTCAGGGGGCCATGCGCGCGCATGCCGCTGCTGAGAAGATAGTGAATGCCGGGGCCATGGGTGCAGGCTGTGGCCAGCACGGCAGAGCCGTCGGGTTTGATCGCGCGTCTGAGATCGCGCGCGACGGCATTCATCGAGTTGAGCACCTGCACCAGGTCGGTGTCCTTGGGATAGGCGTTGAAGACGGCGACATCGGCCGGCGGCGGGAATTTGGTGCTGTAGACTTTGCGCGCGAACCTGACGCCGGCGCGGTGGGCTGCAACCGGGTCACCGGCGAAAAGAGCGACCAGTTCACGGCGGGAGTTGACCACGGTATTGACGGCAAAACGATGGCCTACCTTGCGGCCGATCTCCTCCAGATCTGCGCGCAACTCGTTGCCCTCGATGCGGCCGGCCATGGAGTGCGGCAGCTTGTAGGCGATGGTGTGGTTGGCGTGCAGCGTCTCGATGCCGGCCATGCCCACCGCCACCGTCTTGACGCCGCCTGCGAACCCGGCATGGCTGTGGGGCACGATCGTGCCGATGCTGAGCCGCAGGTCAGCCTCCCAGAAGAAGGCGTTGGTATAGATCGGCGTCCCACGCTGGGTTTCGCCCAGATATTTGCGGTTTTCGTGGGGTTGATTTTGATAGATGGGGAAATCTTCCACGACGGAGCGGCCCAGCTTCAGGATTAGTTCCTCGCGGCGCATGGGCGTGTGCGCGCCCAGGCCGATGATGAAGCGGATATCCTCGGGCTTGAGGCCGCCGGCCTGCAGTTCGTCGATCACCAGGGATGCGATGTGGCCCAGAGGAGAGGGGCGCGTGATATCCTCAACGGCAATTGCCGCCTGCGTGCTGGCGCCGGCCAGTTCCTGCAGGGCGGGCGCGCCGATCGGTTGGCGCAGACTTTCGGCCAGCGAATCCGGATGAGCCGGCGCAGCGTCAGCCATCTGCACTTTTTGCACACGCCACGTTTCCGGAAAGTCCAGCTCGATTTCCCGGTCTCCATACCATGCCTGCCAGAGGATCTTCATCTACTCACTCTCCCCTCAGATTGCCAGAAGTACCGAAAAGAACAACAGCCGATACAATTTGGGTTTTCAAACCGGCCTGCGTACGAAAGAGGATTCCGGTCGGAACCCGGACGTTCGTCACAGCAGGCCCGCTTCCATTACATAGGCGCGTCAGTCCCGCAAGAGGTTGGGCGTATGTTCGACCATATAGGGCTTGACCACTTTCAGACTCTGAGCCATAACTTTGACAGCCGTATCGATCTCGCGCGCGGTCTTCGGTGTGGAGATTGTGAACTGGCCTCTGGGGGCACTGAATATGCCCCGGTTCATCATCTCCATGTGCAGAAGTTTAGGCAGGGTCCGTGCTGCCTCCTGCGCGGCGACCGCGTCCCGCGCCGTTCTGATTTCGCCTTCACTCCAGTGGATGGGGATGATCGAACCCAGGCCCGCGGCGCGCGCCTTTACCCCTGCCGCCTGAAATGCCCGATTGAACCCGTCTTTCAACCGCTGGCCCAGGTCGTTGATCTGTTCTACCTCCTCGGTCCCATAGGCCATCATCGTCGCCAATCCCGCGGCCATGGTGACGTTGTTGCCGTTAAAGGTGCCATTGTGCGGGATCGTCTGGGGGTGTGCCGGGGCAAAAGGCGCCATAATCTCCTGCCTTCCCCCAAACGCGCCCAGGGGCAACCCACCCCCAATGAACTTGGCTACCGACGTCAGATCGGGTGTCACGCCGACAGCGGACTGAATGCCTCCTACATCCAGTCGAAATGTCAGGATTTCATCAAAAATCAGCAGAACGTCGTACGTATCTGCCAGCTGCCTGACGCCTCGCAGGTATCCCGGTTGCGGTTCAACGCCGCCACCGGATCCGAGGACAGGTTCGAGGATGATAGCCGCGATCTCGCCGCTGTGGGCGCGCAGGAGATCCTCCAGCGCATCGAGATCATTGAAAGGCACTACCTGCATCCCTTCCATTACCGCCGCGGGCACGCCCCTGGTGGTTAGCCTTCGTCGCGGCAGATCTTCCTCTGCGGTGTCGGGCTTTACGTTTACCTGCACATAGTCATGGGAGCCAAGGTAGCCGCCATCCATCTTGACGATGACGTCTTTGCCTGTGAATGCGCGCGCGGCGCGCATCGCCAGGTGCGTTGCCTCGGTGCCGGAATTGCAGTAGCGCACGCTCTCCAGACTGGGCACGCGGCTGCACAGCATTTCGGCATGTTCAACGGTCACTTCGGCGGCGGAACCGAGAACGGTGCCCCTTGCCGCCTGTTCCTGGATTGCACTGACCGTGGCGGGGTGGGCATGCCCATGGATGAGGGAGGTATAGTTGTTGAGGAAGTCGATGTACCTGTTTTCGTCCAGATCATAGAGGTAGCACCCTTCGCCGCGCACCATGTATGCAGGATAGGGGGTGTAGTATGAGGATGCCCTGGTGTCACCGCCGGGCAGCGACTTCTTGGCGCGGGCGTCCCACTCTTGTGATCCCTGGGTACGCTGCTTGAACGTCTGGACGATCGTGTTGGCGGTAACCTGGTCTGCATTGGAACTCACAACAGGCCTCCATGTGGGCGGCGTTCAGGCGCCGACCTGATGTCGCATCGAGTTCAACAGATGGGTCAGGCGCCCCGTGCTTTCCGAGAACTGAACGGAGGGCCATAAGGCGCAGAGAGCAACGATACGCCCTGCCTGGCGCCTTGTTCCCTTGCCAATAAGTGCGTGAGCGAGACGGACAGATCTTAGCGGCCGGCTGATGCGGCGTGGTCACCCGTTTTCATTGCGAGGATGACCGGCCAGGTTTTCGATGTGCAGGGGCGGCAGTTCGTCGGCGGGCTCGAACCCGAAAACCTGACCGAAGAATGCCAGCTCCGTCTGGTGAACGCGGACGTTCGTCTCGAAGAAACGGAACCCGTGCGCCTCGCCTTCGAATTCAATATGCACCAACGGCACACCCTGGGCGCGCAGGGCATCGGCAACAAAACGGGACTGATTGGGCGGCACGATCTTATCTTCCAGCCCTTGAAATATGAGCAACGGCGCGTTGATTTCGCCGGCGCGATGAATCGGTGAACGCTCCTGAAAGAGAGCCCTCTGCTCGGGATAGGGCCCGATCAGGGTGCTGGTATAGTGGGCTTCGAATTTATGCGTTTCCTGGTCAAAGAATTCAAGATCGCTGATACCGTAGTGGCTTGAGCCGATCTTGAACTCATCGCGGAAGGCAAGTGCGGCAAAGGTGGTGTAGCCGCCCGCGCTGCCGCCGCGCACGATGGTTCGCTCTCCATCTGCAAGCCCCTGTTCCACCAGATAGCGTGCGCCGTTGACGGCATCATCGACGTCAACGACACCCCACTCTCCCCGCAGCCGGTTCCGATATTCGCGCCCGTAGCCCGCGCTGCCGCCGTAGTTGCTTTCCAAGACGGCGAAACCGCGGCTGGTGTAGAACTGCACGCCCATGTCGAGCGCGTGTTTGATCGAGCCGGTCGGCCCGCCGTGCGCGATGACGATCAGGGGCGGGAGCTCACCTGCGGGCGCATCGAAATCGGGGTTGTGCGGCGGATGGTAAAACCCATGGGCCTGGAGGCCATTCTCGGTTGGATAGGAGATGTGCGTGCTCGGAGAGATATACGCCTCGGCGACAGCATCCTGCACCGAACTTGCCAGGCAGGTGTATTCGCCGCTGCGCAGGTCCATCTTAAACAGTGAACGCGGTGTGCTGGGCGATGCGGCCACGACGAAAGCGTGATCACCGACCACCTCCAGATGGATAATATAGGTGAAATCGGTTTTGAGCTCCTCTCGCATACCTGTCGCCGTATCGATCTGTCCGAGATGCCACGAGCCGTTCTCATTGTAGGCGGCCAGAACCCGAGTCGGCGTGAGAAAACGGTACATCGTCTTGCCGATATTCCAGTAGGGGTTGCCCAGCTCCGCCTCCATCGGAGACACGGCCGCAGTCTCGCCATCTTGCCAGCGATAGAGGTTCCACCAGTTGGAACGATCGGAGCAGAAGTAGAGCTCGCCGCCGGGAGACCAGCGCGGATCGGTAACGCTCTCCTCCTGTTCCGGCACAATCTGCTGAACGTTGGTCAGGCTGCCATCCTCGGCCACATCCGCGGCCCAGAGGCTGCTGGAAAAGAAGGGCATGTTGGGATGGTTCCAGGCGACCCAGGCCAGTTTGCGGCCATCCTCGCTCAGAACGGGAAAAGCGACGAAGTCGGTTTGGTCGAACAGTACGGTGCCAAACTCGTCGCCGTCAAGATTGACGGCAGTGAGGGTGTGTTTGGGTTCGCCTGTGGGCGTGTGATCTTCCCGGATGCAGATCAGCCGGTTGCGCCTGTGGTCGATGACCAGGTCGGCATAGCGCATATCACCGGCGGCTGTGATGGGCTGTGGAGATTCGCCGGGGAGGTGGCGATAGAGGCGGTCGTCGGGGAAGTTTGAGAAGTAGATTACGCCGTCTTTGACGGCGAAGCTGCTGCCGCCGTATTCGTAGACCCGCGTACGTGCATCGAAAGCTGCGGGCATCAGCTGCTCGAAATGTCCATCCCCTTGCAGACGGGCGACAGCACTGCGGCCGCCCTGTTCAGGGAGACGTAAAAGGATATAAAGATCTTCATTCGCAGTATAGAGTTGGTTGATCCAATGCTGAGAACTGGAGGCAACCAGTTCGGCGCTGATTGGGGAACGCCAACTCCCATACGGCGCGCTCTTCTTTTGCGCCATGCCTTCCGCTCGAGGTTGTTTAACGGTCTTCGTAATCCCCTAAACGCTGGCAAGCTCACGTCTTCTGAAGATATGCGGCTCAGTTGAATACCTGTACGATCTGGCAGTCAGAAACATCCCAGCGTCCAGGTATTGTGTTGACCAAACCGGGCGACAAGGTACGGAGATAACGTCAGAATAGTAGCATATGTTTTTGGGGGTTGCAATGCGCTGGAATTCGGTACGGCCGCCAGGAGGCAAACAGAAAGTCGTCCCTATTTGAGACTACGCAGAGAGATATTCGCCGGGGATGCGTGAACGCTCGTACTCACGGTTGGCGTCGCGGTTGGTAAGGACTTAGGGAAGCTCGCCCTCCCAGTAGGCGGGGGGCTAGTCTCAGACGTCATCGAGCTGCCGGTGCCAGGCCAGGATCAGCGTTCGGCGAGGGGGTGGATGGCAATGTTGCGGACGTGAATCCTGCCGGCGCGGCCGGCACCAAAGAGGGCGAATCGCATGGCTTTAGTGACCGGTGGACAGAGATAAGAGGTGAAAAGGCTGGAACGGAAAGTAAGAGTTACTCTCTGAAATTCTAGTCTTTAGGCGTCTTCACTTTTGCCTGCCCAAGCTGCGTTCATCCGGAAGAATCTTCACTCGTTCCTCTTCCAGAGTTGATCAGACTGCTACGAGCCGGTCTTTGGGAAGGCGAGACCGGCAATTCCTTCACCAACGATCGTCCTGAGCTGGTCAATGAGCGAAAGCAGGTTATCGATTGTCGTTGCCCGCACCATACTGAATTACGGCTGATTCGACAATCGCTTCCTTGAACAGAGGGTTAAGGCTCTTCTCGACGCCCTTATAGGTCAACAGATGGGTTGGCCGGCCAAGCGCTTTACTCACCTCCCTTTCCATACGACCCAGGTCCAATAACCCTACCTTCACGCCCGAGTCAAACTCCACGATAAGATTCAGATCTTCCGCGGACGAGAGACTTTTTTGTAGAAGAGCCAAGCGACGAATCTGGTGACGCTGACAGAAGTCGGCAACAACGTCTTTGGGAATCTCAATCTGTGCCTTCATTTGTGTACTCCTGAAGATCCGCCCGATCACGGAAGCGGATCAAATGGTGCATGCACGACCGCGTCGTTACCTGAGCGCAGCATAACGCACGCGTGAAATCACGATCTTTTGCAACGACTGCGCAACTGAAAGGCAGGAATCTCGCCTTCTTTCACGAGATTCACAAGCCCCTGGCCCCGTTGGGGTTATCCCTTCGTATTATAGTACCCTACTGGCCGCTGAATTCGAGGTACTCACCGGGAATGCGTGAGCGCGAGTATTCGCGGTTGGCATCGCGGTTGGTAAGGACTTCGGGGATCTCGCCCTCCCAGTAGGCGGGGGGCTTTTCCCAGACGTCGTCGCGCCGCCGGTGCCAGGCGAGGATGAGCGTGCGGCGCTCATCGGTCAGGTTGCGGCGCGCCGAGTGCAGCAGACGGGCGTCCGCCAGCACAAAGGAACGGGCGCGCACGCAGACGTCGACCTGGTCGGGATGGTCGCCGAACATGACGGGGTGGTCCTCTTCGATGTAGCGCGCGCCCTGTTCGTGCGCGGGCACCAGCTCATCGTGCAGCAAGATACGCTTGCGGTGTGTGCCGGGAATGACCTTGAGACAGCCGTTCTCGACGCTGGTGTCGCTCAGATAGTAGGAGACGAAAATCTGCTGCGGCCAGGGCGTGACGCTGATCGGGTCCTCCCAGCTCCCCCAGTCCTGGTGCCAGTAGAGCGCCGGTTCGCCCGGGTCTTTGGTCAGGATGATGATGCCGCCGGTGCTCTCGAAGTCGCCGAATCCCATATCTTCGAGCGCCTGCCGCGCCGGCTGCCATTCCAGAAGTCTCCTGATGACGTCGTTCTCCTCACCGCGTACATCGACGTGCTGGCCCTGATACCTGACGTCGGGCGGGGGCACGTGGGCGGCGATGAGGCGCTCGGACTCTTCACGCAGCTCCTGCAGAAACTCCTCGGTGAGGATGTCGTCAACGAAGCAGTAGCCGTCCTGCAGCATCTGTTCCCTTTTTGCCAGGGCGATTTCGGGTTGCATGGTTTCCTCCAGACATGCAGTAACCGGCGACGGTCATAGCCGTTCCGGATCGAGCGCGCCGTCGCCGAAGATCAGCGAGTACTCGTGGTTGTGGGTGTCTACAGTTGCAGCATCCATGTAACAGACGCTGAAAGCGCGGCGGGCAACGGAGGTGCTGTTGACGCCGGAGCTGTGCGGCAGATAGTTGTGCAGCAGCACCGCTTCGCCGGCCTCCATTACGAGCGGGACCGTCTCGGCTTCCGCCACCAGGGCCTGGGCCTGGTCGTCGGTCATAAAGCCGGAGACATGAGAGGGGTTGATCAGAGTGTGATGGCGGCGGGGCGCGATATAGACGCAACCGTTGGCGAAGGTTGCCGGGTCGAGCGCGGTCCAGATGGTGATCAGGGGATCGCGGTCGAAAAAGGTCCAGCGATCCTGGTGCCAGACGAGGTGAGTACCGCCGACGGACTGCCCCGCTTGCCCGCCGCCGTTCGCGGGGTCGGCCGCGGGCTTGTTCATGAACATGGCGCGCATACAGGCGACCGGCGTGTCTGCGCCGTATACCATGCTGCAGATGTGGCGGAAGAGCGGCTTCTGCATATAACGCAGGAAGAGCGGGTCGAACTCGAGGTCCTGGATTTTACGATAGTGCAGCGTGGCGCCTTTGTGCCCTTTTCCCCCAGGGCCAGGTGCATCGGTCTTGCCGGGGATGCGGTCCAGCTGCATCATCATGCGGCTGTAGTCGACCGGCGCGGTGCCGAGCATGATTTCGTCCATGCGCTGCTGTATCGCCGCCAGTTCATCGCCGGTCAGACAGCGGCCCAGGCGCAGGTAGCCTTCCCGTTCAAATTCCTGCCACTGGGTGTGGCTTAGTTTTGCCAGCATCGAAAATTTCTCCTGTCCTGTCGCGCGCATACGGCGCAGCGGTTGCGCTTGACCTTTGCGGCCGTACGCTAGTCGACCTGGTAGCCTTCGAGGTCACCGATATTGTCGACCACCTTGGTCACGGCGTCCAGAAACTGCTCCATCTGGTCGGGGCCGTTGGGGGCGGAGAGGTGCGGCTGCAGAAAGTTAAACTCCTGGTCGACCAGTTTTTCGGTAACGGGCAGCGAGCCGATCGAGTAGTCGGCCTCGCCGGTGTAATGGGGGCACTGGAAGGGGCAGCCGTGCCCGTACACGTTCTTCTCCTGGAAGATGGCACGGTGGTGGATCGGCCCGGACGGCATCGGCTTGCCGCCGGGATGGAAGAGGAAGTTGGCGCTGTTGACGTAGGTGAGGGCGGTCACGCCTTCGGCATTTATCGCCTTGACGAAGACCTCCCTGGGCACGCCCAGCTCTTCCTCGTTGTAGAGGCTGGAATACATGTGGTAGACATGCTTGACCCCAGGCTCGACGTAGGGCGGCGAAATCCCCTTGACCTTGCTCAACTCCTGGGTGAGGAGATCGCAGTTGGCGATACGGGCGTCGTTGGCCTCCTCGAAGGTCTCCAGCGCCTCGTAGGCCACCGTCATGGCGTAGCGGTCGATGCGGTGGTTGTCGCCGTAACCGCCGGTCGACGCGTACTTGAGCAGTTCGGAGTTGGTGAGGATCTTGGACAGGGTCGAGGGATGCTGCCCGCCCAGCGCGCCGAGCTCGTAGTATTCACGGCTGTTGGTCGTCATGACCCCGCCGCTGGTGGCGGCGATCGGCTTGCCCGCAAAGCTGAAGCAAGTGATGTCGGCGATGCCGCCGACGATCTGGCCGTCGACATAGGCGCCGGTGGCCTGGGCGGAGTCTTCGATGAGGACGATATCGTGTTCGCGGGCGATGGCGAGCAGCTCTTTGAGGTAGGCGGGATGGCCGTAGAGGTCGACGGCGATGATGGCCTTGGTGCGGTGGGTGATCTTACGGCGCACGTCCTCCGGGTCGAGGGTGTATGTTTTGGGATCGACGTCGGCGAAAATCGGCACCGCGTTATTGTGCATGATGCAGCTTACGCTGGCGATCCAGGTGAAGGAGGGGACGATGACCTCGTCACCGGGGCCGGCCTGGGCGGCCACGAGGGCGGAATTGAGGGCGACCTGGCCGGAGGAGACGGGCAGTGCGTATTCGACCTGCATCTTGGCGGCGAAGGCCTCGGAGAACTCGTCCCAGTCGGCGGCCTTGCCGCTTTCCCACATGGGTGAACGGTGGTGGCCGGCAGAAAGGGGCTCGGTGGTGACGGCCTTCTCGCCGCCGAGTAGGGCTAACTTGCTCATCATGCAACTCCTGACTGAATTGGTGCGCGGCTCGCGGCGAGTAGGATCTGCTTTGTACTGTCCACGATACCACTACGATTGATTCAGGGTATGGCGAAACGATTTGAATGCTCAGACCTTTGCCCAGGCCCTAAAAATAGAGGGTGCAAAGGCGTTCGGTATTGGGTGGGCGTGCCGCCAATCATAGCATACAGGATTGGCAAGTCAACATCTGAAACGAACAGGCCCACAGACATATTTCTAGACATTGCATGCCATTCTTGTTATACTTGCCTGAATTCTCCCACGGGCACGCCGGATGGATATGCACGGCGCGGGCAGAGGCGGAATCTCCTTGCAGGCTGAAGCCGCGCAGACCGAACAGTGTGTGCCTGTACAGAGTAAGGGACATCTATAAGGTCCACAGCCATCTCATTGCTCGAAAAGGAGGACCGCTTCCAGCAGAAAACCGACAGTTCCTCCAATTCTCCACTGTCAAATCAGCATAGGCTGCGGGCCTCATCGTTGATGGCCGCACAGTCGACCGAATTCTTGCCGGATAAGACCGGATTCCTATTTCACAACTCTACAGAAAGGAAAGGAACAATGACAGACCGTGCACTTTCGCGACGCGCATTCCTAAAGACTGCTGGTGTCGCCACTGCGGCCGTGGGGCTGGCGGCCTGCCAGGCGCCGATGGCTCCGGCCGGCGATGGTGACGCCGCGATGGGCGAAGCCAAGGAGTTGGTTACCTATTGGGGCGGCTGGACGCCCACCCAGAGCATGGAACGTTCCGAAGACAACCCGCTGCCGCACAACAAGGTCCTTGAAGTGCTGGACGGGTACACGGAGCAACACCCTGACGTGAGCATCGAGTGGATCCGCGTTCCCCAGGGCATCAGCGGCCGTGAATGGACGATCGCGCAGCAGACCGCGGGGACGATTCCGCACATCACCACACACCCGCACTGGCACATCAAGGACGATTTGGATAAGAACTGGTGGACGGATTTGACGCCCTACTTCAACCAGCCGAACCCCTACATCCCGGCGGGCGACCCCGGCAGCGAGAAGTGGGTCGACCAGTTTTACCCGATTCCGACCGGTGAGACGCTGATGCGCGGCGGTTACTACAACATGGTATTCGGCCTCATCACCACCTTCTTCTACTACAACGTCGACTGGTTCAACGACCTGGGCCTTGAAGCGCCCCAGAACTACGCCGAATTCCTCTCCGTCTGCCAGGCTTTCCGCGATGAAGGTATTGACGCCTATGGCGGCTGGACCGGCCCCGTTGATGATACCGACCACTGGTACCGCCTGCAGATGGGTGGGATGCTCATGGCCGGCGAGATCGAGCCGCAGGTCAACCCGGACCGCGGCACGGCCACCCGCGAGGAGGTTGCCTGCGCCGTCGAAAACGGAATCTACCACGCCCACCTGCCCCAGTACCGGGATTGGATGGCGCTGTGGAAAGAGAACGTGCAATACCGGCCCGCGGACTGGACCACCCGCGCCACCGACTCCCATTCGCGCTTCCTGAACAAGATCGAGCCGATCATGGAAAACGGCACCTGGTCCTTCCCCCGTCTGCAATATGATCCGCTGGTCGACTTCGAGTGGAGCACCTTTTTCGCGCCGGTTGTGACCAAAGAGAGCAGCGCCTATGCCACCGACCCGCCGACACCTGCCTGGCCGATTGGCGGTCCCGTGGGCGACCAGATTGCAATCACCACCCGTTCCGAGAAGGACGGCGTGATCGATACCGCTATCGACCTGATGCGCTGGATTTCGGTGCCAGACAATCTGTACACGATCCAGTCCGAGATCGGCACCACCATGCCCAATGTCAAGAACGTGCCGGTCGACCCCCGCTTCGGGGATGCGTTTGAACTGCTGACGCAGCAGATCGGTGAATCGCAGATGTTCGTGTACGAAGTGGTGACGATGGACGGGGAGTCGGCAGAGCAGACCGGCCAAGCCTGGCGCTCCTATATGCTGGACCAGATGGACCTGGACACCGCCCTGGACATCATCCAGGAGTCTTTCGCCGCCTACGCGGACCGCTTCATCGAAGTGGAAGGGTTGGAATGCTGATAGTGAGGAGAGAGTGAAGAGGAGTGAGGAGTGAGAGGTGATTCCAAACCTCTCACCCCTCATAGCATAGAAAATGGTCAGCGGCTGATGGCTGATAGTTTCTCCGGTGCCTGAACACTTCTGAAAAAAGTTTGAGTCTATGCAATGGTAAAGAATATCTTCCGTCGGGATAAACCGGGATTCGTGGAAGGCAAACATTATACTGGCTACGTTGAACAGGTTAACCGGTTGAAAAGAGAAGGGCAGCATGACAAAGCGGTCAGATTGTTGCTGAAGCTAGTTGATGCAACCGAGGCCGAATCGAAAAATTCGGACAGCCTCTCAGGAGTAGCGCCTTGGTACTATGAACAGCTTGCCATAGTCTACCGTAAGGAAAAACGTTACGGTGATGAAGTGGCGATATTGGAACGCTATGAAAAGCAACCTAAGGCGCCGGGTGCGAGCCCAGGCAAGCTTGCCAAGCGATTAAAACAGGCAAGGACTTTGCAGAGTAGCAACTAAGTGGAATGAGGCGAGGGTCGATGGCCTGTTGGAGGAATATCCCGAGTAGCAGGAGATCGAACCGACTGCGGCTGAGGTGGCCGAGCGGCTGCGCGTGGGTGACATGATCGCAGACGACGAGCATCTGCCTTTGCTCCATGTGAACGGTTCGTTCGACGATTAGATGGAGTGAGCAAAGAAGAGTGAGTTTGGCCGTCGTCAGTTGAATAAAAACACCTCTCACTCCTCACTACTCGCAGTTCCTCACTCCGCAAATGAGGATACGCTGATGGCTGTAAAAGAGATGCCCGCCCTGTCCAATACCGGGACCCAGGCCGTGGACTTACAGGAACGCAGAAAACCGCTCGCAAAACGTATCTACGAAGGGCGCGTCGCCTACACGATGCTCGCCCCCACCTTCGTCTTCCTGCTGGTCTTCATGTACTATCCAGCGCTGCTGGGGCTGTACCGGTCGGTGTTCAAGTGGGCACCGGGCTTGTCCGCGGATTTTGTGGGCATGGACAACTTCGTCCATCTTTTCACCAAGGACCGGGTCTTTCTGAACTCGATGGACCACATGCTGCAGCTGGCGGCCTGGTATGTGGTGTCCACTGTGGGTGTTTCGTTGTTCATTGCCGTGCTGATTCACCGGCTGCGGGGGGCAAGGACGCAGTATACGTTCCGCTTGGGGATGATTCTGCCGGTGGTCATTCCTGCGATCGTGCCGCTGATGCTGTGGAAGTTCATCTACGATGTCAAGGTCGGCCCGCTGAATGCGATTCTGACGTGGGCTGGGCTGGAGTCGTGGACGCGGGCGTGGCTGTCGGACCCAAATGTGGCGCTGTACGCGGTGATGCTGCGCAATTTTCCGTGGGTGGACGGGGTGGCCATCCTGATTCTGCTGGCGGGCCTGCAGGCGATTCCCTACGAGATCGTGGAAAGCGCGATGATCGACGGCGCCTCCGAGATGCGGCGCTTCTGGTCGATCGAGCTGCCGCTGATTGCGGGGCAGATCAAGCTGATTTCGGTGCTGACGATCATGTGGGGTGTGCAGGAGTTCACGGCGGTGTTCGCGATGACGCAGGGCGGACCGATCAACAGCACAATGGTGCCGGGGATGTGGATGTTCTTCAACGCTTTCCGCATCAATAAGATGGGCTACGCTTCCGCCATTGGCGTCGTCCTGTTCCTCCTCACCCTTGTGCTGACGCTGATCAATATGAAGTACATTACGACTGAGGAGTATTAAGGGCAACTTTTAGTTTTCAGTTTCTGGTTTTTGGTGACACCCGCTGGTGTGGGAAGAGAACGAAAAACTTAGGGCGATAGACTGCAGTTGGGGGTTAGGGCATGAGTGCGGCGCGTACGGAGATAAGAGGACAATACAGTCGAAGCCTGGGCGAGCAGGTGGGCTTGTTTCTGCGCGGGGACTGGTGGCGGATCGTGTTATTGGGCCTGTTCCTGGTGGGAGGGATCGCGCCGCTGGTGATGGCCTTCCTGATTTCGCTGAAGACGATCCCGCAATTTGCCCGGCAACCGTTTGCGCTGACTTTCCCGCTGCACTGGGAAAACTATGGATTTGCCTTTGAGATCGTGCTGGAGTTCATAAAGAACAGCATGATCGTCAGCGGCGTGACGGTGCTGGGCGTCCTCTTGCTGGCGTCGCTGTCGGCGTATGCGTTCGGGATTCTGGAATTTCCGGGCCGGCAGGTGCTGTTCTACCTGGTGCTGTCGCTGATGATGGTACCTTCGGCGATGACGCTGATCCCGTCGTTTGTGCTGGTGAAGGATCTTGGCCTGATGAATACGTATTGGGCGATGATCCTGCCGTGGATCGCGAGCGGGCAGGTCTTTGCCATGTTCATCCTGCGCACCTTTTTTGAAAGCCTGCCCAAGGAGCTTTTCGACGCGGCGCGCATTGACGGCGCGAGCGAGTGGCAGGGTTACTGGCGCATCGCGCTGCCGCTGAGCAAGTCGATGCTGGGCGTGGCCGCGATTCTGAACATTCTGGGCACGTGGAACAATCTGATCTGGCCCTACCTGACCATCCAGAAGCAGGCGCTCCTGCCCCTGACTCCCGGCCTGTGGGCCTATCAGACAGAGTACTTCACACGTTACGGGCTGACGATGGCGGGGCTGTTGATCGGCTCGATCCCCTTGGTTCTCCTCTTCATCTTTACCAGTCGCTGGTTCGTCGCCGGACTGACTTCGGGCGCGATTAAGGTCTGATTTTCTCGGAGCGAGATTCCGACCGGCTTTGCCGCTTCAGGCTTTCTGGATTAGAATGAGCCGCACAGTGGAACGCCAAGTTCGCTATTCCTATGAACCCAAGCGCTGGTTCCACGAAACACAGGATGGCAGATCTGGATGAAAAGGGCATCCACGTATGCTGACTGAAAAGCGGTCTACCGGGCGTGCACGCCGGCAGGATATAGAGGAAGCAGTCCTGGAGAGCGAGGATCTCCAGATTCGCGTCGAAGAGGAACGCCTCGACGTGTTCAGACAGGTGATCCTCCACGTTCTAGACAGAGTCGAGGGCAAACCGAACGTCGGCGAAGCCGTTCTGCACCAACTCTTTTATTTCATCGACTTCGATTACTACGAGAAGTTCGAAGAGAACCTGATGGGTGAGACCTATATCAAGAACGGCTACGGTCCGACATCGGTCAATCTAACCCGGATTCTGCGCTGCATGGAAGAGGAAGGGGCAATCCGAAACACGGAGCAGGTCTACCACAACTACAGCCAGAACAGATTCCTTACAGCCAAACGTTCTGACACCGATCTGTTGCGCGCGCGTGACATCGAACACATCGATCAGGTGTTGGCCCGATTCTCCGGCATGAGCGTTGCCGAACTATCCGAGTACACGCACAATGACATCCCCTGGAAATGTGCTCGCTTCGGTGAACCGATTCCTTACGAGACTGTTTTCTATCGCGATGACAGATACTCCGTAAGCGAATCGGACGATGCACTATAACGAACTGCGTGAATTTCAGCGAGAACGCAGAAGACTCTCCAGAAAGTACAGGTCACTCCCCGCAGATCTTGAGTTGTTTCGAGAAGTGATCGCGGCTGTACCGCCTACGCCCTCCAGGCGCGTCAGTATCCTCACGCAAACCGAGTCCCTGTTAATCGTCAAAGCCCGCTTGGCCTGCAAGTATTTGCGCAACAGCTCGCTGCGCGTCATCTTCGCCTATTTCATCCATGAACGCCGTGTTGACTTCATCGAACTCTACTTCAAGGGAGACAGAGAGCGCGAGGACGGGGCAAGGATTAACAGGTATCTGCGAGAGCATCAGGATGATGGGTAGCCGCCAGCTTCTCATTTCGTAGTCTAGACATTGAGGCCAAACTTACGTTCGCCTCGTCACGCATCACCAGAAAATCTGCAGAGCAGCTTGATCGGCTAGTGTATAATCTGTACAGACAGATCGTCTAAAAATAGAGGTTTATCGAGACTAATGGCAGAGGAGTTGCTACCGCAACCGATTGGTAACACGTCTTCAACGCTAGTTCGTTTGACACCGGAACAAGAAGAGCTTTGCAGGCGCCTGGACGATCTGCATGCTTTGGATCAGCTTCAAGCGAAGCCCTCGGACATGTTTCGAGGGGCGTTGTCAGTTATAGAGGATGAAAACAACCCTGACCGGATAGCGCAGGCCGCCCATTCGCTGCGAGAAATTCTTTATCCCATAATGAGCGGTCGAGGCCGAAAGTCAATAGGGGCAAAGGAAGATACCTTTGAGAGATACGGTTCTGTACACCTAGATGCAGGCCTTGGAAAAATTTATGGCGAGTTGACTAACATAGCCCACCACGGACTAACTTCGACCAAGCTGGATTTCTTGAGCGTCACAAGAACAGATTTCGATGAGTTGGTGGAAGTCTTTGAAACGTCAATGCAGAGAGCATTGATTCGGCCCATTGATGTGCATAGAAGTATCGATCAGTTCCTGAGCAGCGACCCACCCCAGTGATCTGACCGATTCGGAGAAGCTACGGTGACAGTCCAAGTCCAACCCACTGTGGACAAAGAGCAGATCTACGAGCTCATAAATGTAGACCTAGACGCTCGGCGATATTTCTTCCACAAGGCGGACGAACGGTGGCTGGATTGGCTTTGGCGGAATGGCTTCCTGGATGCCATCAAGGAGGAAGCTGTAACTCCTTTTCCGACCAGAATACCCGAACTCGATTACCTCTTTCGGATGGCTGAAAAACGGCCCGCCGGCGTAGTCGATATCATGTTGGATACGCCAATATCCACCGACACCCGGAGCCAGGAGGTTGCCTACGGCTTCTTACGGATCTGCGGTTCCCTCCCTGCAGACCAGTTAGCCCGTGTGGTTCCCAAAATCCGAGCCGAAGAGTGGATAAAGTTGGTTGATGCCATTTACACACATTCCAGCTTCGAATGCGAGGAGATGTTGAAAACTCTTGCAGACGAAAGATGCTTTGAAAGCCTTTTGGCGCTCGCAGAGGCCGTGCTGGCTGTGCGTCCGAAGGAGGAACTTGAAAACACGCCTCTTCATCGCAACAACCCGTTCTACCTGGAGTATCTCACGCGTACTGGTATTTTCAGTTTACTGGCTTCTCTGGAAACTGAATATGCTGAGGCAGCACTGGCGCTAGCGATTCAGAAACTATCTGAAGTGTTGACTGCGTCCAACAACTACGGGCTACTTGAAGTAGACTTTTTCAGCTTGGAATTAGACCAAGCCAATTCGTGGCAGGAAGAAGTGCGTGAACTTGCAGCACTAGTCAAAGCACTGGCGATCCGCCTAATTGGGAAGAGATGCAATGACGCTCAAATAGTCAGAGATGTCTATGTGCGGCACTTTGTATCCCTTCCAGACAATCGCGTGATAAGGAGGCTTAGATTCTATGTTTTGAGCCTTTGCCCGTCGGCATTGAAGGACCATCTCAAGCAGGCCCTTTTCTCCCTATTTGAGGCTGACAACTATTATGACGTGTCGTCAGGGACGGAATACAAGAAGGCGTTGCGGAAAGGATTCCACGTTCTGTCGGCAGAAGACAGAAAACATTTCATAGAAAGATTTCTAGATTCCTTTGGCCGCCAACTTGATAAGAAACAATACGGTTCGCACATACTCTCCATGATTCTGCCCTATCTGAATGAATTGCCAGACTTGAAAGAGCGGATAGAGAAAGAGGGCTTCATTCTCAGTCCAGATTATGAACCTCGGCCAGACATAGATATGGAGGATGGCGAAGCTAGATTTGTCTCGTCGCGAGCTCCTGTTTCGCAAGAGGAATTCGGACAATTGCCTCTAGCCGAGATTGCCAGGAAGCTTCGTTATGAGTGGACGCCAGCGAACCTGAACGCTAAAAACACAGAAGATGACTTTTACAATCCAATAAATGCAAGTGGCGTGGGAGAGCGACTGCAAAAGGACATGCCTGAGCGGTTACAACAATACGCCGAAAATGCCTCTCTTTTCTTCGATCGCATTGCACTTGATCAACATTATACATACGAATTTTTTGTTGGAATTCAGAAAGCTATCAAGAAACATAGGAGGCTCGCATCGAAGGTTAATTGGGATGGCGTGATTGAGCTTTGCTGCGCGATCAGAGACTCTGGCGAGAAAGAGCCGTTTGAAAGAGGGCAAAGAGTAACTGGTTGGCACGATACCTGGCTTGCCGACTGGGACGCCGTTCACTCGGCAGTGGCCGATGCTCTGCGCGAATTGCTCACCAAACAGGATGGCCAGACGCCGGTTGACTTTGGCAGATATCGCGACCAGATTTATGGGACCGTGACTTATCTCCTTACACATCCCGACCCATCGCCCGTAGACGAGCAATTAAAGTTTACTGAGAGCGCATCAGGGATTAAGGCGATGCACGATGATGCTGATGGTAGGTGGGCCACCGATCCTCTGACCATGGCCATCAACACTGTGCGCGGCAGAGCCTTCGAGGTGTTTTATCTATTTGTCGTCCTGGATGGCGACAAGATCAGAAGCGATGTCAAACAACTGTACGAGGATGTATTACGGAGAGAGAATACGCGCGCCCTCATGTATATGTTTGGACGCTATCTTTCAATCATATACTTCCGCGACAAGGATTGGACCCGCAGACTCTTCCCGCTAATCTTTTCCAAGGATGCAGCAAAGATTTGGCTCTATTCAGCGGCGTGGGAAGGGTACCTTTCCGCCAGACTGTACGGAGAGATGATCACCGATCCTGCCATCCAGCACCTCTATCAGCGGGCACTGTTTCTGAAAGATAGTGATTTCCCTCCTCGTCAAAAACATACAAAGGACCCGGATGAGAGCATTGCCGAACACCTTGCGCTTGCCTTCATGCACTCCAAAGAGTTTGGCCTAGACCACAAACTATTGCAGGCGTTCTGGCAGAAAAAAAATCCGAAACAACACGCGCACTTTGTCCAATCTCTCGGACGCTTTTTCATCTTAGACGATGACTCGGAAAAGTTCTTTGCAAACAATCCGGAAAGCAAGAATCGTTTGAAAGATCTCTGGGACTTGCTGTTGCAGAAACAAGAAAATCAGGAAGTATTTGAGAAATTTGGCCTCTGGATCGAACTAGACAAAGGAATTTTCGAGCCTGCCTGGCTTGCGCGGCGAGTAAGGAAAACCATTGAAAAGACAAACGGGATTCTTGAATGGCATTATAAAGACCTCACGCCTGTTCCTCAGTTGGCAGAAGCAGCGCCAAAAGAAACCCTAGAAATTGCCCGATTGTATCTCCTTCAAAGCGGCGTTCACGGCAATGAGGAAGAAACGCTGTGGCATTGGAATTATGATAACAAGTGGGTTGAAGCTTTCGAGATTCTTCACAGCCATCCTACAACTAAAGCAGGAGCGACCGCTCTAATAAACAGGCTAGTTGGCGAAGGCGGGAGGGCATTTTGGCCTCTGAAGAAAATTTTGATTGAGAATCCTTAGCCCTCTCTAGCTGTTCACTTACAATAACAACACATACTTGCCACATAGTTCCGGCCCTCGGCCTGCAGTGTAACCCTGGTCTGAAGCCGCGCCCTTCTACAATTGCCCAGAAGTTGTAACCGAGGAACCTCTCCCGCCCCAGCAGACTCAAACCTCAGAGCTAAGAACTCCCAAAATGACCACTCCATCCTATGACTCCCTGCGGCAACTTTTCCGCCAGCCGTCCCTCGACTACAGCGACTTCGTCACTTGGTTCTGGGAGACGGGGGAGTTGGATAAGGAACGTATTACCTGGCAGTTGGAGGAGTTGAAGAAAAAGGGCGTCGGCGGCACCTGGTACTATCCGCGCTATCTCGACGGTGAGCGGTACGGGACTTGGCCGGCCTTTTTCAGCGAGGAATGGTGGGAGTTCTTCCGCCATTCGGTGGCTGAACACGAGCGGCTTGGGCTGGAAGCGTGGTTTTCGGGGTGGGAGGGACGCGAATACTGGCAGGACCTGCTGCGGGCGGAGTGCGCGGCGCGGCCGGAGTTGGAGGGACGCCGCCTGGTCATACACGAGGCGCGCTCGCAGGAGGAGGGAACGCTGCAACTCGACCTGCCGCAGGAGGAGACGGTCCTGGCCGCGGCCGCATACCGGATCGGGGATGGGGGGTTGGATCCCAGCTCTTGCCGGGAACTGGCGCCGCCGGAGCCGGGGCAGCCGCTGGTTTGGGACGCGCCGGGACCGGGCTGGCTGCTGGCGGCCGTCGTGAGCCAGCCCCATGATCTCGACTACCTCAACCCCCATGTCGCGGCGCGCTATCTCGAAATCTACTGGCAGGAGCATGAGGAGCGGCTGCGGGAGTTTGTCGGCAGCACGCTGTCGCTCTACGGGCAGGATGAGCTCTATGTGCTCAATGGCAACATCCTCTACGCGCCGGAACTGGTGGAGCGGTTCAGGGCGGAGAAGGGGTATGATCCCGCGCCGTGGCTGGTCGGCCTTTTCCACGACGTCGGCGCCTTCACCGACAGGATCCGCTGCGATTACTACGAGGTGATGTCGACTCTGCTGGAGGAGAACCTCTACAAACCGCTGTGCGACTGGCACGAAGAGCGGGGAATGCGCTACGGCACGATTGCCACCTGGGGGCGGCAGGACATGCTGGGGCAGACGTGGCATTACGGCGATTTCTTCCGCCTGATGCGCTGGTTCCACGTCACCGGCAACGAGGACCCCGGCGCCAGTCTGCCCGGCGAGCGCTGTTTCATCGACGCCAAGCTGTCCAGCTCGATCCTGCACATTTACGAGCGGGAACGGGCGTCGATGTGCGTCTACTGGGGGTCGGGCTGGGGCATGACGCAGGAGGAGAACGTCGCTTGGACGAATGAGAACTATGCCTACGGGCTGAATCTGTACAACCAGCACGGCGGGCTGTACAACACGCTGGGCGGCTGGTATGAGTGGGTGCCGCCGTCGATTCACTGGCGCCAGCCCTACTGGGAGCACTGGCAGACGTTCGTGGACTATGTGTCGCGCCTGAGCGCGGTGATGAGCCAGGGAACGCATGTGGCCGACGTGGCGCTGCTCTACCCGCTGACGACGGTCCACGCCAACTGGCTGCGGGGAGATGCGTTCACGAGCGCGGCCGACGAGTGCGCGATGACCACCTTTGCGCTCGCCCGCCAGATCTATGAGGCGGGGATCGACTTCGATTTCGTCGACGACAACCTGCTGAGCCAGGCCGTTGTGCGCGACGGGACGCTGGAGATCGCCGGTATCCGGTTCCGGGCCGTGCTGCTGCCGCCGATGACCACGGTCCGCCGTCAGACGCTGGCGAAGCTGCGTGAGTTCTATGACGGGGGCGGCACGGTGGTGGCCTTCCGCAGGCTGCCGGGAACTTCGCAGGAGCACGGCCGCGATGATCCTGAAGTACACGCGCTGTTGCAGCATATCTTCGGCATCGCTTCCAGCGAGGAGGCCGCCCACCGGACAGAGGCGCATAGCCAGGCGCTGGGCAGCATCTACCGGCAGCGCAGCGAACACGGTGGGCAGGGTATCTTTATGCCGAGCCAGGAGACGGCGCGCACGCCCCATGCGGCGCAGCGGGGGGTTGATATCGCGGCGGTGATCACGAACGCGTTAGACCGGGACGTGGTTGCTTCAGGCAGGAACGTCTTTCACACGCATCAAAAGATCGGCGAGCTGGACGTCTACTTCCTCTACAATGTCGAGTCGGAGCGGAGAGAGTTGACCTTTACCCTGCGCGTGCGCGGCGAACCAGAGCCAGAGATCTGGGACTGCTGGAGCGGCGAGGTGACGCCCTGGCACCGCTTCGCCTGCACGGATGACAGGACGACGGTACGGCTGACGATGGAGGCCAACCAGGGCATTGTCCTGGTACTGCGCCCGCCCGGAGGGAGGCCGGCTGTGACGGCGGACAATCTGGGGGCGATCACGCATGTGGAGGAGGCCGGCGATACCGTGGAGGTCCGGGGCATAGTCGAAGACGGAGGCGGTAAATCGGTGCGCGTGCGGCATGGAGGGCGAGAATACGGCGCGCAGGCCCGCTTCGGCCCGGCGCCGGCCCCCTTGCACCTGACGGGCGACTGGTCGTTCCGGTTGCTGCCGACGATGGACAACCGCTGGGGTGATTTCCGCGAGCCGGCCGGCGACGAACATATCGGCGCAGAGGCTCGCCAGTTCCGCTACCGGGAGGAGGAAGAGACACCGGACGAAGCGCAGGACTGGCACAGCCGCGACTGTGCCGACGGCGCTTGGCCGGTTTTCACCTATACTTTCGGCCCCTACTGGCGGGCCGGCGGTCCTTTCCCACGCGGGCAGACACCGCCGGAGCTGACGGCTCTGATCGCCGGGGACACAGCTGCGCTGGATGCCGGAGGGATGAATTGGGAGACGGTCTGCTATTCGCAGGAATTCGGTCAGCCGGGCACTGACGTATTTGGCGGGAGTCACGGTGTTCCAGACTCGTTTCTCTGTTTCGACGTTGCCGACGAGCATGAAGAGAGGGTGCGCTACCTATACACCCATGTACGGGCGCCGCGGGCCGGGCGCTGGGCCCTGCATCTGGGGGCGGACAGCGGGCAGGTGGAGCAGGCGTGGCTCAACGGGGAGGCTCTGCTGCCGGACAGTTCCGGGGAGACGGCGCCGACGGCACCCGAGGTCGCGCTGCAGGAGGGGCTGAACCTTCTTTTGCTCGCCTGTGTCCAGCCGCCCGGCCAGCCCTTGCGGGCCTATGCAGCCCTGCTGGAGCCGTCGACGACCCCGGTGCGGGACCGTCCGGCGGCGCGGCTGACCTGGTTCGTCGAGCCTTCCGAACTGGCGTATGATATCGCGCCGCACAAAGAGAGACGCGTCGGCTGGTACAGATGCGAGGCGCCATCTGGGACGCATACGCTGCATCTGGATGTGGATGCCGAGAGCGTTCAGGTGTGGGTTAACGGCGCCGAAGCGGCGATCCGGGATGGGCAGGTCAGGCTGAATGCGCCGGTGGCGGAGGTCTCCCAGGTGGCGGTGCGTGTCGAACAGAAGCCTGGCGTCTACGCCGGCGCGGCCATCCGGCAGCCGCTTCGCTTCGAGTGCGCTGACACCGTACTGCCTTTGGGCGATTGGAGCCAGTACGCGTTAGAGAATTACTCCGGCGGGGCAGTATACAAGAAGAGATTCTCCCTCACGAATGAGCAGCTGCAGGGAGAGGTGGCTCTCGACCTGGGCGCGGTGAACACGACGGCGGAGGTGGCCGTCAACGGGCAGTTTGTGGGCGTGCGACTGGCGCGCCCCTACCGCTTCGATATCACGGACCGGGTGCGCGAGGGGGAAAACGAGTTGGAAGTGACCGTCTACAATACGCTGGCCAACTATTTCAGCACGGGGCCCTATGAATCCGAGTATGTCTTCCCGGGGCAGACGGTTTCGGGGCTGCTGGGCCCGGTCACGATCAACTTTCCAGCGCGGGTGAGACTGACGGCGAAACCGGTGGTGGAAGGCAGTTTTGACAGCAGTTTTTAGTAGTCAGTTCTTAGTTTTCAGGTAACTACTAAGCCATGTTCTGTGTGTGTTCTGTGTACGGTCTGCCTGGGGGGAATGTACCGTCAGCATTTCTGTAGCGGGCTCTCGATGGTCAT
>JAPOVP010000067.1 GCA_026708085.1 Caldilineaceae bacterium
CCCCCAAACTCCGGTAGGGGCAGGCCTTGTGCCTGCCCGCGCCCACCCTCAATCTGCGGTAGGGGCAGGCCTTGTGCCTGCCCGCGTCCACCCTCAATCTCCGCAAAGGCCAGCCCTGTACCTGCCCTCGCACTCCCGTACGCGCCGTCCCCTCCGTCCCAGCCCCCAAACTCCGGTAGGGGCAGGCCTTGTGCCTGCCCGCGCACACCCTCAATCTGCGGTAGGGGCAGGCCTTGTGCCTGCCCGCGCCCGCCCACGCGCGTCGCCCTGCCCATCCTCGCTAACCGAACCTGTAGGGGCAGGCCTTGTGCCTGCCCACTCTCACCCCGGAATAAGCATGCACCCCAATTTTTGACTGCATTGGCAACCCCCGCCGACTATGCTAAGATGGCCCGAATATATCGTCTTGTTTTACCGGCGCCAAGCTCGTAAACTGGCGCATTCAGGACGCATCACGGTTCCTCGCCAACCCAAACGGGCGCCCCAACCCTCATCGAGCCCAAATGAGGCATCAGCCCCATTCCCGCTGCGGGCGACCTGCCGATTTAGGGCCGCTTGAACACCGTATACTCCGGGCGCCGCACAATACCTGGTCTGTAGCTCCCGCGAGCGCGCCGGCCGCCAGCCACTGCTGTTCAGGTGACAAATGGTCGCTTCCCGCAATTTCCGCTTCCGCCTCGAATCCATCCTGATCTATCTGGGCCTCGGCATCTTCGCCTTCATCGCCGTCACCCCCTTCCTCCACACCATCGCCCGCTCCTTCAGCGCCGAAGCACCCATCCTCCGCGGCGAAGTCTACATCTGGCCGGTCGGTTTCTCCTTCGACGCCTACGAGCGCCTCGTCATTGGCGGCACCTTCTGGCTCGCCTACCGCAACTCCTTCTTCATTACCACCTCCGCAACCCTCGTGCAGATGCTCATGACCATTCTCTGCGCCTATCCCCTATCGCGTACCTACTTGCCGGGCCGCAATATCTTCATGACCCTGATCGTCTTCCAGATGATCTTCCCGCCCAGCCTCATCCCCTTCTACCTCACCGTTCGCGAGGTCGGCCTCATCGACAGCTGGGGCTCCCTCATCTGGCCCTACGCCATCAACACCTTCAACATGATAGTGCTCAAGAGCTACTTTCAGGCTCTGCCACGGGAACTGGAAGAGTCCGCAATCATCGACGGCGCCAACGATTTCAGAGTACTCATCCATATCATGCTGCCCCTGTCCGTCCCGGTTCTCCTGACCTTGACCCTGTTCTATGTCGTCGCCAACTGGAATCTCTTCTTGCCCGCCATCTTCTTCATCAACGACGGCAACAAGCAACCGCTCCAGGTGATACTGCGCGATATGATCTGGTCCATGCAGCTCGCCACCCAGACCGCAAGCGCCGACGATTTCGAACGGCTGGCCGGCATGGAAGCCCTCAAGGCCTCCAGCGTCATCATCGCCGCCATCCCAATGCTCGTCGCCTATCCGTTCTTCCAACGTTACTTCATCAAAGGTATCCTTCTTGGCGCAATCAAAGGGTAGATGTCGCTGGTAATAGTTGACCCTGAAAGCGTCCTTCAACCGTGATTCCAGGGTTCTTCCAATGCAGTTGACGAAAAGCGGTTTTCATCTCTGGTGTGAATAACGTTCAGTTTCCACAGGAGGGAATCAAACATGTCCGTACAGTCAAAGTTTACCCGCCGCCAGGCCCTCAAGTTGATGGGAGTCGGCACCTTCAGTGCCTATCTCGCCGCCTGCGCCGCTCCTGCCGCCCCGTCCGACACGGCCGACTCGGAGATGCCCGCCGGCGAGAAAAAGAAGATCTCTATCTCCCACATCGGCGGCGGCAGTATGGAGGCCTCGGAGAAGTCGCACCGTATGAAGCTGCTGCGCTCCAGCTTCCCCGACATCGAATTCGAGAACCGCTGGGTCAGCTACGCAGCCTACCTGGACAAAATTCCAGTCCAGATCGCCAGCGGGGACCTCGCCGACCTTCAGTTCTGCAACGCCTTTAACGACATTCCCCTGATGATGGAGAACGAAGTCATCATCGAGACCGGCCCGCTCCTGGAACAGTTCGGCCAGAACATCCTCGCTGTCACGCCCGAGGGCGCCTGGGCCTCCACCGTCTACGATGGCAGACAGGTCGCCGTCACCCACAATATCTACGACCTCAATATCTGGACCAGCCAGTATCGCGGCGACTGGCTGGAGTCGCTCGGCATGGGTATCCCCGAAACCATCGATGAATACGGCGAGGTGCTGCGCGCCTTCTCCAACAGCGACCCCGATGGCAACGGTCAGGACGATACCTATGGCCGCCTGCTTTACAACTCCGTCCGCTTCGATGACGACTTCTTCCACGCATTCGGCGTCGCCGTCGGCCATCATCTCAACGGCTTCTGGCGCCAGCGCGACGGCCGACTCGAACTCGACTGGGTACAGCCGGGTATGAAGGACGCGCTCTCCTGGATGAGCTCCGTCTGGGCCGATGGCGGCTTCCATCCCGATTCGATCAGCATCCCCCTCGGCCAGAAGGACAACGCCTTCCGCGCCGGAATCGCCGGCAACGTCTATACCGCCTGGGGAGCCATCGACTTTGCCCAGGAAAAGATCAGGACCGTCGCCCCCGAAGCCACCGTCGTCGCCGGCCCTGCCCCCGAAGGACCGGGCGGCCGCGGCTACACCGGCGAAGGCTGGCCCTGGTGCTTCGTCATTCCCATCACCGCCGAACATCCCGAAGACTGTGTGAAGGTCATCGACTGGTTCTTTACGCCGGATATCGCCTCCCAGATTATCTGCGAGGGCGTGCTCGGCGTAACCAACAAGGGCCTCAACGAGAACGGATGGTGTGTCGAATACACCCCCGCAGAGAAGAAGGCCATGGGTGACGAGTGGTCCCAGAAACAGAACGAGGTCCAGGACATCAGCGTCTTCTGGGGCCTCTGGCTGACCATCGGAACCTTGGGCGGTGTGCAGCCCTTCCCAACCTTCCCGCCCGATATGAAAAAGCATTTCGAGGACATGCTCGCAGCCAAGTACTCCGAGGAAGCGCTTGCCGCACAGGTAATTTCACAGGAATACCTCAGACTTACCGAAAAACCCCGCCCCGTCCAGGCCGATAAGGAGTTCTGGCCCGGCCTCCAAACCCGTTTCGGCGAGTTCATTTCGCAGGCGGTGGCCGGCACCATCGATATCGATCAGGGCTGGTCGGAGTGGCTCGACTTCTTCGAAAAGAACGGTGGACCTCTGCTGACCGAGCAGGTCAACGAGATTTAGTCGTCAGAGCACGCCCCCTCTTTGAAAAGTGGGGGCGTGCCAACCAACCATTCCGTAGGTCACGCTTCCTTCCGGGCGACTGCAGCCTCTTGAATCGGTAATTCAGTGTCCGACTGTTGAATTCCAGAGGAGGGAAACAGCAATGTCTGCTCAACCGAAGTTTACCCGCCGCCAGGCTCTCAAGTTGATGGGAGTCGGTACCTTCAGCGCCTATCTTGCCGCATGTGCCGCGCCTGCCGGCCCGTCGGACATGGCCGGCGACGGCGACTCGGAAATGCCCGCCGGTGAGAAGAAGTCCATCTCCATTTCTCACATCGGCGGCGGCAGCGTGGAGGCATCCGAGAAGTCGCAGCGGATGAAGCTGCTGCGCGCCAACTTCCCCGACATTGAGTTCGAGAACCGCTGGGTCAGCTATGCAGGCTACCTGGACAAAATTCCCGTCCAGATTGCCAGCGGCGACCTCGCCGATCTCCAGTTCTGCAACGCCTTCAACGACATCCCACTGATGATGGAGAACCAAATCATCATCGAGACCGGGCCGCTGTTGGAACAATACGGTAAGAACATCCTCGCCGTCACCCCGGAACCGGCCTGGGCCTCCACCATCTACGACGGCAAACAATACGCGGTCACCCACAACGTCTACGACCTCAACAATATGTGTGCCCACTACCGGGCCGATTGGCTGGAAAAGCTCGGCTTGGGGCTCCCCCAGACAATCGACGAGTATGGCGAGGTCATGCGCGCCTTTTCTCACGGCGACCCCGACGGCAATGGCCAGGACGACACCTATGGCCGCCTGCTCTACAACTCCGTCCGCTTCGATGACGACTTCTTCCATGCCTTTGGCGTCGCCGTCGGCCACCATCTCAACGGCTTCTGGCGCGATCGCGACGGCCAGCTGGAGCTCGACTGGGTTCAGCCCGGCATGAAGGACGCACTCGCCTGGATGAGCAGTGTCTGGGCCGACGGCGGCTTCCATCCCGATTCAATCAGCATTCCCTTGGGTCAGAAGGATAACGCCTTCCATGCCGGGATTGCCGGCAACGTCTACTCGGGCTGGCCCAGCATAGACTTCGCCGAGAACAAGATCAGGGCCGTCGCGCCTGACGCCGTGGTCATGGCCGGTCCTGCCCCCGAAGGCCCCGGCGGCAGCGGCTACACCGGCGAAGGTTGGCCCTGGACATTCGTCATTCCCATCACCGCCCAGTGGCCCGAAGACTGCGTCAGCGTCATCGACTGGTTCTTTACGCCGGAAATCGCCTCCCAGATCCTGTGCGAAGGTGTTCTCGGCGTCACCAACAAAGGCCTCAACGAAAACGGTTGGTGTGTCGAGTATACCCCGGAAGAAAAAGCCGCCATGGGCGATGAGTGGACCAAAAAGCAGAATGAAGTCCAGGACATCAATGTCTTCTGGGGCCTCTGGTTGACGATCGGAACGTTGGGAGGGACGCAGCCCTTCCCCACCTTCCCACCCGACATGAAGAAGCATTTCGACGACATGCTCGCCGCCAAGTATTCGGAAAACGCTTTGGCTGGCAGGGACATTTCGCAGAAATATCGCAGGCTCACTGCAAAAGCGCGCCCTGTCCCCTCTGAGAAGGAATTCTGGCCCACCCTGCAGACCCGCTTCGGCGAGTTCATTTCGCAGGCGGTGGCCGGCACCATCGATATCGATCAGGGCTGGTCGGAGTGGCTCGACTTCTTCGAAAAGAACGGTGGCCCTCTGCTCACCGATCAGGTCAACGAAATCTAGCGGGTCAGACACAAGTGGTCGGAGGCCGAGACATAATCCGGCCTCCGACCACAGCCAGGTAAGGATGGTAAAGTGGCAACATCAGCCGTATCCAACTCCGTCGCGACATCCGGCCGCCGCAGGTCCTTTTGGGCGCAGTTTCTCTTCAACGCCTGGACTTACCGCTATCTCTACCTGATGCTTGTCCTGCCCTTCGTCTTCTTCGCTGTCTTCCGCTTCTACCCCATGTGGGGCAACATCATCGCCTTCAAAAAGTACCAGCTGATGCACGGAATCTGGGGCAGCCAGTGGGTTGGACTCAAGCACTTCAACACCCTCTTCGACGATCCCGCCTTCGTGCGCGTTCTCCGCAACACCGTATCCATCGCCGTATTCAAGATGCTCTTCACCTTCCCCGCCCCCATCATTCTGGCGCTCTTCGTCAACGAAGTCCGCCACATGGCCTATAAGCGCTTTGTTCAAACCGTCGTCTACGTACCCCATTTCCTCTCCTGGGTGATCTACGGCGCCATTCTCTACATCGTGCTCTCACCGGCAAACGGCATCGTTAACAACATCATCTCCTCACTCGGCATGGAAAAAATCGCCTTCTTCCAGAAACCGGGCTACTTCCAACCCATCGTCATCATCTCATCACTGCTCAAAGAGACCGGTTGGGCCGCCATCATCTACCTCGCCACCATCTCCACAATCGATCTCACCCTTTACGAGGCCGCCATCATCGACGGCGCCAACCGCTGGCAGCTCATGCGCTATGTCACCCTCCCCGGCCTCGCCATGACCATCGTCACCCTCTTCATCCTCCAGATCGGATTCTTCCTCAACGTCGGCTTCGAGCAGATCTTCATCCTCCAGAACAACATGGTCCTCACCACCGCCGACGTCATCGAGACCTTCATCTACCGCGTCGGCATCCGCCAGGCCCGCTTCGACTTCACCACCGCCGCCGGCCTCTTCAACGGACTCGTCGGCATGGTCCTCGTCCTCCTCGCCGATCGCCTCGCCAAACGCTGGGACCTCCCCGGCATCTTCTGACCCCACTCTGCCGCACTCAGCCACACCCCATCTGCACCCTAAATTCAACCGAGCGATAGCGCTTCTCTCTCCTTGCTTCTCATCACGCCCATCCTCAATCTGTCGCCGCAGTCACTAACCACTGACCACTGACCACTGCAGTTGGGCGGTCGGGCCTATTCGGCCCTCCCTTGTGCGGGGGCTCCGCCCCCGCAAC
>JAPOVP010000002.1 GCA_026708085.1 Caldilineaceae bacterium
GATCGTCCCCACGTTCACATGGGGCTTGTTCCTCTCAAATACTGCCTTCGCCATTCTTTCTTTCTCCTGACTGTTTCACAACTGTACTGTGCTGAATCAAACAGCTTCGCAAAAAGCTGGAAATTTTCCCCGCAAAAAACGCACTCAGGCGGTCTCTGAACTACCCGGCAGGCGGCCTTCAATCCCTTGCAGGCACAACCGGTCGGGCAAGAGCCCCGCACTCGTATTCGCGCCCCTTTCGAACAGAAGCGTCCTGCTCAGTTTTCCCGGCGACACAGACGCCGCCACTACAACCTGAACAGTATACGAAATGTCCTGACGGTTGACAAGTCTGGACACACCTGAATCGGCCAATCCGACTACACCCGCCGCATCCGACTCAGGCGTATTCCCGCCTTGGGGTGCCCACGTCCGACTTCTGCGTGTCGGGCTGATAGCTGTCGAACTGCATCGTAAAGGTGCCGCGTCCACTGGTGATCGAACGGAGCGTGGTCGCGTATCCGAACATCTCCGCCAGCGGTACGACCGACCGCACAGCCGTAACCTTGTTGCTATGCGCGTCCAGTCCCTCTATCTGCCCGCGGCGGCTGGAGAAATCGCCCACAATGTCGCCGACAAACTCCTCCGGCACGACCGCTTCAACCAGCATGATTGGCTCCAACAGGACCGGGCCCGCCTTCGCCATGCCTTCCTTAAACGCCATCGAACCGGCTATCTTGAAGGCGATTTCACTGGAGTCGACCTCATGAAAACTGCCGTCCACCAGCGCGGCGCGAACATCGACCACCGGATATCCCGACAGCACACCGCTTTCCATGGCCTCTTCAATACCCTTGCGAACTGCAGGAATGTATTCTCTGGGGACTGAGCCGCCGACAATTTTGTCCTCAAACTCGAAGCCCTTGCCCCCTTCATTCGGTTCCAGCTCGATCCAGACGTGGCCATACTGCCCGCGGCCGCCGGTCTGACGGACGAACCGCCCTTCCGCCCGCGTCGCGTTTGTGATCGTCTCCCGGTAGGCCACCTGTGGACGGCCCTCGTTACACTGCACCCGAAACTCTCTCTTGAGACGGTCCACGATAATCTGCAAGTGCAACTCACCCATTCCGCTGATGATTGTCTGCCCCGTCTGATCGTCGTATCGCACCTGAAAAGTCGGGTCCTCTTCGGCCAGCTTCAAAAGGCCGTCGGCCATCCTGTCCTGGTCGGCTTTGGACTTCGGCTCGACCGCGATCCCAATCACCGGGGCCGGAAACTCGATCGTCTCCAGCAAAATCTCGTTTTTGCGGTCGCTGAGCGTCTCACCGGTCAGGCTCTGCTTGAGGCCGACGATGGCGGCGATGTCGCCCGCGCGGCAGACTTCGATCTCCTCTCTTTTGTCGGCATGCATCTGCAAGAGCCGACCAATCCGTTCCCGCCGGCCCTTATTGGCGTTGTAGACCATACTGCCCGACGCCAACGTACCCGAATAGACGCGCACATAGGCCAGGCGTCCGACAAACGGGTCGGTCACGATCTTGAATACGAGGGCGGCGAAAGGTTCTTCCGGGTCGGCGAACCGGATCTTCTCTTCCTCAGTCTTGGGGTCGAGGCCGACGACCGGCGGCACATCCAATGGGCTGGGCAGATAGCGCACAATCGCATCCAGAAGGGGTTGCACACCCTTGTTTTTGAGCGCCGAACCGCACAGTATCGGCACGATATCATTGCGAATGACGGCATTGCGCAGCGCTTTGATCAGCAGGTCGTTGCTGATCTCTTCGCCTTCCAGATAGAGCGTGGTCAGCTCCTCATCGGTCTCGGCAATCCGCTCAATCATCGTCGCGCGCGCCATCTCCGCCGTGTCTCGCATCTCCTCCGGGATCTCGGCTGTTTCGGGCGAGGCGCCTAGTGCGTCGCTGTATCGCAGGGCCTTCATCGTAAAGAGGTCGATTACCCCCTGGAACTCTTCCTCCACGCCCCAGGGCAGTTGAATCGGCAGCGGGTCCGCGCCGAGGCGGTCGACAATCATGCCCACCGTACGCTCAAAGTCGGCCCCCACCCGGTCCATCTTGTTCACGAAACAGATGCGCGGCACATGGTAGGTATCCGCCTGCCGCCAGACCGTCTCCGACTGTGGTTCGACACCCGCAACCGCGTCGAAGACGACGATGCCGCCGTCCAGCACGCGCAAGCTGCGCTGCACCTCGGCCGTAAAGTCGATATGGCCCGGTGTGTCGATGATGTTGATCTGGGCCTCTTCCCCGCTGCGGCTGTCAACCCAGTTCGCCGTAATCGCGGCCGCGGTAATAGTGATGCCGCGTTCCCGCTCCTGCGCCATCCAGTCTGTGACAGCGGTTCCCTCATGTACTTCGCCCATGCGGTGTATTCGGCCGGAATAGAACAGAATCCGTTCGGTTGTCGTCGTCTTGCCCGCGTCGATGTGGGCGATAATTCCGATATTGCGGATCTTATGTAATGGTACCTGACTCATCAAATTCACCTGATCTTATTTTGGGGGGCAACGTCGCGCCCCGTTCATACAAGGGATGCAACCTGCCGCACTGCAGCGTTACATTCACATTTCCCGATGGCAGCCCGCTCTCCGCGAACGATCTGCCGCGTCTGTCTGCGCCCTGGCCGCCGACAAAAGAGGACGCAACCGTCTCGCAGGCGCCGGTACCCGACGCGCCCCTTTTGAGCAGGAGCGCCTCCAACTTCCTCATCCGGCGGCCTGCTCATCCGGCAGCGTCGAATTTCACTCAGCAGAGTGCTGAGCGCGTTGCGACGTCATCCTGTGGCTCGAATGCGTCGTATCGTGTTTGGTTCAGAAGGAGTCCCAAACCCGGAAGGGCCGGATTCCTCCGAAGCTGTGCCCAGCCAGGGCGCCGGACACATCAGGAATAACCAACTCGATTGTCTATACTGCCATGAAGGCAATATACCTATCGCCTTCGGGCAAAATGAGCGAAGGCTTGATTGGCTTCTGCCATCCGGTGCGTTTCTTCACGCCTGCGCACGGTCTGTCCTTCACCGCGCGCCGTATCCAGCAGTTCATTCGCCAATCGAGTGGCCATATTGCGGCCGCTCCGCCCCCTGGCATTCTGAATCAGCCAGCGCATGGCCAGGGCCTGCCGCCGGTCAGGGCGGATCTCCATCGGCACCTGGTAGGTCGCGCCACCTACACGCTGCGGTTTGACCTCAACCAGAGGAGTGGCGTTCCTGAGCGCTTCTTCGAAGACTTCCAGTGGTGGGCGATTGGTGCGTTCGGCTATGGTATCCAGTGCGGTATACACTATCCTGGCGGCCAAACTTTTCTTGCCCCGTTCCATCAGATTGTTGATGAACTTGGCCAGCACAACGCTGTTGTGCCGGGGGTCGGGCGTAACTTGACGCTTTTCAGGCCGGTTTCGTCGCGGCATACTACTACTCCATCTCCATCGTTTGCGCCCGCGCGCCTCTTGAGGAAGGACGCACACTGCCTGTCCTGCCTCGCCAGAGTCAGCGCTTAGCGGGGCTTCTTGGTACCGTATTTGCTGCGGCTTCGCTTGCGGTCATTGACCCCGGTGCTGTCCAGCGCGCCGCGCACGATATGATAGCGTACGCCGGGCAGATCTCTTACCCGGCCGCCGCGGACCAGAACCACACTGTGCTCCTGGAGGTTATGGCCTTCGCCAGGAATATAGGCCGTCACTTCAACGCCATTGGTAAGGCGCACACGTGCCACCTTACGCAGGGCGGAATTGGGCTTTTTGGGTGTAGTCGTTCGCACCTGTGTACATACCCCCCTCTTCTGGGGGTTGCCCTGCTTGACCCGCTTTGTGCGGCCGGTCAACGTGTTCTGCGTAAAGCGCAAGGCCGGTGCGGTCTCTTTCTTCGGCTTGTTCTTGCGGCCCTTGCGGACCAATTGATTGATCGTCGGCAAATGTTTCCTCCCAGGTGGTCATCGTAGGCCACGTAATGACAGTACTCTACTATATCACGGCCGTGCTGCTGAAAGCAAATCTCAGGACCCATACAGGTGTATCACCCAATGCAGATGGACTTAGGCGTCTGCCTGCGCGTTTCTCCAGCGGATTCTGGGGAATACCACCGGTCTCAGGGCAACTTCCGAACGCCGGCACGTTAATGTGAACGGAACGTCGCGGCGGCCGTGGATCCGGCCCGAAGACGCTCAACAACTGCCCAATGCTCGCAGCCAACACGCAAGTCCATACACGAGGGTTATGCGAGAGTTCACGAGAGTTTACAAGCGTTTACAAGCGTTTACGAGAGTCCTGGAAAGAGATCTGAGCAGGAACCGAGCTCTTTGTTCCTATACAGCTTGGGCGGTGTCTGCAAATGTCCGGCACCGGCTGTCAATCTGCACACAGAGGCACAGGCATGCCGTCACCGGCGCAAAGACCAGGAGAAAGAGAAAGGGTGGAAGAGCCGGCTCTTCCACCCTTGTTGGTACACACCATCTGGCTTTTAGCGCAGATCGACGTTAATCTCTTCGCTGTCCTCGTCCTTCAGGTTGTTGAAGTCGAAGTCGAGCTCTTCCTCGTCGATGCCGCCGCCGAACCCGGACAGCATCCCCCCCAGCGGGCCGATTCCCATCTCCGCCAAACCGGAGAGATCGGCCAGATCCAGATCGGGATCGTCCAGATCGAACTCGAGTTCGCTCAGCCCCTCATCGGCCACTTCGTGCTGTTTGGCCAGCTGCTCAACGGCCTGCTGTTTCTCTTCCTCCCACATGCGCCGCGTCCGGAAACCGGAGCCGACCGGAATCAGCTTGCCGATGATGACATTCTCCTTGAGGCCCCGCAACTCGTCCCGCTGCCCTTGCACTGCGGCATCGGTGAGCACGCGCGTCGTCTCCTGGAAGCTGGCCGCGGCCAGGAAGCTTTCGGTATTCAAGGCCGCCTTCGTCAACCCCAGCACGACCGGCTCGGCTTTAGCCGGACGGTGGCCGCGGGAGATCGTCTTGTTGTTCTCATCCTCAAATTGGAAGCGGTCCACCAGCTCGCCCGGCAGGAATTCGGTGTCACCGGTCGACCGGATCATCACCCGCCGCAGCAGCTGGCGCAGGATCACTTCGATATGCTTGTCGTGGATGGCAACGCCCTGGCTGCGGTATACCTGTTGCACCTGCTCCAACAGGTATAGCTGACAGGCCTCCCGGCCCTGAATGCGAAGAATCTCTCTCGGATTCTTCGAGCCTTCGGTCAACTGCTCGCCGGCGTTCACCTCTTCACCCTTCTCCACCCGCAGCCGGGCATTGGCCGGAATATCGGTCTCCCATATCAGGTTGTCTTCCCGGCGGATGATGACCTGACCGTTCTCAGCGAAGATCTGGCCCTCCATGCCTGCCATGACTCCCTGTGCATCCTCGTCACCGTTGCGGGCGATGACCGTATCTTCCTGCACCCGGTCATCCGAATCCACCATCAACTCATATCCCTCGGGAATCGCGATCTCCCGTCGTTTGAGCTCGGTGCGGCTCACCTTCAGCATGCGCTGATCGCCTTCCCACCAGATATCCACTTTACCGTCGATCTCGCTGATGACAGCCTCACCTTTGGGGTTTCGCACCTCGAAAAGCTCCTCGACGCGCGGCAGACCCTGGGTGATGTCATCGCTGCCGGCCACACCGCCGGTGTGGAACGTGCGCAGCGTCAACTGGGTACCCGGCTCGCCGATCGACTGCGCCGCGATAATTCCGACCGCTTCACCCTGCTCCACCGTTCCCCCTCGGGCCAGGTCGGTGCCGTAACATTTCTTGCAAAGGCCAAAGCGGGACTCGCACGTCAGCGGGCTGTAGACGAATGCCTCCTCCACCCCATGACGATCGATAGTTGCCAGGGCGGCCTCGTCGATGACGGTATCCCGCTCCAGCAGCAGCTCATCGGATTCGGGGTGTCGGATTGCGCCGGCAAGCGTACGCGTGACCACGCGGTCGGCGAAGCTCTCGCCCATTACCCTCGAACTCTCGGCATCGATCCAGATGCCGGCGTTGGTGCCGCAATCGTCCTCGGTCACGATCACATCCTGGGCCACGTCCACCAGGCGGCGGGTCAGATAGCCGGCGTCCGCGGTGCGCAGTGCGGTATCCGCCAGCCCTTTGCGTCCGCCGTGCGTGCTCAGGAAATACTCAAGCGCGGTCAACCCTTCGCGGAAGTTGGAGCGAATCGGCAAAGGAATGATGCGCCCATTCGGGCCGGCGATCAGACCGCGCATACCGGCCAACTGCCGCACTGTATTGACACCCCCCTTGGTCGAACCGGAGTGGGCCATCGCGCCCAGCCCCTCAAGCGGACTGAGCAGTTTACGCACCTCGGCCGTTACCTCGTCGGCAGCCCGTGTCCACAGTTCGACGGTCTTTTCGTACAGCTCCTCCTCGGTGATCAGGCCGCGCCGGTACTGGCGCTCGGCCTCGGCCACCTCATCGGAGGTGCGCTCAACGATCTTGTCCTTTTCGTGCGGCACCTGAATGTCGCTGACCGCTATCGTAATGCCCGACCGGGTGGCGTATTCGAAGCCCAGGTCCTTGATATTGTCCACCGTTTCGGCCGTCACCTCCCGGCCCAGGTGTTTGTAACAGAGGTCAATTACCTCATTGACACCCTTCTTGTCGAGAAGATCGTTGACGAACCACAACTCTTCCGGCAGCGCCCGGTTGAAGATGATACGCCCGATCGTCGTGCGGATGATGCGATCCTGCGGCCAGGCGGCCCCCAGCAGATTCATTTTGCGCAGGGCGTCCCGCACCTCAGTCATTGCGGCCACCCCAAAAGCTTGGATCTCCTGAATCATGTGGCGTTCGCCCTGGGCATAGATGTCCATCAGTTCGCCGACGGTGGCGATGCCGTGTTCCTCCAAGGCATCCATCACCCGTTCGCTCACCTCCATCGACTCGATCGGCAGAACGTCGAAACGGGTCGTGAAGCGCACCCGAATCGAATCGCGTAATTTGACATGGCCCAGGCTATAGATGTACTCCGCCTCATCCATCGAGCTGAAGAGCGGCAGCTTCTCATCGGGTGTCGATTCGTCCTCCTCAGTGGTCAGGTAGTAGACACCCATCACCATATCCTTGGAGGGTCCGACGATCGGCTCGCCGCTGCTGGGCTTGAGCAGATTCTGGCTGGAAAGCATCAGCTGCCGCGCCTCATCGACCGCAGACTGGCTCAGCGGCACGTGCACCGCCATCTGGTCGCCGTCGAAATCCGCATTGAAGGCGTCGCAGACGAGAGGGTGCAGCTGAATCGCGCTTCCCTCTACCAGCGTGACCTCAAAGGCCTGAATACCCAGACGGTGCAGCGTCGGCGCCCGGTTCAACAGCACCGGCCGCTCCTTGCAGATCTCTTCCAGCTCGTCCCACACCTCGGACTGCTGGCGATCCACCATGCGCTTGGCGCTCTTGATGTTGTGCGCATAGTTGTCCTCCACCAGGCGCCGCATGACGAACGGCTTGAACAGCTCCAACGCCATCTTCTTCGGCAGGCCGCACTGGTGCAGTTTCAGCGTCGGGCCGATCACAATAACCGAGCGGCCGGAGTAATCGACGCGTTTCCCCAACAGGTTGCGGCGGAAGCGGCCCTGCTTCCCCTTGAGCATATCGCTCAGGCTTTTGAGCTTGCGCTTACCGCTGCGGCTGACCGCCCGGCCACGCCGCCCGTTGTCGATGAGACTATCGACCGCTTCCTGCAACATGCGCTTTTCGTTGCGGACGATCACATCCGGCGCACCGAGGTCAAGCAGCCGCTTGAGACGGTTGTTGCGGTTGATCACCCGCCGGTACAGGTCGTTGAGATCGCTGGTGGCGAAGCGCCCCCCGTCCAGCTGCACCATGGGACGCAACTCCGGCGGAATCACCGGCAAGATCGTCAGCACCATCCACTCCGGCCGGTTGCCGCTCTTGCGGAAGTTTTCCACAACGCGCAGACGTTTGGCCGCCTTTTTGCGGCGCTGCTTGCTCTTGGTCGTGAATATCTCCGTGCGCAGCTCTTTTGCCAGCACGTCCAGATCGACCTTGGCTACAATATCCCGGATCGCCTCGGCGCCCATGCCCGCCTTGAAGATGTTGCCCCAACGGTCGGCCAGCTCGCGATAGCGGGTTTCCGTCAGCAGCTGCATTTCGTGCATGCTCTTCAGTTCGTCCAACTGCTCTTCCGCGCTGGACTGCAGCCGCTCCCGGTGTTCGGCCACATCTTCCCGCATCTTTTCCAGCAACCCCTCCAGCTTCTGCCGCACGTATGTCTGCTTGGCCTGGATCTGCGTCCGGATATCCGACTTTTCCTCGTCGGATTCAAACTGAAGCGTGTCCAGCCGTTCCTGCACATAGTCGTTGACAGTGCGTTCATGCTCGGCGGTGACCGTCTTTTTGGCCGCGATGATCGGTTCGTCCACCCAATCCAGGCCTCTATCTTCCGCGGCTTTCTTGCCGAGATTGCTCTGAATCCAGTCCTGGAGCCGCTGGGCCTGGCTGATCGTCTCCGTTGAAGACCGGTTGATGCGCTCATCGAGCCGCTCGATCTGCCCCTGCTCCTCCTCGCTCAACTCGTCAAGCTCGCTCTGCGCACTGCCTTCTACGGCGTCGATATGTTCCTGCGCATCGTTCTCCAGACGGGCTATCCCCATCTGCAGTTCTCGTTCGAGGCGCTGAATCGCCCGGCCGCGCGCATCTTCGTTCACGTCGGTAATGATGAACTGCGCAAAGTACAGGACCCGCTCCAGATGGCGCGGGCTGATGTTCAGGAGCAGCCCCAGATGGCTGGGAACACCTTTCACATACCAGATATGGCTGACCGGCGAAGCCAACTGGATATGGCCCATGCGTTCGCGGCGCACACGCTGCGGCGCAACTTCTACACCACATTTGTCGCAGACGATGCCCTTGTAGCGAACCCGCTTATATTTGCCGCAGGCGCATTCCCAATCCTTCTGCGGTCCGAAGATACGTTCACAGAACAGACCGTCCCGCTCCGGTCGCAACGTGCGGTAGTTGATCGTCTCCGGCTTGGTTACTTCGCCAAAGCTCCATTCGTCAATCTGGTCCGGGGAGGCAAGAGAAATGCGAATTGCGTCAAAGTCTCGTACTTCCATTATGGCTCCTTTGCGTTTCGCCCGTCGTCAGGCGCACATCAGATGCGTTTGACGGCGGCCTCGCGGTGGTCAGTGAATTCACAGGCCACCGGGCGCTGTACACGACTCGCCCGTTGCCAAGTGCGCAGCAGATGCGGTCGGCGGCGGCCTCGGTTGGCGACGCCCTTACTCGCTGCTGCGGCTCATCGGGCTGGGTACGTTCAGGCTGAAGCCGAGATGCGGCAGACGGTCTTCAACCTCATCTTTGCCGAGCTGTATCACCTCATTCTTTTCGTTAATGACTTCGATAGAAAGGGCCAGACTCTGTAACTCCTTCACCAGCACGCGGAAACTCTCCGGCACACCGGGGCTCTGAATCTCGTCGCCCTTTACAATCGCTTCGTATGTTTTCACCCGGCCTGTCGTGTCGTCCGACTTGATCGTCAGCATCTCCTGCAACGTGTAGGCTGCGCCGTACGCCTCCAGCGCCCATACCTCCATCTCACCGAAACGCTGACCGCCGAACTGCGCCTTGCCGCCCAGCGGCTGCTGTGTGACCAGGCTGTAAGGGCCCGTACTGCGGGCGTGGACTTTATCCTCCACCAGGTGGTGCAACTTGAGCATCTGCGCGATCCCGACCGTTACATGCGCATCGTAGGGTTCGCCCGTCTTGCCGTCGAAAAGCTTCTGCTTACCGGTAGTCGGCAACGGCCAGCCGATCTCGTTCGAGTATGTCTGTGCCGCCGCCTCAAACCTTTCGAGCAGCTCGGCGTCCAACTGTTCACCCGTTTCCAGGTGCAACAGGATTGGATCGTCGTCAGTCTCTGTCAGGAATTCACCGTCCTGCTCGCAGCCGTGATGGATCAGCCACTCCCGCAGGGAAACATAGCGTGCATACTGGTCCGAAACTTCCGAGTTGCTATCCGGAACGACAAGCTCCGCTTCATACCCCTTATCCTTCAGCCATTCAGCCAGGGCTGCACTGCGCGCGTACTTGTCATCGAAAAACAGCGTTTCAGGGTCGTAGCCGCGCGGCTCCAGCCAGTCCAGCAGATACAGCCGGCGGGCATCGTTGTCATCCATCAGCGCATCGCCGTCGACTTCCTGCTCCCGAACAGCCTCCCACGCCAACTGGGTGACATCCTGCCAGGCCTGATCGATCAGCCAGGCCCGCGCCAGCTCGGACTCGATTTCGTCCTCCTTCGCGCCGTCGAATACCGGCGTCTCCGCCATGAAGCCCAGGCGGTCGGCCGCCCATCCAAGATGGGTTTCCAGCACCTGTCCGATATTCATGCGCCCGGGCACACCCAGTGGATTCAGAATAATGTCGATTGGTGTGCCGTCCTCCAGGAAGGGCATATCTTCCACCGGCACGACCCGGGAGATTACGCCCTTGTTGCCATGGCGGCCGGCCATCTTGTCGCCTTCAGTCAGACGGCGGCGCTGCGCAATGCTGACGCGCACCATCATCTCCACCCCGGCGGGCATGTCCTGGTGATCTTCGCGCGTGAAGACCTTGATATCCACCACCTTACCCCGTTCTCCGTGGGGAAGACGTAAGGAGCTATCCTTTACCTCACGCGCCTTTTCGCCGAAAATCGCCCGCAACAGCTTCTCCTCCGGCGTCAGCTCGGTCTCGCCCTTTGGCGTAATCTTCCCGACCAGAATGTCGCCGGCGGCAACCTCAGCGCCGATTCGGATAATGCCTTCCTCGTCCAGATGTCTCAACGCGTCCTCACCCACGTTCGGAATGTCTCGCGTGATCTCCTCCGGGCCGAGCTTTGTCTCCCTGGCTTCGATTTCGTGCTTCTCAATATGTACCGACGTGTACTTGTCGTTTTCGACCAGCCGTTCGCTGACCAGGATTGCGTCTTCGTAGTTGCCGCCTTCCCAGCTCATGTAGGCCACAAGCACGTTCTGCCCCAGCGCCAGCTCGCCATTCTGTGTGGAAGAGCTGTCTGCCAGCACCGTGCCGGCCTCGACCATGTCCCCTTTCTGAATCGTCGGACGCTGATCGATGCACGTGCTCTGATTGCTGCGATTGAATTTGCGCAACGGGTAGGTATGCTCGCTGCCATCCTCCTCTTGAATGACGATCTCCGTATTCACGACACGAACAGCCTCGCCCGCCTTGCGCGCAACGACGACTTGGCCCGAATCAACCGCAGCCTGCCACTCCATGCCGGTGCCGACAATCGGCGCGTCCGGCTGCACCAGGGGCACGGCCTGTCGCTGCATATTGGAGCCCATCAAGGCGCGGTTGGTATCGTCATGCTCCAGGAAGGGGATCAAAGCCGCGGAAACGCCCACGACCTGTTTGGGCGACACGTCCATATACTCGATGCGCTGCGGCTCTTCAAAGCGGAACTCCTCGGCCTGGCGCACGGAGGGCCGCCTGTTGAGAAAGTGGCCGGCCTTGTCCAGCGGCGTCGAAGCCTGGGCGATGGGAGAGCGCTCCTCCGTATCCGCGTTCAGATAGATGACGTCCTGCCCTACGAAAGGCCGCACGCGCACCTCTGTGAGGTCCTTGACAGCGGCGATCTTCTTGGCCAGTTCCGCTGTCAGTTCATCGCCTCTCTTGGCGATAATGTCGCCGCCGTCAGGGTCGCTGACTTCTTCGGCGAGGACGCGTCCTGTCAACGCATCGACCTGATTCTCGACAGCGTGAGAAACGCGGCGGTATGGTGTTTCGATAAAGCCGAAATCGTTGATGCGCCCGTAGGTGGCCAGGTAGCCGATCAGGCCGATATTGGGGCCTTCCGGCGTTTCAATCGGGCAGATGCGGCCATAGTGGCTGTAATGGACGTCGCGCACGTCGAAACCGGCCCGCTCCCGGCGCAGCCCGCCGGGACCCAACGCGCTCAGGCGCCGTTTGTGGGTCAACTCGGCCAGCGGGTTCGTCTGGTCCATGAACTGGCTCAGCTGGCTGCTGCCGAAAAACTCCCGCGTGGCCGCCACAACCGGGCGAATGTTGATCAGGCTCAACGGCGTCACCTGCTCCGGCTCGCGGATCGACATCCGCTCCCGCACGACCCGCTCCATGCGCAAAAGACCGATGCGCAGCTGGGTCTGGATCAGTTCACCGACCGTCTTGATGCGCCGGTTCCCCAGATGGTCGATATCATCAGGTAACTCGCGTCCATTGTTGATGTCAATGATGCGGCGTACCACGGCCACGATGTCGTCGTTCGTCAGAATGCGTGTCGAGAGAGGCTCCTCCTGACTCAACTTGCGATTGAGCTTGTAACGGCCCACCCGCCCCAAATCATAACGACGGGACGTGAAGAGCAGATTCTGCAGGAAATTGCGCGCATTATCTAATGTCGCCGGATCGCCGGGCCGCAGCTTCTTATAGAACTCTAGCAGCGCATCGTCGATCCCTTTCTGCCGGTCCTCGGTCGGATTGGCCGTCGGATCCCGCTCCAGGGTCGCCTCGATGAACGGGTGGTCTTCATTGTCGTCGACATCGGAGAACAGCTCCCGGATCTCCTCATCCGTGCCGAAGCCGATCGCCCGCAGCAGAATCGTGGCCGGCAACTTGCGTTTGCGGTCGACCTTGACGCTGATGATATCACGCTTGCTCGTCTCGAACTCCAGCCATGCGCCCCGCAGGGGGATCAACTTGGTGCCGGTCAGGTCCCTGCCCGTGCTGCGGTCCTCTTCAATTGTGAAGTAAACGCCGGGTGAACGAATCAACTGGCTCACCACGACCCGCTCACTGCCATTGACAATAAAAGTGCCGGAGTCGGTCATCAGCGGAAAGTCACCCATAAAGACTTCCTGCTCACTGATCTCACCCGTGTCGTTATTGACGAGCCTAACCTCGACCCACAGTGGCGCGGAATAGGTGATGTCCCGTACCCGGCAAGCCTCCTCTGAGTGTTTGGCGTCATCGAAGCGGAAATCGCCGAAATGCAGTTCAAGATGCTTGTTGAAACTGACGATTGGCGAAATCTCTTCAAAAAGCTCCTTCAGACCCTGGGCGCGGAACCATTCGAAGCTTTGAAGCTGAATTTCGATGAGCCGGGGCAGTTCAATCAGATTGGGAGTTCGTGAATACGACTTCCTCTGCGTCCTGGCGCCAACACCGTTTCCAACGGCAGTATCAATCATATAGCGCATGCTCCTTTAGCTGTAAACAGCCGCCGATCTTGCAAACCTGCACGAATAACGGTCAATCCGGACGGGACTTCAGAAAGTTGAAATGGGGATGGAATCTCCTCTTGTGGCCGAACGCACAGACTTCCGAGCAGTTCGCCGTCTGCCAAGTGCGCAGCAAAATATTCATCCGCCACGTAATGCGCAGCGAATTATCAGCCCGCCGTGAACATCGGCGGACTTTACACCAAATCTATTCGCCCTGGTACCGTCCCCCTCTGTGCAAGGCCCAAAAGCGGCAAACGGAACCGAGCCAATCACTAGTTACTCTGAACTTCAAAGTATAAAGCATATGCTGCATCCTGTCAATATTTTGATGTTGATGGAACCACTGCAGTTCTGAAGTCAAGCAGATTGACCGACTTCGCAGCCTGGTCTTTCTCCTCACCACAAATGCCGGCAGGAGCGCCCATTTCTGTGCAAGGTCACTCACTCTGAACTGCACCCATGCCGACAGCTTGAATCCAGTTTCGTGACCACGCAGCCACAGTTAGTTCGCGACGCTGAACGAGGAGCAAAGTTTTCTCTCTCCTCACTCCTCTCCACTCTCCCCTCGCTCTTCTGGGCGGTCAGGTCTGGCGCCCTCTCTTGTGCTGGGGCGCAGCCCCTGCAACGCCCCCTGGCTGGACCACCTTCGCGGCCAGTCGGACCCGCTGAGCCCACCCGCCGGCGCACGCCGCCCCACCCCACCGTCACCCCTGACTCTCGCCGTTCTCCCTGCAGTGCTCCCCGCCTTTTCAACCGCTTTCAACGCGCCTGAAACCGACCCGATATGAATGCGTGGCAATTTCCATACGATATGCCTACGAAAATAAAGGGCCTGTTCGCCGCCCTTGTGAACCGGCACACAAAATCCATCCTGAAATCGCCGCGCGCCCCTTTCATATCGTCATGGAAAACTTCTGGAATTCGGCAAGAAGTATGCCGCCCCGTCGAACGGCAGAAACACGCCCCCACCAGATAACAATTGGGCGGAGACAGCGCCACATGGCGGGCCCGAACGCTTCCGCGCGACGACAAAAAAGAGCGTGCAAACACAACAGAATTTCAGCTATCGGATGCCCCGCATTTCGTCAGAAAATCAACGCTCAACCGTCTCTCAGGTCGGTCCGCACCCGTTTTTGTCAGAAAACGTTTTGTGCTATCGTTTTTGCTAGGGGAGAATATGGGAGAAAGTGGGACGCTGTCCCTACATCCCGAAGTAATCTGGTAGCGAGCGCCCGGCCACCTGTTCGCCGCCAAAATTTCTGTCGAAACTCCCTGTCACATTCGTTGAAGCCAGATGTTCGATGCGCCCCGTCTCGAACGGGATGCGCAAAGGGCAACGACTCTTAAGATTTATGTTTCTCGGCGAGTTCAGCCACAACCTGGACAGTAAAGGGCGGGTCACGATTCCGGCCAAATTCCGACACCGGCTGATGCCCGGTCTCGTGGTGACGCGCAACCCCACCGGCGGCTGCCTCATGGCGATGCCGCTTGACGAATGGCAGAATGTCGCCGCCCGCGTCAGCGCGCTGCCCCTGATCGACACGCGCACTGCGCAGTTGCGCCGCGCACTATTCAGCGCCGCCGAAGACCTGAAGCCCGACCGGCAGGGGCGCATCCTGATCAGCCAGCGCCTGCGCGAGTTCGCCGGAATCGAGAACGAAATCATTATCGCCGGGATGAACACCTATATCGAACTCTGGGACCCGGCCCAGTGGGAGGAGCAGTTGCTCACGCCTACGCAGCTCGGAGAGGATCTCTTCGCCGCCCTGGGAGTCTGAACCATCCCCGGGCTCTTGCCAGGGCCCGGAAGATGGGGTCGCAGAATATCCCATGCTACTGCACCGACCCGCGACCGACATGCCAGACGCCCCGTATGAACCGGACGGCCTCCATCATGTCCCCGTTCTGGCGGATGAAGTGCTGAGCGGTCTGAACGTCCAACCAGGCGGACGTTTCATTGACGGAACTTTGGGCGGCGGCGGCCATACCCAGCTCCTGCTGCAAAGGACGTGCCTCACGCGAACGGAGGCGCATCGGGATTCTCGTGCAGATGGGGGCGCCGCCGCACAGGTACTGGGGCTGGACGTTGACCCCGCAGCCATTCGCCGGGCTCGGAAGCGTTTCACCGGCGAAATCAGTGCCGGCAGACTGATTGTGGCCCAGGCGCCGTTCGATCAGATCGATCGAATCGCCCGTGAGCAAGGCTTTACAGAAGTTGACGGCATTCTGCTTGATCTGGGTCTCAGCAGCTTTCAGCTGGATACACCGGCCCGGGGCTTTGCTTTTCGGCATGACGGCCCGCTCGATATGCGCTTCGATCCCTCTACCGGGTCCAGCGCAGCCGAGTTGATTAACAACAGCAGTCGGGAGGAGATCGCCGACATCCTCTACCAATACGGAGAGGAACGACACAGCCGTTCGATAGCGCGTGCCATCGTAGCCGGTCGTCCGGTTTCGACAACCGCCGAACTGGCAGACATCGTGTCCAGGGCAGTGCGCCCGCGCGGCAGACAGAAAATCCATCCGGCCACAAGGACCTTTCAGGCGCTGCGCATCGCAGTCAACGACGAGCTGGGACAGTTGGCGCGGGCCATGACGCAGATTCCAGCACTGCTGCGTCCCGGCGGACGCGTTGCCATTATCGCCTTCCATAGCCTGGAAGGTCGCCTGGTCAAGGCGTGGATGCGTGACAACGCCAGCAGATTCCGGCCCGACCCGACCTTGCCGGCCGGGGGACAGGAGCAGATTCCCGTTCTGGCGATATGCAACAAGAAGCCGATTGTGCCCGCAGCCGCTGAAATCGCGGAAAACCCCCGCAGTCGTTCGGCCAAGCTGCGCATCGCCGAAAAACTGCCCGAACAGTAGTTGATCTGTTTGCCCGTGTGCATCTAGTGTGATTGTTTCTGCAGGATAAAGCTATTGTCAACACCGACCATAAATTTGCCTCGCGCCGGGCGCCCCTCGCAATCACGGGCGCAGCGTGACAATGACGAGCCGGTTTGGCGCCCAGTCGACCAGGGAGGACCGAGGGCAGAGGGAGATTGGGGTCCAGACAGCATGCAATCATCCAATCTGTCCCGTTTTCGAGTTCTGCGTGGTCTGGTCTGGCTCGATGATATCGTTCCCTTGCCGCAGACGCTGAGGGGATATCTCTTCTTTGTGCTGGCCTTGACGGTCGTCTGCAGCTTGGCCGTTGTTCAGGTCTGGACCTCACTTCGGATTACGCAGGCCCGCGCAGAGTTGGAGGCGCTCCGCGTTCAGTACAGCCTCGTCGAGCAGAAGAATGCTGAGCTGCTGTGGCAGATTGGCCAGCGTACAACACTCGAACACGTCCAGCTGCGTGCGGTCCAGCTCGACTTCCGTCCCGCGCTGCAACGCAATTACGTCCCGAATCCGCATAGCCTAGGCGCCGCCCCCGCACTTTCCGACGCTACCACCGGTTCGGACAGCGACCAGCAACTGGATCAGCAGTCAGCCGAATCCCCCGCCCTTGATCAATCATCCGCAGAGGCAGGAGAACAGTCAGCAGTTTACGCCGCTGCCGCAGGGAGCCAGGGGGCAGCACAGGAGCGCCAGACCCACAGCACGACGCCCCCCGTTAATGTCCAGACGGGTCTACCCTCGGCGGACGGGCCGTCATTCTCGTCTGTAACTGAAAGACTCCCCGTAAAAGAGTTCGAGCAGTACCTGTCCGGTTGGCAACAACAGATCAACGAGAGCTGGCAGTCTGTCCGTGATTGGAGCGAACCGCTGCTTGAACAGGCCGGTGATTTCTTCCTGGGCCAGTTGAAACAGCCCAGATAACTGCCGCCGACTGTATCGCCGCCCCTCTCGCCGCCGCCAAGTGCCCGAACGTGGGGTCGGCGGCGACGAATGTTTCTGGCCCGATCTTAGAGGCCACTGTAGTAGGAGAAACTCCGTATGCGCGCACGGAACCGAGCCGATCGTCCCGCACGTGGACACGGTTTCGGGCCTCTATTCGCCTCCCGCCAGGGCCCCGATGACGGGGTTGGCGGCGGCCCCGAAGGCGGCGCCCTGAATCGGGCGGCGTCCGATCGCGCCTCCCTCGAACAGGAGAATCGCCAACCCCCCTCCGTATCAGACGATCTCTCCAAGATCTGGCGGATCGGCTTCATCGGCGTGGTGCTGACCGGCCCCCTGGTCCTTCTGGTTCTGCGGTTGCTGGATATGCAGGTCATGGGCTGGCAGCAATACGAGCCCCCCCAGGCGGTGGTGACTGGACGCAATACCGTTGACGACACCACCTCGTGGGGGGTGATCGTCGATCGTGACGGCAATCTGCTCGCCGCCGACCGCTTCACCTACCGGATCACGGCAACACCCAAATTCATCTCGCCAGCCGATTTCGGCGACATCGCCCTGCGGCTCGCGTCCAGCATCGGTGTCCCGCCGCTTCAGATCGAAAACCTGTTGCTGGAGAACAGCGACAGAGACTATCTGATCATCGCGCCGCATCTCGACTTTGAACAGGGCCAGCAATTGCTCGCCGAACGCCACCAGCGAATGAGCGAAAGGGACTTCCTGCTGGAGCATATCCACATCGCCGCCTTTCCCCGGCGCTTCTATCCACAGGGAACGCTTGCCAGCCAGGTTTTGGGATTTCTCAACGCCGAACGCGTGCCGGTGCTCGGCCTGGAACGCTACTATCGGAACTTTCTCTCCAGTGACGGCGTTGGTCTTCCACCAGGACGCCAGATTCCCCGTTCAGAACTGGACGAAAACGTCCTACGCTTTCTGCCCAGCGGCAATGGTAAGGGCCTGGTGCTGACCATCGACCGCACCATCCAGCATATCATCGAGGAGGAGTTGCGCCTGGGGGTCGGTCTCTACCGTGCTGAGGCCGGCACGGTCATCGTCATGGATCCCAGAACGGGCGCAATCCTGGGGATGGCTAACTGGCCCAACTTCGACGGCAACAGCTTCGAAGACGGCGACCCCAGCACGTTCACGAATGTCGCCATCAGCGCCCAATTTGAACCGGGATCGGTCTTCAAGCTGATCACCGTCGCAGCCGCCCTCGACATCGACGCAGTGGAATGGTCAACCGTCTTCGTCGATACCGGCGCCATATCCGTGGAGGGGCATACGGTCCAGAACAGTGACCGCAAGGCTGTCGGTGAACTGAACGTCGCTGATGCCATGGCCCATTCCAACAACGTGATCACGGTCCAGATCGCGCAGAAGGTCGGCGCCGAGATCTTTTACGACTATGTAACCCGCTTCGGCTTCGGCGCCGACACGCTCATCGACCTGAGCGGTGAAGTAGCCGGCCAGGTCAGAAATACCGATGCCCCGAACTGGGGTGTATCCGACCTGGCCACCAACAGCTTTGGCCAGGGCATTGCCGTTACCCCCATCCAGATGATCTGCGCAGTCGCCGCCATCGCCAACGGCGGCAGACTGATGCGCCCCTACATCGTGCACAGCCGCGTAGAAGGTAACTACGCCATGGTGACCCAGCCGACAATGGTCTACCAGGTCATCCAGCCGGATACGGCGGTCCGGCTGAAAGACATGATGGTGCACGTCGTCAACACCGGCAATCAGATGGCCCAGGTCTCCGGCTATGGCGTCGCCGGCAAGAGCGGCACCGCCGAAATCGCCACCGAAGAGGGCTACATCCAGGACGAAACGATCGCCAGCTTTATCGGCTACGCGCCCGCCGACGACCCGAAATTTGTCATGATGGTCAAGCTGGACCGGCCGGACCCGGGCATCAGCCGCTGGGCAGCCTATACCGCGACACCAATCTTCAGCCGGATCGCTCACCGCCTGTTCGAGCATATGAATATCCCGCCGGACAATGTCCGGCTGTCGGACGATAGTCAGAGCTACTCCTGTTTGTCCGCCCTGGAGTGCCAGGAAATCGCGCCGCCGGCAGTTTCAGAGCCGGCTGCAGGACCGGTCGCAGAGCTCTCAGGCCGGTGACCTGCACTCCGCTGCCGCCGGCCGGCGCAGCGACGGCTTACATCTGTTCAAAGGATTCTGATTCGGTGGCAGAACGACCGAAAGTCGAGACCGCAATCACTCAACACACGCTCTGGCAGGCACTGACCGGAACGGCCCCGCCGCAGACGCTCGCGCCCCTGCCCATCAACTGCGCGGTACTGGACAGCCGCGATGTCGAAGCAGGATCTCTTTTCATCGCCTTCAGCGGCGCCCGCACAGACGGCCACAGATTTATTCGCCAGGCCCTGGCCGGCGGCGCCGGCGTGATCATCTGCGAAGAGCGGGGCATTGACCAGTTGCACGACACCAGCGCCCAGCTGATCGACTGCCGCCAGCGAGAAGAAGGCGAGGAGGCGAAAGCGGAACCGGAACATCTTGACCCCGCCCGCGCCGTCGCCTACATCGTCCCCGATGCCGGCGCGGCTTTGCAAGCGGCCGGCCTATTTCAGCGGCTGCATCGCACCCACCCCGATCTGCGGGTGGTCGGCGTGACCGGCAGCGTAGGCAAAACCGGCACCAAGGAGTTGACCGCATCGGTCCTCGCGCAACGCTTCCGCACCCATCACAACACCGGCAATCTCAACAGCGAACAGGGGCTGCCGCTGGCTCTCCTCGGGCTGCACACCGGCTACGAGCGGACCGTGCTGGAGATGGGGATGTACGACCTCGGCGAGATTCGCCTGCTCTGCAACCTGGCGCGGCCCCATATCGGCCTTGTGACCAATGTCGGCCCCACCCATCTCGAGCGGCTGGGCACGATAGAACGGATCGCGCAGGCCAAAACCGAACTGGTGGAGGCTCTTCCCAGCGCGCAGAACGGAGGCGTAGCCGTCCTGAACCATGACGACGTCCGCGTGCGCGCGATGGCGGCCGCCACCGATGCCCGGCATTTCTTCTATGGCCTCACCCCTGAAGCGGACCTGTGGGCAGACGAAATCGAAAGCCTGGGCATGGAAGGCATCCACTTCCGCTTTCACTGTCGCCAGGAGAACGGACGCATCCACAGTCAGCGCCTGCAGGTGCCCCTCCTGGGTACACATTCGGTCTATACGGCCCTTGGCGCGGCCGCCGTCGGCATCGTCAGCGGCCTGTCCTGGCAGGAGATCGCCGCCGGTCTGCAGCAGTCGCCCGGTCAGCTGCGCCTCGTTGTGCTGCCGGGCATCAACGGCAGCACCGTCATCGACGACACATATAACGCCAGCCCCGTCAGCACCGTGGCCGCGCTCAATCTGCTGAACGACCTGTTCACCCGCCGTCAAACCGGCCAGGACTGCGCCCCTGCCGCCAACCGGCCGCAAATGGGGACGGTAGCAGCGAAACGAACGCCGCAATCCAGCAACGGGCAGCATCGTGAACAGCAGCAGCTGCAACAACACCGCGGCGGACGCCGCATCGCGATTCTCGGCGATATGAGGGAACTGGGTACCTTCACGAACGAAGGACACAAACAGGTCGGCGTCCATGCCGCCGGCGTAACCGATCTGCTCGTTACAGTCGGCGCCTTGGGCCGTATCATCGCCGACGAGGCCCGCAAAGCGGGCCTGCCTTCCCAAGCCGTGTATGAAACCGAGGACTTTGAAACGGCCGTACAGATTCTGCAGGAGATGGCACGACCGCAGGATCTGCTGCTCGTCAAAGGCAGCCGGGCAGTGGGGATGGAACGAATTGTGCCCGAGATCTCGCAACAGCCGGCATCCGCCGCAGCCGCAGACCGGGCCCGCCGCCCAGTGTCCGACAAAGGGGTCGGCGGCGGCCTCCTCGAAGGCTAAGGGGCGCACAGATGGAATTTCCGCTGGTGCTCGGGACACTCAGCTTCTTCATCGCCGTGATTTGGGGACAGCCGCTGATCACCCTCCTGAAGCACTACCGAATCGGCAAACAGGTGCGCATGGAAGGCCCGGATTCGCACCAGGAGAAGACCGGCACGCCGACGATGGGGGGACTGCTATTTGTGGTGCCGGTCCTGCTCATAACGGGGGCGCTCAATCTGGCGGCTCTGCTCGGCTTTACCCTGATCGGCAAGAGTACACTGTTGCTCTTTTTCTGCCTGGCGGCGCACGCAACACTGGGCGCCGTCGATGACTGGCTTGGACTCCGCGGCAGGGGGAAGGGGATGTCGGCGCGGATGAAGAGCGGATTTCAGTTCATATTCGCAGCCATTATCGTCGGCATTCTCTACTACGGGCCGCCCGATCTCTACTATGTGGGCGTGCCCGGTATTCCGCAGTGGGTTTCGATCGGCTGGCTGTTCATCCCGGTGGGAATTCTGCTCATTATCGGTTTCAGCAATGCGGTAAATCTGACCGATGGACTGGACAGCCTGGCGGGAAGCATCAGCGGCATTGCGTTTGCCAGCTACGGGCTGATTGCCTTTCTGCAGGGGCAGACCTATCTGGCGGCTTTCTGTTTCACGATGGTGGGAGCGCTGTTTGCATTTCTCTGGTTCAATGCCCACCCGGCACAGGTATTCATGGGTGACACCGGCAGCCTCGCGTTAGGCGCAACGCTGGCACTGGTCGCGCTGATGACCGGTCAATGGCTGTTGCTGCCGGTGGTCGGGTTCGTCTTTGTCGCCGAAACCGTTTCCGTACTGTTGCAGGTGGCGTCGGCAAAGCTCAGCCGCCGCTACCTGGGCCAAGATGTCCGCCTGTTTAAGATGACTCCGATCCACCATCACTTTGAGTTGTTGGGGTGGAGTGAAACACAGGTCAAAGAGAGATTCTGGATCGTCGGTGTGCTGAGTGGAATGTTGGGGGTGGCCCTGGCGCTGTGGAACGGGTGACTGCCGTCCGTATCCGTTTCATGCCGGCAGCGCGTCGATCCCTGGCGGCCGATCTTAAATCCCTCGTAACTGCCTGGGGACAGAGCGTTGACCGGAAACCGGCTGCCGGAAGGAGAGCGATACCATGATTGCCAACACCGAAGAGTTCAACTTTGAAAAACGCAATGTCGTTATCCTGGGGATGGGCCGCCAAGGCCTGGCTCTGGCCCGTTTCTTCACGACAGCGGGCGCAAACGTAACCATCAGCGATGTCGCGCCCGCGCAAAAGCTGGCCGAGGAGTTGGACCAGTTGGGTGATCTGCCGGTAACGCTTGCCTTGGGCGGCCATCCTCCCAACCTGCTGGATGACTGCGACCTGCTCTGTCTCAGCGGCGGCGTGGGGCTACAAACGCCGCTCGTCCAGGATGCCGTTCGACGCGGTATCCCCCTGAGTAATGACAGCCTGCTCACGATGCAGATGGCCCCCTGCCCTGTCATCGCCATCACCGGCAGCAGCGGCAAGACAACCACGACAACGCTCGTCGGAGAGATGTTGCAGGGGACCGTTGATGACGCCCGTACCGTCCACGTCGGCGGCAATATCGGCACGCCGCTGCTGGACCGCCTCGACGCGATCCGGGAAGATGACATGATGGTGCTGGAACTGAGCAGCTTTCAGCTTGAGCTGTTCGACCCCAAAGTCGCCTACGGCCCCATGGAACAGCTGGGCCCGGACGTGGCCGCCATTCTCAATATCACGCCCAATCATCTGGACCGGCATCCATCGATGGCCGACTATGTCCTGGCGAAGTCCAACCTCTTGCGCCATCTGAAGCCGGCCAGCGTGGTGGTCCTCAACGTCGACGATTCGGTCGCCAGCCGCATGGCCGGCTGGGATGATGACGGAAAGCCGGTCCCCGTCGAATGGGAACTGGACTCTCTCCTGGCACAATGCCGTTCTATTCTCGGCAAAGACCGGCAGGTCATTCCCTTTTCCACCTCTGCCAGCCGGATCCGGCGCACGTCGCTTCATAGTTCCGGCACCGGGTCGCGGCCGGCCGCCGGCGCCTGGGCATCGGAGACGACCGAAGAACTGCTTTTTAGAGGCCGCCCCTTCTGCCGCCGCCCCGATGTACGACTGCGCGGCGAGCACAACATTTCCAACCTGCTGGCCGCGGCCGCCGTCAGCGGCGCGGCCGGCGCATCCGAACAGGCGATGGGGCGCGTCGCCCGTTCCTTTGCCGGCGTACCGCACAGGCTGGAGGAAATGCGGCCCAAGGGCAACGTCGTATGGATCAATGACAGCATCGCGACCGCGCCCGAGCGGGCCGTCGCCGGACTCCAGGTCTTCCGCCCGGGCGCGCAGATGCTCATCCTTCTGGCCGGCGGCAAAGACAAGAACCTGCCCTGGGATGCCTTCGCCGACGAAGTCCTGGACCGGGTCCAGTGTCTGATCGGGTTCGGAGAAGCGGGGTCGATGATCGCCGACAAAGTGAGGGAACGGGCCTCGTTCCGGCGTATCTCCGCCCCCTGCTGTGCGGTTGTCCAGCGTCTCGACGAGGCCGTCGTCCTGGCCAAGCAGACGGCTACGCCCGGTACGGTGGTGCTTTTCTCCCCGGGCGGCACCAGTTACGACGCCTACAAAAACTTCGAACAGCGCGGGGAACACTTCCGCAACCTGGTCGCAAGTGGCTAGAGGCAACCGCTCTTTGCCGGCCTCCTGCAGCGAACCCACCGGTTTCTGCACGTTGCCGTGGAAGTTAAAGGAATGACAATGGCGCTCCAGGTCAGCCCAGCTAAACAGATCGGTAGGTTAGGGCCCAACTTCGATTGGGCCCTGGCCACCGTCCTGACCTGCCTGATCCTGTTCGGGTCTGTCATGGTCTTCAGCGCCAGTTACCCCTGGGCGCTGGAAAACCAGGTATCCCCCTTTTATTACGTGCTGCTGCAGCTCCGCTGGCTGGGGGTCGGTCTGGTGGCGCTGGTCGGCGCCGCGATCGTCCCCTACCGCATCTGGGAGCGGTGGAGCGTACCGTTGATGGCCATAGGGCTGATCTCCCTCATTGCGCTCATCTTTCTGGGCGAAAGCCGTTTCGGCGCCACCCGCGCCTTCCCCGGCGGCCGCGTTCAGCCGAGTGAACCGGTGAAAGTGATCGTTCTCATCTACATCAGCACCTGGCTGGCCAGCAAGGGCAATCGAATCAAAGACATCAACTATGGGCTGATCCCCTTCGGCGTGCTCATGGGGATCGTGACGAGCCTGATCGTGGTGCAGCCGGACATCAGCACAACGATTCTGATCGTTGTGACCGGATTGATCATTTTCTTCCTCGCCGGCGCCGAGCTGAAACAGCTCATCCTGGGCGGGTTTGTGGCCACCGTCACCTTCTGGCTGGTGATCACCCGCAACAGCTATGCCAGCCGCCGCGTCAGCGCGCTGCTTGAGTCGATCCAGTCTCCCTTGAACAGCTCCGAATGGCAGATCCGCGAAGCCAGCCAGGCCATCGTCAAAGGGGGCCCGCTTGGCGTGGGGCTGGGCAACAGCACCGAAAAGTTGCCCGGAAATCTGCCCCTGAGCTGGTCGGATAATATCTTTGCGGTCATCGGTGAGGAGATGGGGTTGCTGGGCACGCTGCTGGTGATCCTGCTCTTCACGCTCTTTGTCTATCGCGGCCTGCGCATCGCCAGTGAATCGGCCGACATCTTCGGCTCTCTGCTGGCAGTGGGCATCACCGCTCTCATCATCCTGCAGGCCATAATTCACATTGCGGTCGCGGTGGCCGTCGCGCCGCCCACCGGCGTAACACTGCCGTTCGTCAGCTTTGGCGGCAGCTCTCTCGTCACGTCAATGGGCGCTGCCGGCATCCTGTTGAATATCAGCCGCTACCGCGGTCAGCCTCCGCCCCCCGCGTCCCGTCGCGGCGAAGACGGCGGACGCCGTCACCCCTCGGCGGGCGACCGCATTCGCGGGGGTCTGGCCAGCGCTTTTGGCTCAAAGAAATCCGGGGCATCCTCTGGCCCCCCAGGGCAGACAGCCCATGCGCCTTCTAATTTCGGGTGGTGGAACCGGGGGGCACGTTTATCCGGCTCTCGCCGTCATCGAACAACTGCGAATCAACGCTCAGACCGCCGCGCCCGCTCAGGGTAATCCTGCCCTGTTGTGGCTGGGGAGCCGGACCGGCATCGAGCACCCTCTTGTGCAGGACGCTGGCATCCCCTTCCACGACATTCAGAGCGGCGCGCTGCGAGGACGCAATCCGTTTATGGCCTCACGCAATGTGGCCAAAGTGCTGACGGGCATCAGCGAGTCTCTGCAGATTCTCGAAGATTTCCGGCCGCAGGCATGTTTTGCCACCGGCGGCTATGTCATGGCGCCGGTCGCCATAGCCTGCCGATTGCGCTCGGTGCCCGTCTTGATCTATCTGCCGGACATGACTCCCGGCCTGGCCGTACGCTGGCTCAGCCGTCTGGCCCAGCAGGTCGCGGTCAGTTTCCCCGAGGTGGCCGGCTTCTTCGGCCAGAAGGCGGTGGTCACCGGTTACCCTGTGCGCTCCGAACTTCTCAACGCGCTCGCAGACAGGCGGACAGCCCGGCAGAAGCTGACCCGGAAACTGGGACTGGACCTGGAGGATCGACTGCCTCTCCTGCTCGTTTTTGGCGGCAGCCAGGGCGCACGCACGATCAACCGGGCCGTCTGGCAGGCCGCGCCGGCCCTGCTGCCCGCCTGCCAGATTCTGCACGTCATCGGCACGCGCGACTGGCCCCTCCTGGAACAGGAAGGACCGGCTCTGTGGGATAGCCCCGTGGCCTTCCGCTACCATCCCGTCGCCTATCTGCACGAGGAGATGGCCTGGGCGCTGGCCAGCGCAGACCTGGCGGTCGCCCGTGCCGGGGCCAGTGTGCTGGCCGAGTTTCCGCTGGCGCGCCTCCCGTCGGTACTCGCGCCCCTGCCCGGCGCCGGCTCCCACCAGCGCCCCAATGCACAGAAACTGGCCGAATCCGGCGGCACGATCATCATTGAGGACGGAGAGCTGGCGCAGCAGCTGGAACCGACTATCGCGGCGCTGCTGGACGACGAAAGTCGACGGCAGGCCATGGGCGCGGCGGTAGGCGCCCTGGCCCGGCCCCAGGCCGCAGACAATATCGCCCGCGAACTTCAACGGCTGGCGGCCCATGGCCGTTAGGCCTCCCCTCCCGCCGGGGTTGTGGACTGTGACTTTGGAAAGTAATTGCAAAGCAGACAGGGCAGATCCAGAGGGCGCCCTCATACCAGGATGAAAATATAGAAAATGAGTGAATCTACGCCAGGCACAGTCGCATTTGTATTCTACGTCCTCCTATTCGCTTGGGTCGGTTTCCGGCGGGGTCTGTTCAGAGAACTGTCGGTGCTGGCCGTCTCGGTCGGGGGCTTCTTCCTGCTGCAACAAAACCAGGGCCTGGCCCTGGAAATCGTCAGGCAGGTGTTGGGAATCGTCTTCGGTATCGTCGCAGTGGGCGCAAAGTTCCTGGCCTCGCTGCGCGCCGGCGACGCGGGGGGAAGTAGCGAGCCGGTCTACACGCTGGGCCCCTCGGACTGGCTCTCGGATACGGACCAGCCGACGGTCTCCTTTCTCGTCTGGGCGGGGCTGCTGCTCTTTACCTATCTGCTGACCAATAAGGCGATCCCCGACAGCCTGAGCTCATCCGGTCTTCTCGCGGCCATGATCGGCGTTGGCAACGGACTTTTCTACATCCCTACTTTTGCGCCGCGGTTGATGGCCTTCATCCCGGAGGTCGGGGTTACGTCGGTCTCAACGCCCGGCTCGGGGATGGAGGGTCTTCTGCAAAGCGTGACCGACATGATGCATTCCGGGTTTGGCGATCTCTGGGTGGCTCTGGGGCCGCAACAGCCTATCCTGGCCGCGATTGCGTTGACGGTGCTGCTCGTTGCGGTGATCAGCACGCTGCGCCGCGGCGGTCAGACCTGATCGAGCGCAGACCGGGCCATGCTGCGGCAAACCACCATCCGCGAAATAAGTCTGATTACTGAACTGTTATGGGTCTGATCGAAGTTTACTTTGGGTCTATCGCTGGCATCATTACAATGATTGGCCTTGCCCAGGGCTATGCGCGCGAACTGGGCAGGTCCATGATTATTATCGTCGCCATCTTTCTGCTGCTCTACGTCCAGGATCGTCTCAATCCGATCCTGGACAGTGTATGGCGAATGGTATTCTCGTCTCAGGATGTGGGTGCCCAACAGCTTTTTCTGAGCAACTTCTATCTGGTCATCTTTGTCGTTATCACTTTTGCCGGCTATGCCGGGCGGGTCATCACTTTCAGCGGGCAGCAGTGGCCGATGCCCCAGGGCGCGGTTCTCAGCTGCCTGGTCGGCGCAATCAACGGCTACCTGATCAGTGGCAGCCTCTGGTATTACCAGCATATTTACGGTTACCCCCTATCAAACCTGGGATGGATAAATCCAGACCTGTCGCCGATCGCCGTCGAGCTCGTGCGCTATCTGCCCCAGAATGTCATGCCGTCGCCGACGCCGTGGGTGATCCCCATCGCCATACTGCTGCTGATGCGGGTTCGTGGATGAAGGAGCGGAGATGAGAGCTGCATGCGCCCCGGCTGGAGAGCGCCGCAGCCATGGAGGCAGTGATGCCGGTTGATAGCTGGCAGGAGCGGTTACAAAAAGCGCTGGACCCGTCTTTTCCCGTGAATGGCAGGGACGACACGCGGCCGCGCGTGCATATTATCGGGATAGGCGGCGCCGGCCTTTCCGCCATCGCCCACGTTCTCCTGGAACGGGACGTACACGTCAGCGGCAGCGATCGCCAGGAGAGCGAACGCACGCGCCGGCTGGCTGCCGCCGGCGCGAAAATCTTCGGACGCCAGGGCGCGGCCGCAGAGCTCAGCGAGATGCCCGACCGCGCACGCCCGGACGTGGTCCTCATCAGCAGCGCCGTCGACGAAACCAACCGCGAACGGCAGACCGCGCAGAGGCTTGGGATTCCGGTCGTCAGACGCGAGTCCTTTCTGCGGCCGCTGCTGGCCGGCCGCGATGTCATCGCAGTCTCCGGCACGCACGGCAAGAGCACGACGACCTCCATGATCGTGCAGACCCTGCACGACAGCGGCTGCGACGCCGGCTATATCATAGGCGCCGACCTGCCCGGATTCGGCAACGCCCACGCAGGCACCGCCGCCGCCTTCGTGATCGAAGCCGATGAGTATGACCGCATGTTCCACGGGTTGACACCGATGGTGGCAGTCGTGACCAATGTGGAGTGGGACCACCCCGACTGCTATCCGACGCCGGCCAGCTTTGAAGATGCCTTTCGCCAGTTTGTGGCACAGGTGCGCGCCGAAGGATGTGTCGTCTCCTGCGGGGACGACCCCGGCGCCGAGTCGCTGCGCACAGAACGCCCAGCCGGAGGCGGCCCGGCCTGGCTGACCTATGGACTGCGAGAAGGGTGCGACGTGCGCGCTGCCGGTGAGACAGTCGGCGCAGACGGAGGCTATACCGCCGCAGTCTACAATGAAGAGGAGTCGATCGGACGTTTGCAACTGCAGGCGCCGGGCATCCACAATCTGCGCAACGCCCTGGCCGCGCTGACCGCCGCCAGGCGCTGTGGTGTGCCGGTGGCGCAGATCCTGGCGAGCCTGCACCGATATACTGGCATCGGCCGCCGTTTTGAACTGAAAGGGACTTGCGGGGGTGTGACGGTCATCGACGACTACGCCCATCACCCTACCGAAATCCAGGCGACCCTGGCCGCGGCCCGCAATCGCTTCGGGGAACGGCGTATCTGGGCCGTCTTTCAGCCGCATACGTTCAGCCGCACCAGGGCGATGCTGCATAAGATCGCCTGCAGCTTCGACAACGCCGACGCGGTGCTGGTAACCGACATCTACGCCGCCCGCGAGAGCGGCGACAAGGCCATGGCGGCAGCCGAGGTCGCGGCCGCCAGCCATCACCCCTCGATCCGTCACAGCGGCGGCATCGAGGATACGAGCACGCTTCTCCACGACGAAGTCACCGCCGGCGACGTCGTCCTGACACTGGGCGCAGGCACCAGCCACCGCATCGGTGAAACGTTGCTGGAGAAACTGGAAACCGATGGCTGAAGGGGGGAATGTGCCGCCGCTTGTCCTGATCGTGTGCGGGGCGCCGGGCACCGGCAAAACGACACTGGCCCGCAAACTGGCCCCGGCTCTGCGTCTCCCCTTGATCGCACGCGACGATCTCAAGGAGTCGCTCTTCGAGAACCTGGGCTGGTCAACGGTGGCGTGGTCGCAGCGGCTGGGCGGGGCAACCTATGAACTGCTCTATCTGCTGATCGAACGCCTGCTGGAGGCACGCTGCTCGCTGCTGGTGGAGACGCCCTTCGATCCGGACTGGGCCAACCCCCGCTTCCAGGCATTGCAGGCGCGCCACCCTTTTCGGCCGGCGCAGGTATTCCTTTCCGCACGGGCCGACCTGCTGCGCCGGCGCTACGCCCGGCGGGTGGACAGCGGCGAACGGCATCCGGGGCATGTGGACCGATTGCGGATGGGCTAGTTCGACACCGTAGAGCTGACGCGGCGCAACCGCCCCCTGGACCTGGACGGGCCCGTGTTTCACGTCGACACCACTGATTTCGCCGCGCTGGATTTCGACAGGCTGGTAGGACAGCTGCGCACCTTACGAGGAATCTGACTGCGAAGTGACCGTACTCGATATCATGACACCAGCAACGGCCCCGGCCCGGTCAAAGGTAGAGATTGGCGCCGCCGCCCTCGACCAGATCGAGGCCCTTGGCGTTCAGATCCGGCAGGACCACCCGCTGGCAAACCTGACGACGATCAAGATAGGCGGACCTGCCGACTATTTCGCAGTGGTCTCAGACACGCATAAGCTGCTGAAGCTGGTGCGCTGGGCCAGGGTCGGCGACCTGCCCTATCTGATCCTGGGCGGCGGCAGCAATGTGCTGATCAGCGACCGCGGCGTGCGCGGGTTGGTGATCCACAACCGCTGCAATGCCGTGCAGGTGCAGGATGCCCCCTGCTGCGATTATCCCAAGGACACCCGCCCCTTCCTCTACGCCGAGAGCGGCGCGCTCATGGCCGGCGCCGCCCGCACCGCCATCAACGCCGGGCTGACCGGGCTGGAGTGGGCGGTGAGTGTGCCCGGTTCCGTCGGCGGGGCCGTGGTCAACAACGCCGGCGCGCACGGCGGCGAGGTCAAGGACTCGCTCTGGGACGTTCTCCTGCTGGACGACCACGGCGATATCCAGATCTACCGTGTCGAGGATCTCGCCTACGCCTACCGTCAGAGCAGCTTGAAACGTGAGGGGGCTGCCGACGCCGGCTTCGGACCCGTCCTCCTGAGCGCCAACTTCCGGCTGCAGACCGGCGACCGCGAAACCATCCGCGCCGCCGCCCAGTCTTTCCTCGGCCATCGGCGCAGCACACAGCCGGTGGAGCCCTCACTGGGCAGCACATTCGTCAACCCGCGGGGCGACTTTGCCGGGCGCCTGATAGAGGAGGCCGGGCTGAAGGGATTCCGTCTCGGCGGCGTCGAAGTCAGCCGTACGCACGCCAACTTTCTCATCAACCCCGGCGGCGCCGGCGCCGCGACAGCAACCGATGTCATGGCGATGATCGAACACATTCAGACGGCAGTGGCCCGGCGCAGCGGCGTCGCGCTGCAGCCGGAACTTCAGAAAATCGGAGAATGGTGACTCCAATGACGTGTAATCCAGTACGGGTCGGTGTCCTTTTTGGCGGCAAGAGCGGGGAGCACGAGATTTCCCTTCTCAGCGCACAGACGGTCATCCGCGCCCTCGATGACGCCGGCTACGAAACCGTGCGGCTCGGCATTACCAAGACCGGGGAATGGCTCACCGGAGCCGACCCGCTGGCGCAGTTGACCAGCGGCAAGGGGAGAGAGAACGGTCATGGCAAGATGAAAGAGACCGGCACCGCCCCCCTCGCGCCCCCCTCCACGCAGTTTCCGCTCATGCAGCACAGCGAGCGCCTGCCGCCGGTGGACCTGATCTTTCCCGTGCTCCACGGCCCCTACGGTGAGGACGGGACCGTGCAAGGGCTGCTTGAGATGCTCGAGATGCCGTACGTAGGCTGCGGCGTCCTCGCCAGCGCGGTCGCAATGGACAAGATCACCGCCAAGGCGCTCTTTGCCGCCGCCGGCATCCCTCAGGTCGCCTACCGCACACTGCTGCGCCGGAGCTGGGCCGAAGGCCGGGAGTCGGACGCCGGCCCGCGCAAAAACCGCCGTGAGAAGATACTGGACGAGCTGGAGGCCGCCCTGCCCTATCCACTCTTCGTCAAGCCGGCCAATCTGGGCAGCAGCGTCGGCATCAGCAAAGTCAGAGACCGGGCGGAGCTGGCGCGTGCCATCGAGTTGGCCTGCCGCTACGACCGCAAAGTGCTGCTTGAGGAAGGGGTGCACGAGGCCCGTGAATTGGAGGTCAGCGTCCTCGGCAACGATGCGCCCCGCGCCAGCGTTGTCGGCGAGGTGGTTCCGGCCAATGAGTTCTACGACTACGAGGCCAAGTACCTGGATAAGGGCAGCCGCCTCCTGATCCCGGCCGACATTCCCCCCGCCCTGGCGGACGAAATCCGGCTGCTTTCCGTTCGCGCCTTCCAGGCCCTTGACGGAGCCGGCCTTGCGCGGGCAGACTTCCTGTTAGGCGCCGACGGCCAGCTCTATCTGAACGAGCTGAATACCATGCCCGGCTTTACCGCCAGCAGCATGTACCCGAAGCTATGGGAAGCCAGCGGCGTTCCCCTGACCGAGCTCGTGGGTATCCTGGTCGATATGGCGCTGGAACGGCACACGGACCGCCGGCAGAACCGCATCCATCGCTAGTCCGGTCCTGTCGACACCGGTGCGAGCCGTCCGCGGCAGGTACTGAAGATCGGGAACGACCTGTAGAGTAGTACAATCAGATCAGTCCAATGCAAACTGCCTTCAACTCAGGGCGCAAACAGAAACGAGGATCACACGCCGCGCGTAAGGCCGTGTCGTCCAAACGGGTGCGGCGGCGGCGGCACGCGCAAACCCGCCGCCGGTTCACCTCGGCGCTGCGTTCGACACACGCCTTTGTCCTGCGAAACAGCCGGTCGCGGCTGGGCTTCAAAGGGAGCGCAAAGCGGAAACCGACCACGACACTCCCCGTCCCTGCAGGCGCGCAGGCCACCCTCTTCCCCGGCTTTTCCGGTCTAACCCCGAGTAAGACGATCAGCCTGATGCTGCTGGCTGCGGTCGCGGCCGCGCTGTACTGGCTGTACACCAGCGAAAGCTTCTACATCTACAGCGAAAATGTCCGCTTTGAAGGAGCCAACTATCTTTCGCAAGAGGAGCTCTTCGCTGCCTCCGATATCGAAAGCTGGAGTATCTTCTGGCTTGATCCGCAAGAGATCGCAGAACAGGTGATGACGCACCCCTATGTCACCGATGCCGATGTTAAGATTCGCTGGCCCGGACATGTCAACATCAGTGTTCAGGAAGTGCTCCCCGTGGCTCTCTGGGCGACCGATCAGCAGGAGTACTGGCTGTTGGAGGACGGCGTGGCCCTCGCCCCCCGGGAACTGGACATGCAGCCGGCGCTGCGCATCATCGACCCCTCCGCCGAGGCGCAGACGGCAAACGTGGAAGGCGACCTTCAGATCGATAAACGGGTCCTGACTTCTGCCATGTTTTTGTCAAATCGTCTTTCCATCGTTTCTGAGTTCTGGTACAATTCTCGTTACGGCTTGAATTTCAGTCTGCCTTCTACCCGGGCGTGGGTCCACTGGGGAGACGGATACAACTTCGAAGAAAAATGGACGGCTTTGCAATGGCTGATGCCGCAACTGGAAGCAGCCGGAGACGAAGCTCTCACACTCAATGTAATGGTGCCGAACCGTTCCTTCATCCGCCGATACGACGGGGAGCCCGCTGAACAATAGGTCTTGATGCTACACCACTACCTTCAGAAAAATTTCAGAGAAATCTTCAGTGACCAGAGAGACTATCGCCGCGGTCGATGTAGGCACCACTAAAATCTGCGCGCTGGTGGGCACTGTCATCCATGACAGCCTGGGCAATCTCGCCGTCAGAGTACTTGGCGGCGGCGTCACGCCGAGCAGGGGGCTGCGCCGCGGCGTTGTTATGGACGTCCCGGAGGTGACCACCGCCATCGGTGAAGCGCTGGAGGCAGCCGAACAGGAGTCCGGCGAACAGATCACCAGTGCCTACCTGGGCATCGCCGGCAACCACATCGCCACCTCGAACAGCGCCGGCATCAGCCCCATCGACGGACGCCACGGCGTCACCGGCAACGACATGCAGCGCGCGCTCGAGGCGGCACGGGCGGTTCAAATTCCCGCCAACAGGCAGATCATCCATGTGATCGCCCGCCACTGGAAAGTGGACGAACAGGAAAATATCCAGCAGCCCCTGGGAATCCTCGGCAGCCGCCTCGAAGTCGACGCCCATATCGTCACCGGCACCATCAACGCCATCAACAATCTCGCCCAGTGTGTGCTCGCCCATGGCATCGACATCGATGAACTTGTCCTGGAACCGCTGGCCAGCGGCGAGGCCGTACTGACCGCGGAAGAGCGGCAGATGGGCGTCGTCATGGCCGACCTGGGCGGCGGCACCACCGATCTGGCCCTCTTTCGCGGCAACGGGCTCTGGCACACCGAGGTGCTCGACGTGGGCGGCAGCCACATGACCAATGACGTAGCTATCGGGCTGCGCGCCCCCTTTGAAGTGGCCGAAGAGTTGAAACTCCGCTACGGCCATCTGCAACCGGAACGGATAGCCGAAGACGAACAGGTCTGGGCGACCGTTTTCGGCGACAAACCGGAGCGTACCTTCAGCCGCCGTTTTATCAGCCAGATCCTGCAGGCGCGGGCCGAAGAGACCGCTGAACTCATCCAGAGCCGGATCGCCAGAAGCAGCTACGGCAACATGGTGCCGGCAGGGCTCGTCCTCACCGGCGGCGCCAGCCAGCTCCCCGGTGCAGTCGACCTGTTCCGCAGAATTCTGCGCATGCCGGTGCGTATCGGCAGCCCCGTCGACCATCCCGCCGTGCATGGGTTGAGCAGAGAATTGCAATCTCCCGCCTACGCCACTGCCGCCGGCCTCCTGCTCTGGGCGCTCTACGAAGACGCACGCGCAATCCACTACCCCATGCAGAGAATGATCCCGGAAAACGGCCAGATCCTGGACCGGGTCGGCGGCTGGCTCAAGAGCCTGCTGCCGGATTGAGGGAGCGCCTGGTTCCAGGCGACTAGGGGCATCCCGGTTGAGAGGCAACCGGGTCAGACCGCACGCTTATCCCCGTGCGGCTGCCGCGAAATTGACCGCAAAACCTCTGAATTTCCCGTCGCCCCTCGCGTCCTCCACTGCGTCTCCGCGAGGGTTGCGCGGCCATTCGCTGTTGTCGTAGATAGATCGTAGGTATATTGCCTAGAATAGATCAAGAGGGGTTTGGCAGGCTCCACACCCCCCACGCGCGCAGAGAATTCCCCCGCAACCAGGACGGAGAAAAAATCTTCTTTCGGTCTGGCGTTTCCCGTCTCTAGCGGGCCCGGCAGTGCAATGCGGCAATTTCGTAGATGGATCGTAGGCATATAGTCCAGAATAAGCCCCAATTCGGACCCAAATCAGTCCGGCAAAAGCTGGTAATGGCATCCTGTCGGATTCCAGAGTATTCGCCCCGAGATCGGTCTGGAACACCGCCCCATTTTGGACTTTTTGCGGGTACGCCCTCAATTCAGAGACTTTGCAATCGATTTCAGGTGTAGTACGATGGAACAATTCTGAAACAGCGGTGAGAACGCAGCTTTTGGTAACGTCAGGAAAACTGCAATTTCCAAGAGTTCCCCTGAGAATGTCTGCCAGCGGTTAAAGGAGATCAATCTATGACCAGACGGAGTAGCGCCTCACAATTTGTAGACAACTTTGCCCAGATAAAAGTTGTCGGCGTTGGTGGCGGCGGACAAAATGCGGTCAACCGCATGATTGAGGCAGACGTTCAAGGCGTAGAGTTTATTGCCGTCAATACCGATGCGCAGGCCCTGATGCTCTCCAACGCACCGCAGCGTCTGCGCATTGGAGACAAATTGACCAGAGGGCTGGGGTCGGGCGGAAAGCCGGAAATCGGCCTGCGGGCGGCCGAGGAGAGTCGGGAAGAGATCGAGCAGCTGTTCGAAGGCGCGGATATGGTTTTCGTGACCGCCGGTCTGGGCGGCGGTACGGGTTCCGGCGCGGCTCCGGTCATCTCCTCCATCGCACGCGAGTCCGGCGCACTGACAATCGGCGTCGTCACCAAACCGTTTACCTTCGAAGGCACGCAGCGCCGCCGCATCGCCGAAAGCACGATGGGCCGCCTGCGCGAATCTGTCGATACGCTGATCACCGTCCCCAACGACCGGCTCCTGCACATCCTCGACAAAACCACCGCCATCCGAGAGTCATTCATCGTCGCCGACGACGTGCTGCGGCAGGGTATTCAGGGCATCAGTGAACTGATTACCGTGCCCGGTCTGATCAACCTGGACTTCGCCGACGTGCGTTCCATCATGCTCGACGGCGGCGCCGCCCTGATGTCCATCGGCCGCGCCAGCGGTGAAAACCGCGCCCAGGAGGCCGCACAGCAGGCGATTCACAGCTCCCTGCTGGACGTGTCGATCGAGGGCGCCCAGGGCATTCTCTTCAATGTCAAGGGCGGCGACGACCTGAGCCTGTTCGAGGTGAATGAGGCCGCTGAGATGATCCGGGCCAACGCCCATCCCGAAGCGAATATCATCTTCGGCGCCGTCATCGACGAAAGTATGAAGGACGAGCTCCACATGACCGTCATCGCCACCGGCTTTGACAAGGGCCGCCGTCCCGAACAGCCGCCCGCTTCAACCCGGCAGCCTGCCACGGGCAGCCTCCGGCAGACAGGCGCATCTCAACCTCAGCCGAGCCAGCCCGCCCAGCCGCAGCAGCCGAAGCCCAAGGAGCCAATCGACTTCCCCGTCCGCTCCTTCGACCGCGAAGACCTCGACATTCCGGCATTTCTGCGCCGCGCCAAGAACAACAACGGCCAGTAGCGCCCCATAGCAAAGAATACTTACAAAAGGATATTCAGAGAGCCCGGCGATGCCGCGGCTCTCTTTTTTGTCTCGCGCGCGGGTAAAACCGTGCGGTCGAACTGCCCCCGCCGGCCCCCTCTTCAGGCCCCCATTCGCTGCAGCAGGGCCGCGTTTATCAGTACGCGAAATAACTTCTGTCTACCGAGGATTCCTTTTGCGCGTCGGCCCCGATTGTGTTATATCTTTGCTGACGTCCCGAAATAAGCACACAAGCAACTTTGTACTACATATTGTACCTCCCGGTGTTATATGATACAGTATGTAGGTTGTTTCCCGAACAAGAAACGGACCGGCAAAGTTGTCGAAGGGCGCCGAACCGAACCCGTCTGAACCGGAACCAAGTAGGGGAACCGCGCTCCCAAAACCAGTTGCGCCGCCTGATCGGGAGACGGATGATAATGCAGTGTCCCCATTGTGGACATGGCAAACACCATGTAATCGATACCCGCGATAGAGGAGAGACGGTCCGCCGACGCCGTCAATGCCTGGATTGCGCGCAGCGCTTCACTACCTATGAGCACGTCGCGCCCAGCCTGCTCGTTTCCAAACGGGACGGCCACCGTGAACCGTTCGACTCCCAGAAGCTGCTTGCCGGCATCCGTATCGCCTCGGTCAAACGGCCCGTCAGCAGCGAGCGCATGCAGGGCATCGTCAAATACGTCGAGGATCGAATCCAGCGCTTAGGCCGCGCAGAGGTCACAAGCGAAATGATCGGCAATCTTGTGCTGGATCAACTGGCAGATGTCGATCAGGTGGCCTATATCCGATTCGCCAGCGTCTACCTCGATTTCAACGATCTGAGTGAAATCCGGTCCGAAGTCGACCGGCTGATGGGACGCAGTGAACTGGATGGTGACGCCAACGGACGGCTATAAGCGCAAAGCCGACCGGTTGCAAAGTCCGTAGTTGACCTGCTAGATCTTTTGTTCTATTATTCTGTTATTGAACTAAGTTCTGCTTTCTGACGTCCTATTATCCTCTGGCATAAATTCATTCCCGATCATCATTTTTCCCAAGGAGTATCCCCATGTCCGCCCTCGAATCCACCGTCACCCCCAAAGCCGCCAAAACGCAGGAGGCTTTTACGACCTTCGAAGTCGTTAAGGGCGAGAAGCAAAGAGTTTCCGGGCCGGCGTACGTGGACGACAGGGCAATCCAGCTGAGCGAAAACAGCTTGAAAGTCCTGGAACGCCGCTATCTGCGCCGGGATGTCGATGGAAAGCTCCTGGAGACGCCCGCCGGCATGTTCTACCGCGTCGCCAGACACATTGCCGGAGTGGAAGAGGAGCACGGTGGCGATGTCGATGCAACCACCAAAATCTTCTACGACCTCCTCACCGATCTGCGCTTCTTCCCCAACAGCCCCACCTTCACAGGCGCGGGCACGCCCCTGGGCCAGCTGGCCGCCTGCTTCGTGCTGCCCATCGAAGACGATATGGGCCGCGCCAGCGACGGCATCTTCAGCACCCTGCGGGTCGCAGCACTCATCCAGCAGACCGGCGGCGGCAACGGTTTCAGCTTCAGCCGCCTGCGTCCGCAAAAGGATATCGTCCACACATCGGCCGGCCGCGCAACCGGTCCGGTCGGCTTCCTGCGCGTCTATGATCAGGCCTTCGGCGAAATCGCCCAGGGCGGAACCCGCCGCGGCGCCAATATGGGCGTCCTGCGCGTCGACCACCCTGACATCGAGGAGTTCATCCGCTGCAAGGCCGAAGAGGGCGCAATCACCAACTTCAACATCTCCGTCGCCATCACCGACGAGTTCATGCAGGCCGTGAAGGAAGATGGCGATTTCGACCTGCGCAACCCCCGCGACGGCTCCGTATCCAGGACCGTCAGGGCGCGCGACCTGTTCGCGACCATCATCAAGTATGCCCACCATAACGGCGAACCGGGCGCACTCTTTATCGACGCCGCCAACCGCAGCAACCCTGTCCCGCATCTCTACGACCTGGAGGCGACCAACCCGTGCGGTGAACAGTGGCTCGGGCCCTACGAGAACTGCTGCCTCGGTTCGATCAACCTCAGCTCGCACGTCACAACCGACAGCGCCGGCACCACCGTGGTCGACTGGAACGACCTGCGCAAGACCGTACGCGAAAGCACTCACTTCCTCGACAACGTGGTCAGCGCCAACACCTACCTGCCTGCCGTGCCCGTCGTGAAAGAGGCTGCCCTCAAGGCGCGTCGCATCGGGCTCGGCATCATGGGCCTCGGCGACCTGATGTACAAGTTGGGCATCCGCTACGGCAGTGAAGCGGGCCAGGAGTTCGCCGCCCAGGTTATGGAGTTCGTGCGCTTCCACTGCATGCAGATGAGCATCGACCTGGCCGCAGAGCGCCAGCCTTTCCTCGCCTATGCCGGCAGTATCTATGACGCCGACCAGCTCGGTGGAATGCGCTGGAAGCCGCCGCGACCGCTCGCACCCTATCGCCGCAACTGGGGCCGGCCCGCACTGAATTGGGAGAAGGTCATTGAAGGCATTCGCCGCCATGGGATCCGCAATGCCGCCCAGACGACCGTCGCCCCCACCGGCACCATCGCCACTGTCAGCGGCTGTGAGGGCTACGGCTGCGAACCGGTCTTCGCTTTAGGCTATATCCGCCACTTCAAGGACGGCGACGAGGATGTCGAGCTGCCCTACACCAGCCCCCTTTTCGAGGATGCCCTCGAGCGCTTGGACCTCAGCGAAGAGCAGGCTGATGTAATCCGGCACCGGGTGGCAGAGACGGGCTCCTGCCAGGAGGTCGAAGAGCTGCCCCAGGATTTCCGCAGCACCTTTGTGGTCAGCAGCGATATCACCGCCGAGCAGCACGTCAAGACGCAGGCCGCCATTCAGGCCTTTATCGACAACAGCATCAGCAAGACCTGCAACTTCCCTGAGGGCGCAACCGAGGAGGACGTGGCACAGGCCTACATGCAGGCGTGGGAGTTGGGTTGCAAGGGGCTCACGGTCTACGTCACCGGCAGCCGCCAGGAGGTCGTGTTGGAGACGAAGGCGGTCAAGGACAGGAAGGGAGAGCTTCCTGAACAGTTGCACAGCGTTCCGTCAGCAAACGGCACCCAACCTGTTTCAGCGATTTCACAGGACGAGTATCCTGCGGTCTTCACCAAGCGGCCGCGCCCCTATCTCCTGCAGGGGAACAGTTATCGCAAAGAGACGCCCCTGGGCACCGCATACATCACGATCAACAGCGACGAGAACCACGAGCCGTTCGAGGTCTTCCTGAACATCGGCAAGGCCGGCAGCGATGTCACCGCGGTTAGCGAATCGATCGGCCGCCTGATCAGCCTGGCGCTGCGCATGCCCTCTGCCCTGCCGCCCTCCGAACGGCTGCGCTGGGTGATCGATGAGTTGGCCGGCATCGGCGGCGGGCGCCCATTGGGCTTCGGAGTCGGGCGTGTGCGCAGCCTGCCGGACGGTGTGGCCCAGGTTCTTACCGATCATCTCAGCGAGCTGCCCGAAAACAAAGAGGCCGTGGCCGGCGAACAGTTGGCGCTGCCCATCGGCGACCTCTGCCCGGACTGCGGCGAAGCGGCCTTTCTCAATGTCGAAGGCTGCCGCAAATGCCATGTCTGCGGCTACAGCGAATGTTGACCCCTACAGTGGCTCGCGGCCTCGAACGCCGCGAGCCACTCACCTCTTCCGGGCGATGAATATCAGGCGCTCGCTGTCAGGTCGATAAGGGCTGCCGTCGAAGTCGCCGTACAGTTCATCCACCGCAAACCCTGCCCGTTTCAGCAGCATGGCCCCCTCGTCGGGCCACCAGAATCGCAACGGAAAGGCTAGCCGCGTCTGTACGTTGCGTCCGTCGGGAAACACCTCCTCGTAAACGAAAACCGTCTCCTGCAGTTGCTGGGCCGCGTCTACGGTGCGGGTCGACCATTTCAACACTGTCGCGCCGCTTTCCCCGTCCTCCCACCAGTCCGCCAGCTCCTGCATCCCTGCTATCGCCTCCAGGTAGGCTACGTCCGGGTTGAACAGGTCGATCAGCAGCAGACCGCCCGCGCGCAGATGGCGCTGCGCGCACTGCAGCGCCTTCAACTGCCCGGCCTGCGTCGTAACGTGCATCAGCGTATTGCTGACCACAAAGGCGAAGTCAATCTCCCTCTCCGTCAGCTCGAAACCGGTCATATCTGCCCGCACCAGTCTCACCGTCCGCGAGCCGTCTGCCACTGTCTCGGATGCATAGCCGTGCTCCGCCAGCTTGCGGCGAGCGATTGCCAGCAGCGCCGCGCTCGTGTCGATTCCGGTAACATGACAGCCGTCCTCCACCAGGGGAAGCAGCACGCGGCCGGTCCCGCAGCCAAGCTCCAGCGCAACGCGGCCGGCCGCCCGCGCCGTCTTCAGGACGAGCGGAATGTCATCTCGATAATCGCGGTAATCGCCGTCGTAGAAACGGGCGAATGCATCGAATTTCATGCGGTCGCGTGACAGAATCGGTTGGTGGATAGATCACCCGATATCGGGAATGTCCCAATTTCGGTGCTTTTCGGAGAAACTGACTGCGGACCCCAGTGTATTTCCTCTATCTTTGCCGGAAATGGAACCCCATTCAGGGATGTACAACAACTGTTCACCGGGTTTGCATTCTGCCAGAATTCAGCTATAATCGTATCAGATCGAGAGCCGACCTGACGATCCGGGTCGGCGTTTACTTTCCAGAGGTCGCTGCTGAGGGTGGCAAATCGACACGCCCTTGACCGCGTCCTCTCTATTTGTGTGAGGGATATTCCCCCGCAAACAGCGAGCAAGAACAATGAGTGAAAGTCCTGTCTATCTGACCCAAAGCGGCCTCGATGCTCTGCAAGAGGAGTTGGCGTATCTTGTCGGTGAAAGGCGGCAACAGATCGCCCAGCAGATCGCCGAAGCCAAGGCCGAAGGCGACCTGAGAGAAAATGCCGGCTATGACGAGGCCAAAAATGCCCAGGCCTTTGTCGAAGGGCGCATCCGCGAACTCAAGGTCAAGATCCACAACGCGCACATTATCGACGATACCCAGATCCCCGATGACCAGGTCGCCCTGGGCCGCAGTGTTGTCGTCAGAGAAAACGGCTACGACGACGAAGAGATCTACACCATCGTCGGCTCGACCGAAACCGATCCGAGCAACGGGCGTATCAGCAACGAAAGCCCTATCGGTAAGGCTCTGATCGGCCGCATGGCAGGAGACGTTGTCCGCGTCGAAGCGCCCGCGGGCGAAATCGAGTTCGAAATCGTCCGCGTCGAATAACCAGCCCCCTCTGCCCGTAAACCTGCCGCGGCCCCGGCCGCCCTGCCCAGGAACAGGTACTGTGATAGATGCCAGCGAACTGTTCGACCAGGAAAACCTGAGCGATCAGGAACAGAGTCGCCTGCAGAAACTCGAGGCCCTGCGCGCCCGCGGGATCGACCCCTATCCGGCGCGTGTGAGCCGCTCCCATACAATCGCCGCCGCCCGCGCCCTCTATGACGAAGGCGCCGACGAGCAGCCGGTCGTCTCCGTGGCCGGCCGCCTCAAGCGCATTCGCGTGATGGGCAAGGTCAGCTTCGCCGACCTGGACGACGGCAGTGCGCAGATCCAACTCTTCATCCAGCGCGACAGCCTGCCCGACGGCTGGTACAACGAAGTCTGGAAGCGCCTCATCGATCTCGGCGACTTCATCAGCGCCAGCGGTCCCCTCTCGGTCACCCGCAGCGGCGAACTGAGCATATCTGTCCAGGAGATCACCTTCCTGGCCAAAGCCCTCAAGCCGATGCCGGACAAATGGCACGGCGTGCGCGATCCGGAAGTCCGCTACCGTCGGCGCTATGTGGACCTGCTGGCCAACGAAGATGCCCGCAAGCTCTTTCGCGACCGCGCCGTGGTCGTACGCGCCCTGCGCACCTATCTGGACGACGCCGGCTTCCTCGAAGTCGAGACGCCGATCCTGCAACCGCTCTACGGCGGCGCGGCCGCACAGCCCTTCGTCACCCACCATAACCAGCTCCACCAGGACCTCTATCTGCGCATCAGTTTCGAGCTCTACCTGAAGCGGCTGATCGTCGGCGGCTTTCCCGCCGTCTACGAGATCGGACGCGACTTCCGCAACGAAGGCGTCAGCTTCAAGCACAATCCGGAATTCACCCAACTGGAGTTCTACGAGGCCTACGTCGACTACGAAGACGTCATGCAGCGAACCGAGGAGATGGTCGCCTTCACCGCCGAACAGGTGACCGGCAGCCCCGTTGTCACCTGGCAGGAGCACACCATCGACTTCACACCGCCCTGGCCACGCGTTCCCCTCCGCGAGGCCATCCTCGACGCATCCGGCATCGACTACGAGCAGTTCACCGATGCCGGCAGCCTGCGTACCGAGATGCGCAGCCGCAACATCGACGCCGCCGACGGGGACAATTGGGGCCAGCTCGTGGACCAGCTGCTCTCCAAGTTCTGCGAGCCCAAGCTGATCCAGCCGACGTTTCTGGTCGACTATCCGCGTGAAGTCAGCCCGCTCGCCAAAGGCATGCCGGACAATGAGCGCCTGGTTGAGCGCTTCGAGGGCTTTGCCGCCGGCATGGAGCTTTGCAACGCCTTCACCGAGCTGAACGATCCCGTCGACCAGCTGCAACGCTTCATCGACGAAAACTACCGCGCCGCGCAGGGCGACGAAGAAGCGCACCCGGTCGACATCGACTACGTCGAGGCGCTCAGCTACGGCATGCCGCCCACCGGCGGCTTCGGCATGGGCATCGACCGTCTCACCATGCTGCTCACCGACCGCGACACGATCCGCGAGGTCATCCTCTTTCCCCACCTGCGCGAAATCGACGAAAGTCCTCAACCGGACGCCGCCCCTGACGCTCAGGAGCCGGCCGCAGCAGTCTAGCTACCCGCTGGCGACACCGGCGCATAGCCTGCAAGCCAGGCTTCCCAACCGCTTGCCCCGGAAATCATCACCCAAATCCTCCATAGATCGACCGGCCGCGGGTGCATCCCAAAATGGGGGTGAACAGTCGCATACCTCTGGAAGAAACCAGGCCACGGTCAGTTCACTTTACAATTGCCTGCAAATGAAGTGTGTTTCTCTCTACTCTCTTCTCTCCACTCTCTCCTCGCATTTGGGCGGTCGGGCCTATTCGGCCCTCCCTTGTGCGGGGGCTCCGCCCCCGCAACGCCCCCTCTCCTACAACATGCCTAGTCGACCGGGTGTCGATATTGGTGACGGGTGCCTGATCGAAGGTGTCTAGCCAGACCACGTCCCGCCAGTCCCATCAACTCTCTGTAGGTGCCGGCCTTGTGCCTGCCCTCGCGCCCCCTCCAATTAACGGACCGCACGATAAGGCCAGGCCCGGCGCCTGCCCCGCCCCTCTCCAACAGCCGGTAAACAATTTCAACCACCGCTATCATGGACTCCCCGCCAGACTGTTCCCACCCCAAATCTGGGATGCACCCGCTGCACCCCGACTTGACGCGCGCCCCAACACTCTGACATAATAACCACCACAACCGCATAACCTACCTTCGGGGCAGGGTGAGGGCCGCACAGGTCCAATTCCCGACCGGCGGTGAGCCAGGTAAATGCGTTGCATCCCCAACATAAGGGGCGGCGAAACTTCCTGGTAAGCCCGTGAGCCGCAAGGCAGAGTTCGGTGAGATTCCGACGCCGACGGTATAGTCCGGATGGGAGAAGGTGCAAAGAGCGAGGGCAGTGCCGTTTCGTGTACTGTTCCCGTTTTCTTTGGCTATTTGCAGTGGCAACTGCGCGCAACGCCCGGGGTACGATTTCCGTATCTCGGGCCGTTCTGTTTTGAAGGCACGCGCAGTATGCGCACGCCAACCGCTGCCTATGGCTGCTCTCGGCACACGCCGAGAGTTCGGTGATCGCACCGTATACAGGACCCGAGGCGACAGATAGCTTCGGGTCCTTTGTTTTTTCGAGGCAAAGCAGGACTATGAAGGACAGTTCTATTCTCTTCCCCGGCGCGCCGGCCGACGACGGCACCGACCAGGGAACGCCGCCCGCAGTCGAACAACCGGCGCCGCAGAACCGGCGCAACGCCGGCCGCGTCGGCGACTGGGTCGCGCGTCATCCTGCCCTCGCCGCCTTTCCGTTCGTGTTGGGCGGGGCGCTGCTGCTGTGGGAGGCGCTCGTCCGCTGGCAGGACTATCCCGTATTCATCCTGCCCCGCCCGGGTAACGTACTGCAGAAAACGCTCACCATGGCCGCCGACGGCTCGCTGCTGCGCCATACCCGGGCCACCGCCACCGAAATCGGCGCCGGTCTGTTGATTGGCCTGACGCTGGCCTTCGTCCTCGGCTACTGGCTCGGACGCAGCCGCACCCTCGACCGCATCCTCTCCCCCTATCTCGTCGCCAGCCAGACCATCCCGGTCGTCGCTATCGCCCCGCTCCTGGTCATCTGGTTCGGTAGCGGCCTGCTGAGCAAAGTTCTGGTGACAACCATCATGGTCTTCTTCCCGACTCTGGTCAGCACCGTTGTCGGCATCCGCAACGTCGACGCCGACCTGCGCGAGTTGATGCGCTCGTTGCGCGCCAGCCGCCGTCAGCTCTTTCTGAAGCTGGAGTTGCCCGCCGCGCTGCCCGTCATCTTCGGCGGCCTCAAGCTGAGCGTCATCCTGGCCGTCGTCGGCGCAGTCGTGGGCGAGTTCGTCGGCGCCGACGTAGGGCTGGGTTTCCTGATCAACCTGGGGCGGGGTGTACTCGACACGCCGATGATCTTCGTCGCCGTGCTTATGATCGTGCTCCTCGCCCAGTCGATGTACTGGAGCCTCACACTGCTCGAAACCTACCTGCTGCGCTGGAAGCAGTTAGGCTTGACGGACGGCGATTGAGACGCGCTCCCGCTATGAGAAAATCTCCAATTTCAGATATTCAGAGGAACGAATGAGACATTACATTGACCGTCATCCAACCGCACCGACAAACGCCATCTCGCCCCGCCCGGCAGCGGCAGCCCCCGCGGGCTTGCCTCGCCTGCTGAAACTGATTCTGTTGCCGCTCCTGGTTGCAGCCGCGGCCGCCTGCGCCCCCATCGCCCCCGCCCCGCCAGCCGAGCCGCAGAGCCTACGTCCCATCACTTTGGGCGTGGGCTTCATCCCCAATGTCCAGTTCGCGCCATTCTACGTCGGGATCGAGAAGGGGTTCTTCGCCGACAGAGGCGTCGAACTTTCACTGGACTACGGCTTTGAAAACGACTACCTGAAGCTGGTCGCGACCGACGAGCTGCAGTTCATGATCGCCAGCGGCGACCAGCTCGTGCTCGGGCGCGCCCAGGAGTTGCCTGTCAGATACGTGCATAACTGGTATACGAGTTATCCCGTCACCGTCTTTGCCAAGGCCGGCGCCGGCATCAACGAACCTGCCGACCTTGCCGGCCGCACGGTCGGCGTGCCGGGTCCCTTCGGCGCCACCTACATCGCGCTGCGGGCCCTCCTCGACGTGGCCGGGCTGACCGAAGCCGATATCCAGATGGAGAGCATCGGCTTCACCCAGGCCTCCGCCGTGAGCGAGGACCTGGTCGACGCGGCCGTGGACTACGCCGTCAACGGGCCCGTCGTGCTCGGCAACGCCGGCATCGAAACCGTCCAGATCCCCCTCGACCAGTACCTGCAGATCCCCGCCAACGGACTCGTCACCAACGAACGCACCCTGCAGGAGGAGCCGCAACTGGTCGAGGCCATGGTGCGCGCGCTGCAAGAGTCGGTCGCCTATACCCTCGCTAATCCGGACGAGTCCTTCGCTATCGCGTTGCACTTTGTGCCGGAAGCGGGCGGAGAGAACGAGGCCGCCAACCGTCTGGTCTTCGACGCGTCGCTTCCTTTCTGGCAGCCGCGGCCGCAGGGCGCGCCCGGTGCCACCACCGATGCCGAATGGCAGACGGTGGCCGAGCTCCTGCTGCGTATCGGCTTTGTCGAACGGCTAGTCCAGCCCGAAGAGATGTACACCAACGAATTCATTCAGTGACACACCCCGCGGCCAGCCTTTCACAACCGGCCGTGGACAGCTCTATCCCTGACCAACGATGACAGATCCGCTACTGCAAGCGCACAACGTCAGCCACAACTACCCCCGCCGCAACCGCGTCACGCCGGCGCTGGCCGAGGTCTCCTTCTCCTTGCAGGAGCATGAGTTTGCATGCGTGGTCGGCAACAGCGGCAGCGGTAAGTCGACACTCCTGCGCATTCTCGGCGGTCTGTTGCCGCCTACTGCAGGCGAGGTACAGTTCAGAGGCGTCCCCGTGCGCGCCCCGCAGCCGCAGATCGGATTCGTCTTCCAGAACACCAATCTGATGCCCTGGCGCACAGCGCTCGAAAACGTCCTGCTCCCGCTGGAACTGCACAAGCCGCTCGACAAGCACGACCGGGAAAGGGCCTGTGCGGCGCTTGCCCTGATGGGGTTGGAAGCCTTCGTCGACGCCTACCCCGCTCAACTCTCCGGCGGCATGGCCCAGCGCGTTACGCTCACGCGCGCCTTGCTGCAGAGTCCGGCGCTGCTCCTCCTGGATGAGCCCTTCGGCGCGCTCGACGCGCTGACACGCGAGCGCCTCAACCAGGAGCTCCTGCGCCTCTGCCGCGACCGCAAGCAGACCGCCCTGATGATCACGCACAGCATTCAGGAAGCGGTCTTCCTCGCCGATCGTGTGCTCGTTCTGAGCGGCCAGCCCGGAAGATTGCAGGGCGCCATCTCTGTCGACCTGCCCCGCCCTCGCACCCTGGAGATGCTGACCTGGCCGCAGGCCGGCGCGCTGATCAGCGAAATCCGCTCCTGTCTGGCGACCGGCGCGCAGGAACCCCTGCCCCAATAGGAAACGCCGGGCATTGCACCCGGCGTTATGATATCTCTGATTGTCCTACAGCCTGACCGCAAAACGATCTAACGCGGCAGACCGAACCTACTGGTCATCCGAATCCCCCAGATTGCGCGGCAACATGGCGGCCAGATTGTCCGGACGGTCGATGTTCAGCGACAGGACCTGCTCCTGTAGCCACGTCTGGAAAGCCTCGGCATACTCCTGCTGCAAGCTGGCCTCTTCCTTCGGCCGCTCATCGTCCCGCTCCAGCACTTCGATGATGTGGTAGCCAAAGGTCGACTTGACCGGAGCGCTCATCTCGCCGACACCAAGTGAAAACGCCGTTTCCTCGAATTCGGGCACGTAACGCCCGCGGCCGGCCCAGCCCAGATCGCCGCCCTGGGAGCCGCTGCCCGGGTCGTTGCTGAACCGCAGCGCCAGGTCCGCGAAATCCTCGCCGTCCAGAATGCGCTGATGCAGTATCTGCGCAAAGGCCAGCGCCTCGGCGTCGTCGACACGGCCATCGCCGTTGCTGTCCGGATTCCATATTTCCGGGGCGGGCGGGCTGTCATCCTCTTCGACCTTCACAGCACCACTTGCTGTCGTTTCGGTTGTACTCTCACCGTTTTCTTCCGCGCTTTCTGGCGCCGGCGGAGGCGTCTCGGCCGCGGTTGTCTCGCCGTCCGTCTCGCCAGCCGGTGCTTGTGCTTCGGCGGTCGGCTCCGGCTCGGGATCGACAGAGATCAAGATATGGCGGACTCGGACCTGCTCTTCAGTGGTGGACACCAGGTCCTGGCTGACCGTCTCAGACATTTTCGTCCGCAACAGACGTGCCCGGATCACCTCGCGATAGCTGGCCAGGTTCATACCGGTGTTCTCGCGCAGGTTCTCCTCCAGCGTGCGCAACCCCTCCTGGTACAGGTCATCGGTCAGAACCGTGGGCGACTCCGGAGTGGTTGGATCACCTTCAGGGCCCTCGGGATCGCCTTCGGGAGCGGAAACGGCCACTGTCGCGGCCGCTTCACTGTCCGCGCTTTCTTCCGGCGTCGGCGTCGGCGAGGGGACCGGTGTCGGCGTAAAGGTTTCCGCGGTCGCGGTCGCTTCAATGCTGGCGTCCGCGGTTGCCGTCGCCTGCGGCATCGTCAGCGCGCCCTGCCCGCGCGCCACCTCTTCGAGAAGGGTCTCTTCCACCTCTTCATCGCTCACCGACACACCAACTTCCGGCGCCTTGATCTGCAGAACGGCCCCTTCAATCATATCGTTGAGGACCTGTGTCCCCAGCGTTAACGGGCTGGCAAGCGTCGCATTGATCGAAGCGACCTGGGAGGCGAACAGGCTGGAATCCCCAAACTGTTGGGCGAATATCTGCAGCCGCAAACGCTGGTTTTGCAACTCGCTCTCGCGCAGGCGCGCCTGTTGCCAGAAGTCGCGGGTGACGATCGTTTGGTCCTCGACCTGTGCCAGAACGCTGTTGGGCTTGATGATCAGCTCGTTGACCACGCCATACAGGACCAGCAGCAGCGCCACACCAACGATCCCGCCGACGATCGCGGTAAGCCGCAGGTTGCGCTCCCTGTCGCGGGCACGCAGGCGCACCTCACGCCGGTTCTCGACCTGTGGCTGTTCTTCCTGCCTTCTTCTTCTGCGCTTCTTGGCCATGAATCGATCAACCGCGTCTGCCAGTGATGCGGATATGTTCGCCTGTGTAGGGCATCAAGGCCAGGTGCCTGGCCCGTTTGATCGCCCTGGTCACTTTGCGTTGCATCTTGGCGGTGACGCGGGTTTTGCGGCGGTTGTGAATTCGCCCGTAGTTATCGACAAACCGGCTGAGAACCTGGATGTTCTTGTAGTCGATCTCGTCGATACGCACGTCGTTGCCGACGTGACGGGGATTTCGGCGCTGATTGCCCTGCCTGGCGCGGTTGAATATCGCCGGCCCCTCAACTCGGTTGAAGGTGGGAGTCTCCTGCTCTCCGCGGCCGGTGTCAGCGTCCGGCCCGGCGCTTGCCACAGCAGCTGGCTCAGCAGCCGCTGCTGTCTCAGTAGCCGCCTCAGCCTCAGGCTCAGCAACCGTCTCGACCTCAGGCTCTGCGACAGCCTCGGCCTCGGAATCTCCATCCGTATCGGCAACGGCCTGCGCAACGCTCTCGTCCGGGCTCTCTTCGAGCACGGGGGCATCCTCGCCCTTGGGCGTCTCGGCAACCGGTTGTTCTTCGCTCTTCGCTTCGGCTTCACTCATTCTGTTTTCGTCAGACATTCGATGCTCCTTTGTGGCTCAGTCCCCAACGCGGACAACGAGGAAACGCAATACATCTTCTGATAGCCGCAACTGTCGTTCGACGTTCTGCACCGCGGTGGGAGGCATCGAGAGGTTGTGCAGAATGTAGTGTCCCTCAAAGTGGCCTTTGATGGGATAGGCCAATCGCCGTTTGCCCCAATAATCGGTGCTCTCGATTGTCCCATCCTCACCGTTGATGGCCTGACTGATCCGGTCATCCACGGCTTTGACACCCTCATCATCCAGATTGGGCTGGATGATGTACACCAATTCGTACGTGTTCATCTACCTTTTTACTCCTTTCCATGAGCATTGTCCTGGGTTCGTTCTTAGCTCTCGGTTCTAAGTCTCCAGTAACCGCCCTGAACTCAACTGAGAGGCAGCACCAAAAACCAAAAACTGACTACTAAGAACTAGAAACCGCAGTTAGACAAAGGTCCACAGCATTGTGCTGTGAACAGAAAGAACGAGGGAGCAGACAAGCTGTCCCTCGTCGCGGTTGAGCAGTATAGCACAGCGTTGCACGCGCGCAAAAGATCAGGTGGACAAAACGTCAGGGCAATCGCATCTTGAGTTTTTAGCACCTTGAGAAAGTGGTCTTGATTCCAACCAGCCCGTCTGCGCTTTGCGGCGACGTCGAAACGCGCGCCCGGTTCAGCCGTACTGCCAGTTTCGTACAGCGTTCCCGGGCCGCGGCGTATGTTCATCCGGCGCCCGCGAGTCAAGCCGGCCACCCGTGCAAGCGTGGTGGTCGTCGTCCGCGTGGATCGCCTGGGACTGATGAAATCCTGCCGTGCGGCCCTGTTATACCCTTCCCGGCGAAATTGGGACGATTTTGCCACGCAAAAGAGACGGACGAGGGTTGACTTGACACGAGCTTGACAGACGAGTGTTATATGATTAAGCGGGCGGGGGGATCGGCCCAATGAAGGGAGATGTGCGCTTGGTACTTTCGCACAGAATCCCCCCTCCTCGACTTTCGTCGGGTCAATGTTATCCGTGGCGGGCGCGAGGCGATTGGTGAGGCATGAACGTGAAGAGGATTGTGACGATCGATCTGCCGGACGATGTATACCGCTGCCTGCTGCGTTCGGCTGCACGCAACGGGTGGACGCCGGCAAAGGAGATCGAACACCTGATCATGAGGCAGTTCGATCGCGGCTATTCACAAGCGGAATTTGAAAAACTGGTGCGGGAAAAAAGGCGCGGGCGCTGGAGAGACTGACCGGCCGGCCGGGTTGCACCGGCCTTCACTGAAGCAGGCTCCAGCAGGAGGGACATGTGTAAGCGTCTGATTCTGAGCAGATTGGCAGCCGTACGGGCGGCAGCCGCCTCTTTTGTGGCCGGCTGCTGTCACCAGGTGTCGTTTCATCCAGAGATGGATGGCTCGGCCATCATGCCGTGCGGGCAGGTTTCCAAGGCGGGCCGTGCGGGCTACACGGTGGCGATGGTGGAGAGAGCGATGCGACTGTACGACGCCCGCGGGCGGGAGGCGGCGCTGGAATACTACAATTCACCGGAGAGCGGGGACGATGAGTGGTATCTGTTCATCTTTGATGAGAACGAGAAGCTACTCGCCCTTGCGGTAAACCCGGCTATGCTGGGTGAGGATATGCGGGGCGATGCAGGGGGGATTTCACCGGCTACCGGCACGGCGAAGCGATAGCCGGCGCCACCGGGGAAGGGGTATGGGTCGACCGATTCCTCCTCAATCCTGTCACCGGCACTCAGGAGGGGAAATATTCCTGGGTGGTACGGCACGATGGTCTGATTTTCGGCTCCGGCTGGTACCAGAATCTGCCGGTATGGACGCAGGGGTAACCCGGAGAATAGGGGTCGGGCTGGTGGCCATTTCGTTTCAACCGCTTCGACAGAACATGACGGAGGTCAGCAAGACCTAGCCGCCTCCGTAAATCCGCAGGTAGTGGGCAAAGCAGATGAGGATGCCCTGAAGGTAACGACGCGTGTCGTAGTAGGGGACCTTGTAGATGAAAAGGGCATCGTCCGGCTCGGTGCGGCTAAGCCAGTATCTGGCCTTGCGAGGGCCGGCGTTATAACCGGCGAGGGCGGCTGTGTCGTTGCCGCCGGCAAAGTCGCGCGCCCAGCGCAGGTAGTATGCGCCGAAACGGATGCTGACGATGGGAAAGTCGAGCAGTTCGTTGGAAAAGTTGGGGTAGTTGAGGCTTCGGGCGATCTCCCAGCCCGTGCCCGGAAGGATCTGCATAAGGCCCCGGGCGCCGGCATGGGAACGCGCCGCAGGCTCGAAGTGGCTCTCCTGAAAGATGAGGCCGTACAGAAGCTGAGGGGCGATATCGAACTCTCCGGCCTGCGTCTCGACCAGGCGGGCGTAGTGGTCGGGATAGGCGAAGCGCTGGATAAAGAGCGGCGTTTCGGCGATACGCTCAGCTGAGCTGAGTTCGATGAGACGGTGGGCAGCCGTAATGGAGAGCCGGTTGGCGCCCAGCTTGTCAAAACGCAGCATGAGGGGATAGAGCGCGGCCGGGTCGTTGTGCAAACGCCAGTAAATCTGCTCCAAGAGCCGCAATCCCTCAGCGCGGCGACCTAGTGCCAGCAGCAGTTCGCCTTTGACGAGGTCCGGGTCGCCGATCACAGTTAAGGGCAGGTTCCATGGCTCGACGCTGTCTGTGGCAGTTGCCGCACCGGTGTTTGGGGCGCGCACGAAACTCTGCGGTCCGCGCAGCCACTCTTCGGCGAATGCGCGGCTGCCATCGTCGCCGGGCAACGTAGGCACGTTCATCTCCATGCCGGCCAGGCGTGGGACAAGATTCTGCCCGGGTTGCGCGGCGTCGACATCCAGGCCGGCCAGAACGCCGTAAAATGCTTCAGGCGCGCGGGCGACGAGCGCATGCCAGAGGGCGCGCGCCGTTTTGACTTCGCCCTGGGCATGGCGGGCGCGGCCGAGCCAGTAGGCGGCAAAGTCCGGCTGCGTATCGGGATACTCGGAGAGCAGCCGTTCGAACAGGTTGGCGGCGTACTCGTAACGGCCGCGTTCGAACGCGCCGATCCCGGCGATGGCCAGCCCATCCGCGGCGCGCGGGCTGCCGGGGAAGACGTCCGCCAGCCTGAGCAGATCGGCCGCAGCTTCGTCAAAAGAGTCGACCGCGCCGCGGACATCCTGTATGGTGGCGGCGTCCAGGGCAGACAGCGCGCTCCGCCATAGCGCTTCCGGCGCCAGCGGGTCGTCGGGATGCGCACTGGCAAATGTGCGGTAGATGCGCCGTCCCTTCGCAGGCGCGCCCTCCGCAAACGCAGCTCGCGCCCGCGCCAACCAGGCCTCACCAAAGCAGACACAGTTCGGAAAGTCAGCCAGCACGCGGTCGATGGCAAGACGGGCCGCTGCCCACTGTTCCAACCCCAACAGGGACCAGGCAATTCCCAGCCAGGCTTCGCCGGCGCGGGCGGCATGCGGCGACTTCTCGAGAAAGCGTTCAAAGGCGGAGATGGCAGGTAGGTAAGCTTTGGCGGACAGATTGATCTCCCCGCGCAGGAACGGGTCGACGGGCACGTCCCTGTTCACCAGTTGAATGAGAGACAGGTAGGCGGCATCGCTGGTCGGGTTTTCGGTCAGCGCCGTACGCCAGCGGTCGATAGCGGCTTCTTCGTCGCCTGCCGCGGCATAGGCCATGCCGGCGCGATAGAGATAACCGGCGCGGTAGATGGAGGATTCTTCGTAGCCGTGTATATTGTCAACCTCAGGGGCGGCCTGATCCGGGCCCGGTTCGGCGCGTTCGAGATTCGGGCCGGCGAGGATCTCATCGTAGATGGAGGCGGCCTCGTCCCAGCGGCCCGCGCCTTCGAGAACCGCTGCCAGCCGCTCGAGAAGGCGCACTTCCTCGTCCGCGGTTATGGCTGCGCCGGCGGCTCGGCCCAGCGCGTCAGCGGCCTGCGACCGTTCGTCCAGCGCGAGCAATGCATCGGCGATGAGCTCCTCCACGACACCGGAGAGCTGGGGTCGCTGCTCCAGGAATGAGCGGTAGGCGGCCGCGGCTTCGGTAAAGCGGTCCACGCCGGCCAGGGCTTCCCCGCGCAGGAAGAGGCTGTTGATCAGGATCTGCGCCACCGCTTCTCCGCTCGCGGACGGCAGACTGATCTCGCCCGCGGCCAGGGAGTCGCCCATGCGGCGGAGCCGCGCGAGCGCGTCCAGCGCCAGTTCCGGACTGTCATCGGCCAGATAGGCTAAGGCGAGCCGGTAGAGGATTGCCGCGCGCTCCTGTGTACGGGAGGCGGCAGGTATTTGCCGCCCCTGGGCAGGCTCCGTCCGCAGATCGGCCAGCAGCGCTTGCAGCAGCCTTTGCTCCTGGCTGTAGGCGCCGATCCGGTGAAGATAGGCGGCCTCGTCGAGCAGGGCTGCCGGCGTCACAGGTTCTGCGGCCGGCGGTGGCGGGGTCGCGGCGGCGGGGAGGACGGAAGCGGGCGCGGCGCGTCTGTCGTGACATCCAGACAGAAACAGAGCGAGCAGGAGCAGAATCGAGAAGGTGATCGGGGGATGAAACCATCCTCTGCGCCTGAAACAGGCTGAGACAGGCTCGCTGATCAATGGGTTGCCCGGCATACGACGTTGTGCCCTATCCGCTCGTCTGTGCAACGCCTGCACGGCCAACCGTTCGGGTACTCCGATGGGTCCGGGTCCTGTCTTTGCCGTGGCGGGGACGCCTTAGTCGTTCCCAAGCTTCTTCACCCTGCCAGTCAGACCCGGATTCTCGATAGTCACGCCTTGCCCTCTTCTTTTCGAACCCTGTACATCGCCAGGTTGAACCGGTCTTCGAACAGCTGCCGGCGCGTCCGGCTCGACCGCAGATAGGAAAATTCCTGCTCGTCCCAGTACGGGTCATCCATCTCCGGCGGCAGATCCAGCAGATCGATTATGCGCTTCTTCAGCACCTTCCGCCGGACACCCGGATCTTCCTCCTGAAGCCTCCTGATTAACCGCATGAATGTGTGGTATGAACTGGGAATCGTCGGCTCTTCCATCTTTCTGCTCCTGAACACAGACTGCTTTGCAGCCCTCCTTTTACTACCGCCTCCTCGGCCGCCGGCGGTTCCACAAGGGTGAATGTGCATTCGATTGGACGTATCCGCGGGTTACACGCTCGCACGCACTGCCGGCTGGCCGGGCGCGGCATCTAAGGAGAATCAAGCAGAACTTTGCGTTTCAAGGGGTTTCTCCTCTAGCGGAAGTCGTTGATATCTTCGAGCTCTTTCCAGGGCGTATGGCCTGCATAATCGCAGCCATCCCACAGCTCGGACACGCTGCGGTAGTTCCCTTTGCGTCCCGACGCGTAGTAGATCTGTACGCGTCCATCCGGGTGCCAGACAACCTTGATAATCCCCATGAACAAGGGCGGCTCTCTGCCGTACTGCGTGCGATGGGCGGCCCTGGTCTCTTCGTTAAGCTGTACAGGATCGACAGGCAGATTGGGAGTCAGATCGCACGTCGCCATCGCCGGAGTGGGCGCAACTGCGGGCGTTGCCTCCAAAGCGGTCACCCGCTCATTCAGCCGTCTGAGTTCCTTGGCGAGAATAACCAGGTCGGTGGACAGGGCCTGCAGCCTGTTATTCAGTCCCTCAAGCGAAACGTCGTCCTGAGCGAACAGCATGGCCGGTGTGAGCGTTATCAGCAACGCGAAAAGGATCAGAGTGCGTTTCATGGCAGGGTTTCCTCTCTCGATACACCCGGGGCAACACTTGGGTCCGCCATCCCCAATGGTCAAAAGATGAGCAGAACGACGGCTTCGCAGCGATCCGTTCCCGCCCTGGCGGCCGCCGCCGCGGGCCTGGCCTCCCTCTCGGGCAGACGCCCTACCCCTCGGCCGCAATCCAGTCGCTGCTACCGCGGAATTCGCAACCGTTCCAGCGTTCGATCACGTAGAGCGGCCTTTCGTCGCGGGTCTCGTAGAAGATCAGAATTTCGCCGCTTTCGGGGTCGACCTGGACGGAATGCACCCCGTATGCGGCAGGTAATGCGTCGAATCGGGCCATGTAGCGGACAATGGTCTCGTGCTGCAGGGTGAGGCGGAGGCCACCAGGGCTGGGTATGGCGAGGATGCAGTGGCCGTCGTCGAGGTAGGTAGGTCCAGGCCCGTCCCAGATGGCTTCGAGATCGGCCAGGCGATCTGACATATCCCCGAAAGAGAGCATTTCCCTTTCGAGGTCGCCGACAAGGAGATCGAGGTTATTTACCGTATCCCACAGTTCGTCCTGCTGATCCGCGTCTTCAACGGTGGTTATGCGTTCGTCAAGCCTGTCGACACGGGCGAACAGTTCATCGATGAGTTCGCCCAGGTGAGTGACGACACTCTCGTCGTTGCCGGGTTCCTGGGCGTTGGCGGCGGCGGCGAGACAGAAGAGGAGGAGTAAGCTTGCGACGATGATCAGGGCGTAGAGGTTGGCGCGCTTCACGGTTGGCGTATCCTTGTTGGATTAGCTTTCGTGTGGTGGCTCGTATATCCCTCAAAGGTGGTCACATTGACAGAAAGTGTGTAAATGATGCATGTGTAAGATGTTTTGGCGGGAAACGGGTACTCTGGATAAAGTATCTGAGGGCTTTGGGTGAGATTCAGAAAGAGGTGGTGGCATACTGGGTCAAGCGGGAATTGGGTGGTGGGTTTTGGGAGAAGTGCGGCTGTGCGGGTAGCGAAACATGGCCGCCCTCTGTTCTGCGACGTCACATCACAGTTCAGAACTCACTTCGGGAGAACCTCTTCGTCGAGTTTACGCCTTTCGGCGCACAGAGAGCTGGCCAGTTCCCCGCTGACTCACGAAAGTTTCACGAATTAAAAACAGCCGTCTTCCGGTGCGGGACCCAGAAGACGGACTGAGGGGGCTCTCTAGTCAAGGCAGAATCAGTCAAAAACGACATACCATTTCAGGGTGCTGCATGGGACGCCCGTCTTCTCCGACACCCGCTGGTCATTATTGATCTCGCTCAAGGGTTGTAAGACTACCGCTATCTCTCTGTCGGTGTACATGTGCCGCCTCAACTTGGGCGGAAACTTCAATCCGCGGTCACTCACGGCTATCCCCATCGCATCGGCAGCGAACCACATCTGTCCCCTCGACGACGACACAGCGGATTCCCTCTTTCAGCACGTCTGCCGGCGCTGCCGTTACCATTGTCACTGTCGAGAATATGACCCACATGCGCTTCCGTTTCCATTCACAGACCGCTAGCCTTACATTATAAAGCATCGAAGTGTCATAAGTATGTAAATTGCGTCTCTTCCCATATCAGTATTGCGTCAACCTTTCTCCAAATGGTAGAATAAGGGCCGTTTGGGCCATACGCGGCTCTAACCAGGATCCGTATAGCCCCTGAGCCAACGTCTGACCCCCCGCGGCGCACCTTAATGTTGAGTATGGAGACAGCGATGAAGCCCTTCGACGAGCTCATACAGGAGAATGAAGCGCTGCGCGACCGTCTTTCCCGGTTGAGCAGGGCCAGCCTGCGTATCAACGAGAGCCTCGAATTCGACGTCGTTCTGCAAAGCGTCCTCGACTCCGCGTGCTCTCTCACCGGCGCCCGCTACGGCGTGCTCACCCTCCTCGACGAAGCGGGCCAGACCGCTGACTTCCTATCCTCCGGCATGACCTCCCAAGAAGCCCAGGGCCTGTGGGACCTGCCCGACGCGTTGACGCTCTTCGAACACCTCGGCAACATCCCGGAACCACTTCGCCTTCCCGACCTGATCGGCCACATCCGGGCCTTCAACCTGCCCGAGCCGCCCCTGCCCGGGGGCGCGACCGGTAAGGTCCCCTTCCTGGCGGCGCCCATCCTCCACGGAGGAGAACGCGTCGGCAACATCTTTCTCGCCGTGACAGGAACTGGTCAGGAATTCACCTCCGAAGATATAGAGACTCTGGTCATGTTTTCCTGCCAGGCCGCGCTCGTCATCGTCAACGCCCGCCGCTACCGCGACGAACAGCGGGCCAGGAACGACCTGGAAATCCTGATCAACACCTCGCCGGTCGGGGTGGTGGTCTTCGACGTGGAAGCCGGTGTCCCGGTGTCGCTGAATCAGGAGGCCAGGCGGATCGTCAGCAGCCTGCAGACGCCCGGCCGCCCCCTGGAGGAGCTCCTCGAAGTGATCACCTTCCGCCGCGCCGACGGCCGCGAGATCGCCCTCGACGAGTTCCCCCTGGCCCAGGCGCTCAGTATCGGCGAGACCGTACGCCTCGAGGAGATCGTCATGGAGGTCCCCGACGGCCGCAGCGTCAAAACGCTGATCAACGCCACACCCATCCACTCACAGGAGGGCGCGGTCGAATCGTTTGTCGTGACCATGCAGGATATGACGCCGCTCGAGGAGCTGGAGCGGCTGCGCGCCGAATTCATGGGGATGGTGAGCCACGAGCTGCAGACCCCACTGACCTCAATCAGAGGCTCCGCCAATACCCTCCTGGACGAAGCAGCCTCCCTCGACCCTGCCGAAATGCGCCAGTTCCACCGTATCATCTCAGATCAGGCCGATCGCATGCGCGGCCTCATACGCGACCTGCTCGATGTGGCTCGCATCGAGACCGGCACACTCTCCGTCGCCCCGGAGCCCTCCGATACCGCCACCCTGGTGGACGAGGCCCGCATCATGTTCATGAGTTCAGGCCGCACGAACAGAATCGATATCGACGTCGCCCCGGACCTGCCCCAAGTTATGGCCGACAGACGCCGCATTGTCCAGGTGCTCAGCAACCTGCTCTCCAATGCGGCCAAGCATTCCAACGAGCTGTCCACCATCACCGTGCGCGCTGTGCGCAAACAGTTTCAGGTGGCCGTCTCAATATCCGACGAGGGCAGAGGCATAGCGGCCGAGCGGCTGCCGTTTCTGTTCAGAAAGTTCTCGCGCGTTGACGGCGAGGACCGGCAGGCCGACCTGGCCGGGTCGGGGCTCGGCCTTGCCATCTGCAAAGGCATCGTCGAAGCGCACGGGGGCCGCATCTGGGCTGAAAGTGACGGCCCCGGCCAGGGGGCGCGCTTTATCTTTACGGTTCCAATCGTTGAGAAGCAGGAGACTGCAGGCGCTGCCGAACCCGCGCCCTTCGCCGCCGACCCCGGGAACGAGACCCAGGAGCGGACGCGCATCCTCGTCGTCGACGACGAGCCCCACGCCCTCCGGTATATCCGCGACGTCCTCTCCAAGTCAGGCTATGACCCGATAGTGACCGGAGAACCGGAGGATGTCGAACGTCTGATTGCGCAGGAGGGGCCCCATCTCGTCCTGCTCGATATGATGCTGCCGGGCGTCGACGGCATCGATCTGATGAGGAATATCCTCGAAAAAACCTCTCTGCCTGTCATCTTTCTGTCCGCCTACGGCCAGGAGAACGTAATCGCCAAGGCCTTCGACACGGGGGCCGCCGACTACGTGGTCAAGCCCTTCTCGCCCACGGAGCTGGCCGCCCGCATCAGGTCGGTCCTGCGCCAGCGCTCCGGGATCGGCTATCTCGGACAACCCGAAAACTACGTCCTTGAGGACCTGGTGATCAACTATGCGGAACGCCGCGTGGCTGTGGCTGGCCGGCCCGTCATGCTGACCGCGACCGAGTATGCCCTGCTCTTCGAGCTGTCGACCAACGCCGGTCCGGTGGTCACCCACGAGCAGCTGCTCCAACGGGTCTGGGGACCGGGGAACTCGGGCGACGCAGGGCTGGCCCGCACCGTGGTACAGAGACTCCGCCGCAAACTCGGTGACGATGCACGCGATCCCAGATACATCTTCACCGAACCTCACGTCGGCTACCGCATGAAAAAGGCACTGTCTACCTGACTCCATGCGTAGTGCAGGGCATATTCGTGGAGGCACCTATCGCGGGCATCCCCATCCTGCCCCGGCCGGTCCGGTCATCGCCTTCTCTAATTTGAAGAAGGGGTTGCGTCGAGCCTGGTTCGGTTCATGAGAAACGGACCAGGACGGCAAGACCGCCGCCTCTGTCGTCTTCCCAATCAGCAATGACAATAACCGTATGTTTTCGCACCTGAATGTCATTGGTATGTCAACTTGACTGTTTTTCGTGCCACTGTTGTTTCAAGGGGAAACATATCCGGCACGGGCAGCGTCATCTGCTTATATGGGAAAGTCAAAATGGACGTTTCAGACGCGAATTGAGACGAAGCATCGCTTGTACAGCATCATGGCCCTGGTCGCGGCATATGTTATCGACCACCTTACTTCTGAATGGGTAGTGGGTCTTTTCGGGCTGCCAGACGGGTCTACAAAAGAGTGGCTGGATGCTCTGTACATCGTGCCATTCATTGTGGCAGGTCTTTGGTTGGCAGCATGGTTGAACCGGAAAGATTGAGAAGTACGGTTCAGGCTCGTCACGCGCGCGTTGGGCCCGGGAGTTGCAGATCCGCGCGCGTGACGATCAGGGCCAGAACAGTGTACGATAGCGAAGTTTTGTTGTGCTTGGCCCTGTCACATAGGGCTCTCATCTTCACTCAAGGCGATAACCAAGACCCAATGAACCGAATTCTCGATGCTGACTTTTCACTCGATGGCTAGGGCAAATAAGGCAGGCCGCCGGTGAGATACCCCGTGTTTTCGGAGCACTCTCCCGTCGTCCCCCTTCGAACCTGACGTGCGGCTTTCACCGCATCCGGTTCTCTGGTGTCGAAATAGTGGAGGTAGCTGGAGGGAATCTCCCGCGCGAGAGCAGGAGGAATGACCTCACCCGACTAGCTGCGGCGGTATAACCACAAACCGCCGCTCGTGAAACCGCAGAGCACCGCCAAGGCCACGAGAACCGGGGCCGCGACGGCGACGCCGCAGCCGCAGAAGGGTTCGAGCACGGCCACCACGAGCGCGCCGGGTAGTGAGAGCGTGTTGAACAAGAGGATGAAGGGAACGCCGCCAAGGTGACGAGCAAGTCCGTCACCTTGGCAGACCCTCCGGGCGTTAAGGGCAGCTTGTTCAGGATGGTGTTGAATCAGTCCTGGGTGAGCCAAGCGACCGCGAACGATGTCAGCGCAGCCGCCAAAGCGAGCAGAACTCTCACGACGTTTCTCCTCCGCGGCCCATATCCCTCGGCATGTTGCTGGGGGTCCTCTTGTGAAGGTTGGCATTCAGCCTACCATGCCGCGTCCTGGGGAGTGCAGCGATAGGGCCGTATTCACCCGTGACGTGCAATACTATCTACTGCTGCTTGCGCGGATTGCTCTGCCCATTGTGGATGTCCATGTGACACGTCTGGCAGATCACAAGGGTTTTGCGCCGTCGTGCCGCTATGAACCGTTTCCACGGGGATTTTGAACGTAGTGCTTTGACGTCCAGGTCACGTTGCGCACGGACATGGTTGTCCGCAGCTCGCGATCAGTGAAACTGCTGGCCGCTAGTTGCTCGAAACCGGCCACCGCATCGGCGCCCGCTCCACCGTGCGCCCGCGGCCGTGGCACTGCTTGAACTTCCTGCCGCTCCCGCACGGGCAGGGGTCGTTGCGCTTGACCCCGGCGAAGCGCGCGTTCAGCTTGCGATCCTCTTCCGCCAGGTACTGCATGATATTGGCCGGGGCCTGCTGCCGGCGCAGCTGGTCGGCCATGAAGTTCATGTACGGGCGCACATGATTGAAGAAGGCCCGGTAGCCGGCGCACAGATAGTTCAACCCCGGTTCGCCGTCGGGGGTGTTGATGAAGCGGTTCTTCGGGCAGCCGCCGTTGCAGACAAAGCGCACCTCGCACTCCAGGCAGTAGTTGGGCAGGCTGTCCCGTTTGTGCGTGCCAAACTCCTGCTGGCGCGCAGACCCGACCATCTCGATCAGCGGGATCTCCTCGATGTTGCCCAGCAGGTAGTTCGGTTCCACGTAGTGGTCGCAAGAGAACAGATCGCCGTTGTGCTCCATCGCCAGCGCCGAGCCGCACGTCTCCTCGAAGATACACAGCCCGGGCCGGTGTCCCGCGTAACCGGCCAGCGCCACGTCGAAGATCTGCACGAAGACCTTCCCAATGTCGCGCCGCACCCACTCTTCGAAAATCTGGATCAGAAAGTCGCCGTACTGTTCGGCTGTCACAGAGCGATCTTTGACCGTGCTCCCTTCCTGGTAGCCGGTCTCGTTGTCGCGCTCGACAATGGGGATGAACTGCATGAAGTCGGTCTTGACCTCGTCGCGCAGGAAACGGTAGACCTCAAGCGGATGGGGCGCGTTGGCCGCGTGCACCGTCGTCAGGATGTTGTAGCGCACCTTGTGCTTGTGCAACATCCGCGCCGCCCGCATCACCTTCTCCCAAGTGGGCTGGCCGCCCTTATCGACGCGGTAAAAGTCGTGCAACTTGCGCGGGCCGTCCATGCTCAGCCCGATCAGAAAATCGCTACGATGCAGAAATTCGCACCACTCGTCGTCCAGCAGCGTGCCGTTCGTCTGCAGCGCGTTTTCGACCCGCATGCCCGGCTTCTTGTGCTTCTGCTGGAACTCGACCGCCTTCTTGAAAAAGTCCAGCCCCATCAGCGTCGGCTCGCCCCCCTGCCACGCGAACGTCACCTCCGGGACCTGCTGCGCCTCGATATACTGCCGCGTGTACTCCTCAAGCATCGACTCGGACATGCGGAAATCGCTGCCCGGGTACATGAACTCCTTGCTCAGGAAGTAGCAGTAGTGGCAGTCCAGATTGCAGATCGCCCCCCGCGGCTTCAGCATAATGTGAAACGCAGGCGGCGGCGCAATATCGGTTGCGGGCGTCGGGTCAAGCAGTGCGATCGATTGCGACATTCTCTCTCCTGTTACCACTCAGCCAATTCCCATCCGTAACCCGAAGCGAGGCCAGCTCAGAGGTCTCTCACTCCTCGCCTTTGGGCGGTCGGGCCTTCGGCCCTCCCTTGTGCGGGGGGTTCCCCCACGCAACGCCCCCCTCCGGCTAACCCACCGTCGTGCACAATTAGAACCATTGAGGCCAGCGACCGGTGTCACCCCCCCGCGCCGTCTCGTGCAACCTTCCACTGACCACTAACCACTGATCACTGACCACTGCAGTTTAGTGGCGGCACATCCACCCAGCGCCGCTCCTGCCACGCCTGATAACCCAACTCGGCCAGCTGCACGCCTTTCGCCCCTTCCAGCAGCGTATAGGGGAACGGTTCCCCCTTCACCGCATGGCGCAGGAACATCTCCCACTCGATCTTGAAGGCGTTGTCGTAGGGATTGTTGTTCGGCATCCATTGCCACGTATCGTAGAACTGGACCGGCTGCGGAATGTCCGGATTCCACACCGGCTTGGGCGTGAACGAGTCGCCCTGAATCGCGCACTCGCGCAGACCCGCCACCGCGCTGCCGCGCGTGCCGTCCACCTGGATCGTCAGCAGGTCGTCGCGACGCACCCGAACACACCAGGAGGAGTTGAAGTTGCAGATGATCCCGTTTTCCAATTCGAACATGGCGTACGCCCCGTCATCGGCGTCGGAGTTGTAGGATGCGCCTTCTTCGTCGATGCGTTCCGGCACGTGGTTGGCCGCGATGCAAGTGAGCCGCTGGATCGGGCCGAAGAGGTTGTCGATGACGTAACGCCAGTGCGCGAACATATCCAGAACGATGCCGCCGCTCTCCGACTTTTTGTAGTTCCAGGAGGGGCGCTGCGCCGGCTGGTCCTTGCCGTCGAAAACCCAGTAACCGAACTCGCCGCGCACCGCCAGAATGCGGCCGAAGAATCCGGTGTCGATCAGGTACTTGAGCTTCAGCAGACCGGGCAGAAACAGCTTGTCCTGGACAACGCCGTTGCTCACCCCCGCGTCGCTCGCCGCTTGCGCCAGCTGCAACGCATCCTCGATATTGCCCGCGGTCGGCTTTTCACAGTAGACCGCCTTGCCTGCCTCGATCGCCTGCAAGGTATTCGGCACCCGCAGGTTGGTTGCCAGCGCATCGAAGTAGATGCTGTTATGATCGTCCTCCAGCGCCTCGTCCAGATTGGTCGTCCACTTGCTCACATTGTGCGCCGCCGACAGATGCCGCAGCTTGTCCGGGTTGCGGCCGACCAGCACCGGCTCCGGCATGATCCTGTCCCCGTCGGAGGTGACCGTGCCGCCCTGCTCCCGGATCGCCAGAATCGAACGGACCAGATGCTGATTCGTGCCCATCCGCCCGGTCACGCCGTTCAGTATTACGCCAACTGCAATTTCAGCCATAGGTAGGAAATGCTCCCGTTGATGCATGGCCCCAAGGACCACCGAAGGCTTATGCGGCCGCGTCTGCGCGGCGCCTGCAAAAGCCTGAGGGACTAAGCATGATTTGTGTAGGCTTCCACCACCCGCTCCAGGAACTGCTCCTGGTCCATCGCCCAGTAACGGTTTGAAAAGATTTCGACCTCATTATACCCGTCAAACCCGGCCTCCTCAACCCAGCCGCGAATCTGGCGAATGTCAATGCAGCCCTCGCCCATCAGCCCGCGGTCTAGCAGCAGGTCTTCGGTGGGCGTGCGCCAGTCGCAGACGTGAAAGGCGAACATCTTGCCCATCTGCCCACAACGGCCGATCTCCCGCTCCAGTTCAGGGTCCCACCAAAGGTGATAGACGTCCACAACCACCCCGACATACGGCGAATCGATGCCGGCGCAAATGTCATTGGCCTGCGCCATCGTGTTCACAGCGGAGCGGCTGTCCGCGTACATCGGATGCAGCGGCTCCACGCCCAGCTTGACCCCCGCGGCCTCGGAATGCGTTAGCACCGCCTCTATCCCGTCCCGGATCTGGCTGCGGCCGGCGTCCAGCGGCTGGCCCGGCACCGCCCCGCAGACGAGCACGACCAGCGGTGCGCCCAGGGCCGCGGCCTCGTCAATGGCGCGGCGGTTGTCGTCAAGCGCCTCCTGCCGCGCCGATTCCGTCTCCCCCGGGAAGAACCCGCCCCTGCACAACGAGACGACCTCCATTCCCGCATCACGGATCTGCCTGCCCGCGGCCGTGATATCCCGCCCCTCCAGCGCGTCCCGCCAGACCGTCATCGCCGCGACGCCGTGCGCGCTGAACCGCTCGATCGCAGTCTCAATCGGCCAGGGCTTCGTTGTAATCGTGTGAATACAGAGTCGACTCAAGTCCATGTGTCTGTCCTGAAACTGTCTTTCTTGCCTGAAAAATCAGCTGTGTCTAATTTTCCCCTGCCGCCAGCCACTGCTCACTCTCCGCCGGCAGTTCAGCCGCAACACTGATCGTCTCCTCGCCGCGGTAATGCACCTGCCCCGGCCGTCCGCCGGCCATGCGCGTGACAAAGCGCCGCGGCGTGATTGCAACGGCTGCGCCCGCATTGCCCCGCTGCCCCGAATACCACGCGGCAAGCCGTGCGGCAACGTTGAGGGTCAACTCCGGCACCGGCTGTCCGCCGCAGCGGATGACAACATGCGCACCCGGCCCGTCACGCACGTGCAGCCACAGGTCATCCCGGCCCGCCAGGTCAAAGGTGACTATCTCATTCTGACGGGCGTTGCGCCCCACCAGGATTGGAAAGCCCTCCGGTGAAAAATAACGCAACGGCCGCGAGCGGTCCCTTGGCGTCTTTTCGTGCCGGTCGCGGCGTTGCCGCAGATAACCCGCCTCCCTCAGCGCCTCCCGCACCGCGACGATCTCCGGCTGGTCCTGCGCCAGGCTCAGATCGTTCTCCAGCTGCTGCAGGTAGGCCCGGTCCGCCTTGAGTCTGGCCCGGCGGCGTGGGATGATACGGGCGGCCCGCTCCATCTTGGCCGCCCGGTCGAACATGCGCTCCGCCTGCTCCACCGGCCTGCGTTTCGGATCGAGCGGAACGATCAGATCGCCCTCCTCCGCTCCCGGCTCCTTTTCCCCCGGCTGACCGAAGTCGGCGCCGGCTCCGAAAATGACCAGCTGCATTTGCCCATTCAGCCCCGGTTCCACTGCAGCCATGCCGTCCTGCAGACTGAATCCTTCCTGCCCGCCGGGCCTGTTTGCGTAGGTGATCTGGCTCGAAAGGGCCAGCAGCCACTCCGCCTGCGCGCGCACCCGTTCCGGCTCGCCCGGGCCCGGCTCATCCGCGGCCAGCGCCCGCAGCTGGCTCTGCACGCGTGCCTGCGCCTGCCGCACCAGCGCGGCCACGCCCCCCCGCACACCTGCATACTCGTCCCGCGAAGAGGAAGCGTCCCGTTCCTGCGCGACGTAGAAGGCGGCCGCCGCCGCGCTCATCGATTCCGCCTGTACGAACTCGCCGCAAAAATTAAGCTCGTACGGCGCAAACGCGGCTACCCCCTTCTCTTCATCCACCGCGATACCCGGCGTCCATTCGCCCGTCGCCGCCGCCGACCACAGGTCGCCCAGAACCTTGCGCGCCTCCATGAAAGCCTCCGTTGTGAACGCCGCGCCGGCGTCTCCGGTTGCCCGACAGGCCGCCTCCCTGGCCAAAGTCGGACTGACGCCTGCGAAACGGTTTAGCAGGCTGCGCCAGAGAAGCGAGGGTTGATCCTCGCCGGCGCCGTCCCCATCTACCGGAGAAGGACCGGCCTCCCCATGCGGCTCGTCACTTTCTCCCAGCGGCGGCAACCTGTCCTGCGGCGGCGGCAATTGATAGTCCCGCCGCGGCAAAAGCACGCGCTGGGCGTTCTCGCCTGCAGGCACTCGCACCAGCGCATCCAGAATGCGGCCATCGGCATTCATCAGGATCACATTGCCCAGCTGCCCGATCGGTTCGACCGCCAGCGTCGTGGCACCGTGCTGGGCATGGTGAAAGCGCAGAAAGAGCACCCGCTCGAAAGGCACCGGCAGCTCAACAGACTCCAGTCGCGCGCTGCGCACATACTTGCGCAGCAACAGAAGAAGCGGCGTCTCCTTCGGCACCCCCCGCCGCGGCTTGTGTTCCAGCAGATGCACGCGGCTGGCCTGAGGATGTGCCGAAAGCAGGAGATGGCGCCGCTCCCGGTGGGCGTAGATCTCCAGGGCGACGCTGCGGCTGTCCGGCAGAACGATCTGCTGTACCCGGCCGCCCGTGACCGTCTCTTTCAATTCGTCGGCCACCGCGGCCAGCGTCAATGCGTCAAAATGCATGCCAGGATCGTTTTCCCGCTCCCCGTTTTCAGGTCGCCGGGCGCTGAAAACCGCACATTCAGAAAGGGCAAAAAGCGACTGTAAGGATAGCACAGCGGACGGGTAATTCGTAATGTCTACGGCATGAAAGGTCCCAAAGACTGCGCGGCAGGCTATAGTTTGATCCCGGTGCATGGTGTATAATTATTCTCACACTGACAGTGTTGGGTAACAGATAGTGGTCCGTGGTGTCTATACTGCTTTGGCCGCCGCCCAGTCGTCAGGTTGCCGCTCCCTCTCCGATCATCCGGAGTCAGCGGAAACTTGTCGAAAACCTGGAGAAAACGGCGGCCAAACTGACTCATGGCCCCTGACCACTACGAGGAGAAAGCTATGCAGAGTGATAACAGGATTCGAGTCGGCGTTTCCTGGCTATTCGCCCGCCTTTACGGGCGCAGGGACATGGGAGGACGTATTGCATGCTGTGCCCTCCTGCTGGCCCTTGGCGCGCTCTCGGTTATCGCCCTCAACTCTGCCGACGCCCTTGCCCATGAATCAGATACGACCTGGGACGCCGACTACTGGGACAACACATCGCTAACCGGGAATGCCGTCATCTCCCGTGAGGATGACACGCTGGATTTCGATTGGGGCGACGGCTCGCCAGGGGCGGGTATCTCCGCCGACCGGTTCTCGGCCCGCTGGGAGCGCCATCTCAACATCTCCGCAGAAGATGCCGGCAACTACATCTTTACCGTCGAAGTCGATGACGGCGTGCGGCTCTGGGTGGATGGCGTTCTGAAAATCGATAGCTGGATCGAGCAGGCGAAAGCCTCCTACGAGACCAGACTGCCCCTGTCAGAGGGTCAGCACACCATTCGCGTCGAGTACTTTGAACTGACCGGCGCGGCCTCCATCTCGGTGAGCTGGGAGCGGGAGCCCGATCTGCCCACGACCTACTGGCAGGGCGAGTATTACAACAACACTTCGCTCACAGGAACGCCGCATACCTCGCGCGGCGACGCCCGTCTCAACTTTAACTGGGGCTATGAAAGCCCGCTCACCGGCATCGATCAGGATGGATTCTCCGTGCGCTGGAGCAGATCCCTCCAGCTGCCGGCAGGCGATTACCGCTTTACCGTAACGGTGGATGACGGCGTGCGGCTCCTGGTCGGCGACAGAACCCTGATCGATTTCTGGCAGGTGCAGACCGCGACAACCTACTCCCAGATCATCTACCTGGACGGCAGTGCCGTCACCGTGCGCATGGAGTATTACGAGGAAACGGGGCAGGCGCAGGCGAGCTTGACCTGGGACAGGCTGGAAACAACGCCGACGGCAACACCCGATCCCGCGTCCACGCCGGGCTTGACGACAACGCCGCTGGCAACGCCCACGCCGACGGCAACACCGCCGCCCACCTACACGCCGGCGCCTACCTCCACCCCGGCAACATCGGTAACCCCCACATCCACGCCGACGATCACGCCTACGCCGACATCCACGCCGGTTACCGTCTGGCAGGCGTTGTACTGGAACAACCGTACGCTGACCGGCAGCCCCGCGCTCGCCCGCCAGGAGTCCGCCGTTGACCACAATTGGGGTTCCGGGTCGCCTTCGTCGCCAACCATCAACGCCGACAGTTTCTCTGCCCGCTATAGTGCCCAAATTTCTCTCGCAGCGGGGTCCTACCGCTTCGACGTTGTATCCGACGACGGGGTGCGCCTCTTTATCGATAACGAAAAACGGATCGACGGCTGGAGCGATCACCCGGCGACATCATACCAGTATACGCTGCAACACGACGGCGGATCCTTGAATCTCGTTCTCGAATACTATGAGCACGAAGAGCTGGCCCAGGTGAAGTTGAGCTGGACCCCCGTGACAGACGTCGCAACGCCGGAGGCTTCACCTTCGCCTACCCCCACCCCGATCACGGTAACGGTAGACGACCAGGACGATGGATTCCAGCGGGGCGGCCTCACGACCACGTGGCGAGAGGAGACCGCGGGCCACGCCGACCATCTCTTCTGGACCAATAACAACGACAAGACCCGTACCGGCTACAACTGGGGCAGATGGTCTCCCGACCTGGAGGCGGCCAGTTACGAGGTTTTCGTATACATCCCCTCCAACCATGCCACGACCGGCAACGCCCGCTACTGGATCTCCCATTCGGGCGGCTTTACCCTGCGCGAGGTGGATCAGTCCCAACACTCCGACGAGTGGGTCTCCCTGGGCACCTACACCTTCAGCGGCACAGACGAGGACTACATCTCGCTGTCCGACGTCACCTACGAGACTTACCTCTCCACCAAGGTTGCCTGGGATGCGATGAAGTGGGAGAAGCAGTAATCGCTGTCGGTTTCCTGGGGAAAAGGGCCGTACACCTGGCTACCGAGAAGTGATCAGCCAACAGAGCAGCGGAGGAAACAAGATGCGACTGGTGCAGTACCGCACAGAAGCCGGCGACCGCCGCGTGGCGATGGTCGAGAGCGAAGAGACATTGCACGTTCTCAACGGGACCGAGCGGGTCTATGACCTGGCTCGGGAGGCAGGGCGCAGCGGGCGGCCGCTGACCCAACTGGTCGAAGAACGGCTGGGCGATCAGCGGGCGGAGTATGGCCCAATTGCGGCCGATGGCAGACTCCTGCCTCCGCTGGATCACCCCGACCCCACCCGCCTCGTAATCAGCGGTACCGGCCTTGATCATCTCGGCAGCGCCCAGGCCCGCGATGCCATGCACCAGAATCTCAGTACCCAGGAAGAGGAGACGCTGACCGACTCAATGCGCATGTTCCGCATGGGGCTCGATGGCGGAAAACCCGCGCCCGGACAGGTGGGTGTCGCGCCCGAGTGGTTCTACAAGGGCGATGGCCGCTGGCTCGTGCCGCCGGGACAGCCGCTGACCATGCCGTCCTTTGCCCTGGAGGGCAGTGAAGAACCCGAGCTCGTCGGCTGTTACGTGATCGGCGACGACGGCGCGGTCCTGCGCGCCGGCTTTGCCCTGGGCAACGAGTTCTCCGACCATGTGCTGGAGAAGAAGAACTACCTCTATCTCGCCCACTCCAAACTGCGCCAGTGCTCCTGCGGGCCGGAGTTGCTGCTGGGCGACCCGCCCGCGCACATCGAGGGTACCTCCCGCATCCTGCGCGACGGCCGCGAGCTGTGGTCCGCCCCCTTCCTAACCGGCGAGGACAACATGACGCACAGTCTCGCCAATATCCAGCACCATCACTTCAAGTACGCGCCCTTCCGCACGCCCGGCGACGTACATCTGCACTTCTACGGCACCGCCACCCTCAGCTTCGCCGCCGGCATCCAGACCGAGCCCGGCGACGTCTTCGAAATCAGTGCACCGGGCTTCGGCCGGCCCCTGAGCAACGAGCTCAAGGATACGCCAGAGGCTGAGCAACTGGTAGAAGTCCTGACGCTGTAAGTGTTCGGTTTCCGATTCTTCGTGGTTGCCCTCCCGCTCATGGGAAAATGAATGTCTCAGAACGGTCCGAAGGGCAGCAGTTCCACTTTCGACTCTCTTGACGCGCTCCACAAAGCCGCAGTCGCTTGCCGCGCCTGCCCGCGCCTGGTGGCGTGGCGCGAGGAAGTGGCCGCGACCAAGCGCCAGGCCTTCCGCGACTGGACCTATTGGGGCAAACCGGTACCCGGCTGGGGCGATCCAAATGCCCGGCTGCTCGTCCTGGGCCTCGCCCCCGGCGCGCACGGAGCCAATCGCACCGGCCGCCCATTCACCGGCGACGGCTCCGGCAGTTTCCTCTACCCTGCCCTGCACCGGGCCGGCTTCGCCAGCGGGCCAAGCAGTACCCACCGCGGCGACGGCCTCGAACTGATCGACTGTTACATGACCGGCGTCGCCTACTGCGTACCGCCCAAAAACCGGCCCACCGCCGCCGAGCTGAACAACTGCCGCAGCTGGCTCGTGCAGGAGCTGGCCCTCCTACCCCGCCTGCAGGCCGTTCTCACCCTAGGCAAGATTGCCTTCGACGGCTACCTGCGCGCCCTGCGCGAACTCGGCCACGATATCCCCCGCCATACCTTCTCCCACGGCGCCGCCCACGCCCTCCCCGACAGTCTCCCCCGCCTCTACGCCTCCTACCACGTCAGCCGCCAGAACACCAACACAGGCCGCCTGACCGCGGCCATGTTCGACGACGTGTTGACCTCAATCAAGTCCAATCTGCAGCGCGTCTGACTGTGCGCTGCTGCCCATATCGCGCCGTCATCCTAAACAGACTGTCCATGCCGCAACAAAACGCGCGCGCCGGCGTATATGGGTAAGAATCTCCTTTCTCTTCCACCAACATGAGGCGTGCAATGAGGAGAGTCAATGTCGCTCTCTCTCCTCCCTCCTCTTCACTCTCTCCTCAAAGGAATCTGTATGTCCACCGAATCGGCCCAGCCTGTAACCGCTCCGGTCCGTCCGACCGAACGGATCGTCGCCATCGACATCTTGCGCGGCTTCGCCCTGCTGGGCATCCTGATCATGAACATCCAGGGCTTCGCCATGCCCGCCGCCGCCTACGCCAACCCGACCGTCTACGGCGATCTGACCGGGGCCAACCGCTGGGTGTGGACACTGAGCCACATCTTCGCCGACCAGAAGTTCATGACCATCTTCTCTCTGCTCTTCGGCGCCGGCATCGTCCTCATGAGCGAAAAGCTGGACGCGCGCGGACAGCGCGCCTGGGGCCTGCACTACCGCCGCACCTTCTGGCTGCTCGTCTTCGGCCTGGGCCACGCCTACCTGCTCTGGTCCGGGGACATTCTGGTCGCCTACGCGTTGTGCGGCTTCTGGGTCTACTGGCTGCGCCGGCTGCGGCCCGGCTGGCAGATGGCGCTGGGCATTCTCATCGTGTCGATTCCCGCTCTGATCCTGCTGACCACAAGCCTGACCATGCAGTTTACTCCGCCTGAAATGCTGCAGGAGCTAGGGGCTGACTGGCAACCGGCTTCCGAGACGATCGCGGAGGAGGTGGCCTCCTACCGGGGCGGCTGGCTGACGCAGATGGATGCCCGCGTGCCCAGGTCCGCCGAATTCCAAACGGTCGGGCTGCTGTACTGGGGGCTCTGGCGCGCCGGGGGACTGATGATGATGGGGATGGCACTCTACCGCTGGGGCGTTCTCATAGGTAGTCGTTCGCGCGGCTTTTACGGCGGTATGGTCATCCTCGGACTCGCCATCGGCCTGCCTGTCGTAAGCTTGGGGGTCGTCCAGAACTTCGCCAACAACTGGACGATGGAGTTCTCCAAGTTTGGCCCCGGTGCGCAGCCGAATTATTGGGGTAGCCTCTTCGTCAGCGCCGCCTACATCGGGCTCCTGATGCTGTTCGCCCGAACGCGCGCTCTGTCCTGGCTGCAGAACGCGCTGGCCGCGGTGGGGCGGACCGCCCTGTCGAACTATCTACTGCAGACAATCTTGGCCACGGCCATCTTCTACGGCCACGGCTTGGGGCTGTTCGGTTCGGTCGAGAGGGTGGGGCAGATCGGCATTGTCGCCGTGATCTGGGTGTTCCAACTGGTGGTGTCACCGCTATGGCTGCGCTACTACCGCTTCGGGCCCTTCGAGTGGCTGTGGCGTTCGCTCAGCTACTGGCGCTTTCAGCCGATGCGGAGTCATTCACTTCAAGAATTTCGCCAATCCGTTTAGGTAGATAAACTACTCAGGAGATGGCACCACGACGTGCAAGCAGACGTTTCCGCAACTCTGCCAAGTCCTGCTGCCTGCTTTCGATGCGGTTGCGCACCTCTTCTGCCTTTTTTTCACGTTCTACCAGATAATCGTTAATCTCTTCCTGATGGCGCAAGTAGTAGGCAAGCACTCCATAGATTTCCGCTAACGTTGCAGCCGGGTAACGTAAAACGATCGCCTCGGGCGTGGCTCCTTCTTCAAAGGCGTGAAAGACCAGTTCAAGCAAGACGCGCGACTTGCCGACACGAAGCCCTCCTGAACTATCGCGCCGCAACGGTGGCGCTTCAGCCCTTGAGGCGATTTCCATCCATGTTCTCCTGGTGTTTCGCGGAGGGAACGGCACTGCCGCTGAGCCCCTTACGCCAAACGCGCAAACAGTTGGGAACGTAACTTGACTCCAAAAGCCGCTTCATCTACCGCTAGCTACGTAGAAGCAGCCGGCTCCGCGCCCACCGCCGACGCCTTCTTCAACGTCTCCGGCACAAACAACCCCAAAATCGATCCAGCCCCCAACCCAATGACGGCAATGACGAAGATCGACGGTACCAGGCTCAGCGCGTCCGCAATCGTACCGACGATGATAGGGGCGCTCGTGTGACCGGTATCCCCTATCAGCCGCCACAGTCCCAAAAACGCGCCCATGCCCTCACCTTTCGGCGGCGCCAGGTCCGCGCCCAATGTCAGCATCGTCCCCGAGCCAAGCCCGTTGCCGAAACCGATCAGCGATGTGACCGCCAGCAGCGCCGCAAACGAGCCCGTAAGCGGTATCAGGGCCATGCCCAGCCCCTGCAACAAAAAGGAAGGCACGTAGGCGAACTTGCGCCCGAACCGGTCCATCACTAAGCCCGCCGGATAGAACATTGACATATCCACGGCCGCAGCGATCCCCATCACCAGACCGATTCTGTCGACCTCCAGACCCAGGATCGAAGCAGCGTACAACGGGATGATGGTCTGCCGGCCGGCGCGGATCGTCTGCGCACAGATCATGCCGAAACCGGCCGGCGTCACCAGCCACACATTGCGGCGCAGAAAAGTAAGCATGCGTCCATAGGAAAGCGCCATCGACGCCTGTTGCTTCGACGGCACTTCGGCCAGACTGTCGTGAACGAACAGGAGCGGAAAGATCAACGCCAGCAGCGCGATAACGCCGCAGAAGGCAAAGGCGGTATGCATGCCCGCCTCCGCGCTTAGATATCCCCCGGTAATCGGGCCGGCAAACATGCCGATGCGGTTGACACCGCCGAAGATCGAAATGGCCCGCCCCCGACTGGCGTTGAGCGTATTGTTGGCCAGGTATGCGTGGCGGGAAACGTTCCACAACGCCGCGCCGGCCCCAATCGAGATCCCGCACATCACCAGCGTGACGAAGCGCATGGACAAGCTCAGCGCCAGCATCCCCAGCCCCATCACGCAGATACCGATTATCATCGAAAGGCGGTTTTCGATGCGGTCCTGAATGCCCCCGGCGGGCAGGTCTGCAAGTAGCGTTCCAATACCGTAACTGCCCAGCACGATCCCGATCAGGCTGAAGGACAGCCCCAGATCGATCACGTATACAGGCAGCAGCAGTGCCAACATCCCCTGGCAGAAAGATAGAATGAAGGTGGGAACGTAGACAGCGTAGAAAAGCTGCGAGCGCACGGGTTATCCTCAGACTGTGAGAAGAGAGTGAAGAGGAGAGAGGAAAGAGAGAACTACGATCACTCCGTACTCTCCGTTCCTCTGTTCTCAATCCTCGTTCTGGCGCACGCCATCGAAGGTTGCTCGCAGCGCCGGGTAGAGGCCCTGATAGAGTTCATAGAATTCGTGATAAGCGGCAACTGCGTCGGCTTTGGGCGTGGTCGAGCCGGTGACGCGGATGGTCGCCGCACACGCGCTCTCGCCATCAGGCCAGACGCCCGCGCCCACACCGGCCAGCAGCGCCGCGCCATAGGCCGCGCCCTCGGTCGTGTTCACCGTCACCAGTTCGCTGCCCAGCACATCCGCCAGGATCTGCCGCCACAGCGGGCTGCGCGCACCGCCGCCGCTCACCCGCACCTGGCGGATCTCGCCAAGGCCGACGCCCTCCATCAGCGTGAAGCTGTCGCGTAAGCCAAAGGCCACACCCTCCAGCACCGCCCGCGTCATGTGCGCCAGCCCGTGGCGGACCGTCAGTCCGACGAACGCGCCGCGGGCGAAGGGGTCCGGGTGCGGCGTGCGTTCTCCCGTCAGATAAGGTAGAAAGAGCAGACCCTCGCTGCCGATAGGAACGTCTGCGGCGGGGGCCACCAGGTCGTCGAACTCCACGCCGGGCGCCAAGGTATCCCGGTGCCAGCGCAGACTGCCCGCGGCCGAGAGCATCACCCCCATCAGATGCCACTTGTCCGGCAGTGCGTGGGGGAACGCGTGCAGGCGCCCCTCCGGCTCGTAGAAAGGCTCGTTCGCGGTCGCAAACACGACCCCCGACGTGCCCAGCGTCAGCGCCACGATCCCCTCCTCGATCGCTCCCACGCCCATCCCCTGCGCCGACTGATCGCCCCCGCCCCCGACCACCGGCGTGCCCGCGCGCAGGCCCGTGGCCTCTGCCGCCTGCGCCGAAATCGTACCCGTCACCTGCGTGCCTTCGTGCGTGGGGGGCAGGAACTGCGGCGGAATCTCGAGAGCGGCCAGAACCGTCGGCGACCAGTCCCGCGTCGCCAGCTCCAGCAGCGATGTGCCGCCGGCGCCTGCCTTGTCCGTGGCGTAGTCGCCCGTCAGCTTGTAGCGCACATAGTCCTTGGGCAGGAGGATCTGACGAACGCGGCTGTAGATCTCCGGCTCGTTCTCCTTCACCCACAGTATCTTGGGCGCGGTGAAGCCGGCCAGCGCGTCGTTGCCCGTGATGCGTACCAGATTTTCCTTGCCCAGCCAAAGGCGCATATCATCGCACTGTTTGCCGGTGCGCTGGTCGTTCCACAGGATGGCCGGCCGCAGCGGTACGCCGTCCTCGTCCAACGGCACCAGCCCGTGCATCTGCCCGCTCACACCCACCGCGCCGACCTCCGCCGGATCGATGCCGGACTGCTCCAGCGCCGCACGCATGCTCTGCACCGTGCCGTCCCACCACAGATCGGGGTGCTGTTCACTCCACAGGGGCTGGGGCGTCTCGAACGGATACTCAGCCGCGCCCACAGCGACGATTTCGCCCTCCCCATCAATGATAAGTGACTTCGTAGCCGTGGTAGAGGAGTCGATGCCAATCAGATACATTTTTCCAGCACCCCTTCTAACGTAATTTGTAGGGGCAACCCTTGTGGTTGCCCTCTTAGTTGCCGCTGGCTGGCAATGGTGTTACTAAGAACTGGAAACTGAAAACTAGAAACTGCCGTTCAAACGCCCAGCAGCAGTTCTACCACCAGCTGGTCCAGCTGTTCATACGGCTTGCCGCGGCGGCCTAGCTCGTCGCGGTCAAAGGCATGCGCCTTGAGACCGGCCGCCTTCTCTGATGAGTACTTGCCTCTGAAACCGTCCATGGAGCCGTCATCGGCCGAAATCTGCGCCAGCAGCGCCTGGATCTGCTCATGCTCGCGCATCTGCTCGGCCTTCTCCTTCAGGATCAGGTACGTGCGCATACAGCCGCTGGCGAAGGCCTTCACGTCCTCATAGTCGGACGAGCGGTAGGCATGGGCATCGAAGTGCCGCGGGTTGTCGTAGCCGACGTCTTCCAGGAACTTGACCAGGAAGAACGCCTGCTTGATGTTGTGGCTGCCGAAGCGGAAGTCCTGATCGTAGCGGCCCAGATTCTGGTCGTTGAGGTCGATATGGAAGAGCTTGCCCGCGTTCCACGCCTGCGCCACCGCATGCGTGAAGTTCAGGCCCGCCATATGCTCGTGCGCCACCTCCGGATTCACGCCGATCATCTCAGGATGGTCCAGCGTCTCGATGAAGGCCAGCATGTGCCCGACCGTCGCCAGGTAGATATCGCCGCGCGGCTCGTTCGGCTTCGGCTCCAGTGCGAAACGCAGATCATAGCCCTGATCCATCACATATTCACACAGGAAGTTGAGCGCCTCCTGGAACCATTTACCGGTATCCGCAGGGCTCTTGCTCGCATCCGTCTCCGTGCCTTCCCGCCCGCCCCAGAAGACGTACGTGCTGGCGCCGCACTCAACCCCCAGGTCGATGGCCGCCATCGTCTTCTGCAGCGCGTAGGCCCGCACCTCCGGATCGGTGCTGGTAAAGGCGCCGTCGCGAAAGGCCGGGTGCGTAAACAGATTGGTCGTCGCCATCGGCACCACGAGCCCGTTTTCGTCCAGCGCCTTCTTGAAGTCGCTCACGATCCGGTCGCGTTCCGCCGCGGTCGCGTCGATCGGCACCAGGTCGTTGTCATGGAAGTTGACGCCCCACGCGCCCACCTCCCCCAGAAGCTGCACCAGCTGCACCGGCGAGCGCACCTCCCGCACAGGGTCGCCGAAAGGGTCGCGTCCAATGTTGCCGACGGTCCAGAGACCGAAGCTGAACTTATTTTCCGGTTTGGGTGTATAGGCCATCGATAGCTCCTCGCGATTGCTTTGAGTTAATGTTGCAAGTCATGTGTGACCGCGTTTCTGGCGAACGCATGGCAGCACTGAAAGCCGAAAACTGACGCAACTACTAAGCCATAGCCATTCCGCGATCAACACTGGGGCAGGGGAAGTGATCTCTCTGACAACTGACAACTGGCCACTAACCACTGACCACTGCAGTTATGGGCGGTCGGGCCTATTCGGCCCTCCCTTGTGCGGGGGCTCCGCCCCCGCAAC
>JAPOVP010000110.1:0-25868 GCA_026708085.1 Caldilineaceae bacterium
GCGGAGCCCCCGCACAAGGGAGGGCCGAATAGGCCCGACCGCCCAGAACTGCAGTAGTCAGTGATCAGTGGTCAGTGGTCAGTGAAAGCACAGATTCCTGGGTGATTGGCTTTGAGATGAGTGAGGAGAGAGATTCGCTCGCCTTGTGCGGTGTCGCGCACTGAGTAAGGCTTAGTCGTTGCGAAGTCGGTTCTCAATTGAGCCTCTCCTCATTTGAGACGTATAGTCAAGAAATAGAGAACCCAAAAACCAGTTGCAAGGAGAGAACCGATGTCCTTTTCTGCCAAAGGAATCGTTCATCGCTCGACGGTGACAGGCCGGCGAGGCATGATCGCTTCGGCGCATCCGCTGGCTTCGCTGGCGGGGGTGCGGATACTGATGGAGGGCGGCAACGCGATCGACGCGGTGGTGGCGGTGGCGGCGGCGCTGAATGTGGTCGAGCCTTACATGTCGGGGCTGGGGGGCGACGGGTACATGCATATCTACTCGGCGCGGGAGCAGGAGCATACGATCCTGGACTATATGGGGCGCTCGCCGTATGGGGCGACGTTTGAAGAGGTGGGCGATGCGGAGAGCCGGGCACGGGGGCCGCGTTCGCCGCTGGTGCCGGGGTCGTGCGGGGGCTGGCTGGCGGCGCTGGAGCGGTTCGGGACGATGGATGCGGCAACGGTTTTTCAGCCGGCGATCGAGTATGCGGAGCATGGCTTTCCGCTGACGGTGAAGAACGCCGAGTTCACGGATTTCAACGTGCCGGAGATGCTGAAGTATCCGGCGACGGCGGAAGCGTATTTGCCGCATGGGCGGGCGCCGGTTGCGGGGGAGCTGATGATACAGCCGGATCTGGCGAAGAGCATGCGCGCCATCGCCGAGGGCGGCGCGGATGTCTTTTACCGGGGCGAGATTGCGGACAGGCTGGTCCGTTACATGGAGGAGAACGGGGGGCTGATCACGCACCGGGATTTGGAGGATTTTGCGGTGGAGTGGCAGGAACCGGTTTCGGTCTCGTACCGGGGCTTCCGTGTGTATGCGCCGCCGCCGCCGTGCCAGGCGGTCCAGTACCTGGAGACGCTGAACATCATGGAGGGCTTCGACGTGGCGGAGATGGGCCACAACCGTGCGGGGACGTTGCACCGGTTTATCGAGGCGGCGAAGCTGGCGCAGGCGGACAGGGCCGAGTATACGGGGCTTGAGGACGTGCCCACGGCCGGTCTGCTGTCGAAGGAGTACGCGGCCAAGCGCCGGGCAGAGATCGGCTCGCAGGCGCGCCCTTCGGGCGGTGAACGGTATACGTCGGAGAAGATGGAGGACGAGGTGCTGGCAGGGGACCCGCGGCGGTGGATGCGCACCGAGTGTACGACGCACTTCAGTGCGATTGACGCGGCAGGCAACGCGGTGGCGATTACGCAGAGCCTGGGGGCCGGTTTTGGGTCGGCGGTGGTCGTACCGGGGACGGGGATTGCGTTGAACAATTTTCTGAACTGGTTTGACGGCGACCCGCAGAGCCCGAATGTGATCGCGCCGGGGCGGAAGATCGAGATGTGCATGTCGCCGGCGCAGGTGTGGGACGAGCAGGGGCTGCGGTTTCTGATCGGGACGCCGGGAAGCTACGGGATTTTGCAGACGACGCCGCAGATGATCATGAACGTCATCGATCACGACCTGAACATACAGGCCGCGATCGAGGCGCCGCGGGTGAAGGCGACGTCGCCGGGTACACAGGTGGATGTGGAGACGCGGATTGGTGAGGATGTGCTGCTGGAGCTGACGCAGATGGGCCACCGGTTGAACCGGCTGGGGCCCTGGAACGCGGAGGTCGGCGGTGGGCAGGGCATCATGGTCGATCCTGAGAGCGGCGGGTTTATGGGGGGAGCGGACCCGCGGCGGGACGGGTATGCGCTTGGATGGTGAACGGCAGTAGTCAGTTTTTGGTTTTCAGTTTCTAGTTTTTAGTGAACGGCAGTGGGTGTACCGGGGTAAATGGGATCGAAGGTGCGATAGCCCCTGAGGTATTGGGTTATTCGGCGCGGTTGGTCAGGTGGATGAGGCCGTCGCCGGCGAGGACGCGGTGGACGCCGCGGCGCATGATGACGATGCCGTCGTTTTCGGCGTGTAGTTGGGCGAGGCGGGTGCCGAGGGGGTCGTGGATGGTGCCGACGAGCTGGCCTGTGTGGACTTCCTGCAGGAGTTGGACGCGGGGGCGGAAGTAGCCGGCCATGGGGGCGGACATGACTTCGTCCATGTTGCCGTCGCCGAGGAGGTGCTCGGCGGGTGGCGCGGCGGCGGGTTCGCCTGCGAGCATGTCGAGGTGGTGCATGACGTTAAGGACGCCCAGTGTGAAACAGTCAACGTCTTCGGGACGGGCGCGGCCGGCGCCGGCGGCTTCGGTGTAGAGGCAGGGAACGCCGAGGTCGGTGGCTGCCGAGATGCTACGGCCGGGGGGCACGGGCGGTGGATGGCCCCAAAGCACGGGCGCGCCGAAGACTCGGGCTCCGGCGAGGGAGCGACGGCCTACGTCATCATCGCTGTGGACATAGCCAGCCAGGGTGGGGATGTCGCCGACGATGCCGGCGCTGTGGAGGTCGATGAAGAAGTCGGCGGCGCTGAGGAATTTGTGGGTCAGCCAGTAGGCGATCTGTTCGGTGAGGGTGCCGGTCTGGGAGCCGGGGAAGACGCGTGCAAGGTTGAGGCCGTCGATGGGGCTGTTGCGGGTGGCGGTGGCGTAGGCGGCCATGTTGCAGACGGGGACCATGAGGAGTGTGCCGCGGAGTTGGGGCGGGTTGACCTGTCCGACGATCCGGGGGATGGCTTCGACGCCTTCGTACTCGTCGCCGTGGACGCCGGCGAACACGACCAGGGTGGGTCCCGGTTCGGAGCCGGTTACGGTGAGCAGGGGTAGCTGCCACCAGCCGCCTTCGACGCGCTGGGAGATGTTGAGCCAGCTGGCGGATTTTGTTCCCCGCTCGAGGTTGGTCACGTCCAAATCTGATATGTGCATGATAGTTCTCCTGACAGATGGTCCGTATGTCGTCGGCAGGCCACGAAGAAGACCTTTTTCTGATCCGCGAAGGGCCGCGAAGAGCACCCACTTCTTATCCACGAAGGGCCACTAAGGGCCGCGAAGAACACCTCTCTTTCATCCGCGAAGGAACGCGAAGGGTCGCGAAAAACACCTACCTCTTTTCCACGAAGGGCCGCGAAGAACAGTTGTTATTTTGGCTTCTGAAGATGGTCGAATAGCACGCGATTGGCTTGAGGGGTTGGCATTTTATTCTGTGAACTGAATCGAGTAGAGGTCGGCGTCTTTGAGGACGAAGCGGAGGCGGATGGGGCGGCCTGACAGGGTGCTGAGATCGTTGCCGCCGGCCCAGGTGGCGGTGCGGTCGATGGCGTCGCCGAAGATTTCGTCGCTGTCGTCGAGGGAGAAGCCGGGAACCGGGTTGCCCTCGTGGTCCTGGATTTCGACGCGCAGGCTGCCGGCGGCGGAGGTGGCGAAGTTGAGGACGAGATGGCGGCCGGAGAAGATGAGCGGCTTGGTGAGGCAGGCGCCGCCAGAGAGGGGCGCGTGGAGGGAGACGAAGCCGTCGATGCGGGTAGTGTAGCGGCGCAGGTTCATGCTGGGGCCGGTCCAGTAGCCTTCGACGACATAGAGGGAGAGCTCGGGCGGGGCGCCGGGGGAGTCGGCCTCGGTCTGGATGAGGCCCCAGGCGGGGCAGTTGTCGCCGTAGACCCAGCTGTCGACGACGTTGGGGCCGGGGCGGATGTAGGCTTCGCCCCAGCGCCTGAAGTTCTGGCCGTCGCGGCTGGACATGAAGAGCGCGTCCGTGACCACGGAGCCGTAGCGGGGATGGGCGGCGCTGCGCGCACGGCGGTACTCGAGGCCGGGGAGGTTGTCGGTCTGGGGTACCCAGCCTCTGTCGATGTAACGCATGGGGAAGCCGAAGAATATGTGGGGGGCGCGGGGGTAGGGCCGGATCTGGTTGGTATAGAGAGGCTGGTCGGGGCTGTCGCCGTAGTCGAGCCACTTTGGCTCGGACCAGTTGAGAAAGTCGGCGGAGGTGGCGGTCTTGATGCCGCGGAGGCCGTGGGGCGCGCCGCCGAAAAAGTCGCGGTAGTAGGCCCGGTACTGGCCGCGGTATTCGTCCCAGAAGGCCAGGTTCAGGGAGTCGAAGTAGCCCTCGGTGATGACGGGGGCGGGGATGTCTTCATTCTGTTGTCGCATGAAGGAGAAGTTGAAGCCGTCAGGGGAGCGGAGGGCATGGAGGGCACGCGGCGATTTGCCGGGGACGATGGCTTTGTACTCGGATCCTTCCTGGCAGGCTGGGTTCGTGTCCTGAAATACGGCGGTATCGCCGGCGCTGATTTCGATGCCGGGGAAGCTGTCAGGCGCGAGAACGATGTTGTTGTCGCGGGTGCCCTCGAACTCGACGAGGCCGAGGGCGGGTTTGGTCCAGCTCTTGCCGTCGCCGCTCTCTGCATAGCAGACATAGTAGGGGTGGGGGTAGTTCATGCGGCCGCCGTCCATGACGTAGTGCCAGGCGCCGTAGTACATGCGGATGCGCCCGTCGCTGTCCTGGAAGACGGTGCGGTAGAGGCAGGCGTTGCCCTCGCAGGGAGCGTCGGTCTGCAGGACGACTTCGCGCTTGACGGGAGGATTGAGGCGCAGGTCGAGGCTGTCTGTCAAATCGGCGATGAGGAAGTCATCGATGAGGGGTTCGAGGCGGGTGCCAATATCGATGGGTTCGGAGTTTGTGGTGTTGGAACTGCTCATGGGTGTCACCTGTTGAACGGCAGTGGTCAGTGGTCAGTAACGGAAGGGGCGGTGGGTCAGAGATTGGGGGCGCGGAGGATGGTGTTGGTTGCGGGGAGCGCCCAGATTTCGTGGTAGACGGTCGGGGATGGGCGGGGCGGGGGATAGTTGGGGGGTCTGTTATTGGGGTCGTGTAGTTCATTTCGGTCGCGGCCTTCGATGTGGTGGAGCCAGTCGAGCTCTTCGGGGGCGGCGGCGACTTCGCGGCGGAGGATGAATTCTATGTAGTCGAAGGCGGTCAAGGCGACGTGGGCGAGGAAGACGCGGTCGACGATGCGTCCGTTCCAGGTTGTGAGGTCGGGGAGGACGAGGGGGCCGGTGCAGATCTGGAAGGCGGCGTCGGCGCGGTTGACGTTGATGAGGTTGACGGGAAACTCGACGGTGACGTGCAGGCCGGTCTGTTCGTCGCGGTAGGAGCAGCGGGCGTTGAGGAGGGCATTGGCGAGGGTGGCTTCGACCAGGGGCTCGCTGGCATTGAGCTCGATTGGGTGGGGGAACTGCTTGAGGCTGATGTCGTGATCCTGGAAGGCCTCGCTCAACTCCTGCGCGGAGACGGGCTCAGTCTCGTCGCTGGGGCGACGGGCGATTGGGATGCGGTGGGAGCGGCTGAAGGCCATGCGAAACTCGCTGCTAGGGATCTGGAAGAAGCCCTCACGGGGGATGGTGTATTCGGTGCGGCAGGGTGCGCCGACGAAGAGCTCGGCCAAGGCGCGGCCGTTTTCGTCGGAGATGGTACAGCCGGCTTCGATGTTGAAGCGCACCTGGCGCACGTCGCCCGCTTTACCGATAAAGCCGCCGGCGTACTTGTAGTAGGGATCATCCTTCCAAGGGAAGGTCTTCCAGGTGAAGAAGGAGCGGGGAAAGTCGATCATGCGGGCCTCCGAGTGCTGGTGACGCGTACGTGATGGTTGACGCAGTTAATGGTCCCCGGAAATTCAGTCCCAAGTAAAGAAGACGCTCAGCCAGCCCTCGTGGCCGCCCATCATGCGATCGAAGAGTGCGGGCGCCTCGGTGTAGGGCACAACATGGGTGACGAGCGGTTCAATTTGGAGCTGGTCGCGGCGGATGAGGTCGAGGATCACGTGCTGGTTGCGGACGCGTGTCCAGGGCCAGTAGGGATGGGTGTCGCTCATGCCGGTCTGGTAGGAGCCGGTCATTATGATTTCGCGGCGGAAAAGCTCGTCGGATTCGATGGGGATGGAGCCGCTGGTGGCACCGACGAGGATGATGCGGCCGCGATCGGCGGCGGCCTTGATCATGGTGGGATAGTTGCCGATGTAGGAGGTGCAGTGGAGCTGGACCTCGGCGCCGCTGCCGGGCAACATGCTGGGCAGTGCGCCGCGCCAGCGCCAGGGCAGCTGTGTGTGGGCGCGGATTTCTTCGATCACGTCCTGGCTGGCGGCGTTGACGAGATGGGAAGCGCCGAGCTGCTGGGCGAGGTCGAGGCGCGACTCAACGAGGTCGACGCCGATGAGGGGTTGGGCGCCGACGAGTCGGCAGAGTTGGAGCGCCATCAGCCCGACGACGCCGAGGCCGTGGACGGCGACGGATTCGCCGATCTGGATCTGGGCGCGGCGCACGCCGTGGAGAGCGACGTCGCCGAGAACGCAGAAGGCGATTTCGACATCGGTCAGGTCTTCGGGCAGTTTTTGGACGTTGTACTGTTGGGGAATGACGACTTCGCTGGCTTCGAGGTCGGGTGTCACGAGCCAGTGGGTGGAATGGTTGCCGCTGCAGAGGACGCGGTCGCCGACGGCGACTTTCTTTATCTCGCTGCCGGCGGACTCGACGACGCCGATGGCGGTGTAGCCGAGTCCTGCGGGCTTGAATGCGGCCTGCTCGGCGGGGCTGGCGTTGCGGCGGGCGCGGATGCCGTTCATTTCGGAGCCGGCGCTGACCTGGGTGAGGCTAGTGCGTACCAGGAGCTGATTGGACGCGGGTACAGGCACCTCGAACTCTTCGACTTCAATCTGGCCCGCAGGGGTGAGGACCAACCGTTTTCCCTTTGTCACGTGGGGTTTCCTTTGGATGGCGGCGCTATGTCGATAGACAGGAGTACAAGGTCAAGTGTACAATCAATTGCTATCTGAATCCAACAGGGTTAACTGCAGTGGTCAGTGGTCAGTGGTTAGTGGTCAGAGGAGGGGTATTGTGGCCAGCCAACGCACAGTTTATGTGAGTGGATCGTTTGTGCCGGAGAGTGAGGCGGGGTTTTCAATTTTCGATTCTGCGCTCATGTACGGCGATGTGATTTTTGAGACGACGCGTACGTTTAACGGGCAGGTGTTCCGGCTGCGGGAGCACATTGAGAGGCTCTACGTAGGGCTGCGGACGCTGGAGATCGACTGCGGCTTGACGGCGGAGGAGATGGAGGCGGCGACGCTGGAAACGATCGAGAGGAACCGGCCCAGTTTCGCCGACGGGCGGGACTTTCAGATCGTTCACAACGTGTCGCGCGGGCCGATGGGGCTGTACAAGACGGTCTTCGGGGGAGAGGTGGGGCCGACGGTTACGATCAACTGCTGGCCGTTGACGTGGCACCTGGCGGCGTTCGCGGAGGCGTATGTGAAGGGCGTGCATGCGGTCGTCCCGGCACAGCGTTCGGTGCCCTCACGGCTGATCGATCCGAAGATCAAGAACCGCAGCCGCATTTACTATCAGATGGCCAACTTGCAGGCGCAGAAGGTGGACCCAGAGGCTTGGGCCCTGCTGACGGACGAGGACGGGTTCCTTACGGAAGGGACGGGGTCGAACTTTTTCGTGGTGAAGGACGGCGGTCTGTTGACGGCGGAGCCGCGCAATATTCTGCGGGGCGTGACGCGGCAGGCGGTGTTGGAGCTGGCGGAGAGCCTGGGACTATCGTGCCGGGAGTGTAATCTGGAGCCGTATGACGTGATGACGGCGGATGAGGCGTTTTTCACTTCGACGCCGTTTACGATCATGCCGGCGACGCGATTTAACGGGCATGACGTGGGTTCGGGTGAACCGGGGCCGGTTACGCGGCGGCTGATGTCGGCGTGGAACCAGATGGTAGAGGTGGATATGGTGGCGCAGGCGCGGGCGTTTGCGGAGGAGGTGGGGGACGGCAGTGGTTTGTAGTTTTCAGGTTTCGTTGACGTTTTGGGGTTGTGAGAAACAAAACCAATCGATCCGCGAAGTCACGCGAAGGGGCGCGAAGAACACATTTTTGTCCACGAAGGGCCACTAAGGGCCGCGAAGAACACATTTTTGGCTGCGGAGGACGCGGAGAACACGTTTCCTTGGTCTGCGAAGTCACGCGAAGTGCCCGGAGGAGGGCACCCACAAGGGGCGCCCCTACGGGTATTGGCGGAGGGGCGGATGGTGCGAGGGCACCCACAAGGGGTGCCCCTACGGTAGGGGTAGCTGGTGGCAATGTCAGCGGGCCCTAGTAGATAGTGGCGGTGCGGGGGTCAGTCTCGGGTAAGGGGCCAGTGGATTTTTTCGACGCCTTGGGCCTGGGAGCGCATGATGGCGATCATGATCTCAAGGCTGTGGAGGGCGCGGCGGCCGCTGGAGATGCTTTCGCCGCCATTTTCGATCAAGTGGATGAGTTCGTCGACGGCGTGGACCATGCCGCTGCCATAGTCGACGGTGCCGCCGAGCTGGCGGCTGGTTACTTCGTGGGGATGCTCCTGCGAAGTCAGGTAGACGACGGCTTCAGTGTTGCTGATGCGGATGCGGCCCTTGGAGCAGAGGAGGTCGAGCTCGAAATTGACCAGGGTTCGCTGCGAGATTTCTATGTGGGCGCGGACGCCGTTGGTGAAGTAGAGAAAGGCGGAGGCGCCGGGGTCGGTCTTGGGGTCGTGGCCGCCGTCGCCCAGATATTCGGTGCGGTCCTCGTAGCCTTCTTCCATGCCGCCGATGAGCCAGTCGGGCGCGGCGCCGGCATACATGCAGACGGTGTCGACCAGGTGTGTGCCGTTGCGGAAGAGCATGGCGCGCTGGCCGCCGAGATGGGCGTTTATGCGGGTGAGGGAGCCGATGCGGCCTTCTTCGATGATGGAGAGGGCCTGGCGCCAGAAGGGATCCCAGCGCCGACCATGGTTTACGCACATTTTAGTGCCGTTCTTCTCGATGGCGGCCAGCGTGCGGTCGGCGTCGGAGAGGGTCGTGGCTAAGGGTTTTTCGCAATAGACTGCGGGGACGCCGGCCTCGGCTGCGTCGACTACCATCTGAGTATGGAGGTGGTCTGAGGTGACGACGCTGAGAATGTCGAGGTTTTCCTTTTCCAGCATGGCGCGGTAGTCGGTGTAGTGCGCGGCTGGGCCCCAGTTTTTGTCGTACAGGGTCAGTAGCTCAGGGACCAGTTCGCAGACGGCAACCACTTCTGCGCGGGGATGGGCGGCGTAGGCGGAAGCGTGTGAGTGGGGCTGAGGGTGGCGGGTGGACCAGAGGTCGTAACGCGGCGGCGACTGGCCGATGCCGGTGAGACCGATGATACCGGCCCGGTAGACCTTGTCATTGGATTGATTGTTAGCGGTCATGATAGCCCCTTGTATACTCTTGTTTGCCACCTCTGACAGTGCTGGCAGCTGTTTACTTGGTGCCGGTTACGGTCTTTCCTTCTCCGCTTCACTTCTCCAGACATCGTAGGGATTCTCGCGATTTTGAAGCGGGAACTCGACGCGGCTGCGCAGCCGCTGCGATTCGTGGATCGCCATGATCATTTCGAGGACGGCGCGGGCGTCGCGGCCGTTGGTTACGGCGGTGACCGGGCGGTCTTCCTCGATAGCACTGATCAACTCTTCTACGAATACCCGGTTGTTCAGTTGGAATTTCTCGGAAACGGAACGGGGCCGGCCGTCGGGATTCAGGTCCCAGTCGGGCAGGGTGATACGTTCCCAGGCGCCGTCGCGGTCACCGGGGAGCCAGAGGCGATAGGGGTAGTGGTAGAGTTCACCGAGCGGCGCGAGCCGGAGCGAGAGGATGCCGGCGGAGCCGTGGATTTCGAGGCCGAGCCAGTTGACCTGCTCGCGGGTGTCGGTGTCGTCGCTGCGGTAGGAGTCGAGATGGGCGGTGACGCCGTTGCGGAAGACGAAATAGGCGGCCAGGCCGTTGCCGGCGATGGGGCCGACGCCTTCGTCGCCTTCATGGATGTCGGCGGTGGTGAGCTCGCGGCCGTCCTGCGTGACGTGTGCGTGGGCCCAGGCGACTTCGGATGCGGCGAAGAAACGGATATTGTCGAGGAGATGGGGGCCGAGAACGACGAGGTCCATGGCGCCGGCGCGGTGGTCGGCTTTGCCGTGGCGGCGGATCATGTGGACGTCGCCGATGAGGCCGTCTTCGATGAGCTTTTTGGCGTGCAGCTCGTAGGGGTTGGCGCGGCGGTGGGCGACGGCGATGCGGGTGTTGTGCTTTTCGCAGGCGGCGAGCATTGCGTCGGCTTCGGCGAGGGTGCGGGAGAAGGGCTTTTCGCTGAAGATGCCCTTTACGCCGGCTTCAGCGCAGGCGATGACCATGCCGGCGTGCTGGTCGACCCAGCGGGGGCAGACGGCGACCAGGTCCAAGTCCAACTGCGTCAGCATGTCGCGATAGTCGGCGAAGGTGTGGGGGGCACCGGTGCGCTGGGCGGCGGCGGTGCGTCCCTCTTCATCCGGATCGGCGACTGCGACTACCTCGACGTTGGACAGGCCCTGGAAGGCGGTGTCGAGATGGTGACCGTAGTTGCCGCGTCCGGTGTGGCCGATGATAGCGGCGCGATAGTTTGGCATCGAGAACTCCGCAAAACTGTGGTCAGTGGTCAGTTATTCTCCGGTTGAGCGGATTTCGAGCTCATCCAGGCCTTCGGCGAGGGGCAGGCTCACCTGCGTGCCGGTCTTGTGGGAGACATGGATGGCGGTGATGACTTCGAGCGCTTTGAGTCCATCGCGGCCTGTGGATACGCTTTCGCGGTCCTCGAGCAGGCAGTCGATGCTCTCGCGGGTGGCGGAGTAGAAGTAGTCGTCGAGCTTGAATTCGGCGGGCATGTCGGGGATGGGTTCGAAATCGTAGCGGGTGCCATAGCCCTCGTCGGCTTCGACGAGGGGCCCGTATTCCCAGAGACCGCGGCGTTCGCCGAAATGGATGCGGCCTTCGGTGCCGGCGATCTTGGTGTAGCCGAGGGACTCCTTGCGCTCTGCGATGCAGTCGATGAAGACGACGACGCCGTCTGAGCAGGCAATCATGCCGGCGCCGCCCGGGTCGGCGACGGTTTCCTGGTTGAGATAACCGGAGACGAGTTGCGGCTCGGCGTCGGTGAAGAAGAAGGCGTAATCGACGGTGTGGGTGCCGTTGGTGAGGAGGGGGCGGCAGCCTTCGTAGGTTATGGTTTTGACGCTGCCGACGGCGCCGTCGTCGATCATGCGCTTGAGACGCTGGTAGTGGGGGAGGAAGCGGCGGGTATGCTCGGTGATGAGGCGGGTGCCGCTGCGGTCGCAGGCTTCTACCATCTTGCGTCCCCAGGCGACGCTGGTGGCAAGCGGCTTTTCGACCATGACGACCTTGATGCCGGCTTCGGCCGCTTCGATGACGGGATGGTGATGGTAGAGCGTGTTGGTGGTGACATCTACGATGTCGAGGCGGGCTTTTTCGTACATGTCGATGGCGGTGGGATAACGGTGCTCGGGCTCGATCTCCCACTCATCGCCGAACTGTTGGAGCCGCTGCGGGTCGATGTCGGCGATTGCGACGAGTTCGGCGTCTTCGCAGCGCCGGTAGCCGGCGGCGTGGGAGAAGGGTCTGCCTCCCAGCCCGCCGATCGGTCCGGCGCCGACGATTCCGACTCTGACTTTAGCATTTGACATGTGAATGCTCCTGGAGCTGCCTAGGGCAGTGGGTATTTGGAGGGAAGGCGTTTACGGGTCGTCTTGGGTGATGGGCATGATGTAGTGGATCTGGCGGGCTACTTCCCGGAAGCCGAAGTCGGGGTAGAAATGGGCGCCGACATCGTTCTGGTCCAGGGTTTCGATGCGGGCGTAGGACAGGCCTGCGGCGGCGAAGTAGGCGACGGCCTCTTCGAGCAGGCGGCGGCCTATTCCCTTTTGCTGAAATTCGGGCAGGACAGCGAAGTTGGGGATGCCGCCGATGCCGGCGGCTTTATCGACGCGTGTGGTGACGTAGCCGACAGTTTGGCCGTCGACTTCGGCGACGAAGATGCCGTCTGCATTGGCTGCGGCGTCGTCATCGATGTGGCGTACTTTGCGCCAGCGCCAGTCTTTGCCTCGGATAATCCCATACAGGCGCTCGATATTCTGGTCGATGGAGACGCCGTCGAAGCAGATGGCTGTAATCGTCTTGAGGGATTCCAGATCGGATGGTCGATAGCGTCGGATTTCCATCAAAAGCTCCTGCCTGATGCTGTGCGAATGGCAGGCATCAGCCGGCAAAGTCGCTACTCCACAAAGCGGAAAGAGTAGATGTCGGCATCCTGGAGCGAGAAGCGCAGGCGCACCAGTTCGCCGCTGAATGCGCTGACATCGGCTCCTTGTGTCCAGCGCACGGTCCGATCAAGGTCATCACCGAGGAGCTGGATGCAGTCGTCAAGGGAATAGCCCTCGATGGCCAGATCGACCTGTCCGTGCAGCAGTTCCACGCGCACACTGCCGGCGGCCGAAGCGGAGAAGTTCAGCTCCAGGTTGCGGCCAGTGAACCTGATGGGCTTGGTGATCATCTCGCCGCCGCCGGGGGGCGCGTGGAGCGAAACGAAACCGTCCATGCGGAGGGTGTAGCGGCGCTGGCACACCGATTGCCCGCGCCAGTAGCCTTCGCTGACGTACATTGACAGCTCATCGGGTGCGCCGTCGAACTGGGAACGGGTGGGGACCAGGCCCCAGTTCTGATAGTTGTCGCCGTAGGTCCAATTGCCCTCGGGCCGCAGTCCGGGGCGGATGAAGGCTTCGGGCCAGATGTTGAATTCCATGCCGTCGCGGCTGCTCATGAAGAGGCCGTCGGTGAGGGCGGCGCCGTAGCGCTCGCGGGCGTCGGCGCGCATGCGGCGGTGTTCCGGTTCGGGCAGGTCTTCGATGGCAGGCGACCAGGGGCGCTCGACGTAGCGGGCGGGGAAGCCGACGAAGAGGTGGGGGGCGCGGAAGTAGGGCGTGACCTGGTTGGTGTAGAGCTCGGCGATGCGGGTGGGGTTGTAGTCGATAAAGACGGGCTCAGTCCAGTTGATGAAGTCTTGCGAGACGCAGGTCATGATGTCGCGGCCGTGGCGGAAGTCGCGGTGGTAGTCGCGGTATTCGCCGCGCTCGGCGTCCCAGAAGGCAAGATTCTGGGAGTCGAAATAGCCTTTGGTGATGACAGGTTCGTCGCGCATTTTTGACCAGTGGAGGCCGTCGGGTGAGCTGAGGGCGAAGAGGCCTTTGTAGCCCCTGTTGTTGGCGAGCGCCTTGTATCTTTCGGCAGCGGGCGCGTCGGGATTGGGGTCCTTAAACGGTACGAAGTTGATGGCCGGGCTGCTGTCGTCGCGGGCGTCGAGGATGATGTTGTTGTTGCGAGAGCCGTCGAACTCGACGAGGCCGAGGTCCGGCTTGGTCCAGTTTATGCCGTCGCTGCTTTCGGCTACGCAGACGAATTCGGGGTGGGCGAATTCGAGGGAGCCGGAGTCATGGGTGAAGTGCCAGCCGCGGTAGTACATGAGGTAGCGGTCCTCGTCCTGGAAGACGGTGACGTACCCGGAGGCGTTGCCCTCCCAGGGTGCGTCGGTTTCGAGGGCGACTTCCTGGGGCACGGGTCTGTGGAGGCGCAGTTCGGCGTCGCGGGAGAGGGCGGCGATGAGGTAGTCGTCGACGAACAGTTCGCGACGGGAGCCGATGTGAATTCCGGCGCCGGGCTCGATGTTTCTGCGTGGACTGGTCATGGTTCGCTCCCTTTGCGCCCTATGCTGGCTGGCTTTGTCGGCGGCCGCTGTTTATGGAGGCGGCAGTTGGTGGGCTGTCCGCTCAGGCCGGTGATACGCCGATGCGGTCGAGCCTTTCCTTGGCTTCGGCGTAGACTTCCCGGGAAAGTGGGCCGGCGAGCGCGGCCTGTGCATTTTCGGCGAGGTGGGCTGGATTGGTTGTGCCAACGATATTGGTGTGGACGTCAGGATGCGTGAGTGTATAGCGCAGCACGAACGAAGTGTCGCTCTCGCCCGATTGCTTGAGCTCGTCCAGACCTGCTTCGTTAAAGGCCTGCCATCGATCGGACTGGCCGAGTCCGACTCCCGGCTTGCCGAGGGCGACGCCGCCGCGGATGATGGTGCCGGCGCCGGCCTGTGCTGTTGTGGTCAGCCAGTCTTCATGGTCGCGTTCCAGGGCGGAATAGGGGATCTGGTAGGCGTCGAATACGTCCCAGCTGAGGTAGGTGGGCAGGTGGGGGAGGGTTGTGGACATGCCTATCCAGCGCACTTTGCCCTGGGAGCGCATGTCCTGCAGTGCCTGTACAAGTTCTCCCTGTTCGCATTGGGCTACGGTCGGGTTGTGCAGCTGCATGATATCGACGGAGTCGACGCGCAGGCGTTCGAGGCTTTGGTGGAGGCCGCGGAAGGCGTTTTCCCTGGTCCAGATATGGCCATCGGGGTGGCAGCCGCACTTGGTGGCGAGCACAAATTCATCACGGCGGTGATGAAGGTAGCGGCCGATCATCTCCTCGCTGTTGCCATAGTCGTTGGCGGTGTCGATGAAGTTAATGCCGGCATCAAGGACGGCGTTGAGCTGGGCGTTCATCTCTTTGTCGGTCATGGCGCGGCGATGGCCGGCGCCAAATCCGAGCCGGGTGACTTCCAGTCCGGTACGACCGAGGGTTGCGGTTGGGAGGATACTGGACATCGGGAACCTTTCCTGGTTTTGCCTCGATTTGGGGAGCAGTGTCGTAAGCGCCAAAGACCTGAGGCCCCAGCAGTTATACCCGCCCCGGGAACTCCTTGCCGCGGATGTGCATGAAGGGTGTGTTGCCCTTGCGGGGGGTACCTTCGACCTGGTTGCGATGGTCCTCGTCGACGATACGGAGATAGCTTGTCTCGGCGTCGAGATAGTGGAGCGCCAGGCCGCGGCGGCGGTTGGGGGTGGTATTGGCTTCGGTGCGGTGGAAGTTGAGGCCATGGTGGAACATGCAGTGGCCGGCTTTCAGTTCGACGGGGACGGGGTCGGCCAGGTGCGGCAGGGCCAGGAATCGATCTTTGTATTCGCGGGTAATCGGCCCCCATTTGTGGCTGCCGGGGATGACGGTCATGCAGCCGTTGTCGACGGTGGCATCGTCGAGGGCGACCCAGCAGCTGACGTGGTTCTGGGGGGCAAACATGGGCCAGGCGACGGAGTCCTGGTGCCAGTCGGTGACGGTGCCGTTGAAGCGGGGCTTCATCATGAGCTGGTCGGTGTAGAGCTTGATATTGGGGCTGAGGAGCTCCTCGATGACGTCGACGATTTCGGACTTTTTGGCGACGGCCTCGAAGAGGTCGTCGTGGTAGCAGAGGTAGACCATTTTGCGGATCATGTCGATTCGGGGTTCGACGGTCTTTTTGCCGTCACGGAACTGCTCTTCAAATTGAATGTAGTTCGATGGTACGTGGTTGAGACGTCCGGCGGCGATATCTTCGCTGCGCTGGCGCAGGGCCTGAATATCATCGTCGGAGAGGACACGGCCGTAGGGCAGATAGCCGTTTTCATCGAAGAACTGTTTCTGTTCGGCAGTCAGGCTCATGGTTGGTCTCCTCGAAGTCGAGCGTGGGCATGCCACGCAGTCCGGAAAACCTGCGGTTCAGCGCCGCAGGAGTTTGGGTAGGAGTAACTGTACGCTGAATACGCCTAACAGTCCAAACACGATACTGGGCGCGACCAGGATGAAGCCGCGTTGAACGGTATAGAGAAAGACGAAGTCGGAGAACAGGAGGTCGAGGGCTGGGATTTGGCCGCGCAAGAGCGCCAAGGAGGCAGAGGCCCAAAAGCCGCCAAAGAGGAGAACGCTCAAGATCGCGGCCAGGGCGAACAGGAGAATCGCTCTGCTTTCTGCAACGGCCAGCAACGCTCCGCATATGGCGGCGACCAGGCTGAGTGTGAGCATATCGGCCGGCCAAGGTACATAGTCCTGAATGTGAGTAAGAGAGATCAGCCCGACGTAGGCCAAGATTGAGGCGACCGCCAAGACGGCTGCGCTTTGTCGGAGGAGCGACCTCACGGCACCGGCTCCTGCAGGGTAGCCTGAAGGCGCAGGAGACGCTCGTCTTGCGAGTGGGGATGGATGAGGCGAAAACCGGCCTTAACGGACCAGTTCAGAGTCTCCGAATTCTCCTGGGACCCTCCGAGGAAATTTTCCAAGTCAAAGACGTGCAGGAGGAATTCCATATCCAGACGTTCGTAAGGGGCCAGGGTCTGTTCGATAGTAGAAGCGCGGGTGTAAAGGGAGCGGTCGACATCGGGAATATCGTCGCGCCAAGTGCTACTGCTGCCACCGATGCGGTTTCCGTCCAGAAACAGGTCAAAGAAGTAGCTATTCAGGTGGACAGGGAGCTCCGACCGGTTGTGGAGCCTGAATCGCACAACGAGTTGCGCGCTAACGGAATCGACTCTGCGCACCTCTGTAAGCTCCAACTCGAGGCCGCGCACAGATTCGAGTGACCCAACATAGTTGGACACGGCCTGCCAAGTGGCCGCCAGGGCTGTGAGACCGAGGACATAGAGGAGGGTACGGGCAACACGCGGCAAGGCTGTAGGTTTAATCAGACAAACCCTGCATGGGATTTGCCCCGCACCGAGATATAGTCAACATGGACCTCTTCATCTGTACTCAGGTCTCTGGTTTTTGCCATCATATAGTGCAGGGCCCAAGCCCGGCGCCTCTTGGTGGAGGTGTTGGGGCTGGAATAGTGCAGGTTGAGGCTGTGGAAGAGGAGGCAGCCGCCGGCGGGGATGGGGACGGGGACTTCGCGGGCCTTCATCTCCTCGGTGAGAAGTTGCGGCAGGTGCCTGAGATGGAGCAGGCCGTAGTGGTGGCTGCCGGGGAGGCAGCGGATGCAGCCGTTTTCGAGGGTGGCGTCATCGAGCGCGATCCAGCAGGTGATTTGGTTCTGGGGTATGAGGAAGGGCCAGGAGGCTGAGTCCTGGTGATATTCTTTGACTGATCCATGTCCAGGCGGCTTCATGAATATCTGATCGCCCAACAGTTTTATGTCGGGTTCATCGAAGAGTTCAGAGATCAGGTCGACGAGCTTCGGTTTTCTGGCGACGGCGAGAAAGGTCTCATGGATGGAGGCGGGGAAGTTGATTTTGCGCAGTTCATCGAGCGCGCTGTCGGCCTGCACTTCGCCGCGGGCGACCACCATTTCTTTTTCCAGGACCGGAATTCCTTTGATGTCGGCAGCCACTTCGACGCGCCCAAAAGCGATTTCCTCGGTCAACTGCTGGAGTTGTGTCAGTTCTTCTGCGTCGAGCAAGGTGGGGTAGGGCAAAAAGCCTTCCCGCCAGAAGGTTGCTTTTTGCTCCGGCATCAGGATCATCTTTTCCTCCATCAGACCTAGGTAACAGAGTTGTAGGGTGCTCAACAATCTTAGTCGAGGCTCATGCGAGGGTCAAGGGCGTCGCGCAGGCCGTCGCCGATGAAGTTGATTGCGAGGACGCAGATCGTGATCATGAGTCCTGGGGGGAGCCAGAACCAGGGCATGCTCTCGATAATCTGGATATTCTGGGCCTCGTTGAGCATGTTGCCCCAGCTGGGGGTCGGCACCTGGACGCCAAGTCCGAGGAAGCTGAGGCCGGCCTCGGTGAGTATGGCGCCGGCGATGCCGAAGCTGGCGGCGACGGTGATAGGCGCGATCACATTAGGCAGGATGTGACGCATGATGATCCATTTCTCTTCGACGCCAACAGCATGTGCGGCCATGATATAGTCGGTTTCACGAATGGAGAGGATAAGGCTACGGACGAGGCGGGTCACGCCTGTCCAGCCGATAAGACCGATCGCCAACATGGAGTTGAATATACCCGGTCCAAGGATGGATACGAGCGCGATGAGAATGATGAGGATCGGGAACGCCATGACGGTGTCGGTTATGCGCATAATCACGGCATCAACAGTGCCTCCGTAATAGCCCGAAACGCTACCCAAGATAGTGCCGATGGTGATGTACAGGGAGACGGCGACGATGCCCACGGACATGGAGACTCGTCCTCCGTAGACCACGCGGCTCCAGATGTCGCGACCGGTAAGATCGGTACCCAGCAGATGGCCTTCTTCGCCTGGAGAGAGGCCGATCTCTCTAATTTCGATCTTGTGGGGATGAATGGGTGCGACGACGGGGGCAAGAGGGAAAGCGACGACAATCAGGAGGAACATCAGGATGGCGCTGGCCAGGGCAAGTTTGTGACGGCGGAAACGGCGCCAAGCGCGGCGGCGCTGTGCGGCTGCACCGCCCTCGTCGGCTTGGAGAGCGTCGGATATTTCCTGGAGTCCTTCGGGTTTTGATTCAGCAGTCATGGCACAGTCTGGCTCGCATTAGCGGAACAGGTCCGGTGGCAGGTGCCTGACAGTTGGAGCCGGCCCCGGCCAAGGGAATGGAATTGCTACTCGTAGCGAATTCGGGGGTCAATGGCGCCGTAGGTCAAGTCTGTTATGAGGTTGCTAAATACGATTGTCAGGGCCGAGACCAGGACCATGCCCATGATCAGGGGATAGTCGCGCGTGGCAACCCCGTCCAGATAGAGAATTCCCATTCCAGGCCAGTTGAAAATGGTCTCGATAATGATGGAGCCGCCGAAAAGGCTGGGGAGGCGCAGACCGATGATGGTGATCACGGGAAGCAGGGCGTTGCGAAGAATGTGGCGGAATATGACAACTGTATCGTTCAGCCCTTTGCTGCGGGCGACCGTGATATAGTCGAGCCGCACAACCTCGAGGACACTGGAACGTGTATAGCGCATGATGCCGGCGGTCGAGTCCAGCCCCAGCACGATGGCTGGGAGCACCAGGTAGCGCGCGCGGTCGAGCATGGTGTCCCACAAGCCAAGATCTCGGCCGATGGTGGAATAGCCGCTGGTGGGCACCCAGCCCAATTTGAGCGAAAAGAGATAGATGGCGCCAATTGCGGCAAAGAAGCCTGGAATGGAGATACCTATAAAGGCAAGGAATGTGAGCACATAGTCCGGGGGCGTGTACTGATTCAGGGCTGAGAAGATGCCCAGGGGAATGCCCAGGAGAATAGAAATAACTATGGCAGCGACCATGAGGCGAATCGTTGCGGGCAGACGGCGTGCGATTTCTTCGCCGACGGGGATTTTGCTGCGGATGCGCACGCCCAGATTTCCCTGGAAAAGGCCTCCCATCCACTGGAGATAACGAACAGGAGGGGACTTGTCAAGGCCGTACTTTTCGCGGAGTTTATCGGCGTTGGATCCTTCGTCACCGCCGGTGCCTGTTTCAAAGTCCATGAGGATCATTGCCGAGACGGCGTCGCCGGGAGCGAGTTCGGTGAAGGTGAAGGTGATGATGGTGATCCCGAACAGGACGGGCAGCATCTGGACGATGCGGCGTAAAACGTAGCGGTTCATGGCAAGACCCAGGAGAGGGAGGGGAGGAGTGAGGAGAGAGAAACGGCTCTCACTCTCCCCTCCTAATATCTCAAGTTTCGCAGTAGGTTACTCTCCAGCCAGGTACCAGTTCACCGGGTAGCGCTCGGCAAACGGTTCGTCCAGCTGGCGATAGATGTTGTTGCAGACGTCGGCGCTGAAGGCGGAGTACCGTCTGGGCCAGAAGATGGGAATCTCGCCGGCCTCTTCGGTGATGATTTCAGTGGCCCGGTGCAGCATCTCCATTCGTTTTTGCGGATCGGGTTCGGACATGGCGTCCTCGGACAACTGGTCGAATTCTTCGTTACAGTAGTGGCCTGCGTTGCGGCCAGCGGGCCAGCCGCGATCACAGCCCAGTGAGAGCCGCAACTGATCGGGGTTGAACCAGCCACAGCAGGCATAGGCCAGGTGGAAATCGTCATTCTCCAAGACGCGATTGACCCAGGCAGGACCATCCAGGTAGATAAGTTCCACCTGTATGCCGACATCGTTCCAATACTGCTGAATGGCGGCGTGGATGCGTTTACTCTGATCATCCTGGTAGTAGGTGATGAAGTCCACCACCTGGTCGGAATCCCAGCCGGCTTCCTCCAACAGGGCGCGGGCCTTATCGGGGTCGTAGGGGTAGGTGGCGATATTGGGGCTGACGAAGTCGGGGTTGGTGAGCCTGAGGTGGAGCACTTCAGCCAGGTCGCCGTAATAGGCTTCGGCCATTGCTTCGCGGTCAAGCGAATAGAGGAGCGCCTGCCGTATACGCACGTCCTGCCATAGGGGCCTGTTCTGGTTGGGGAAGACTGTCAGACCCCCGGCAATCTTATCGCCGAGGAGGACGATACTGGGGTCGTCCTTGTAGCGTTCATATTCGGTTGCGGTCACGCGACCGGCCATGTGGATTTCACCGTTCTCGAGGGCGGCGTAGGCGGTTGTGCCGGTCAGACCAATGCGGAAAATGATCTGGTCCAGGTAGGGACGGCCGGCGTAGTAGTCCTCATTGGCTTCGAGAATGTAGTACTGGTCGGGCACGAATTCACCCATGGTGAAGGGGCCGGAACCGACGGGATTGCGGACGGCGTATTCGGTGTCGCCGAGGTCGGCGAAGGCGGTGCCTTCGAGCAGGTGCTTCGGCCAGATATTGAAGGAGGCCATATTGAGAAGGACGCTGCCGCGCGGCGCCACAAGGTTCAACTCAACGGTGTAGTCGTCAAGCACCTTGATGCCGGAAATTTCATCGGCTTCGCCGGCTTCGAATTCAGCGGCCCCGACCAGCTGATCGAGGCCGGAGGTACGGCCGTGGGAGGCGCCGGTATCAGGATGGAAGAACATTTCCAACGAGAATTTGACGTCTTCAGCGGTCAGCGGCTCACCGTCATGGAAGCGCACGTCATCGCGCAGGTTAAAGGTATAGGTGAGTCCGTCAGTGGAGACGTCCCAGCTTGAGGCCAGGTCGGGATGGACGGAGACCGCATCGGTGTCGCGGTCGATCAACTGGCTGAAGAGATAGTCATCACGGGCGGTGAAGACGAACCAGTTGCTCCCGGTCATGGCGCCGGCGCCGCCGGCCACCACCACCTGGCCGCCGTACTTGGGCGGTGAATCGGTGCAGACATGCATATGGTCGCTATCGAGGTCTGCCTCATCATACCAGGGTTCTACAGGCTCTGCCGCCGTCTCCTCTTCCATTTGGGCCGGGTCAGGCGCGACAGGCGCGACACAGGCCGCGATCATCCCGACCAGCAGGACCAGGAAAGTGGCGAATCCGACGTACTTCCTTACCATCGACATGGTTTCAACCCCCTAGCTATTGTTGCGTTGCGCCCAGGTGTGAGGGCTCGATCCAGGTGCATGAATCCAAACAGGTCACAAGCGAGCGCTTTGGCAAGGGTCGCCATCGCGGCTGAAGTTACTTGGCAATTGACGTCAGAAGCGTGCTACCGGGCGTGCCGGGCCAGCAACAGCCGAAGCCCGAACCGGCGTTACAAGGGCGAATCCCGGTGGAATGGGTTTCTGACCGCCGTCATTGCCATTTGAGGCAAGAACAGTTCGGGAGGAATCGAAGCTTAAGAATCAGAGTCTTTACAGTCTGACTACAAAGTCTTTACCACAGGTGCAGGATGCCCAGATTCATTCAAAAAGGTGGTCGGACATTTTCTGGACAACAGAGAGTGGACGATTCGATTTATCGTCACGTTTGAGACAAAAGGCTCGTGGCCAGTGGCGGTGCTGCCCACTGGCCACTGACCTATGCTGATATTATTCGCCGGCGAGATACCAGGTGGCCGGGTAGCGCTCGGCGAAGGGCTCGTCCAACTGGCGGTAGACGTTGTTGCAGACGTCGGCGCTGAAGGCCGAGAAACGTGTCGGCCAGAAGACGGGGATTTCTCCGGCTTCTGCGGTGATGATCTCGGTGGCCTTATAGAGCATCTCCTTGCGCTTGGCGGGGTCCGGTTCGGACATGGCGCCTTCGGAGAGCTGGTCAAACTCTTCGTTGCAGTAGTGGCCTACGTTGCGGCCGGCCGGCCAGTTGCGGTCACAGCCGAGGGAGAGCCGCAGTTGGTCCGGGTTGAACCAGCCGCAGCAGCCATAGGAGAGGTCGAAGTCATCGTTATCGTAGACGCGGGCAACCCAAGAGGGGCCGTCCAGGTAAACCAGGTCGACTTTAACGCCTACTTCGGCCCAGAACTGCTGCATTGCAGCGTGGATGCGTTTGTTCTGGTCATCCTGGTAGTAGGTAACGAAGCTGATCTCCTTGTCCGAATCCCAACCGGCCTCTGCCAGGAGTTCGCGGGCCCTGTCGGGGTTGTAATCGTACTTGGTGATATTGGGGCTTACGAACTCGGGATTGGTCAGCCGGAGATGGAGGACGTCGGCCAGTTCGCCGTAGTAGGCCTCGGCCATAGCCTCGCGGTCGAGGGCATGGAGCAAGGCCTGGCGCACGCGAGCGTCCTGAAACTCGGGCCGATTGTGATTGGGCCAGACGGTCATGCCGCCGCCGAGACGGCCGCCAAGGAGGACGATGCTGGGATCGTCCTTATAGCGCTCGTATTCGACTGCGGTGACGCGGCCGGCCATGTGAACTTCGCCGTTTTCGAGAGCGGCGAAGGCGGTAGCGCCGCCGAGGCCGAGGCGGAAGATGATGCGGTCAAGGTAGGGGCGGCCGGCGTAGTAGTCCTCGTTGGCTTCGAGGATATAGAACTGATCCGGCTCGTATTCGCCCATAGTGAAGGGACCGGAACCGATCGGATTGCGGACGGAGTACTCGGTATTTTCCAGTTCGGCGAAGGGTGTACCTTTTATGAGGTGGCTGGGCCAGATGTTGAAGGCAGCGATATTGCTGAGCACACTGCTGCGGGGTCTGACCAGGTTCAGCTCGACGGTGAAGTCGTCGAGAACCTTGATGCCGACAATATTATCGGCCTCGCCGCTCTCAAATTCGGCGGCGCCGACCAGCTGGTCAATGCCGGAGGTGCGGCCATGGGAGGCACCGACGTCGGGATGGAAGAACATTTCGAGCGAGAACTTGACGTCTTCGGCGGTCAACTGTTCCCCATCGTGGAAGCGTACATCATCGCGCAAGTGGAAAGTATAGGTGAGACCGTCGTCGGAGATGTCCCAGCTTGTGGCCACGTCAGGATGGATGGTAACGGCATCCGTGTCGCGGTCGACCAGCTGGCTAAAGATGTAGTCCTCGTGCGCGGCCTGGAACCAGCTACTGCCGCGCATGGCGCCTGCGCCTCCTGCCACGACGATTTCGCCGCCGTACTTGGGCGGTGAGTCTGTGCAGATGTGAATCGTGGTGCTGTCCACGTCGGCCTCATCGTACCATGGCTCGGTGGGCTCGGCCGCCATTTCTTCTTCCGCTTCCGCTTCCTCTTCTGCCATTGCGCCCGTTTCGGTTGCGGCGGGGGCGGCGCAGGCGGCGAGCAGCCCGAGCAGCAGGATGAGGAAGACGGTGAGTCCTACTGACTTCCTTGTGATCGTCATGGTTTCAACTCTCCTTGGTGGTGAATGAATGCAAACACATCTTCAACGGCCGCGTTGGCGGGGAGTGCCAAGTGGGCGAAATGGGATGGCGAATTGACTTCAGGACTTGTGAAACAGGACAACGATGCGTGGAACGGGTCCGACAGCCGCATCATTTGGGCAACGTTGTCGCGGGTGAAAAACCCGGACGCGAGTTGGTCGGCAGGACGGCCGTTTGGGACTGCTCAACGTTTGGGATACGCAACCTAAACGATTTGACTACGGATTGTATACCACAAACATTGGAGTGGCGTCAAGTGCAGTTCATGGGTAGCTTGCGTCCCAGTTTTTGGGGCGTGAGAGGGCAGGCACAAGGCTTGGAACTGCAGTGGTCAGTGGTCAGTGGTCAGTGGTCAGTGGTCAGAGAAGACTCTTACCCTGCCGGAATCTGGAACGGGGACTGACCGCGGCCTTGTTGCGACAGAGAGGTATATGAAAGTTCGCCATCATTTTGGTATGCACCTCTTGGGCAGGTTGCGTAGCGGTTTTTGGCAGGAGAGGGCAGGCACAAGGCCTGCCCCTACCGTGGTGTGCGGGAGTGGGGTTGGTTTACATTGTCAGTCGGGGTCGGTATTGTAGGGCTTCGGCGAGGTGGGGGGTGTCGATCTCCTCTTGGCCGGCGAGGTCGGCGATGGTGCGGGCGAGTTTGAGGATGCGGTGGTAGGCGCGGGCGCTGAGGTCCATCTGGCGGACGGCGGCCTGCATCAGGTTTTTGCCGTTCTCATTGATCTGGCAGTAGCGCTGGACCTCGGCGGGACCCATGTCGCCGTTGACGACGATATGGGCTTTGTCCTGCCGGGAGAAGCGGGACTGCTGACGGGCGCGGGCCTGTTCGACGCGGCGGCGGACGTGGGCGGAGGGCTCACCGGCGTCGAGGCCGGAGAGTTTTTGGAAGGGGACGCGGGCTACTTCTACGTGGAGGTCGATGCGGTCGAGGAGCGGGCCGCTGATGCGGTTCTGGTAGCGCTGGACGGTTGACAAGGAGCAGGAGCAGGGTTTGCGGTCGTCGCCGTAGAAGCCGCAGGGGCAGGGGTTCATTGCGGCAACGAACATGAAGTTGGCGGGGAAGGAGAGGGTGCCGGAGGCGCGGCTGATGGTGACAATTTTGTCTTCGAGGGGCTGGCGGAGGCTTTCGAGATTTTTGGAGCCGAACTCGGGAAGCTCATCGAGGAAGAGGACGCCGCGGTGGGCGAGGCTGATCTCGCCGGGGCGGGGCATGGTTCCGCCGCCGACGAGGCCGGCATGGCTGATGGTGTGGTGGGGGGCGCGGAAAGGGCGGGCTCGGATCAGGGGGCCGGCGCCGTCCAGCTCTCCTGCGACGGAATAGATGCGGGTGATCTCCAGGGACTCGGAGAGGGTGGCTGCGGGCAGGACCGAGGGCAGGGCGCGGGCCATGAGGGTTTTGCCGCTGCCGGGCGGGCCTACCATGCGCACGTTGTGGCTGCCGGCGCAGGCGATTTCCAGGGCGCGCTTGGCGTGCTCCTGGCCGCGTACGTCCTGGAAGTCGACGGCGTGAACGATCTCTTCACCGGGGTCGAAGGTGGTCGCGTTCTGGGGAGGGATCTCTTTCTGTCCAGACAGATGGGCCACGATGTCAGAGAGATGGCCGACGGGGAAGACGTCGACGCTCTCGACGAGCGCGGCTTCGGAGGCGTTGGGTTGGGGGATGAAGAGGCGCCTGTAACCGGCCCTTTGGGCCATGGCGGCCATGGACAGGGCGCCGTTTACGGGGCGGACGGAGCCGTCCAGCCCCAGCTCGCCGACGATGAGCGCGTCGTCGAGTTCGGCGAGGACCTGGCGGGTGGCGGCCATGATGCCGAGGGCGATTGGCAGGTCGTAGGCGGGGCCTTCTTTGCGGAGGTCGGCGGGGGCCAGATTGACTGTGAGGCGGTGTTGGGGAAAGTGGAATCCGCTGTTGGCGATAGCGGAACGAACGCGTTCGCCGCTTTCGCGGACGGCGGCGCTGGGGAGGCCGACGACGGTCAGCCGTTCGAGCCCGTTGGTGATATCGACTTCGACTTCGATCTGTTCGGCATCGAGACCTACAATGGCACAGCTGCGCACTTTGGCGAGCATTGGGACCTCCGTTGGGGAATAACGAGGCGGCGGCGTATTCGGATTTGTACAGGGCTTGCTGACGGTTGCGAAGGCCCAGTGTCTTTAGTGTAAATCGAAGAGGCAAACGGGGCAACTGCAAGGGTTGCTGCTTACGGTGGGCAGACGTCTGATCAGGAGCCAGAGGGCAGCCACAAGGGCTGCCCCTACCGGAGGTTGAAGGAGGGACGGAGATGGCGACGGGCATGGGAGCACCAGGGCAGGCACAAGGCCTGCCCCTACCGGAGGTTGAGGGGGGGACGGAAAAGTCGACGTGTATGGGAGCACCAGGGCAGGCACAAGGCCTGCCCCTACCGGAGGTTGAAGGGGGGAAGGAGAAGGCGTCGTGGATGGAAGTACCAGGGCAGGCACAAGGCCTGCCCCTACCGGAGGTTGAAGGGGGGAAGGAGAAG
>JAPOVP010000110.1:25949-73443 GCA_026708085.1 Caldilineaceae bacterium
ATGGGAGCACCAGGGCAGGCACAAGGCCTGCCCCTACCGGAGGTTGAAGGGGGGACGGAAAAGTCGACGTGTATGGGAGCACCAGGGCAGGCACAAGGCCTGCCCCTACCGGAGGTTGAAGGGGGGAAGGAGAAGACGTCGTGTTTGGAAGTACCAGGGCAGGCACAAGGCCTGCCCCTACCGGAGATTTAGCTGTTGAGGCCGGCGAGTTGCCAGGACCGTTGCAGAGATTCGGCTGTCTCCCTGGCGGCGTCTGCGGGTGGGAGGTCGCGGATACGCTGGTTGAAGGGTTCGACGGTGACGGGGCCGTCGTAGGCGATGGCGTCGAGGGCTTGCAGGAAGCCGGCGATGTCGGTGAGGCCGGTCTCGGCGGGCAGAGTGCGCTCGAAGTCGATCTGCTCGTCGGCGGTGCGGCCGGCGACGGCGTCGTTGACGTGGACGTTGACCACCTGCGCGTTGGAGAGATTGCGCACTTCTGAGACATCGGTGTGGCTGGTGTAAAGATGAAAAATATCTACGAGCAGGCCGACTTCGCCTGAGCCCAGATCTGCGGCTAACTGCTGAGCACCTTCCATCGTATGGATGAAGTCGTACTTTTTCTCGTCGCGCAGGGTCTTGGGGCCGACCCATTCCAGTCCGAAACGGATACCGTGATCGGCCAGGATTTGGGCGACTGGTCGCAGACGAGCGAGGTGGAATTCGTAGTTCACTTCCCAATTGCGGTCGTCGGCGGCGGGCGCGATGTAGGTGGATGTACGGACTGCGCCGAGGGATCTGGCCAGTTCGGCCCGGGCGGGCAGTTCGGCCAGTCCTTGCCGCCAGCTGTCTTCGTCGTCGCGGTAGGGGAAGGGAAAAGTCCATATTCCGAACTGCAGGTCATTGCGAGCCATCTGTTCGCTAATTGCCTCGACGCCTTGTGTGGCTGCAATCTGCTGAAGTTCGGCGATTGACACATCAAGACCGCCAAAACCGAAACGGACGGCGAGTTGGACGGCTTCGTTGAAGGGCACGTTGATGCCCAGCGGGCCGGGGCTGAAGTTTGGGAACATGGTTATCTCCTGACGGGAGCCTGATGTGCAAGTTGTCGATATTCAAGAGACGCATAGCCTTTCTCTGTGGCAGCCAGCGGTAAGACGCTTGACTCCTACACCTTTGCGCTTTACGCATCGCTGCCCGCCGGTTTGCGCGTTCGCAAGCCCAGACTGGTGGTGATACCGACAAGGCCGGCCAAGGCGACGATCAGAAAGACCTGCTGGTAAGCCTCGATGGCGGGCAAGCCGCGTTCCAGAGCATTGTAGAGGAGAACACCGGCCAGGGCGGTGCCGATGGCGACGCCAATGAAGCGGATCATACTATAGACGCCGGCGGCGGTCCCCATTTCCTCTGCATCGGTTTCGGACATGGCGGCCTGGTGGAGGGCGGCGAGCATTGTGCCAACGCTGAGCCCCTGCAGGGCCAGGAGGGCGAGGACGAAGCCAATATGAGCGTCGGCCGGGAGCTGGGAGAAGAAAAAGACGGCGAGGGCCTGCCCACTGAGGCCGACGAGTACGGGCCAGCGGCTGCCCCAGCGGTCGGCAGCGAGGCCGCCGAAGCGCACCATCACGGTCATGGCGCCGGGGTTGATTGTCAGGATCAGGCCGAGGTAGCCGGGGCTGAGGTTATGGATATCGACGAGATAGAGTGGTATGAGGAAGCTGGAGCCGCCCATAACGAGCATGCGCATGGAGGCGCAGAGGGAGGCTGAGCTGAAGTTGCGGTAGCGAAAGAGATTCAGATTGACGAAGGGGTCGGGGCGGCGCTTCTCCCAGACGAGGAAGGCGGCGAAACAGAGCAGTAACGCGCCAAACAGGCGCCAGTCCTGCAGCGGGGCCACGCCGGTGATGGGGCGGCTGGAGAGATAGAAGAGGCCCATGGTCAGTGCGCCGGCGAGAAGAAGGACGCCGGGCCAGTCGAAGGTACGCCAGAAGCGGGGGCGCACATTGCTGAGGCCGGCGGGAACCCAGAGCTTTACAGCGAGCAGGCCGAGGAGGCCGAGAATAACTGCCGGTCCGAATGCGGCGCGCCATCCCCAGGCGTCGACGAGGAAGCCGGCGAAGAAGGGGCCGATGGCGGCGGTCAGCGGGCCGATGGAACCCCAGGTGCCGAGTGCTTTGCCTCTCTCCCCTTCGCGGAAGATGGTGGCGATGAAGGCCATGCCGAGGGGCATAATGCCGGCGATGCCAAAGCCCTGGACGGCGCGGCCGATCATGAGCCAGGTCAGATTGGTTGCGAAGAATGCCATTGCCGAGCCGGCGGAGAAGATGGCGATGCCGGCCAGGATAAGACGGCGACGGCCCACGCCATCGCTGAGGCGGCCGTAGACGGGCATCAGAATCATGTAGGGCAGGGTAAAGGCGCTGGAGGTCCAGGCGACGACGTCGGCGCTCATGGTGAAGGCGTCGCGCAGGACGGGGAGGGCCACGCGGCTCATGGAGGAGCTGAGAGGCATAATCGTTGACGGTATCATCAACGCGTAGAGGATCATCCATGCCTGCTGCGAGGGCAATGCATGGTGTGCGGCGGGAACCGGTTCGTCTTCTATTCCGTTTCTACGGCGTAAGCCAATCCGACGGAGGATTGCAATGGGGGTACTTTCCACGCAGTTTCCTTTTGCGACGGGGGCGAGAAGTTTCGGCCGGGCGATCCAACCCTTTAGCGGTTCAGGCGGATTTATTTATGATACCTGCTGAGGGCGCAAAGGGTAAATGTAGTTTTGCGCTGATGCTGGTGTGGGGGAAGGTAGTAGGGAGAGGCGCGGGGGTTGGGTGGGGGGCTGTTGTCTGAATCAGGATTTGCAGGATTGATAAGGATTTTCAGGATAGCGGGCGACCGGTTGCGGTCCGTTGGGCGGTTATTTCTTGCGGCGGATGAAGGGATGGACTGCATGGCGACATGGGTACGAGACGCGGCCAGTCAGGTGGGTGCGGTGAACATTGGGGGTTGGGATTTTTGGGTGCAATCAGAGAGGTACAGGGCGGGCACAGGGGCTGCGCCTATGGTGTCGATTTGGAAGAGGGTGAAGGCGACGTGTGTGGGAGTACGAGTGCAGCCACAAGGGCTGCGCCTACGGAAGGAGGACGGGGGATGGGGCGAAGCACGGTCGCCGCGGGTGGACAAGGTCATATTGCGCTCACACTCGATGCGGCGGGTGTTGTAGGAGAGGGGGCGTTGCGGGGGCGGAGCCCCCGCACAATGGAGGGCCGAATAGGCCCGACCGCCCAACTGCAGTGGTCAGTGGTTAGTGGGCAGTGGTCAGAGAGGGCGCTTCGGCTGGCGAAGGCTGGAGCGGGGACTGATTGCGGTTTGGGTGCCACTCGGAGAGTAGGAAAGTTCGCCCCCATTTTGGGGTGCACACGGTTGGAGGGTGTCATTGACAAAACGGGGAGGGCGTGCCAAGATGCAGGGATTAGCACTGAACTCATCGACACCGCTCATAGACGAGAGGCATTTCCGGCAGTTTAATCACCCTGGAAAACCTGGTGGCCGGCTCAGGTCGGTCTGGGGTGGGTTGCGCGCCCGAGGAAACTTTGTGTTCGCACCCGCATTCTGGTCTGCCCTGCTATAGGACAGCCGCGCGCGTGCTGGCCGGACCGTGTCTGCGTAGGTTCGAGCTTCCAATGTGCCGGCAACAGGCCCGCTGGGCGCGTTGGCAGGCCGGCTACCTTCGAAAAGGATTCGCCCAAATGAAAGCATTGATGTACCGCGGCCCGTGGAAGATGCCGGTGGAGGAGCTTGAGGAACCTACGGCATCGGCGGGCAAGGTGGTTGTGGAGGTGGAGGCGGTGGGCATCTGCGGGTCGGATGTACACGGGTTCACCGGTAAGAGCGGGCGGCGCACGCCGGGCATCGTGATGGGTCATGAGTTTGCGGGCACGGTCGGCGAAGTGGGGCCTGATGTGGAGGGCTACGCTGCCGGCGACAGTGTTGTCGTGATGCCTTTATTTACGGTTGCGCCTGGAAGGGATCCGTACCCGATCAACCTGTCTCCCCACCGGCGGTTGACGGGCATGAACGAGCACGGCGCGTATGCGCAACGGGTTGCGGTGCGGACGGCGCAGCTGTTTCCCAAGCCGGAGGGCCTAAGCTGGCAGAGAGCGGCTCTGTGCGAACCGATGGCGGTGACGCTGCACGCGGCGCGGATTACGCCTATCAACCCCATGCAGAAGGTGGCGGTGGTTGGCGTTGGGCCGATTGGCCTGCTGGCGATGCTGGCGGCGCGCTTGAAGGGGGCGGGAACGGTCATTGCGGTGGACCGTTCGGCGCACCGGCTGGAGCTGGCCGAGGAGTTGGGGGCGGACGCGGTCATCAACGTAGACGAGACGGACGCGGTTGCGGCGATCCAGGAGATGACGGACGGGGGCGTGGACGTGGCGTTCGAGGCGGTAGGACTGAGCCCGACGGCGCAACTTTCGGTCGAGGCTACGCGTAATGGGGGCAACGTCACCTGGATCGGAAACAATGCTCCGATGATTGAGCTGGACATGCAGAGCGTCGTTACGCGTGAGATGAGCGTGCGCGGCTCCTATGGGTTTGACGAGACCGATTTTGCGGCGGCGATCGAAGCCCTGTCCTCGGGCCGGCTGAACGTGGATCCGCTGGTGGAGATGGTGGCGCCGCTGGACGACGGGCCGGAGCTGTTTCGCAGCCTGGCTGCGGGCGAGAATGACCTCGTCAAGATCATTTTGAAACCGTAGACGAATCGGATAGATGTGATAGGCGCAAAATCAGATAGCGCACTTGTCCGATCTTTGAACAGTGTGATTGACTGAATGTAGTGCCAACCACGCAATCAACCCGATGAAAATCGCAGCGTTTCCCAAGTGTTATCTGGACGATATTTCCCTTCATCGCACGATGTCGGTCTTCGATTGGATTGACCGGGCGGGTGAGCTGGGGGCCGAGGGGTTGGAGATGTACGAGGGCTTTTTCTGGAGCCTGGACGACGCCTATATCGATTCGATTGGAGAGGCGATCGAGGGGGCAGGATTTGCGATGCCGATGCTGTGCTGTTCGCCCGATTTCACGGACCCCGACCCTGGGGCGAGGGAGCGGGCAGTTGAACGGGAAGCGCAGATGATCGAAATCACCCGGCGGCTGGGCGGCCCTGGCGCCGTCTGCCGCGTACTCTCGGGCCAGAGGAGGCCGGGCGTGTCGGTGGAGCAGGGGCTGGTGTGGGTGGTGGAATGCATTAAGGAATGTATCGGGATTGCTAAAGAGAACGATATCGTGCTTGGACTTGAGAACCACTATAAGGACGGTTACTGGCAGTACCCGGAATTTGCGCAGAGGATGGAGACTTTTGTAGAGTTGCTAAGGGCCATCCCGGAGCGGACTCATTTTGGGGTCCAATATGACCCATCGAACGCGCTGGTGGCGGGGGACGATCCGGTCGAGTTGCTGCGGCAGGTGGCGGACCGTGTGGTGACGATGCACGCCAGCGACCGTTTTCTGGAAGAGGGGACGACTCTGGATGATGTGCTGTTGCCAGACGGCCTGATCGGGTATCCGGACAAGCTGCAACACGGCGTTACCGGACAGGGCAGTAACGACTATGACACCATCTTTTCAATCCTGCGAGACAGGGGATTCGATGGCTGGGTCAGCATCGAGGATGGCATGAACGGGATGGAAGAGATGCGAGAGAGCATCGAGTTTTTGAAGCGGAAGCGCGCGCAGTATTTCGAACAGTAGGAACAGTTGATTTATAAGCGAAAGAGCGTACCGGCTCGATTCGCAGTGCCGCGGAGGATACGAGTTGTCGATTAAATTTGGGACGGATGGCTGGCGAGCCGTCATTAGCGAAGATTTTACTTTTGAGAATGTGCGCAAGGTCGCGCAGGCGATCGCGGATGTAACGAACGACCAGTTCCGGGGTCTGCCGCGTTTGCAGCCGTCGCTGGTTGTAGGATTTGACACACGGTTTTTGAGCGATCGCTACGCGGTGGCGGTGGCGGAGGTGCTGGCCGGAAACGGCATTCGGGTCTGGTTGAGCCAAGCCGATGCGCCGACTCCGATGATTTCGTATGCGATCGTTGACAAGTGGGCAGACGGCGGCGTGATGATCACGGCGAGCCACAATCCGCCGCGCTACAACGGGATCAAGCTGAAGGCGTCGTACGGCGGCTCGGCCAGCGGGGCGACGCATAAGGAGGTGGAGCGGCGCATTCATCTGCGTGAGGGGCGGGGAGAGCAGCCGAGGATGCTGGCGTATGAGCAGGCGCTGAAGGCGGGCATTATCGAGCGATTCAACCCGTTGCCGGCCTTCCGTTCGCAGATGCGGAGCCTGGTGGATTTTGATGCGATTGAACGGGCCGGGCTGTCGGTCGCGGTGGATGCGATGTACGGTGCGGGACGGATTTATCTGAGGCGGCTGCTGGAGGGAGCCGAGTGCCAGGTAACTGAGCTCCGGAACGAGATGAATCCCGGTTTCAACGGCATTCACCCAGAGCCGATCGCCCAGCATTTGCAGCCGTTGGTAGCGGAGATGGCCACGGGCAAGTATCACCTGGGGCTGGCAACGGACGGCGACGCCGACCGTATCGGGGCGATCGACCCGGACGGACGCTTTATCGATCCGCATCAGATTATGGCATTGCTGGTGGACTATCTGATTCAGGACCGGTCGCTGCGGGGGAGCATCGCCAAGACGGTGAGCACTACGCAGATGCTGAACCGCCTGGGGGCACACTACGGGCTGCACGTGCACGAGACACCGGTGGGTTTCCATTACATCAGCGATCTGATGCTGCAGGAGCCGGTGCTGCTGGGCGGAGAGGAGAGCGGCGGGATCAGTATCCTCGGCCACATTCCTGAAGGTGACGGGTTGCTGATGGGACTGCTGCTGACAGAAATGGTGGCCAAGCGGCGCAAACCGTTGGGCGCGCTGATCGATGAACTGATGGGTCGGCCGTATATGGGCAGGTTCTGCTATGGTCGCGACGACCGGGCGGTGAAACCGTTCCCAAAGGCGGACCTGGTGGAGGGATTGATCGCGAACCGGCCGAGTGCGCTGACGGGGACGAGCGTGGCGCACGTTAACAACCGGGACGGCGTGAAGTTTATCCTGACGAATAACAGCTGGTTACTGATTCGACCCAGCGGCACGGAACCGCTGCTGCGCATCTATGCCGAAGCGTCGTCGCACGAAGCTGTTGCGACGCTGCTGGCAGAAGGGACGGTGCTGGCCCAGCAGGTTTTGAAAAAGATTTGAGCGGTAGCAGGACCGGCTGCAGGATTTGCGTGATTGAGGAAGTCTGATCTTCGGACAGTGAAGGCAGACGGGGGAACCAACAGTAGAAGGCGTAGAAGGGCGCGAGCTGTGCGGCTCGCGCCTTTGCAGTTTCCGGGGCAGTTGCTTGCTGATGTGGACAGAGGCAGGCGGGTAGCGCGGCCAGCCAAAGCGCGATATGTTAATCAGCTGGGATTGGGAACCAACCGCTGTCTGATTTCCTGGCGCGTCTGTTCGAAAGTCTGGCGAAGTCTCCGATCGGAGCCTCTGTGGGCGGCGACGACGCGCTGTGCACAGGTGACACAGCCCAAGGAGGCCTTATAGCAACTCTGGTCGCAACTAAGGCAGTCGCAGAGACGGATCATCATGAGAGAGAAGGCAAGTGTATCCTCGTTCCCATCGCGCTGACTTGCGACTTGATCGACCAGTTCCTTCCAGTCGGCGCCGCGTTCCCGGCTTAGAGGTCTGATAGCCCGATGAGGAAAAAGAATTTCACTTTGGGGGTACATGACGACTCCTCTCGTGAGTTTTCGGTTGTTGGCGACTGACAGTCGGGAACAGAACAGGCTACAGTTGCCGAGGCGTGCGGTTCAGAATTCGGTGGCGAACAGATAGACGCTCAGCAGGAACAGGGCGATGGCAGACAGAGTAACAATCAGGATGAACAGAAGCGGCAGCAGGACGGCGGCCAACGAGCGCAGACGGGGAAGATGCGTAACTGATTCATTGGCCCTGATGTAGACGACGAAGGCCCAGATGACGCCGACCAGAGCGCAGACGCGGCCGAAACAGGGGATGGGGGAGAGGCCGACGAGCAGGAGGGGTGCGGAAGCGAAGCCGGTGGCGGCGAAGAAGGGCTGCAAGCGGCAGGTTGCGCCGAGGACGCTGTTGCAGACCATTACCAAGGCGCCGTAGACGATCCAGAGGGCGAGCCAGCGCAGGGGCCAGTTGATCCATTCGCCGAGGGCGCTGAAAAAGGCAGCAAGCCAGCCGGGCAGAGGCTGGGGCAGGCCGGCGATCAGCTGGAAGAGTTCGACGATCTGGGCAGGGCTGAACAGGGGGAAGACATAGTCAAGAGGTGCTTGCTGTATGAGAGAGGCCTGTGCGCCGAGGCGGGCGAGAGGGAGGGCGGTACCGGCTGATGCGGCCTGCTGCCAGTTGACGAGGAAGGGCAGGAATCCGGCAAGGAGGCCGAGAAGGAAAACCATGCCCAAGGACTGGCGCATGGTGGTTTCGGTGAAACCGGAGGCGCGCAGCTGGACTGCGTCGCTCATTTTCTGAGGCGTGGGAAGCCAGTGGCGGATGTTCACAGGCTGCCCCCGGCGATGAGGAGCAAGGCGCCATAAGCTACGGCGACAGCGGCGCTGACAAGGAGAAGCAGTAGATATGAGCCGACGGCGACCAGCGCGGCGGGACGTGGAGGCAGCTCGTGGGCGACTTCCAGCCCGCGAAAGGCGATCAGGATGCCCCAGACGTGGATGAGGACGGCGGCGACGGAGACGAACGGGATCACGGTAAAGAGATAGAGAAGACGAGAGGCGTTGCTGAGGGCAAGGGCACCCAAAGTCTGGGCGAGTGTGCCCTGTCCACCGGCTGCACGGGCAAGCAGGTGGCTAACGAAGCCAAAGAGGAGCCAGTGGCCGATCAGGCCGAGAGGGGTGGTTGCCAGCGAAAGCAGGCGGAAGCCGACGCTGTCGTAACCGCTGAAGGCAAGCAGGAGAGGCCAGCCGTCGCGCAGGGTGCGTTCTATCTCGAACAGTGTTTCACCGCTTGACGTTCCCTGCCGCAGGGTTTGCAGGACGGTGTTCAGGAGGGCATCCGACGGCGGCAGCGAGGCGGTCAGGAGAAGGCTGCCGATGAGCTGGGCGACGGCGACGAGGACACCGATACAGGCGCACAGGAAGAGTCCCTCAATCCAGGGATTGTCGTCATCGACCATCTCTACGAATGGGTCGGGTTCCAGAAGGAGGGCCTTCCCGATAAACTGCGGATAGTTCTGTGGTTGTAGCATCCGGTTGCAACTTCTGCCCGGGCAGTAGGGCCAAAGAGGGCACCATTTGAGGTATTGGGTTCGCCCAGGAATGCAGCTGCCTGTGGCAAGCCCATTGTTCAGTTCCGGGAATCATAGCATAGATTTCAGTTGGCCTTGAAAACAGGGACTGTCCGGTGAACGGCGATAAGCTCCGGAGCAACCGGCGGCCAGCATAGTGATAGACGCGCAGGAGATGGAAATGTCAGAGACACACACCTTTCTTCCGACCGGGAAGCTGCCGTCAGAGTTACTGGCGGAGTTGATCTCGACCTTGCCGATCAGTGACCCGGATCTGTTTCTGGGACCGGGCGTGGGCGAGGATGCCGCTGTGATTGAGGTTGGCAGGGCTTCGGGGGAGGGAGATCTCTCCAGCCAGCGGGAGCGGGGTTTGTCGCAACATGGCGGCGCCGACACGCTGCTTGCCGCGAAGAGCGATCCCATAACTTTTGCCACCGATGAGATAGGGTATTACGCGGTCAATGTTTGTGCGAATGACCTGGCGGTGTGCGGGGCGCGGCCGCGCTTTTATCTGCCGACGGTGCTGCTGCCCGTAGGGACGACTGAGGAGGACGTGCGGGAGATTTGCGACCAGCTGGGCACGGCCTGCCGCGCGTTGGACATCGTGGTGGCGGGCGGGCATACGGAAGTGACGGCTGCGGTGAACCAGCCGGTGGTGGCGGGTACGCTGCTGGGGGAGGTTGTGCGGGGGAAGGTGGTGCGGACGGGCGGCTGCCGGCCCGGGGACGTGGTGCTGCTGGTAGGGAGCGCGGCGGTCGAGGGAACGTCGATTATCGCGCGAGAGATGGGGGAGGTCTTGTTGGCGCAGGGCTGGTCAGAGGCGGAGGTGAAAGAGGCGGGGCATTATCTGTACGAGCCGGGGATCAGTGTGCTGGGGCCGGCGCTGGCGGCGTCGGAGTCGGAGCTGGTGACGGCGATGCACGATCCGACGGAGGGCGGCGTGGCGACCGGTTTGTGGGAGCTGGCCGACGCTTCGGGTTGCGGGCTGGAGGTGGAGTTAGGGGCGGTGCCGGTGACGCGGTTGACGGCGGCCGCGTGCGCGGTGTTTGGGCTTGACCCGCTGGGTACGATCGCGTCGGGAGGGCTGCTGGCGACGGCTGCGGCGGAGGATGTGGATGCGGTGCTGGGTTTGTGGCGGGGGATGGGGAGAGAGGGGCAGGCGATTGGGCGCGTGCTGCCGGCGGGGGCGGGCGTTTATGGGTTGCGCGAGGGGGGGCGGGTGGATCTGCCGCGGTTTGACGCGGATGAGATTGTGAAGTTGTGGGGAGGGTGAACGGTACTGGGGACTGGTCGAGGTATACAGAAACCGGCCGTTGTACCCAAAGCAGAACGATAGCGTGCAGATAGTGGTCTCGGTGAGGGTACGAAGCCGGACGCGGGTCCCGGAACACTGAGAAACCGGATCAGGAGGGCCTTGTGCGCAAACGAGCCATTTCAGCTTCCAGTGCCTGATATTTTTCTTCTGCCAGCTGGCGCGCCGCCACCTCTGTTGCGGCCATTTTCTCTGCCTTTTCAGCCCTGGTGACAGCGACCTGTAGATCCGGGATTACATATTTGGAATACACATCGTCCCGAGCCAGATCGGCTAGGTGGGGGCGGAGTTGCAGGTCGTCCAGCCGGAACTGAAGACCGGACAAGACACTGGAACGAATCACTCCATTCGGGTCCGGCGGGATATCGTCATACACTCCTTCCTGTGTGAGCGTATAGAAGCGCATACGCTCGCCGCCCGGATCGAGGATATAGTACTCCTTGACCCCGCCCAGGGCATAGTCCTGCCTTTTTTCCACAGTATCACGTAGAACCTCCGCCGTGGTCGAATCGGATACCGCTTCGACAACCATGTCGCAGACCCCGTCAAAGTGGCGCTGATCCAGCGCTCCCCACGACACGGGGTTGGTGTTAAGGATCACGCCGATGTCGGGTTTGCGCACCTGGATGCGCTCACCTTTGGGGTCGGATTCGTCATTGATCTTCAGCATAAAGCCGGTTTCCAGGTTGATCAGAGACGCGTGACTATAAGTCTGCACGTTACATAGCAGGAGGGCGAGGAACCAGTTGTACAGGCCGATTTGGGGGGCATTGGGCAAGGGTTTGGCCTCCAAAATGCCGTTGTTCCACTCGTAACTGACGTCGAGGTCAGGGTAGGGACTTTCATACCACTTTTCCCAGTACTCTTTGAGAGTGACACGGCGTCCGTGATCCGGCGCCCAGGAGCTGTCCGGTGTGTCGCCAGGCGCGACATTTTTCGAATCGGTGGCGCGATTCGACTGGGATTGATCTGTCTGCAGTTGAGGAACGTCAGGCGCCAACTCTGTGGATTCCATATCCTCTCCCACGGAATAAGGACTACCCGCTGTGCGATTGACACATACATTCTAACACAGCTGCGGCGGTTGATGCCAACGGCCTTCGATGCCGGCACCATATGCGAGCGGGCATGTGGTAGGGGACGGTTCGAATGGTAGCTCACGAAAGGGCACCCACAAGGGGTGCCCCTACAGGTAGGAGAAACAGACAGTGCGGTTCAGGGAGTGGTTTGAGACTGTATGGCTGGGAAAGATTGGTGGTACAGGGTGAATTCGGTCGAGATTCTTGGAGGGCGACGATGGGGCGGGGACTGAGGCTGTGCAGGTTTAGAGCCCCTCTATTGTTTCGGCGGCGAGGTGGTCGACGACGGCTTTGACGTTGCCGCCTGATTCGTGGTAGACGCGCAGCTGGCGGTCGGCGCTGGTGCCGTTGGCGAGGATCTGCTCTATTGGTGCAATCTCTTTTTCGATGCCCAGTTCGGCGACCTCTTCGCCGACGAGGTCGACCAGTTCGCGCATGAGGGAGCGGGCGGGCAACTCGGCCTGTTTGCCGAAGTCGATCATTTTGCCGTCGAGCCCGTAACGGGCGGCGCGCCATTTGTTCTCGTCGATCAGTTCCTTGGTGTATACGTTGAAGGTGACGTTACGCTGGCGCAGCTTCCAGTGCCAGAGCACGAGGGCCTGGCATAGTGCGGCGATGGCGATTGCCTCGTCGATGCGAGGGCAGAGATCACAGATGCGAAATTCCAGTGTTGGATAGAGGTGATGGGGGCGCACGTCCCACCAGATCTTGCTGGAGTCCGGGATGCAGCCGGTATTGGCCAGAGTCCGGATCAGCCCCTCGTAGGCGGCGCGGTTGGGGAAGACGTCGGGGATGCCGCTGCGGGGGAAGTCTTCGAAAACGACGGCGCGGTAGCTTTTGAGCCCGGTTGGCTGGCCCTGCCAGAAGGGGCTGCTGGTGCTGAGGGCGAGGAGATGGGGCAGCATGTAGCGAAGGACATTCATGGTGTCGATGGCAAAGTCAGGATCCTCCAGGCCGACATGAATGTGCATGCCGAAGATCAGGAGACGCTGGGCGAGCAACTGCATTTCTTCGAGCACGCCCTGATAGCGCGGGAAGGGCGTCACCTCCTGTTCAGCCCAGCGGCTCATGGGATGCGTGGCGGCGGCGGCGATTGACAGCCCTCTTTCCTGGGCGAGGCGGCTGATGAAGGCCCGCTGCCGTTGGAGTTCCTCCTTCAGTTCAGCGGGTGTGGCGCAGACGGGCGTGCCCAGCTCCACCATCGACTGGTGCAGCTCCGCCTTGATTTCCCTTTCCACCATCACTATCTTGCCATTTTCGATGAACTGGGTGATGAAGGAGCGCAGTTCGCCGCTCTCGGGATCGATGACCTGGTACTCCTCTTCGATGCCGAGCGTGAGTTGTGGTCGTTCAATCATAGGTTCTGCTCCGTCTGCGAAACGAGGAAATCGACGACCGTCTTGCCGTCTTCGCCGCTCTGGCGCCAGACTTGGCGCTGCTGGTCGGAACTGGCCCCCCGCTGCATGATGGTGTGGATGTGGGAGACCTCCTCGCGGCAGTTGAGGCGGTCCAGGACGGGTTCGACGCGTTCGAGTAGCTCGTGCAACAGGTCGCGGATGGGGACCTCCCGTTCGATGCCGAAGTCGAGCAGTTTTCCCTGCAGGCCGTAGCGCACGGCCCGCCACTTGTTCTCGGCGATGAGCGTGCGGTCGTAAAGGCGGAAGGACATGTTGCGATGACGCAGGTCCACCATCCAGGCAACGGTTGCCTGTATCAAGGCGGCGACGGCGAGCACGTCGTCGATGTCGGGCAGGGCGTCGCAGACCCGAATTTCAAGCGCGGCCTGTTCGGGTGCCGGCCTTTTGGACTGGGAGTTTGGTCCGGCTTCAGTGCCAGGGCGCGAGCGGTCCTGCTGTTGGGAGTGGGGTCGGATATCCCACCAGATGGCTTCGGGATCGGGGATGCTGTTGGTGCGCAGGAGGGTATCGACGTAGCCGAGATAGTCGTAGAGGCTGCGGAATGCGTTGGGGATGCCGGTGCGGGGCAGGGCGTCCAGGAGTACGGAGCGGTAGCTGGCCAGGCCAGTGTCGAGGCCCTGCCAGAAGGGTGAGGCGTTGGCAAGGCAGAGGATGTGGGGCAGCAGGTAGCGCATCGCGTTCATGACGTCGATGGCCAGATTTCTGTCGTCGATGCCGACGTGGACGTTCATGCCGAAGGCGAGCAGGCGGCGGGCGATGAACTGGGTGTCCTCGATCAGGGCGCGATAGCGGGGCGACTCCTCCTGTTCCCTTTCCCAATAGCTGAAAGGGTGGGCGCCGGCGGTCATCATTTTGAGGCCGTGGGACGCGGCCAGCTCGCGGGTTTGGCGGCGGATGCGCAGCAGTTCCTGGCGGGCCTGCTTGATATCGCGGCAGATTGGTGTGCCGGCTACGGGAGCGAAGGTCCGGCCCGGCCTGCCTGCGGGCGGCGCGGCCGGTTCACTCTGTTCTCTACTTCCGCTGTCCTCTCCCGGCGACTGGGCGTGCAAAAGCGTGAGCCCCTGGGCGGTGGCAAACCCGCGCAGCTCCCGGCTGTCCGGGTCAATAAACTGATATTCCTCTTCGATGGAGATATTGAAGGATGGTTGGCTGTACTCGGCCATAGGTCGCTCTCTTCTTCCGCGTACTCGCGGGGGTTTGAATCAGGGGACGCCTCGTGCGCTTCTCGGGGTTGGTCCGGGGTTCGGCGTCGTTGCTCCGGGAATGGCATAGGGCTTCGGGGTCTTCTAGGCGTCCCTTTCTTCAATAACAAAGACCGGCACGATTGAGCCGCCGCCGGCGGTTACGTTGAGGAGTGTCTGGCTGCTGAGACGGCAGAGACAGCCATGGACGCGTTCGCCGCGGAATAGAAAGGGATCGGAATCGACGAGGCGGAGGTCGATCGATACATCGCCATTGGCGGTCACTGCCGGGAACTCCTCGTAGGCGATCTGTACCCGTTCCTGGACGACGGTCGGTTCACTTGTGGCAGCAGCCAGGGCGGTGTCCCACTCAGCCTGCTTCGTCTCCCAGCCGATAATGACGCCTTTGCCGCCGTACTCATCGTTGGGCTTGAGCACCAGCCCCTCCCGGTTGGCGCTTGCCCATGGCAGGAGGTCGATTGGATTGCCGGCCGGGTCGAGAGTGGAGCGTTCCTCAACGGTGCGGGTCCAGGGGATGTGGGCTTTCACGGCTTGCTGCTCGTCTGCGGTGAGGAGGTGGGCATTGCGCTCGTCGCTGGCGACGGCAAGGCTGGCCTTTTTGTGGAGCAGCTTGCAGCTGAACGGGTTGACGACGCAGATGGCGCGGGCTTTCAGGGCGTCGATGATGGGATGGTCCAGGCCGTAGCGCTGGAGTAGCTCGCTGATCAGGACTCGCTTGTAGACAAAGTCAACGGGTGCGCCGGCGGCATACAGTTGCCCGTTTGTGAACTCCATCTCTTCAGGGTCGCAGATGACAGCGGTGATGCCGTGTTCGGCAAAGTATTCGACGAAGAGGTCGAATTCGCTGGCGGTGGGGACGCCGTGCCAGTCGACGATAGCGATATCGGGTAGTTTGCTGCGGTCGCGGCGCCATTCGTAGTAGACGCGCAGGAACTCGTCGAGGGCCGGTCTTCTGCTGAGCTGGGCGTGCACTGCATAGTGCCGGCCAAATGCCTGCATGACCGGCATCTCGAGGAACAACTCGCTGAGAACGCCCGAGTAGGCCATGGAGGCCGGGCTTTCGCCATTGAACTCGACGAAGCCGAGGCTGCGGCTGCCGTCCTGGTTGCGGGCGAAGAAGCTGTCAAGGCGGGCGGTGGGGATGGTGGAGCGGTAGCCGTGATCGAGATGAAGGAGATACTCTTCGTCTGGTGTGGCGTGGACCTGTTTTCGCAGTTCGGCGTCGTCGAGCATGCGGTGGGCAAGGCGGTCGAAGAGGCGGAGAATCAGCTCGGTGCGATCGACCAGGTAGCTCCACTCTTGCGGCGAATAGAACAGTGGGCGCAGGACGGTGCAGAGAGGGCGGTCGCCGAAGACCATGTTGCGCTCGGCCATGCGCGCGGTGAGGAGATCCCAGCTGTCGCCGGCGAGGCGGGGTTGGGAGAGGAGGTCATGGAAACGGGAGATGGCGGTCAATGAGTTCATTTGGCCATTCGCCTTGCTGCGATTGTCAGCGGCCGTGAGAGTCCTCCAGTATACGTCGCGATTGCGGGTGTGCACCAAGCGATAAATTCAAGCAGTTATGGGCTGCAGTTGAACCCGTAACCCGGTTCGCCGGCATCGGGGTCGCGGAAGGTCAACGTCAGGTCGAAGGTCTGATGGTCAACCATCTGAGCGTCCTTGCTCAGTCCGACAGAGAGCAATGCTTCCACGCGGTAGGTTTCGTCGGGGGTGACAGGGTCTTTGAGGTGCAAGGTGTTGTTGAGGCGGGTATCGGTTTGGGCCAGGAGGACGAGGCTGTTGTTTTCGGTACCGTCGGGGTTGTAGACGATAAGCTCGACATTGGGGGCGTCATCGTCCAGGCGGGCGGGCAGCCAGATACGTACCCAAAGGCGACGGAGGTCGGGGTATGGGTAGATGAGAATTCGCTCAAACTGCAGCGGCGTGTCCTGCTCGAAGAGATTGATTTGCGTCATATTTTGGTGGCCGGGGGTTGCTTGCGCACGCGTCGATGCGAGTTTATGCTTGAGAGCACGGGTGCCGTTCAACTACATGATTGCCGCTATGCAATAAGTATAGCAGGATCTTTTTTGATGAGATACCTGAAAATTCTTGCAGACGACCTGACCGGTGCGGCGGACAGCGCGGCCCGCTGCCGCCGGTTCGGGCTGCCGGCAACGATCTTTCTGGATATACCGGAACTGCCCTTGCCGCCGGGGGCACTGGCCTTTACATCGGACTCCCGTCATCTGGCGGCAGAGGCGGCTGCGAAGGAGACGCGAAACACGGCCGCGTCTCTGCCCGACCTGGACGGGCTGTGGTACAAGAAGATTGATTCGACGCTGCGGGGCAATATCGGCAGCGAAGTGGATGCGTTGCTGGACCTGGTGGACGCGCCGGCGGCGGTGGTCTGCCCGGCCTTTCCGGCTCAGGGACGCGTCCTGCGCGGCGGAATCCTCTCGGCCCCCAATCTTGAACCTGGAACCGTCCATCTGCCTTCCCTCCTGCGTGAGCAGAGCCGTCACGCTGTGGCGGCGCTCTCTCTGGAGCAGGTGCGCGGGGGCGGGCTGGCGGCGGATATGAAAGGGATCGTGGCGAGGCGGGACTGCGGTTCGGCAGAAGGACGGATCGTTATTGCGGTCGATGCGCTGACGGACAGCGATCTGGACAGGGTGGTACGGGCGCAGCAGGAGAGCGTGCCGGAGGCACTGCTGTGTGGAAGCGCGGGACTTGTGGGCGCGCTGGCGCGGCGAGCCGGGGTAGAGGAAGGGTTTCCCAGTTTACCGGCGGAGCGTGTGGGACCCGCGGGTCGGTCGGTCCTTGCGGTGGTGGGCAGTGGCAGCGACGTTGCCCACCGTCAGATCGCCTTCTTGATCGGCTCCGGGCGTGACAACCCTCATCGCGGAGTCAGCCAACTGATTGTTGCTCCTGAGACCGAAGCGACGGCGACGGCCGCTCTGGACCCGGATCAGCCGATCTGGCTTTTGCAGCAGCCCCGGCCCCAACCTGGAGCTGTTCTGGAAGGCAGTGAGGCGCGACGGCGGGCCGAGCATCTGGGCCGCGTCAGTTCGGCGGCGCTGGCCCGACGGCCGGTGGATCTGTTGCTTCTTGTCGGCGGAGATACGGCTATGCCAATACTCAAGAGCCTGGGGGTAGCACGTCTCTCTGTTGAGGAGGAGTTGCTGCCGGGGATGCCGCTATGCAGCGCTGTCATCGACGGGCGCCGGATGCTCGTTGTGTTGAAGCCAGGGCATTTCGGGGAAGAGGAGACGCTTGTTGAGTTGGTGGACAGGGTGGTTGGTGGTGGTTAGTGGAGGGCGGCGATGTTTTGGCGGACTTTGAGGATGGCTTGGAGGATGTCGTCCATTTCGTGCGGCTCGGCCAGGAGGATGTTTTGGCTGAGGGAGACGGTCTGCTGGCAGAGTTGCTCGCTGTTGGGGCAGGGTGTGATGCGGCTGAAGGGTTCGACGAGCGGAGGCTGGTGGTAGAGGGGGTAGGGATAGAGCGGGCCTACGGGGATGTTTTCGGCGCGCAGGGCGGAGATGAAGGCCTGACGGGGCAACCCGGCGAAACTTTCGGCGTCGTAGCGCATGAGGAAGATGTGGTGAGCGTGGGCGTCGACGCGGGGGTCCCAGCGCTGGGGCGTGAGGCCGTCTATCTCTTCGAGGAAGCCGCGGAGGCGGCGGGCGTTGCTCATGCGGCGTTCGAGCTGGTCGTCGAGGCGGGTGAGGCCGGCGGAGAGGACGGCGGCCTGCCAGCCGCTGAGGCGCAGGTTGGTGCCGAGGTTGGGATGTTCGTAGCCGCGGCCGTCCGGGCTGCGGCCGCAGTTGGCGATACTCCACATGCGCTCGGCCAGCTGGGGATCGTTGGTCAGGAGGGCGCCGCCTTCGCCGGCGGTGAGGTTTTTGCTGGCTTGGAAGCTAAATGAGCCGGCAACGCCGAGGGCGCCGACGGGCTGGCCGTTCCAGCTGCTGCCATGGGCGTGGGCTGCGTCTTCGATGACGAAAAGATTGTGTCGTTGGGCGAGTGGGAGCAGGCTGTCGAAATCGACGGGCAGGCCGCCGAAGTGGACCGGGATTACGGCCTTGGTGCGGTCGGTGACGGCGGCTTCGACGGCATGGGTTGAGAGATTCCAGGTCTCAAGGTCGACGTCGGCGAAGACGGGGGTGGCGCCGACGATGCGTACGGACGCGGCGGTGGCGATGAATGTGTAGGGAGGTACGATGACCTCGTCTCCGGGGCCGATTTCGAGGGCGCGCAGGGCGGTCTCGATGGTGGTGGTTCCGTTGACGGTTGTGACGCAGTGTTGGGCGGCGTGGCGGGCGGCGAAGGCGGACTCGAATTCGGTCACGGCTGTGTCGTAGCCGCCCCATTCCCCTCTTTCGAGCACTCCCAGCAAACCGGCGCGCTCGGTTTCATCCCACTGGGGCCAGCTGGGCCACGGTTGGGTGCGGACCGGCTGGCCGCCGTGAATGGCAAGCTCCGTTTTTGTCATATTGACCTCTGCGCAGGCGGGTTGCAGGCGCCTGGGGTGAGCATTTGCGCGCACAGTTTCAGGGCCTGTTTGAGGGCCTGTGGACTGGCTACGCCCTTGCCGACGATATCGAAGGCGGTGCCGTGGGCCGGGGTTGTGATGGGCGTGGTCAGGCCGGCGTGGATGGTGACGCCGCGTTCGAAGCCGAGCAGCTTCATGGCGATCTGGCCCTGGTCGTGATACATGGTTACGACGCCGTCGAACTCGCCGCGGCTGGCGCGCAGGAAGACGGTGTCGGGTGGGTAGGGGCCTGAGGCGGCGATGTCCTCTTCCTGGGCGGCGTCGACGGCGGGACGGATGACATCGATCTCTTCGCTGCCGAAGAGGCCGCCTTCGCCGGCGTGGGGGTTGAGACCGGCCACGGCGAGGCGGGGGGCCGGCTGCCCGCTACGGCGGATGGTGTGGTGGATGAGGCGGATGGCGGGCAGGATTTCAGCGACGGAGATGTGTTCGTAGACGGCGCGCAGGGGGATGTGGGAGGTAACGCGGGAGGTATAGAGTCCGTCGAGTGTGTTGACTTCGCCGACGTAGCCGCTGTCGCCAAGGCGTTCGGCGAAGTAGCGGAGCTCGTCCTCGTGGCGACTGCCGGCGGCGTGCATGGCCTGTTTGTTGAGCGAGGCGTAGGTAATGCCGTCGATGAGGCCGGTGCGGGCGAGGTCGGCGGCATAGTCGAGCGTTTGCAGTACGTTGCGGCCGGCGGTGGGGTTCACGCGGCCGGGCGTGTGTTCTTCCTGCGAGAAGGAGGGGCCGGTCAGGAGTACGGCTCCGGAGGGCGAGGGCGGCAGGTCCTCAGGTGAATTGTATTGGGGCAGTTCGAGCGGAAGACCGGCGCATTGGGCGCCCCAGTCCAGGATCCAGGGGTCGCCGATGACGATGATGTTTACGCCGTTGAATCCGGCGGTGGTTTTGTCCGGATCCGATTCTTCCGCCAGGATGCGGGCGACAATTTCCGGCCCGATGCCACTAGGATCGCCAAGAAGGAGGGCCAAGCGGGAGGAGCGCGTCGGTGAATCTGGGCTGGGCGTCATGTGTTGGGAGTGCGGTGATGTTCGGTTTCGGCGCTGCGATTGGCGGATGGGACTTTCGGGCGCCGCCCAGTGCTGACCTTGGGGCTGTCAGCATTGGGCGTGTTTTCTTTCAAGCGGATCAGGCGTACTCCAGAACCGGCTCCATTTGCCACGGCGCCTGCATGACGCCGTCGATGAAGGACAGCGGGGTTTCGCCGGTGATGGTGAGACGGGGATGGCTCTCGACTTCTGCGCGCAGGCTGGGGCTGACGTAGAAGTCCTCCAGGGTCAGGGTATCACGGATGAAGACCATTTTGGCAGCGTCCTGGGGTTCGGCGCAGATGCGGAGGGAGACCTCGAGGGCGCGTTCGTCGTCGGCGAAGGTCAGGGGCAGGTGGGAGCGGGTGGCACTGAAGATGCCGGACGTGACGGCGTTCATGTAGGTGGCCTGCCAGTCGATCTTGCGGAAGACGCGCTCGGTGGTCACGTTGGCGAGGCCGAGGCCGGAGACGTTGCCGTGGGTCTCTTCGGTGAGGTCGAGGACGGTGATGATGGCGACGTCGACTTTGCCGAAGTTTTCGGGCTGGCGGGGGATGCTGAGGCGGCTGATGACGTTGGTGTCCATGCCGGTGCCGGAGATGTTTTTGCCGAGGTCGCGTACGACGAGTATATCGACGGCTTCAAAGGGAATCTGGGCGAGGTAGTCCTTGGCCTTGACCAGAAGGTCTGCCTCTACCTTTGTGCCGACCTCGGCGGCGGTCAGGCCGGCGATGAGGGCGGTATCTTCAAATGCGTTTTCGACGGGGCAGATGGCGCCGCGGAAGTTGGTGTTGGTCTCGTAGACGCGTGCTGCCGGCTCCAGGTACATTTGGAAATTCCTGCCGCCGCCGCTGTGCATCATGGATGCGCCATGCTGCTTGCCCCAGCCGATGACGCACATTTTGGAGGGGCCGCTCTCAAGGTGGCTGCGGAAGTCGGTGTGCGGCTTGATGCGGCTGACGAGGATTGCGTGGTCGGCGTCGATGGAGTCTTTGCCCTGGCAGACTGCGGGACCGTCCGGGATGCGGCCGATTTCTGCGACTTCCATGGTGGCTCTGATCTCGGCGCCTATGGCCTCGTCGGTAACGCCCATGCCGGCGAGGATTTCCTTTTGGCCCTCGACGGTTGCGCCGCCGTGGCTGCCCATGGCGGGGACGACGTAGGGCCTCATGCCGGCGGCCTTGAGGTGGTCAACGGCGGCGCGCACGATGCTGGCGAGGTTGGCGATGCCGCGGCTGCCGGCGCCGACGGCGACTGAGTCGCCGGGCTGCATGGGCGTCATGATGCCGCTTTCTTTGAGGGCTTTGCCGACGGCGGCGTGGATGTCATCGACCTGGGGCGTGTCGAAGGTCTGGTGGACGGCCAGGAGGGTTTCGGGCAGATTGGCGGGGAAACGGATGTCCTGGATGTCTTGAAGCAGGTTCATGGTTTACGCTCCTTCAATATAGTGTTGCCGGCAAGGCAGAAAGATATATTTTGCATTTTCTCTTCAGTATCGTTATTTGTCCAACCAGTAGGCCTTGATTTCCTCGAATCGACGTACGCGGCCCCCAATTTTTTCGATTTCTTCAGGATAGAATTCGAGCATGACTTCACAAAGTTGAAGCATCCACTGTTTGCGAGAGGACTGGCGGTCCACAATGACGTTGTTGGAATTCACAATCTGGATCTGGCCCCAGCCCAAGGCACCCACTGTCAGGCAGTCCCAGCTCAGAAATTCGATTGGTACGAAATAGACCGCGGAGAATTCTGCCTGCGCGCCTTGGAGGTCGTACTGTACCATAAGGAGGACAAAATAGTTCATGTCATCCTCGTATAGTCGGGCCAGTCGCTCCACCGAAGTCAGATTCGGCATATTGAATTTCGTACTTACTCTGTGCGACTTTACATCTATGATGTAGTAGTAGCCATCGATGTCTTTAAAGGCCAGATCGGCCATGGCCCGGCGAGCAAAGTCGGTCGAGTATTCGGACACCCAGATTCCCAAAATGCTCTCGAATTTCTCAGCCAGAATACTCTGGATGGCGTCGCCGGCTGCGCGAGTGCTTTCAAGTGTGCTGGGCGTGAGGAAGTCCGATTCCGTGTTCAGGAGAGCAAGTGTGTCGCGCTCAATTGTACTCGATGCTTGCGTGGAGAATATCCTGCTCGTCATGACTCGGCGCCATGTCCGAAGAGTTGAGATTGGGCGGACGAAGACGACGCGACCTGATGTTTTGCGGAATTGCCAGCTTGTCCGGCCAACGTGTTGCGCTCCCAAAACACGCCGCCGGCATAGCCCTGTATTGTGGGGGATTTTTCTGTCAAGGCGAGGCGTTTTTCGGCGAGGCAGCAGTACTCCCGTTCGATTTCAATGCCGACATAGCGACGCCCCAGTTTTTTTGCAACTACCGAAGCAGTACCAGAGCCCAGGAATGGATCGAATACGACAGCGCCCGGATTGGAGCTTGCCAAAATGATTTTGGCCAGAAGCTTTTCTGGTTTTTGGGTCGGGTGATCAGTATTTTCCGGCATCGACCAGAAGGGGACGGTCAGGTCGGTCCACAGATTTGAGGGATGGGTAAGGCGGAAGCGGCCGTTGTGGGCATCCTGCCAGTCTTTAGGCTCACCGTTTTCGTCGGTATAGGGGGCGAGCACGCGGCGGGTGAGCTTGACCGCATCAACGTTAAACACATAGTCGTCGGAAAGGGTACAGAACCAGATGTCCTCCGAGGCGTTCTTCCAATTGGCTCTTGCGCCCCGTCCTTTTTCGCGCTCCCATGTAATTCGGTTGCGTACGACAAAGTAGCGTTGAGCCGACCGGTGGATGGCGGAGGAGGAGCGCCAGTCGCCGCACAGATAGAGCGAGCCGTTCGGTTTCAGCAGACGCGGCAGTTTGGGCAGCCAGCCGGCCAGCCATTCCTCATATGCGTCCAGTGAGCGGGCGTTGAAGTTGCGGCCATTGAACTGCTTGGAGATGTTATAGGGTGGGTCAACGAAGATAAGGTCGGCGAACTGGCTGGGCAGATAGTCCAATACTGTCAAGGTATTCTGATGGATGGTGCGGTTCAGAATCGCGTCAAGCAGTGCGGGCCCTTCGAGAGAGAGAAGGCGGCTGCCGTAGCGTTCGCGGTCGGCGTCACTCAACGTGATCGTTCGGTTGCGGGGGGCTCTGGCATTCATCGTCTATTCTTCTCCAAGTAGCGTCCAAGACAGCTAGCCGTCGGCTGGTGCATTCGGGCCTTTGACCTTGGCTACTATTTCTCGGAGCAGGCCTTCAAAGTCGTCGGTGGCGGCGGTGAAGGCGTCGGAGGCGATCACGAGGGGCGCGCCGAAGACGACGATTTCGGCGCCCATGTCGAGGGTTTCGATGGCCTGTTCGACGGACAGTCCGCCGACGGCCTGCACGGGGATGTCGACGGCGTCGAGGATGGGCGACAGGTCATCGAGGGGGCTGAGGCCAGGGATCATGTTGCGCTCGTCGAAGCCGGTGTGGACGATGATTACGTCGACGCCCATGTCCTGGGCTTCTCTGGCGCGGCCGGGTTTGTCGGCGCAGAGCATGACGTCGCACATTACTTTGCCGCCGAGGCGCTGCGCCATTTTGACCTGTTCGATGATGCTGGCATCGTGGGCCACGCCCATGACTACGACGTAGTCGGCGCCGGCCTGGAACATCATCTCGGCTTCGAGTCCGGCGCCGTCCATGGTTTTGAGGTCGGCAACGACGGGATGGTCGGGGAAGGCCTCGCGCATTGCGCGAACGCTATGGAGGCCTTCGGCGAGGATCAGCGGCGTGCCGGCTTCCAGCCAGTCGACGCCGGCGCGTACGGCTGCTCCGGCCATGTCGAGGGCTTCGTCGATGGAGGTGACGTCCAGTGAGACCTGAATGATCGGTTCTTTTTTCGACAAAAGTATGCTCCGCGGGAGATGAATTTCGGCGATTTCAGGTTTTCGTTTGTGTTCTATCTACTGGCTTCAGAAAACACGTCACCAACGTCGACCTTGAAGCCTTCCAGAAGTACTGACGATGCCGCTTTGCCGGCGGGGAATTCTCCATGAAGCGCGTATTCTTGTCCGCGTAGGGTGAGGACGGTGATGGACGCTTCAGTGGGATCGACGATCCAGTATTCGGGGATGCCGGCCTGCGCGTATTCGCGGCGTTTGGTCACTTTGTCGCGTTCGGGATCATCGGGGCTGACGATTTCCATGACGAGATCGGCGCCCTGCCAGAACTTTTCGCCCAGTCTGTCGGCGTGTTCGGCGGCCATGAAGACAAGGTCGGGTTCCCGGAATTTCCCGTGCCCGAGCTGGATTCGCAGAGGGGCAAACATAACGATACCGAGCCCACGGTCTTCGACAAATCCCAGCAGCAGTCGGTAGAGGAAAGCAACGAGTCTTTGATGCGAGAAGGTAGGCAAGGGGAGGAACTCCAACTGCCCTTGCGAGAATTCGATGAGATGGTTGGTGTCCAAGGAGAGATACTCCTCCTCGCTCCAGTGGCCCTGTGCGGGAAAGAGCTGGGCGATTTCCCAAGTCAGTTCGGCTGTTTTGGCCGGTGTTGCCGTGGACAGGACCATTGTCTTCTTTCTTTCAACCTACTTCTGAGAACACGGCGGCCACTTCCACCGTGAATCGATCCAGCAGTACGGAGGTCGCGGCCTCGCCTGAGACGAACTCGCCGTGAAGCGCGTATTCCTTTCCCTGTAAGGTGAGGACGGAGATGGAGGCACCGGCGGGATCGACGATCCAGTATTCGGGGATGCCTGATTGTGCGTATTCGCGGCGTTTGGTCACTTTGTCCCGTTCGGGGTCATCAGGGCTGACAACCTCCATGACGAGGTCGGCACCCTCCCAGAATCTATCAGAACGACGATCATCATGCTCAGACCTCATGAACAGAATGTCGGGTTCTCTGAATTTGCCCGGCCAGAGTTGGACCCGCATCGGAGCCAGCAGAACGGTACCAAGTTGTCCTTCACGGACAAAGTTACGCAGGAGTTCAAACAGGGCAATAACCAGTAGCTGATGCGACTGGGTTGGCATTGGCAGGATCTCCAACTGACCGAGGGAGAATTCGATCAGATGATTGGTATCCAGCGCCAGGTATTCTTCCTCGCTCCAGTGGCCCTGGGCGGGGAAGAGTCGGGCAATCTCCCAGGTCAGTTCGGGCGCGTCTGCGGGTTTCGTCGTCGGGTAGGCCATGGTTTGCTTCGCTTCTGTCGCGAGCAGATTCATGCGCTCTCTTGTCAGGCGTCCAGAAGGAGGACGGATTTCACGTTTTCGCCCTGCTCCATGCTTTCGAAGGCCTCTTCCCAGTCTTCGAGCGGGTAGATGCCGCCGATGACGGGGGCCAGGTTCACCTGCCCGGTGGAGAGCAGGGTCAGGACGCGCTCCCACGTGGGGTAGAGGTGGCTGAAGGTGCCCTGGAGGGTTACGGCTTTGCCGACCAGCGGGTCGAGGCTGAAGTCGAGGGGTTGCGGGCCCCAGCCGATCTTGGTGATGCGACCGTTGGGGCGTACCAGCTCCAGGGACTGTTGCAGCGCTTTGCTTACCCCGGTGGCGTCGATGACCAGGTCGGCGCCGAAGCCGTCGCCCAGTGATTCGATGAGGGCCATGGGATCGTCGCGCTGGACGTTGAGCGTGTAGTCGGCGCCGAGCTCGGCGGCGACTTCCATGCGCCTGGCGTCGGCGTCGGTGCCGAGGACGACGAGGGTGCCGGCGCCGCGGATGCGGGCGATCTGGAGGGCCATGATGCCGATGGGGCCGGGGCCCTGGATGACGACGAGGTCACCGGGTTTCATGGCGGTTTTTTCGACGAGGGCGTTGTAGGCGACGCAGATGGGTTCGGTGAGCGCGGCGTGCTCGTCGGGCACGTTGTCGGGTACGCGGTGGAGGATCTGGGGGCGGGCGGCGACGTAGCTTGTCATGGAGCCGTCGGCGAGGGCGCCGTAGCCGAGGCGGTTGGGGCAGAGGTTGTAGTCGCCGCTGAGGCAGTAGACGCAGGCGTCGCACACTTCGGCGGCGGTTTCGACGGCGACTCTGTCGCCGATTTCCCAGCCGGAGACTTCGTCGCCGACGTCGACGATTACGCCGGCGAATTCGTGGCCGAGGACGAGCGGGAGGGTGATTTCCCAGGACTGCATATTGCGCCACATGTGGACATCGGAGCCGCATACGCCGGTGGCTTTGACCTCGACCATGACCTGGCCCGGTCCCATTTGGGGTTCGGGGACGTCGCGTATTTCGACTTCTTTATCGCCGTAACCGTATTTAGCAACTGCTTTCATTGGGAGGGCTCGCTTTGGGTTGCGGTCTTGCCGGCCTGCGCCGATGGGCAGGACTGGCTGCGATAGCTGATTATACCCGATGTGTGGACGGGCGGGCGAACGCGTAGGGGAGATGGGCAGGGCATAGGCATCTTATTGGGAGAGCAAATTCAGGATATAGTCAGCTTTCCAACGGGCTTGACTGCGTCTGGCTACAATGCCGATTTGGACCCCGTTCTCTCTCCGCAGGCGATGTGTGAGGCAGGCGGAGCAAGACGGGCAGGGTGTGCTGCGCATGTCCCTGGCGGATGCGACTGTCGTCCACATTCAAGAGCCGGTGGATTGCATTCCTGGTGCTCAATTGGTTGAAGGTGGAATTCAGGAGCAGTCCCGCATTGGAGGAAAAGACGGAATTCAGATTCGGTGCATATGCCTTGGGGGCTGATGTGCGCATTTCATTCATTGTGGACAGTTTGTCCTGGTGGTGTGGCACAGACTTTGTCATATGCATGTTGGACGAGCGTTTACGTGTTGTCTGAACTGTGATTTTAGGGGATTTAGGGGATTAACAGCAGTTAGGGGCTGACTGGCGCCGGGGGTCTCATTCCAGTGTCTGCGAGAGTTGTACGAACCTTTACATGGCGGGTCGTGTTTTGGCGGGAATATGGCGGAAATAGCGGAAATGGCGGAAAAGTCGGGTAAAAGCGGGCGAACTTTTTTCCGGCTCTTTTTGTCGTTACGATTTTGCATCAGTTTTTCCGTTTCCGGCGTCAGTTCCCGGTTCTGGCGACCTCGCCAAGACTGTCAATAGCGACAGACTCATGCCGGTCAGCTGGCGGTTGGGGTCAGGGTGTCGAGTCTGGAGGCTAGGGTCGGCTTAGGTCGGGTCAGGGCGGGCAGTACTCCTATTTTTGGACCATTGCGTTTGCCTTCGCACACGTTTCCTCGCTGTCCTTATTGGGTTCCGGGCGGACAGGTTATGGACAGCAAACAGTCTTGCCGCGGCCTTCCTTCGCCTTCAGATTGCCTGCCAGCGGGAGTCTGGCTTGACGATGATGCGCTCTCAGCAATGCCTATCTGCATTTCGGCACAGTGCAATTATATCATTGATTTCGATGCAATTGCCGTGGGAAATGGAGGGACATTTCAGACCCAGGGGACAGCGGCAAGGCGTGGTGTCACAGAGACACGCCTAATCTGGAGGGTGCATCCCAGAATTGGGTTGGAAACAGTCTGGCGGGGAATCAGTGCCAGCGGTGGCTGGAGTGGTTTACCGTCTTTGGGCGAGACGCAGTGCAGGCGCAAGGCCCGGCCGTCCGGTGGAGTCCGTCAGTTGGAGAGGGTGCGAGGGCAGGCACAAGGCCGGCACCTACGGGGTTTTGATGGGACTGGCGGGACGTGGGTTGGCTGGACACCTTCGATTAGGCACCTGTTACGAATAGAGACACCAGGTCGATGAGGCATGTTGTAGGAGAGGGGGCGTTGCGGGGGCGGAGCCCCCGCACAAGGGAGGGCCGAATAGGCCCGACCGCCCAACTGCAGTGGTCAGTGGTCAGAGACGGCGCTTCTTCTGGCGCAGATCGGAACGCGGACAGGTCCTGGTCAGGGCTCTGCCAGAGGATTGTGAGAGTTCGCCCCCATCTTGGGATGCACCCAATCCAAGATACCGGGTTGACATCGTTACCATGTATATATTATTATTCAAATGACCTCACATGTCTTGGCGATGGTTTGCGCCATTTGACGAGCAACTGTCGACCCTGACGAGGAATCTTGAATCCCTGAGCTTGGCCACATCTTTCAAGACTTTCGCTTAACCTTACTCCAAAATCGAATATTCTCGAATGAGATGTGATCGACGACATTTTCCCGGAACCCCAAGTCGGATGAGGCATTAGCTCCAGACAGAGAAAAAAGGGATCCACCAAATGGCAGAGCGATTGAAAGAGCTGTTGGAAGTTGGGGATGGCCATCTTGAAGAGGGGCGTGCCGAAGAGGCGCAGAACGGTTTGCCAACCATGTTTCCGCGGATCGTCGGTCCGAATTGTCTCAAATATGTTGAGGAAGTCATTTCGGGGGGACTGAAGGTCAATATGACTGAGCGCTTTGAGAAGGCGTTCGCGGAGAGGCTGGGCGTGAAACACTGTATCACGACGCCGGGCTGCACTTCGGCGCTTGCGACCCTGGCTTCTGCGCTTCGCTTTGAGCCGGGAGACGAAGTCATCGTCAGTCCCATCACAGACTTTGGAACAGTTCAAGGCCTTTGCGTTGAGGGTTACATACCCGTTTTCGCCGATACCGAGGCCGGCACGGTAAATGTATGCGCGGAGACGATTGAAGAGTGCATTACGGACCGGACGCGGGCGATCCTGGTCGTCCACAAGACGGGACTGGTCTGCGATATGGATCCGATTAATGAGTTAGCGCGTAAACACAATCTTTTTGTTTATGAGGACGCATGCCAGGCAGCGTTCAGTGAATATAAGGGCAGGCTGGTGGGCACACTGGCAGACGCGGCTGCATTTTCATTCGACCCTGAGAAGACGATGGGGTCAGACATTGGGGGTTGTGTCGTCACGGACAGTGATGAGCTGGCGTCGCGAATGCGCTTCCTGGCTCATGATCGCGGGGCCGAGTGGATTCCCGGGTTCGGACGCTATCACCATGAAATGGGCTTCTCATACCGCATGCCGGAGTGTACCGCAGCGATCTGCCTGGGCCAGCTCGAAGTCGTCGGAGAACAGGCCGCGCACCGGGACCGCATCGCGCGTTTTTTGTGGCCTCTACTGGCTGAGATTCCCGGCATCACTCCGCTGCCCATCCCGGACAGTGTGACTCTGTTTTCCTGCTGGATGGTCGGCTTTCACATGGACCCGCGGCATTTTCAGTGCACGGCGGAGGCGTTCTCTAATCAGCTGGCGGACGCCGGTATCCCAGGCGCCGGTACTGCCAGGTATTACCTGATGCCTGAGGCCCTTGCTTTCCTGCAGAAGCGAGCGGAAAGCAAGTCTCATCAGTTCGCGATGCCGCCGGCCTCGCGCAGCTACCATTACAGTGCCGACAGTTGCCCTAATGCGAAGGCGTATCTTAAGAACTTTATCCGCTGGGCGTCTATCGGCGAGAAATACAGGCCGGAACATTGTGAACTGATCGCTGAAATTGTGCGGACGGTTGCTGACCGCAATCGCAGTTCGGGGCGTGTTGAGCAGAAAGGGAGGTGAGGCAAAGGGTAATGTCTTCGACGATGTGCGTGAGGAAGTTGGGCACCCCTACGTTTGCTACCAGTCAGAGACAGTAAAGGAGGAAACATGCGTCAGAAAAGACAAATCAGCCGCCGAGGTTTCTTACGTCTATCTGCGGCCACGGTCGCGGGTGCTGCGGCAGTGGCCTGTGTGCCGGCCGCTCCGGCGACGGACGAAGGGGAAGCCGCGCCAGCCGCTGAGATGGTGGAACTGGTGTACTGGTACGACAACTCGTACCCCGAAGCGACGATGACTCAGGCTGGGGAGGAGTTCAACGAGTCGCAAACGAATATCTCGATTGAGATGGTACCGTTGCCGTATGGTGAAGCGATTCAGAAGGTCTATGTTGCGCTGGCAGGCGGTGAGGCACCCTTTGATCTTACCTTTAACCATCCTATGCAGCGGGCAACCTATGCTGTGCGCGGTGTATTGGTCCCCTTGAACGACTATATCGAAGCGGACCCTCGAGTTAACGTGGACAACTTCTACCCCGGCCTGGTGGAGAACCTCTCCTGGCAGGGGCAAGTATACGCCATCGCCGACGGCGCGCATCCTATGTTTGTCATGTATAACCCCAGGCTGATGGAAGAAGCTGGTCTCCAGGATCCGTGGGAGGTCTATCAGGAAGGCGGATGGACGTTGGAAAAATGGGAACGGGAGTACGCCGGCGCGCTGTCTGTGGGCGAGGGAGCCGAAAAGCAGTGGGGCCGCACACCCATGTCCCGAACGATCCGACTTGAAAATCTGTGGATCTGGGGCTTTGGCGGCGACGTATGGAACGAGGACAATACGGCGACCGTGATCAACGAGGCCGAGGCGATCGAGGCGTGGAACTGGATGGCCGATACGACAAAGATGGGCTTCACGCCGACTCCGGCAGAAGCGGAGGAGTTCCGCGGCGGCGCCGAAATGATGAACACTGAGCGGGTGGCGATGGGTTTCTACCACCGGGAGATTCTTCCCTATTTGCGTGAGGATCTCGTCTTGGGCCAGGTGCCGCTGCCTGAGATGCCAAATGGACCGACGATTACCCGTAATCCCCCCGAGGGGCCGGGCATCTATACCGGCAGCGAGCATCCCGACGAGGCGTGGGAGTACGTCGCATTCAACACCAATAGAGGGCACGAACTGCTTATTATTGCCCACTATGGCGACCCCACTTCACCGGAGGTGGCAGAGTCCGACCTGTGGTTGAAGCAGGGTTTGAAGGACTGGGAGACACCTGAGGTGATCGATATTGCAGCTGCACAGGTCACCCGCGTCATCCTTCACATCCCCGGTATCCGCGAGATGGACGCGCTCATCCAGGGCGCCTGGGATGAAATCGTGCTGGACCGGAAGACGGCGCAGGAGGCGATGGATGAGGTGAAGCCGGACGTCGACCAGCTGATTGCGGAGTATCGAGAAGAATACGGAGATTTCTAGAACTTGCGACACGGCTCCTGGCCAGTGGTCGAGCCCAGAAGCCTTCCTAGACAGGATATTGTCGCAGTATCAGGTTTGGAACAGGAGTGGCGTCAGCGAAATGGCAGTGCGCTCGTCTGATGTCACTCCGCCCTCTGACTGTCAGCATTCAGATGCGGGATAATCGAAAACAGGAGCACTTAATCTGACATGGAAAAGGTACGGTCCATGTTGGGAACACGTACGCAGTTGCGGCGAGACGTTCTCGGGTACATGTTTATCGCGCCGTGGCTGGTCGGATTCATCGTCTTTACTGCCGGCCCGATGGTGGGCTTAGTCTATCTCGCCTTTACGCGCTATCCCGTCCTATCACCTCCCACCTTTAACGGGCTGGACAACCTCGACAGGATGCTGGGTGACAGGTTCTTCACAATTTCCCTGTGGAATACAGCCTACTTCACCTTTTTGGGCGTGCCGGCGCAGGTTGTATGGGCGCTGATGCTTGCGCTGTTGCTCAACATGCGCGTGCATGGCGTGAATCTCTTTCGAACTCTATATTATCTGCCTACCATCATCCCCGGTGTGGCCAGTGTGTTCCTTTGGATGTATATATTCAATCCCGACTATGGTCTGGCCAACTACATCTTGTCGTTTTTTGGGATTCCGGGTCAGGCGTGGCTCTGGGATCCTGAGCTGTCCAAGCCTTCTCTGATAATCATGGAGCTGTGGCGGGTGGGAACGATGATGGTTGTGTTTCTGGCCGGGCTGCAGGGCGTGCCGCAGTCGCTTTACGATGCGGCCGCGATAGATGGGGCCGGCAGGATTGCTCAATTCAGACACGTCACGGTGCCGATGATTACGCCGCTCATTTTCTTCAACCTGGTGGTCGGTATCATCAGCTCATTCCAGATTTTCACCGCTGCATACATCGCCACGCAGGGCGGCCCGGTTCACACAACGCTTTTCTACGTGCTCTTTGTGTATCGACATGCGTTCGAGAACCTGCGGATGGGCTATGCCTCCCTACTGGCGTGGGTATTGTTTTTCATCATCCTGGTCTTTACGCTCGTTCAGTTCAGGATGGCGCGGATATGGGTGTTCTACGAGGTGGAATGAGACCTTTCTCATCCGCTCTTGCGTCCAATACAGTACGCTATGCTCTGTTGATCTTTGGCGGGGTAATTTGCTTCATACCTCTTGGATGGATGCTTTCCACCTCTCTCAAGATGCCCGGCACCGAGTTCATTTTCCCGCCGAATCTGATTCCGCGGCCGGTCGTATGGAGCAACTACATCGATGCCGTCACGCGCCCAGGACATCCATTTTTTCTCTATACTCGTAATAGTGTTGTCATCACGCTTACGGCTACATTGGGGACAGTACTGACGAGCTCATTTGTAGCGTTTGGCTTCGCCCGAATCCGCTTTCGGGGCCGTGACTTCTGGTTCATTGTTCTTCTTTCTACGCTGATGCTCCCCGATGTTGTCCGGTTGATCCCATCCTTCATATTATTCAGAATACTGGGGTGGATAGATACCCTGTTGCCGCTGATCGTGCCCTTCTGGTTCGGCGTCAATGCGTTCTATGTATTTCTTATTCGACAGTACTTCAGAACGATTCCCCTGGAGCTGGATGAAGCGGCGTTGATGGACGGGGCCACTTACGTGCGCATCTACTGGCAGGTCGTTTTGCCGATTTCGGGACCGGTACTGGGCGCTGTGACGATCTTTTCCGTCCTCAGTCATTGGAATGACTTTCTGGGGCCTCTGATATACACGAATTCGGTTGATCTGCGCACGCTGGCGCTGGGTTTGCGCTTTTTCATGAGTCGAACAGGCACCGATTGGAACCAGCTGATGGCTGCATCTATTCTGATGCTTGCACCGATACTGGCGCTGTTTTTCTCGATGCAAAGATACTTCATTCGCGGCATACACATGACTGGATTTGGTGGTCGGTAGTTCAATCCAAGCATTGTGAGTGAGATTAGGGGGAAGAGAAGATGAAGGGACAAACGGCAGAGCTGGCAGTTGAGGGAGGGACTCCCGTTTTTTCGGAGCCCATCGGTCAGAATCTGGGTGTGCGCAAAGTCGGCGCGGAAGAGGCGGAGGCAGTGGCGGCGTTGGTCCGCGACGGGGTAAGGGGCGATCCTATTGGCGCGTTCTGCGAGGCTTTCACACGAGCGCATGGCGTGCGCCACGGGGTCGCGGTAGATTCAGGTACGGCTGCGGTCCACGTTGGCGTTGTCGCCGCCGGGGTCGAACCCGGCGATGAGGTGATCCTACCGGCGATCAGCGATGTGGGTTCGGTGAAGGGTATTCTCGCCCATAACGCTATCCCGATCTTTGCTGATGTGGACTTGCTTACGTTCAACATCGATCCAGTCGATGTGGAGTCGAAAATTACAGACAGGACGAAGGCAATCGTGGCAGTCCATCTTTACGGTCAGCCGGCACAGATGGACGAATTGATGGCCATAGGGCGACGTCACAACGTTCCGATCATTGAGGACTGCGCGCAGGCGCACTTCGCTGAATACAGAGGGAGGAGAGTAGGTTCAATTGGAGACGTCGGCGTATTCAGCTTCATCACCGGCAAACATATGACAACCATCACCGGCGGCATGGTGATGACGGATACGGATGCGTTCGCCGAGCGGGCTGCGTTGTTCGCCGTCGGGCGCGGAGAGGAAGAAGGCACCAAGGAGGGTGTGTTCTTCCGCACCCACGTCGGTCTGGGGCTCAACTACCGGATGAATCCTTTGGGGGCGGCAGTGGGAATGGTACAGCTAAACAAGCTGGACGACATCGTGGCACGGCGCAGGGAGACCGGTCAGATGCTCGACCAGTTGATTCACGACATTCCGGGACTCAGCCCGCCGCACATCATTGAAGAGGCAAAGCACGCCTACTGGCTCTACGCGGTCAGGTTGGAGGAGGGCGCGTTTACTGCAGATATTTACACTTTTGCTCGCGCCCTGAAGGCCGAGGGCGTGGCTTGCATGCCCAAGTGGTACTATCTCCTCTATGATCATCCTGCTTTTCTGAACCCAGAACCGCCGAAACATCCCGAATACGCGTTTCCGCGAGCCGTGTACGACGACCGCGAACGGTATTTCAAGGGCATGTGCCCCAACGCGGAACGGGGTTTGGCAGCGCACCTCGTCATTACGTGGAGCGAATTCTATACGAAGGAGGATGTACTAGGCGTAGAAAGGGCCTTGCGAAAGGTAGCCGATGCCTATAGGGCATAGCCTCCCGGTCCGAACTCAAAGCGCTGACGCACGTCAGCGCTTCTTTGCATCTACAACATGATTTAATGCAAGTCAACGACCCTGAAACTGCGCGTCCGATAAACGCGAGTCGAACGAATTCAGGCACAATGCGTGTACCCTCTCAGCCGCATTGCGGATTGATTGCCCCAACTCTTGCCGGACTGCATACAAGCTAACCTAGCGCACGTGGATGTCGGCGAAGTCCATGTAGCGTTCCCAGTCGTAGGTGGTTACGTCGTGCTTGCCGGTGCGGATGTGGTAGCCGATTATGCTTCTGACGGGTTGGTTGACGGGGGGGAGTTCGTTGACGGCTATGCCTTCGGTACCGAGGAGCTTGTAGACGGGGTCGGCGTGCAGTGCTCCCTGGAACTCGCCGTGGGGGTCGGCCCAGAGGTCGGCGTCGGCGCTGACGACGTAGACGGGACGGGGGGCGACGAGGGCGATGAGCATGTGCTGGTCGACGGGAAGCTCGTCTTCCTTGTCGTCGTACTGTTTGAAGTTTTCGCAGAACCAGTGGGGATAGGTGACGTTGGCGTGGCGGGCAGTTTCGCCGAAGCGGCGGCGGAAGAGGGCGGTGCCGCCGCAGCCTGAGTTGTTGGGGATGACGAGGGCGAAGCGTTCATCCTGGGCGCCGGCCCAGAGCGCGGTCTTGCCGAGGCGGGACTGGCCCATGACGGCGACGCGGGTGTGGTCGACGTCGTCGTCGGTTTCGAGATAGTCGAGGGCGCGGCTCAGGCCCCATGCCCAGGCGCCGATGGCTCCCCACTCGTTGGCGGCGGGTCTCGTCTGTCCGTCCTTGTAGTAGAGGGGATGGACGCCGTTCTGGAAGCCATCGTCGTAGTCGGGGTCGAGGTCGCCATAATAGATTGTTGTGATGGCGTAGCCGCGTTCGAGGATACGTTCGACGGGCCAGCGGGAGAGGGCGGTGCCGCGGCTGGCCTCGGTGGCGCGGTGGTTGCGTATGCCGCGGTCAATGCGGTTGCGCATCCACTGCTGAGAAAGAGTGATGCCGGGATCGCTGTGGATTGAATGGTTGCCCTGAAAGTTGGGGACGAGGAAGGAGGGCACGGGTTTGGGTTGGTCGTTGGGCTGATAGACGAGAATGTCCATCCTGTGACCGTCGCGGCGGCCGGTGAAGTAGACGGCGATCTCTTTGCGCGTCGCCTGGCCGTCGAGGGCGTTCTCGTCGACGGAGGTGACTTCGAAGGTCATGGCCTCGGGGCGGCCGGGCGCTTTGCCGTAGACGTGCTCTTCGAAGAGGCGCAACAGTTCCGGGCGGCGCACATTGCGCCAGGTTTCGGCATCGGTTACCGCATTGCCATCGAGTAAGCGCAGAGGGTCGGGCAACTGGTAGTCGGGCACTTTTTCTTCGTCGTAGTTGACATCCTCACATTCCCGCACCTGGTTGTACCAGGCGCTGGCCTGGGCGCGGGTTGGATCCAGCTTCAACGCATATTCGAAGATTTCTGCTGCGAGCGGCTTGTTGTCCTGCAGGCCATAGGCGCGGCCGAGCACTTCGAAGGTGTACGAGTGCTCAAGCAGTTCGGGATGGATGTCTACCAGGTGCGTCAAGCTGGAGATCACATATTTCGGGTTGTCCCAGGTTGCCATCTCCTCGAGCAGGAAGTCCAGTTGCTCAGATACCTTAGCCATTGACTTTTCCTTGACTGGGTTGCTTGTTGCGTTGCGGCCGGTGCGGGGGCAGGAGACAGGCTCAGACCTGGAGAACGTCGCGAATATAGTCGCGGCTCTGCCTGGCGCTTTCGACGGGCGACCAGCTAGGGTCGCGTTGTGAACGGCCGACGGAGTCCTGTTCGACGATCATCCATCCCTGGTAGCCCTGTGTGCGCAGCACGTCGAAGAAGGCGGGAAAGTCGACAGCGCCTCGACCCAGTTCGGCGAAGATGTCCATGGCCCAAGCCTGGCGCATGTGGATCCGTTCCCTTCTCACCTTTTCCAGTTTTTGCGGCCAGACGTCCTTGATGTGGAGATACCAGATACGGTCGGCGTACTGCCTGGTTGCTTCGACGACGTCGCCGCCGCCATAGTGGTAGTGGCCGGTGTCGAGGCAGAGGCCGACCAGTTCGGGGTCGGTCATGTCCATGATGCGGGCAACCTCGGCGGGGGTCTCGACATAGGTGCCGGTGTGATGATGGAAGACGGTATTGAGGTTGAAGCGTTCTTTGCAGAGGGTTGCGACGGCCTCCAGGGTTTTGGCGGCGCGCTGCCATTCTTCGCCGGTCCAGCCGTCGCTGCCGTCGGAGGCGACGGAGCCGGCGACCTCAAGGCGTTTTGGCGTCGTTTCTCCGGCAATGATGATTTCGGAGACATTGAAATAGGCGAGCAGCGCGGAAACGCTTTGTACGCGCTCAAGAATGGGGTCGAGCCCTCCTTCCTGCCCCAAGGGCAGGGCAACGTAGGAGGAGGCCGCCTTCAGGTCTCTCTGCGCCAGTTCGGCGCGCAAATGGTCTGGTTCGGCGGGGAAAAAGCCGTTCGTGCTGATTTCGGTACCTTCGTATCCGGCCGCGGCGATGCCGTCCAGCATCTGGGCAAAGCTGAGGCCGCTGGTCTTGCTGTCGCCAAAGGAAAGAACGTCCCAGCTAATCGGTGCGCTGCCTATCTTTACGTTCAACATGACCTCTCGCGTGGTGGATTTTCTGTTGGCGCCTGAGCACCTACATTCGGATGGACTGGGGCAGGGGGATGTATGGACTGAGCCGGCGCCTGGCTAACGTGCTGCAGTACCGGTCTTGCTGTTCAGCGGATGGCAGCACCGGTCTGGTCGTCGAAGAGGTGAAAGCGGTTAAAGGAGAGGCTGAGGACATCTCCCTCTCGCACCCGCGTCGCGGCTACATCCTTAACTTTGAGGAGAAGGCCCTCTTTCTCGATGTCAAGAATCGTCTCGGAGCCGAGCGGTTCGAGCAGGAAGACCCCGGCCTGATTGGCGCCCTCTTCATCCATGGTGAAACGGATCTCTTCGGGGCGGACGCCAAGGGTGCAGACACCGCCGGGACAGAGCTCGGCGGCGCGGTCGGCCATTTCGTCGCTGACCGGGATGACGAACTGGTCGCTCTTGTGGACTGTTTGTCCGTTCTCCTTGTGGAGGGCGCCGGGGATGAAGTTCATGGGCGTGGAGCCGACGAAGCGGGCGACGAAGTTGTTGGCGGGCATGTCGTAGATTTCGCTGGGCGTGCCCAGTTGCTGGAGGGTGCCTTCGTTCATGACTGCGATCTGGTCGGCCATGGTCATGCCTTCGACCTGATCATGGGTCACGTAGATCATGGTGGTGCCCAGTTCATGCTGCAGGCGTTTGATCTCGGCGCGCATGTAGACGCGCAGGAGGGCGTCGATATTGGAGAGGGGTTCGTCCATGAGAAAGACGACGGGCTCGCGGACGATGGCTCTGCCGAGGGCGATGCGCTGCTGCTCGCCGCCGGAGCAGAGGCCGGGCGGCCGCTCCAAGGTATGGGATATGCCCAGCATTTCGGCTACATCGCGGACGCGGCGCTCGATCTCATCTTTGGGCGTCTTACGGAGGCGCAGGGGATAGGCGATGTTGTCGAAGGCGGTGAAGTGGGGGTAGAGGGCATAGCTCTGGAAGACGAGGGCGACGTCGCGTTCGCGGGGTTCGAGGTCGTTGACGCGTGTCTCGCCGATGTAGATATCGCCGTAGGTTGGGCGCTCGAGGCCGGCTACGCAGCGCATAGTGGTGGTCTTGCCGCAGCCGGAAGGGCCGAGCAGGACGACCAGGTCACCGTCCCTGACGACGAGATTGAGTTGATTGACGGCGCAGGTATCGCCGAAGTACTTTGTCAGACCTTCTATTCTTACTTCCGCCAAAATCAACTCTCCTTTTCTTCTTTACAGTCAGCTTTCGCGCCGTAGCGGCGGCCTTGGGTCGACAAAGACTCGCTGCCGCAGGCGACAGAGGTAGCGGGTCACTGGCCGCTGGCGACGCCAAAGGTCAGCCCGCGCACGAGGAATCTCTGTAAGGTAAAGGCGGCGACCAACACGGGGAAGACTGCGATGGTGCCGGCGGCGCTGACCACGCCCCAGTCGAGCTCATGCTGCGGGATCTGCGCCTGGATCGCAATGGGAAGCGTCATGGTCTTCATGGAGTTCACGAAATAGAGAGCGATGATGTACTCGTTCCAGTTGAAGATAAAGAGCAGGATGGCGATGGAAAAGAGGCTGGGGAAGATCAGCGGCAGGAGGATGCGGCGTACGGCGCCGAAGCGCGTATCGCCATCCATGAGTGCGGCTTCCTCTACATCCATGGGGACATCCATAAAGGTGCCGCGCAGGACCCAGACGGCGAAAGCGGTGTTGAGAACGGTATAAAGAATGATCAGTGTATATTTTTCGTCGATGATTCCAAGATCACTGCCGAGGAGGAATAGGGGGATGGCGGAGGCGATGGGGGGCAGGAGGGCTACGAGGCCCATCAGGCCGACGACGATGGCGACGAATTTGAAGGGCAGGCGCATCCTGGTGGCGGCGTAGGCAGCGGGGACTGAAATGGCCAGACAGATGATGGTTGCCAAGGTGGCGACGACGAGACTGTTGTAGACGTTTTCGAGGATGCGGCGCTCAAAGATGGTGACCCAGGCGTCAAGGCGGGGGTCGGTTGGGAAGAAACGGGGCGGGATGTGGGCGAGGTCGCGCAATGATTTGATGGAGGAGATGGCGACCCAATACATGGGGACGAGGGTCCAGAAGGCGGCGAGATAGAGGACGATGACAACGAGCAGTTTTCGCAGGTTGAAACGGCGTTCCTGTACGGCCATATCAACAGTGTGTGTCACGGTTTCGGTTGTTGCCGTCTCTCTGGCTTCCGTTTGTGCCATCAGCCTATACTCCTTGGGAAAACGATAGACAAGCTCACCGGCTTCTGCGCTCCACCCACAGATACCTAACGAAGATCGTGCCGGCGATATAGGTCATCAGCAGCATGACGAGCACGGCTGCAGAGGCGTAGTGGGGCTTGAGCCGCTGAAAGGACATGCCGTAGATATACCAGGACAGGTTCCAGGTGGCGCGACCGGGGCCGCCCTGGGTGGTGGCGGCGATGGTGCCGATGGTGCGGGTGGACCAGACAAAGACGAGGATGGTGGCGATGGCGAACATCGGCCTGATATAGGGAAGGGTCATGTCCCAGAAGGCGCGCCAGCGGGTTGCACCATCGACGGCGGCGGCCTCGTAGATGTCGCGGGGAACCTGGTTGAGGCCGGCGTAGAGAAGCAGGAAGGCCAAGGGGCTGATGCGCCAGACCTCGACGACACAGAGGGCAATGAAAGCGGAATCGGCCTTCACGAGCCAGATTATGGGTTCAAGACCGAGTGCAGTGAGAGGAACGTTTACGAGTCCCAAGGTGGGGTGGTACATGATCTTCCACATCATGCCGGCGACGATTTCGGAGACCATGAGTGGAATTATGAGAATGGAGATCCAGATAGCCTTACGGCCGGCGTAGTCGCTGTGTACGAGTAGAGCCAGTCCCAGCCCCACAAGGAGGCACATGGGAACGACTACGATGCCCATTTTGAGGCTGAAGATCAGCGCGCCGTGGAAGATGGTGTCCCTGGTGAGCCGGGAGAGGTTGGCGAGGCCGATCCACTCACCTTTTTCACTGGTGAGAATCAGCCAGAAGTTGTAGACGATGGGATAGAACTGTACCAAGATCAGTGCCAGGAGGCTGGGCACGATCAGCATAACGCCGAGGCGGTTGTCGCGAAAGCTGAACAGCTCGGACCACATGCCCTGGGGGGGAGGAGGCTTTGTGGTCACGTTATTTGCGCTCGTCGCGGGCTGGCCAGGCAGGGGACTAACGGTCTGCTGTACGGTCAACGGTGCCCTCCTTGGACCGGTAGGAATTGAAGGCGACCTCTTACGCCGATGTTGGAAGGGTGCACATAGGGAGAGAGGAGTGAGGGGGAATCTCGCCCCTCTCTCTGGAATTCACACTAGTTGGTAACGCCCTCCATCTCGACCCGGATCTCGGCGCCAGCCTGCTCGCAGGCTTCCTGGCCGGTCATGTCGCCGGCGCCGACGGCGCTGAAGGCGGGACCGAGGATGGCGAGGCTGATGCCTGTGGCCTGGGTGCTACGCGGCCGCCACTTGGGCGGTACCATCAGGGCCTCGAACTGGGCCGGGAACCAGGGTTTCTCCAGGATCAGTTCGGGGTCGTTGAAGACGGACTTGCGGAAGGGGATGCCACCGGCGTGGGCATAGGACAGCGCGTGCTCCTGGTTGTAGTGCATCCACTCCATGTAGGTCCAGGCGGCGTCCTGGTGCTCGGAATGGGCATTGAGCACGAGGCCCCAGTGGCCCATCATGGAGACATGGGGCGCGCCGACCTCGGATGCGGGCAGAGGCAGGTAGAGCATCTTGCCAGCGACATCGGAGTCGGTCTCGTCCTCGAAGGCTGCGTAGGCGTCGCCCGGCCAGCCGATGCCCATCATGGCACGGCCAGAGACGACCTCGGCGACCATCTCGGTGGTACCGTAGGTATTGCCGCCCGGCGGGAGGTACTGGCTCAGCTCCTCATAGAGGGTGAGCGCATCGCAGCCGGCTTCGTTGTCGAGGATTACGTTGAATTCGTCGTCGAAGATGCCGCCGCCCATGGACCAGAGGAGGGCGAGGGCGTCACTGCCGGCTGCGCCGCGCACATTGTAGCCGTAGAATGGCGGGTCGCAGTCGGGGCAGTGGACTTCTTCAGCGATTGCCAGAACGTCATCCCAGGTTACAGGCGCATCGAGTCCGCGTTCGTCGAGGATGTCCTGGCGGATGTAGAACATGATGACGTTGCCCTGGATGGGCAGGGCGTGCAGGTCGGGGCGCTCACCGGTCTGAAAGTCCAAGGGGATGGGACCGTAGGGGGGAGGCCAGGAGAAGACGTCGTAGGAGACCTGGGGCACGTCGTCGTCACGGGTAGCACCGTAGGTTTCGGTGAGGTTGACGGAGAGCCCACCGTCGACGATGTTGGGCATCCAGGGATCGTCGGCGAAGATGACGTCGAATTCACCGGACTGGGTGCGGGCCAGCGAGATCACCTTTTCGAAGAAGGTGGTCCAGGGGAAGGGCGCTACTTCAACCTTGATGCCCGGGTTTTCTTCTTCGAACTGCGGGATCAGAGCGACGAGGCCATCAGCCAGGGGGCCTTGGGCGGTGATGATACTGATGGTGACTTCCTCGGGCATCTCCTCTTCCATGGCCCCGGTTTCCGCCGGCGCCGCGGGCGCGGCGCAGGCCGACACCATGATAGCCATCACCAGGGTGAAGACGGCGAACAGATAGAGCTTTTTCATGACGTTGCTTCCTCCTTACTGGAATAGGTTTGGAGAGAACTGCACTGGAGCTTCACGAAATTGCGATACTTTCAGGCACTTTGCATGGTCGAATGACGGGGGAGGATCTGTTCTATTGGAAAGGTTTGGCTGGCAGGTATATTGGAAGAGATCGCGGACTTTGTCAAGTACCCAATATCAGGGGCATGCGCGCCTGAACACTCAAGTGGGGAGTTACCAGTTTCGGTTCTTTGAGACTGTCCTTTGCGATGGACGGACCGGGAGGAGCGATGAGGGCCCGCGGTCAGGTGGAGGGCTGGTAATTTAAGTGATACGGGGTGTCTTGTGTCAGGCAAGTTCCCAGCGGACGGCCACCACATACTGGACAATCGGGCTCTCTTGCGTCCACTCGTGGAAGACGGTGAAGAGCGTGCCGTCGTTGAGCTGGATCGTCGTAGGATAGCCGATGTGCCAGTACAGATTGGGTACTGCTTCCGGGGATGCGATTCCTCCGGAGCTGATTACGAACTCGTTGGCCACGTCCCAACTCAACCCGTCCTCGGAAATGCAGCCGCGGATGCCCCACGGGTCGCGGCGGTGGCCGTAGGTGCAGAGCATGCGGCCGTCCTGCAGGAGGGTGAGGTCGGCGGGGTATCCCCAGAGGTTGGTCGGTTCGGGCCGGCTCCAGGATTCGCCTTCATTGAGCGAATAGTTGGTCCACATGTGTTGGTGGCGGTTGCGGACGCCGTGCATGTTGCGCATCATGGTGACCAAAGTGCCGTCGGCAGTGCGTGCGAGGGCGGTCTCGTCGAAGGAGATAATGTTGGCGGGGTCATAGGCGATGGTGGCGTAGTATTCCCAGTCGTGACCCTTGTTGTCGGAGCGCATGAGGTATGAGCGGACGCGTTCGTGGAGGCTGTCGGTCTCCATCCAGGCGCGGGCAAATTGGTGTCCGTGGCAGGCCATCAGCAGGGGGCCATTTGGCAACTCCAGCACGCTATCGATGGGCTGTCCCCAGCGCATGGGCGCTACGTTGGCCTTGTAGGCGTGACCCCACGTATATCCATTGTCCGGAGAGGTGATGATGCCGACGCCGTCGACATCGCGTGTGCCGCGGGGCCTGTCTTGCGGGCCGAAGTCGTCCAGCATGCCCTTCTGGTCGACGAAGGCCCATTGAAAATAGTTGACGAGGAGGGTCCCGTCTGAGAGTTGGGTGATGGAGGGTGTGTCGCTGCCGAAGTGATGGGTAGCGGGCCAGACAGTTACGACGGGCGTTTGATCCCACGACTGACCGTTATCGGTAGAACGGATGAGCAGAATGCTGTCGAAGTCGGGGTGAATGTATCCGCTGGTTTCGTTGAAGACGACAACGACATCGCCGTTCCGGAGTTGGGCGGCGCCTACCTGGCAGGTGTAGCGGGAGGGGTCGTGATAGAGGGTGAGCTTTTCCGCATTTTTCATTACTTGACCCATTTTGGCGTCCGCTACCTTTCGCTGTGTCGGTTCAAAAACAGATAGTCGAAGATGTTTTGCGGATTCGAAATCAACCCTTGATGCCGACTTGAGTGACCCCTTCGATAAAGTAACGTTGGAGGATGAGAAAGAATATCAGCGTAGGCAAGGCGACAATGGCGACAGCGGCCATGGCTTCGCCGTAGCCGCTCTGTGTGGAGGTGCCCTGAATGTCCAGGCGGGTGTAGAACGCCATGCCCACGGGCAGTGTTTTCCACTCCGTTTTGAAGGCGACCAGCAGCGGCCAGAGGAAGGAGTTCCAGTTGCTGGTGAAGATGAGAATGGCGCCGGCCAGGGTAGCGGGCCTTGCCAGTGGCAGCGCCACGCGGAGAAAAGTGCCAAGACGGCTGCAGCCATCGATGGCAGCTGCGTCTTCCAACTCACGTGGAAACGAGAGAAAGAACTGACGGTACAGGTAGACGGGGAAGACACTGGCCAGGGGCGGAATGATCAGGGAAGTGAAACTGTCCTGGACTTCCAGACGCAAGACACCGATAAAGAGTGGAACGATACTCATCTCGGGCGGGATCATCAACGAACTGATCAACAACCAGAAGATGATGGTACGTCCTGGGAAGTGCATCCTCGCCAGCGCGAATCCGGTTAACGACCCCAACACGAGGCTGCCGGCGACAACACAGACAGAGGTCACAATACTGTTGATGAACCAGCGAATGACGGGTGTGTCGGCCACGACAGTGCGGTAGTGCTCCCAGGTTATTTCGGTGGGAATCAGGTCCATACCGGCCAGGATGAGTCGATCCGGCTTGACGGAGGTGTTGAGCATCCAGTAGAGCGGGAACAGCCAGAGCAGGGCGACGACTGCGCCGGGAAACCAGATTATGAAGGTGCGGATGAAACGCAACGACGATCTGTTATAGAGAGTGCTGAGGCTCAGGTTCGACATGATCAGAATCGTTCTTCGGACCTAATTGCTGTGTTCCCTTACCAGACGCGCCCGCAGGAGCGTAAATACTAAGATTGTGAGGAAGAGGAGTAGAGAAAGGGCGGCGGCAAAACCGAGACGGAAGCGGACAAAGCCCTCATGATAGATATAGGAAACGATTGTGGCCGAGTGCCCGCCGGGCCCGCCGCCTGTCATCAGGTAGACCTGGCCGAAGATTCGGAAGGCGCTGATGATTTCGAGTGTAATGACCAGCCCCAGCGCCGGAGTCAGGAGGGGGAGGGTTATGCGCCAGAAGGCCTGCCAGCCTGAGGCACCGTCGATGACGGCGGCTTCTCCCAGTTCGGCCGGAATCTCTTTGAGCCCGGCCAGAAGGATTACCATGTGGAATCCCACTGCCTGCCAGATGGTGACAAGGGAGATCGACTGGATGACCCACTTGCTTGTCGTCAGCCAACCCTGTTTGGGGATTCCAACGCCATAAAGAGCCAGGTTGAGAAGGCCGGTCTCTTTCTCGAAAATCCAGATCCAGATGATGGCGGTGACGGTAATGGCAACGACGTGGGGGGCGAAGAAGGCTGTCCGGATCGGGCCTGAGAACCACTGCTCGCGGTTGATCCAGAGCGCCATCAGCAGGGCAACGATCACGGTTCCCGGCACGACGAGCGCGGCCATCTGGAAGGTATTGCCCCAGACCTTGGGGATCCAGTCGTCCTCCAAGGCTTCGCGGAAGTTGTCGAGCCCGACCCATTCCGGGTCACCGACGATACCCCATTCGTTGAAGCTGATGTAGATGCCGAAGAAAATGGGGAGGAGGGTAATGACTATGAAGATGAGGGCGAATGGCAGAATGAAGAGGTACGCCTGCCAGTCAACGCGGCGTCCACGGTATCTGATTCTGGAAAGTCGGGAAAGCCAACCGTCTGGCGCGGCTCTGTCTACAAGGTGGGTCATCCACTGAATTCTCGGTTACAGGGAGTCCGGTCAGATTGGCACCCGTCGCTGACCAACCTGCCCGGACTCCTGGCATTTATCAGCTGCGATCGTCCAGTATCTTCTGCCAAGCCGCTTCCAGATCGGCCAAGCCTTCTTCGATGCTCTTCTCGCGTGCCCAGACCGGGTCCATAGCCTTGGGTACGGTTGAACTGCTGCCGGCGTAGAAGGCAAACTCGCCGCCGTCAACCATATTCAGATAGTCGAAGAAGCTGTACTCGACGGCTTCGGCAAAGGGTTTGCGCAGTTCCCAGTCAAGGCCGAGCGTCATGTAATCGGGATCGTCCAGGATGGAGCGGCGGGGGGGCGCGCCGCGTCCCTCGGTCACCCAGAGCATTGAGTTGTCAGAGAACCATTTGATCACCTTGGCTCCGGCGACCAGATGGTCTTCGGTGCGGCCGTCGGCGGTGAAGAGGGCGAGGCCGTATTCGCGGGCCTCTGTTGTCAGCGTGTCGCCGATCAGGGAAACCGGCGCGGTGATGAAGTCCAGGCCTTCGGTGTTGACATAGCCGAAGAGCGTCCACGGGCCGGTCCAGAAGATGGAGCCCACCTGCTGGCCGAAAGCGCCGTAGCGGTCGGCTACGTCGCGGGATGACATCTCATGCTCGTCGAAAGTATCCAGCACCCACTGCGCGGCTGCAATGGGAGCATCGGTGTCATTGAAGGTGACTCCTGTGCGGTCTGCGTTGAGAGGCTGCGCGCCGAGCTGCTGAGCGATGATGCCGAAGACCACGTTGGGCTGTACGCTGGAGCCGGTCATGAGGAAGCCGGAGCGGGTGATCTGGTCGCCTTCCTTGACTGTCATGGCTTTGGACCATTCGATCAGGGAGGGGCCGTCGGCCGGTGGATTGCTGATGTCCAGGCCGGCCTCTTCGGCGTGGCCGGAATTGATCAAGGCGGCGATAGGCAGAATGTCCATGGTGATGGAGTAGAGTTCGCCGTCGAGAGAGGACCACTCGATGTACTGGGGCAGGAAGTCGTCCAGGTCGAGGCCGACCGTCTCCATGAGGTCATCAAGGGGCGTAAGGCCGCCAGCCTGATGCCAGACAGCGACATCGTTCATGGTGCGGAAGGAGATATCAGGCGGGTCGCCGGTGGCGATAGAGGCCATGATCTTGGTCCCCATTTCGCCGCCGCCTACCTGCTCGTATTCGAGGGTGATGTCGGGATGGTCATTGGCCTCGTTGTAGTTGGCGCAGAAGCGTTCCCAGACCTGGGCGTCGGACGCGCCGAGGTCGTACCACATGACGATGGTTTCCTGCATTGGTGCGGGGGCTGCTTCCTCATCGCCGCCTTCCTCGGCGGCCGGCTCCGCGGCCGGCGCGCAAGCTGCCAGCGAGGTCATCGCAAGACCGCCAAGGCCTACGGCCATCCCGCGCATAAGGGAACGCCGGCTGAGAATTGGCGCACCTGAACTGTCGTAACGGACGGTATCGGTGGATTGTGCCTCTTTCATGGTTGCTCGCCTCCTCTTGTGGGTCCAGACAGATGCTTGCTTTCAGAGATTCAGGCACGAGTGACGGGTTGACGCACACCAAGCTGATTCTGATCAGTCAGACCTATTATAGTCACTCCGGGATTGACATCAAAACAGTATAAATTTGTTTATTCAGCGGTCTGGCTGCAGGTGAGAGGCGTGTTGAGAGCCTTCAGAAAGGCCGTCATTCAGAGGGGGGAGGAGATATTTCTGAAAGGCTATGCACTCAGTGACCGGAGCATGGAGTATCTGGGGTGGGTATTGGGGGAGAGATGGGTAGAATGGTGCGGGTATGAGCTTAAGATGTGGACTCGGATTGTCTCATCGAGGTCGGGGATATTGAACGGCCTACCAAGGGACGAATTGCGGAAGGTGGGGTTTTGAAGGGGAGAGACCGCCGCTAGAGACAACCTCTGTTGGCCCTGGTTCAGCCTTTATGCGGCCGTCAGTGTTTTTTCCGATTGGTTGAGGAGGGCGTGTTCACGGGGACACCTGGAGAGTACCTACCGGTCAAGGTGTGGATGCGGAGCTATCACTGCTCTTGGTGCGATCGCGGGTAGGGTCTGTACGCTGCAGAAGCTGTTTGAGTGTTTCCTGGGCTCTTTCGCCTTTGCTTTGACCTTGGATCACGGCTGAGGTGACTTTGGCAGCGGTCTGTTCGGTTTTGACGCGGGCCTGGCTGCTGGCGTTTTGCAGATTCTCGAGACCGGACTGGGCTCCGCCGAGCACCTTTCTCATGCCGTGTACGGCGAGAAAGGCGACTGCCAGTGGAACAAGACAGAGCAGGAAGAAGAATATTGAGATCCAGACGACGGACAGGTTGCGCCAGAATTCAAGCGTCATGGGATAGTGGAAAGAGGCTGGAATGAATCGATCGTCGAGGCCGGTATTGGCTTTTCATTTGGGTCAGATGACAGGCTGCGCTGCGCCCGAATTGTAACAAAGTCGGTCGCGCACGTCCAGATACGGTCGCCTTCAGGTGCATCCCAGAATTGGGGTGGGGATAGTCTGGCGGGGAATCGATGGCTGCGGTGGCTTAAATTGTTTTACGTCTTTTGGGTAGACGCGGTGCAGGCCCCAGGCCTGGCCTTACGGTGGCGTCGGTCAGTTGGGCGTGAAAGGGCAGGCGCAAGGCCTGCCCCTACAGGGAACTGACGGGGCTGAAGGAACGTAGAGTGGCGAACCCCTCTCGGGCAGGCACCCGTCCCGAATGTAGACACCAGGTCGGCGAGGCATGTTGTAGGAGAGGGGGCGTTGCGGGGGCGGAGCC
>JAPOVP010000021.1 GCA_026708085.1 Caldilineaceae bacterium
GCTCCGCCCCCGCAACGCCCCCTCTCCTACAACATGCCTCGCCGACCTGGTGTCTCGATTCGTAACAGGTGCCCAGTCGAGCGAGTTTCGCCAGACCACGTCCTCTCAGTCCCCGGTCCAATCTCACTCAGACAGAACCGTGGTACTCTCTCCTCACTCCACTCCACTCTCTCCCCGCCCTTGCGCCTGCCCTGGACCCCCTGATCAACAGACTTCCCGGTAAGGCGAGGCATGGCGGCTGCCCTCCGTCTCTCCACAAGCCGGTAAACAGTTCCAGCCACCGCCGGCACGGATTCCCCGCCAGACTGTTCCCACCCCAAATCTGGGCCGCACCCAGTGCCTTGGCAGGACTTGACATATCCGCGCCAGTTAATCATACTCGGCGGGTATTTGCTCGCTGTCTGCTCACGCCTGTCGGCATTTGATGCCGCAGCACAGACAGCCCGGATGGAGAATCCCACCGTGACCAGGAAGTCTAAGTCGAAGAACAGAATGCAATCGTTTGGGACCAGCGCCAGGGTCGGCTACGACTCAAGCGCCTTTTATGACCGCAAGATCTACGCGGAGTCGGAAGAGGTTGAAGACGGTTCATCCGAGGAAAACACGGTCCCCGAGCTGAACCGCCTCTATGCGCACAGCAGCAGCTCGATGCACGAACTACCGGACAACAGCGTGCATCTGATGGTGACCTCTCCCCCCTACAATGTGGGCAAAGATTACGACGAAGATATGAGCGTGGAGGAGTACCGCCGCTTCCTCACAGAGGTATGGGAAGAGACCTACCGGGTGCTGGTTCACGGCGGTCGGGCCTGCATCAATGTCGCCAACGTCGGCCGCAGACCGTATCTGCCGCTGAGCGCTTTCATCACCGCCGACATGATAGAGGTCGGCTTTCTGATGCGGGGTCAGATCATCTGGAACAAACAGGCTAGTGCGGGATCGTCGTGCGCCTGGGGCAGCTGGCGCTCACCCTCAAATCCCGTACTGAGGGACGTGCACGAATACCTCCTTGTGTTCTGTAAAGGGGATTTCGCGCGCCGGAAACCGGAATGCGCGCGGAAACAAGCGACGATCGGCAGAGACGACTTCCTGGAATGGACGAAAAGTGTATGGGAGTTCGCAGCAGAGTCAGCGAAGAAGGTGAACCACCCCGCGCCTTTCCCGGTGGAGTTGCCGGCCCGCTGTATCCAACTCTACACCTACTCCAACGACGTCGTGTTGGATCCATTCATGGGCAGCGGTACAACCGCCGTGGCCGCACGGGAAGCCGGCCGCGACTGGATAGGCTACGAAATCTCCCCGGAGTACATCGCCGTCGCCAGCGAGAGGCTCGGCCTGCAGCCAGAAGAGAACGAACCAGATTCGCCTGCATCAACCCAGCCCAAATCAATTCCCGACACCAGGTGAGCCAACCATCCGCTGACCGCTGACTACTGACCAGTGCCGTTCCGCGGGCTCAGATGCGCCTGGCCGTCGGCATGGTAGCTGCTGCGCACGAGCGGACCGCACTCCATCCAGCGGAACCCGCGCCGCTCGCCCTCCTCGCGCAGGCGGTCGAACTGTTCGGGCGTATAGTAACCCACGATCGGCAGGTGAAACCGGCTCGGCTGCAGGTACTGGCCGATCGTCATGATATCGACGTCGTGCGCCCGCAGGTCGTCCATCACCACCAGGATCTCTTCCCAGGTCTCGCCCAGCCCGATCATGATCCCAGACTTCGTCAAGGCCTGCGGGTCGACGCGCTTGGCCCGCTGCAGTAGTTCGAGTGAGCGGTGGTAACGGGCCTGGGGGCGCACCGTCTTGTAGAGGCGGTCGACGGTCTCGGTATTGTGGTTGAGGATCTCCGGCTTGGCGTCCATGACCGTCTGCAGCGCCGCCCAGTCTCCCTTGAAGTCGGGAATCAGGACCTCCACCGTGCATCCAGGCTGCAGGCGCCGGATCCAGTGGATGCTCTCGGCGAAGACCCAGGCGCCGCCGTCCGGCTGCTCGTCGCGGTTGACGCTCGTCAGCACGGCGTGCTGCAGATTCATGCTCTGCACGCTCTCGCCAATGCGCCGCGGCTCGTCTGGGTCGAGAAGGCCGGGACGGCCGGTCTTGATCTTGCAGAATCCGCAGGAGCGCGTGCAGGTGTCCCCCATCAGCAGGAAGGTAGCCGTTCCCCGGCCCCAGCATTCGCCGATGTTGGGACACATCGCCTCTTCGCAGACGGTGTTCAGGCTCTTGCCCCGAAACAGCTGTTTGAGCTCGCGGAACTTGGGCGTATCGGCCGAACGTACGCGCAACCAGGCCGGCCGCCGCCCGCGCGTAAGCTGACCGGGACCCTTGCCGTCGACCTCTGCCGGCAGGGGATAGAGGTCCACCGGGAAGATTGTAGATCCGGCGGTCGAACCGGACTGCACAACCGGTACCGGATCGACGCGAACCTTGCCCATCTCATTCACTTCATTGTGTAGACCTGTGGTCGCTCTATTCATACAGTCTTCTTCCTGGTATTCCGTCCCCAGCTACAGAGGACGGTCCACTGGCAAGGTATTCAGGACTTGCTGAGCTGTTCGGCACTTTCTCTTTCTATCAGCATAGTCGCCACGGCCAGGCCGACAAACATCCAGAACAGAACGGTCATATGCGGATAGGTTAGATTGAACCAATAGTGATCGGCAAATCCGCTGACGAGGGCGCCCAGGATAGCGCCGCAGAAACCGAGTAGCAGTGGCTCTCGCTCGAGCGCAACCCCGGCGCGCCAGGCCGCCACAAACATACCGAAAAATCCCGTCATGACGGCGAGAAAGATCAGGAGCCCTATGATTCCCATATTCTCGGCGACGGTCAGATAGAACATGCTGACGCCGAGATAGATGTCGATGTCGGGCACACCGGAAAACCCGACGCCGAATAGCGGGTAGCGGCCGATCAGGATCAGTGCATCCTTGTACTCGCCGAAGCGCATCTGGGTGGCAACGTCCTGCCCGGCCAGTCCTTCCAACAGCCGGGAGACATAGTCCTGGGTTTGCGGAAGGAGAAACAGCATCAAGGCCAGCACAAACCCGATGGGCAGGAGACGCCGGTACTTGAGCACCGCGGGCACGAAGAGCGCTGCGGCCATGCCAAAAAGGGCGGAACGGCTGAATGTCCAGTAGAGAGCCAGCACAATGGTCGCGAAAAACAGAACGATCAGCCAGCGTGAGAATAACGGCTTCGGCGAAATGAGCTGCGGCCCGACCATCGCCGCCGCCAAAATCATCATTCCGCCCAGGACGTTCGGGTCAACCGCCGTTCCGATCGCCCGCATCGTGCCGTCGGGGTCGTCTTCGATCCAGCGCAGCGCGCCGAAACCGCCCGGATAGTCGAACCGTGCCAGCGCATTCAGAACCCGCACAGTCCAGGCTTCGGGAACTACGTAGAACACCACCGCGATCGAGGCGCACGCCCACGCCGCCAGGAACAACCAGCGCGTAACCCACGCCAGCTCTCTCTGCGTGCGCACTGTGTTGATGACGACAAAAAAGAGACCGATACCGAGCAGGATTTCACCAAAGCGGCGGATGATAGTGGTCGTAGGCCGGCTGTGGGACATGCCGTAGATGAAGCTGAAGACCGCCATCAGCATGAACAGCCCGATCAGCAGCCCTATCGGGGAGATCAGAAACGCCCTGGCCTGCGAAAGTCTTGCCCTGCGAGCGGAGTGGGCAAGGGAAAACCCCGGTCCGCCCGCGACCAGTTTCAGGGCCCAGACGAAGACAAGAGCGCCGAGCGCAGCGTCCAGAAAGGTCGGTTTGAAGCCCAGTCGAAACGGCAGGCTGGCGAAAGGCAGGACGAAGACAACGCCAATCAGGGCCACATAGCCCCAGTGCGTATCCATAAGGATGAGCGTCCCGCCGACAATCGCCGCCGCCAGAACGAGGGCGATCAGCGGCCCGGCGACGCCGATGACGAGGGTGATGAACAGGGCCCCGGCAGCCAGAATCAGCCCGATCGCGCCCCTCCGCACAAGCGGCCTGGTGGACAATATAGTCTCGGCGAACTGCGAATACGCTGTCTGAATCATCCACGCAAGTATACCACAGCGACCCCACACCAATGCTCACCCTATGCCGGTAGGGGCGGCCTCGTGCCTGCCCAAATGCTCCCTTACAAGCTTTCTTCCCCATCCCGCACCTCTTACTCCGGTAGGGGCAGGCCTTGTGCCTGCCCAAGTACTCCCGTACAAGCTTTCTTCCCCATCCCGCACCTCAACCTCCGGTAGGGGCAGGCCTTGTGCCTGCCCAAGTACTCCCGTACAAGCTTTCTTCCCCATCCCGCACCTCAACCTCCGGTAGGGGCAGGCCTTGTGCCTGCCCTGGCACCCCCGTACAAGCCCTCTTCTCCAACTCACACCTCTTACTCCGGTAGGGGCAGGCCTTGTGCCTGCCCTGGCACCCCCGTACAAGCCCTCTTCTCCAACTCACACCTCTTACTCCGGTAGGGGCAGGCCTTGTGCCTGCCCTGGCACCCCCGTACAAGCCCTCTTCTCCAACTCACACCTCTTACTCCGGTAGGGGCAGGCCTTGTGCCTGCCCTGGCACCCCCGTACAAGCCCTCTTCTCCAACTCACACCTCTTACTCCGGTAGGGGCAGGCCCTGTGCCTCTCCGAAAGCCGCAGAACATTTCCTGCCCCAGAGGGCATAGATTCCCTGCCACATAGCTCCTTCCCCAACGTGTATTGCACCTCCCTGAAAAAGCCGAAAAAACACCTCTGATTCGTGTTATACTATCGGTAGCGGGAACCCCCGTCGTCTGTAGAGTGCACAACTGCGTTGAGTCTGTAACATCCGGGCAGCCCAATGTAGGGGGCCCCTTGTGGACGCCCTCCGCCGGATCCTGGGGCCTCTGAAATCCACCAGCGTTTGCATTGGCCCTGAGAAGCCAGTTCGCTTGACATCAGAAAATCCGAAGGCGAAAGTACGCCGCCGCAAACCTAAGAACTTCGCGTACCTCCTTTGCCAATGTCCCTTCAGATACCGCGAGGAGGGATGATTGTAAAGTCACCCTTGAGAATCAAAAAAAAGAAAACACTCCGTCGAAGTACGTCGTAATCCGTCATAATCCGTCGAATTACGTCCTCACTTGCCAAAAACGTTCATATGTGCTATACTCTTGTCATGACCGACGAAACCGCCCCTAAACCCTGGGAACAGCAGCCCGACGAACCCCCCGAATGGTACGATCGCTTCCACGTCTATCTCAACTTGGGTCCGTCTCGCTCACTGTCAGGTGCCTTCCGCGCTTGGGCAGGCAGCACTGGTAAACACTCAGGGGCAGTCAGCAACGTGTCCAAAGAATGGAACTGGATAGAACGCGCCCTGGCCTACGACCAGGCCGACCGCGAAGAAAAGGCCGCATTCGAGGCCGCCCGAGAAGCCGAAGCCCGCGAACGCCGCCTGCACCGCCTGGAGAAAATCATCGAGGACTCCGCTGCCGCCCTGGATACCGCCGACCTGAAAAACCTTTCCCCACAGGAAGCACGCGCCATGCTCCCTTCTCTTCGACTCCTCTTTTCCAGCGCTGTCGAACTTCAGCGCCGCGAACTGCAGTCTGCCCCTGCCTCCGACCACTTCCCCGCGGCCTCCGGCTGGCCGGAATTGGATCCGGAGATAGAGAAAATCCTCGACATGTACGCCGATGAAGAGTTAGGAGATAGTGAGTAAACTCGCCGGTCTCGAAAGAACCGCGCCGCGCGCTCGCCCCGCCTCAACTTTGCCGCTCTCCCTCAGGACATTTGAATCAGATTGGGACATAGCCGCAGTAGGCATTTTGAGCCGGATTGAGGCGGCGCCTGTGGGCGCCCTTCCTGGTGTCTCCCGGCGAAAGTGTCTGAGGCCGTTTGCCTGGCCGTGATAACGCGTAGCAGTTGGGATAACGACGATGAACTGGTAAAATTTAGTGCACTTTCCATGAGATCGAATACGTGATTCAGCGCAAGAGGCCATGACCAGACAAGAACAGAGATCCGGCGGGTATACCGAAAATATCGTCGTCCCGGATACCGACCTGGCCCTCATTGACAGATATCGAAACGAGCCCGGTCCTCTCCTTCCCATCCTCCATGCCTTCCACAATCGTGACGGATTCATCGGGCCCGCGGCGATCGAAGCAATTGGCAAGGAGTTGCGCATCCCCCTGGCCGACCTGTACGGCACGGTCACCTTCTATCACCACTTTGCACGTGAAGATGGCGGACTGCAACGACCGCGCGTCTGCACAGGACCCGTCTGCCGCCAGCGCGGCGCGTTGGAGATTGTGGAAAGCCTCGACGGTGCCGAGGAAATGCCCTGCTCGGGCCGCTGCGACGACCCCGTACCGATTCTGATCGGCCACGAAACCTTCGTGGTCAGCCCGCCGCTCCACACGCTGCAACGGCGAATCTCCTCCCCCTTGCCTGTACCAAACCCCGGAGGGCGTGAAGAGTGCGTCTTCGCCGAGATCCGCCAACCGGAACGCGAATGCCTGGACGGCTACCGGCGCAGCGGCGGCTACGACGCCCTGACCCAGGCCGTGCAAGGGCAGACCCCGACCGACATCATCGACGTCCTCAAGGAGTCGAAGCTGGCCGGCCGCGGCGGCGCCGGATTCCCCACCGGCATGAAGTGGCAGTTCGTACGCGAGGCGCCGCGTGCGCCCAAGAGCATCGTCTGCAACGCCGATGAAGGCGAACCGGGCTGCTTCAAGGACCGGGCGCTCATGGACCATGACCCCTTCGCCGTGATCGAGGGCATGACGCTGGCCGGCTACGCCACCGGCGCCGACCGCGGCTTCCTCTATCTGCGCTACGAATACCCGGAAACCAACGCCCGCCTGGAAGAAGCCATCGAGGCTGCCGAAGAGGCCGGGCTGCTGGGGGAGAACATCCTCGGCAGCGGCTTCACTTTCAATCTGTATCTGCGGCGAGGCGCGGGCGCCTACATCTGCGGCGAGGAGGGCTCGCTGCTCAACAGCCTGGAGGGCAAGCACCCCTTCCCCCGAAACCGGCCGCCCTTCCCAACCACGCACGGTTTCGATAACCTGCCCACCGCCGTCAACAATGTGGAAACGCTTTGCGCAGTGCCGCAGATCCTGCGGCGCGGCGCAGAATGGTATCAGGGGCTGGGGCTGGGCGACCATGCCGGCACCAAGGTGATCAGCCTCTCGGGCGATGTGCAGCGTCCCGGCAACTACGAGGTGCCGTTCGGTCTGCCGCTGCGGACGTTGCTCTACGACTGGGCCGGTGGCCCGCTGCCGGGGCGCTCATTTCAGGCCGCGACCATGGCCGGGCTGTCGGGCGGTTTCCTGGCCGGCGAGGCGCTGGAGACGGTCACGCTCGACGAGCCCAGTGTCCGCGGGGCCGGCTCTATGCTGGGCGCGGGCGGGATAATCATCTTTGACGACAGCCGCGACATCGTGGATGCAGCCCGGCAGGCGATGGAGTTCTTTGCCCATGAGAGCTGCGGCAAATGTTTTCCCTGCCGCATCGGTACGCAGCGCCTGCTCGAACGCCTGTCGGGAGGCGGCCCCGATGAACTTGACGCCTGGCGCCGCGAGATCAGCGACATCGGCGATGTCCTGGAGTTGAGCGCCTGCGGGTTGGGCGTGGCCGCCGGCTTCGTCAGCGACAGTCTGCTGCGGAATTTCCCGGAGCAGGTGGCGGAGTTTCGGGATGAACAGCGTCGGATAGTTGGTGGTGGAGGCGATTGGCTATAATGTTCAGTCGCAGTCAGAAAAGATTAGCCAGCGGCTAAGGAGGCGAAAGTGAACACTAGTATTCATAAGCTCCTTGAGACAGTGGAATTCGTTGTGGATATTGAAGGCCAGAAAAAGGCCGTGATGCTGGACTATTCCATTTGGGAGGACCTTGTAAGCCTTTTAGAAGATATCGAAGACAGCGCAGAGATCGAGGCTTCTCAAAATAGCGGAGAGGAAGTAATCTCCTGGGAAGAAGCCAAAGCGGAACTGCGCTCCAAGGGAATCAATGTATGAATTACGGATTGGCCGAAGGGCAGTAAGAGACATTGAGAGACTCTCAAGTAGGTACGTTAGGCTCGTGGGCCAGCGCATAGACGGTCTTGCGGAAGAGCCGCGACCGAGAGGCGCATGGAAACTGCGAGGGAGGGCAGAGTACCGGATAAGGGTTGGCGTGTATCGTGTCCTATACAAAGTGGATGATGAGAAGAAGGAAGTGAGAATACATCGAGTCATCCACCGCCGCGAAGCATATCGATAGCCGCTTCAAATGTGGGTCCTTCTTAGAGTCGCGAAATTCAAAGGGACAGCATTGAATGACAGGAAATAGCTGGTTGCGACACTCATTTGCTACGGTCTGGTTTCAGATTGACCTTACATCGGAAGAAGAGACTATAACGGAAGACTCTTTATGCAGTCGGTGATTGAGTCGCAGCAGCAACCCACGCTGACACTTGACGGTGAAGAGTTAGTCTTCACGCCGGGCGAGACGGTTTATGAAGTGGCGACGCGGGCTGGGAAGTCCGTGCCGACGCTCTGCTATGACCCCCGACTGGAGGCCTTCGGCAGCTGCAGGCTGTGCGTAGTGGAGGTTGAAGGGCAGCGGGTGCCGGTGGCCTCATGTACGACGCGGGCGGAAGACGGCATGGAGGTCACGACAGCGTCCGCGAAGGTGGAAGAGCTGCGGCGCACGCTGCTGGAGCTGGTTGCGTCCGAGAACCGCGAGGTGACGGTTGACGCGCTGCGGGGCGTGGCTTCACAGGAGCTGGGTACGCTTGTCGAACGTTACGACGCCGGCCGCGGCCGCTTTGCCGGCGCGCAGTCGGGCGCCAGCCGCCCGGACGACCCCAACCCGTTTATCCTGCGCGACTACGACCTCTGTATCTCCTGCTACCGCTGTGTGCGCGTCTGCGCCGAGCAGGAAGGCGATTACGCCATCAGCGTCGCCAACCGCGGCTTCGCCACCCAGATCACGGTCGAGTTCGGCGGCCATCTGCAGGACTCGGCTTGCACCTTCTGCGGCCAATGCGTGCAGACCTGCCCGACCGGTGCGCTGGCCGACAGGAAGGCGCTGCGTTTCGCCGGCGACGGTGCACTGAACGGCTGAAGCCAACCCGTAAGAGGCGACGCGCCTCTACGCACTCTCCTTGGCAAAAGGACTATTCGATGAACGTTACTATGTCTGACACCAGGACCACCCGGACCATCTGCGGCTACTGCGGCGTCGGCTGCTCGCTGGACCTGGTGACCCGCGACAACCGCATCATCGCCGTGCATCCGGCCTTCGACGGGCCGGCTAACCAGGGCGCACTCTGTGTTAAGGGCCAGTTCGCCTACGACTACGTCCATCACCCGGACCGGCTCACTCATCCGCTCGTTCGCGACGAGGCGGGCCAGCTGCAGCGGGCGACCTGGGACGAGGCGCTGCAGAGGGCCGCGCAGGGCTTCATGGACGTGGAACAGAAACATGGGCGCCACGCCGTCTACGGCGTCGCGTCCGGCCGTACGCCCAGCGAAGCCAACTACATGATGCAGAAGTTCATCCGCGTGGGGTTCGGCACAAACTATATCGACAACTGTAGCCGGGCTTGACACGCCCCCACAGTCGCCGGTCTGGCGGCAACAATCGGTCGGGGCGCGATGTCCAATCCGCTAGCGGACATGGAGAAGCCGGATGTGATCTTTTGCATCGGCACCAACATGACGGAAGCCCACCCCGTGGCAGCCACCCGCCTGAAGAAGGCGCTTGCACGCGGGGCCAGGATGATCGTGGCCGATCCGCGCCGCATTCGCCTGGCCGAGATGGCCGACCTCTATCTGCCGATCCGCGTGGGCAGCGACACCGCGCTGCTGCTGGGCATGGCCCACGTCATCGTGCGCGATGGGCTGGCCGACAGCGAGTTCATCGCCACCCGCACCGAGGGCTACGACGAGCTCGTCGATCATCTGCAGGAGAAGACGCCGGAGTGGGCCGAGAGCATCACCGGCGTGCCCGCGGCCATGATCGAAGAGGCGGCTATCCTCTACGGCTCCAGCGACAGGGCCGCCATCTACTATACGCTGGGCATCACCGAGCACATTTGCGGCGTTGAGAACGTGCAGAGCCTCTGCAACCTGGCGCTGCTGACCGGCAACTTCGGGCGCGAGGGCACCGGCGTCAACCCGATGCGCGGGCAGAACAACATCCAGGGCGCCGGGGACAGCGGCGCCCTGCCCAACAACTACCCCGGCTTCCAACCGGTGGACGATGCCGCCAATCAGGCCAAGTTCGAAAAAGTCTACGGGCGCAAGATGGACCTGGAAAAGGGCATCACCAAGGTGACGGCCCTGGACCAGTGCGGCGACAGGATCTTCGCCATGCTCATCGACGGCGAGAACACCGTCGTCTCCGACCCGGACCAGGAGCACTGCATCCATGCCCTGAAAAGCCTGGAACACCTTGTCGTGATCGATATCTTTCTGACCGAGACGGCAGAGTTGGCCGACGTAGTCCTGCCGGCTACGTCGTGGGCGGAAACCGACGGCAACTTCGTCAATACCGAGCGGCGCATCCAACGCGTACGCAAAGCCGTGGACCCACCGGGCGAGGCCAGACCGGACTGGTGGATCATCGGTCGGATCGCCCAGCGCATGGGCATGAGCGGGATGGACTTCGACTCGCCGGTCCCCATCTTCAATGAGTTGTGTGAGCTGTCGCCGATCTACGCCGGCATCGACTGGGACCTCGCCGAGGGCGGCCAGTACCAGTGGCCGATCCCCTACCGGGGGCATCCGGGCACGCCGCGTCTGCACGAAGGCGAATTCATCAACGGGCGCGGCAAGTTCAGCTTCACCGACTACCGCGATCCGGCGGAGACGATCGATGAGGCCTACCCGCTGTGGCTGACGACGGGGCGCCGGCTGGAGAGCTACCATACACGCACGCAGACCGGAAGATCGGAGGGTATCAACCAGCTGCTGCCCGAGGAGACACTGGAGGTGCATCCGAGCGACGCCGCCCGCTTCGGTCTCCGCGACGGCGGCTGGGCCAGGATGAGCAGCCGCCGCGGCGCGGTGGACGTGCGGGTAGAGACGACGCGGCGCTCACCGCAGGGGACGGTGTTCGCCAGCTTTTCCTTTGCCGAGGTGCCGATCAACGTGCTGACCGGTTCGGGCTACGATCCGATTACGCATACCGCGGAGCTGAAGGTCTGCCCTGTGCACGTGGAACCGATTGCCGAGGGTGCCCGGCTGGCGGCCGATTGAGTAGGTGAGTGTCGGAATCTAGCTGGGCCTCACGCTCTTTCATTCTCAGAAACTGCAAGATCGTTGTCTGCTACACATTTGCTGATTGGAAATACCAACGCGGGGACATTCTATGCGCACAGTCGGCGTCAGCGAGTTGAAGACCCACACTTCAGAAATCATTCGCAATGTTCGCGAGAATCGGATTAGCTTTACCATAACTTTCCGAGGCAGGCCCGTTGGGGTTCTGCTTCCAATTGACGAAGATGAAAAGGTTGTTCCAGGAAAGGATCAGGATTCCTGGTCTGAATTAGAAAGACTGCGCGAAGAGTTTGCGAGACGGCCTCGGCCTGAGAAATCCTTAACGGAGGCACTCACCGAGATGCGACGATAATGCTGAAGGCATAGCAATGGATCGAAGCAGGCGCGCTTTCGGACCCCCTTCCAATGACTCTGCTTGGCGGTGGGGATAGAGGAAGAGGCTCTCTCGGATCACTTCTCCCGCACTTGAATGACTCGGTGAAATACGTTGATTCCTCGTGTAGGAAGTAAGGTCCGCACCCGCGTCACGGTTGTGGAAGGCGGGAGGCACAGAGTCCGCGATGACCAGTTGGCCGCGGAAGAGCCGCTGGAGATTCGGCTGCAAGCGGGGGGCGAAACGCAGACGGTCGCGGTGACGATGCGTACGCCCGGCAATGACTTTGAACTGGCGGCCGGATTTCTGCACAACGAAGGAATCGTCGAAGGGCCCTCGCAGGTCAGTGGCATCACCTACTGTGTTGACGCCGATGTCGACGCCGACCAGCGCTACAACATCGTGAACGTGGGCCTGCGCTTGGCAAGCCTGCCGGAGTTGGCGACGCTGGAACGCCACTTTTACACGACGAGCGCATGCGGCGTATGCGGCAAGGCCAGCCTTGACGCCATCGAGCTGCGCGACTGCCCGGTCCTGCCGTCGGGTCCGAAGGTCAGTCCGTCCATCCTGACGAGTCTCCCGGAGAAGCTGCGTGCGGCACAGGGCCTTTTTGAAGCGACCGGCGGTCTTCACGCCGCCGGCCTGTTCGACGCCGAAGGCAACCTCGTCTGCCTGCGCGAGGACGTGGGCCGCCACAACGCCGTCGACAAGCTGATCGGCTGGGCCTTCATGCAGCGCAGGCTGCCTCTGCACGACAGCATCCTGCTGGTCAGCGGTCGCGCCTCCTTCGAGATCCTGCAGAAGTCGACGGTTGCCGGCCTGCCGGTGGTCTGCGCCGTGTCCGCGCCCAGCCATCTGGCGGTGGACGTGGCGCGGCGGTTCGGCGTCACCTTGATTGGCTTTCTGCGCGGCGAACGGTTGAACGTCTACACCGGCGCAGAGCGGATCCTGTGGAACGGACAAGGAACGTCGTAAGCGATCGAAAGTTCGAGATTTTTCCTCCCGGACTGTCCCCTTCTCTGTACTGTTCGCCAACCCCCAGAACTGCCGGAATCGCAAATTCTGTGGCGGCAAATGCAGGTTTCGTCATCGGGCGAAACCTGTTGCATTTGATTATTCCCGTTATGTGTGTCAACATAAACGGACCTGTTGTTACCGAAATTGATACTTTTTCTCGACGATTCTCTTACGATCGCCCAAAAAGCGCTGAGTTTACGGAGACAAAGCAGAAATGAAAAGGTTTTCGCTCGTTGCCCTGTTCCTTGTCCTCTGTCTGGCCGCCGGCCTTCTCCTATCCGGCGATCGGCTGGGGACCATTCTCGATACGAGCCTTCGCCCCGGGGAAATGGACCTCTCCAGCATCGGGGTGGAACAAATCGAGAGGGCGTTAGTCCAGGAAGAGGACGTTGCAGAGTATGTGCCCGGGCAGGTGCTGATCCGCTTCAAGAAGACGGTTACCCGCGACCAGATCTCCGACTTTTACGCCGAATACGGGCTCTCGGAAAAGGACAATTTAGACAACGATGTTACCGACGCCGACCAGGGTCTGCGACTGGCGGGCGCGCCGGTCGATGTGGATGAAAACTTGATTGAGGTGTTGGAGAGCGACGATAGGGTTGCCTTCGCCGAGCCAAACTACCTGCTGCAGATAAACGAGACACCGCCATCGGATCCGTTCTTCGAGAGACTCTGGGGACTGCACAACACAGGGCAGACAGGCGGTACGGCCGACGCCGACATCGACGCGCTGGAAGCGTGGGAGATCAGTACCGGTTCGGATGACATTATCATCGCCGTAATCGATACCGGTATCGAGGTCGAACACGAAGATTTGATCCCGAATCTATGGACGAACCCAAAGGAATGTCCGCGGGGTGCAGGCAGGTGCGTGGAGAACGGCATTGATGACGACGACAACGGCTATGTGGATGACTTCCACGGCATTAATGCGATTAACAACAGCGGCAGACTGCTGGACGACTACGGTCATGGGACCCATGTGGCCGGTATCGCGGCCGCCGCGGGGGACAACAGGAAGGGCGTCGTCGGCGTCAGTTGGAATGCAAAGATCCTTGGTTGTAAGTTCATCACCGCCTTTGGCACGGGCACGACCTCCAACGCGGTCAAATGCTTCAACTACATTTACGACCTGCGCACCAAGCAGAAGCAGAACATCGTCGTAACCAACAGCAGTTGGGGCGGTGGCTCGCCTTCGCGTGCTCTGCGAGAGGCGATGGGGCGGGTCAATTCGCCGCTGCATGTCTGCTCCGCCGGCAATTCGAACTCCAACCGTAAGCTCTACCCTGCCGCCTACGATCTGGACAATATCATATCTGTGGCAGCGACAGATCACGACGACATCTACGCCGGCTTCTCCAGCTGGGGCGAGGATTGGGTCGACCTGGCTGCCCCCGGTGTAAGCATTCTTTCAACGATTCCGTCCGGCCGCTGTCCCATGTGTTTGCCGTCCGGCTATGGGTCCACCAGCGGGACGTCGATGTCCGCTCCCTACGTTACCGGCGCCGCCGCGCTGATCTGGTCTGAGTTTGAAGGGCTGAACAACGATCAGGTCAAGCAGCGCATCCTGTCCGGTGTCGATGCACTGCCGGAACAGTCCAAGAAGACCTTGACCAACGGGCGCCTGAACCTTTTCAACTCGATGGAAAAGGACACGACGCCGCCGGCGACCGTTTCGGACCTGTCGCCCTCTGGCGTACTCCTGACCAAGATCCTTCTCTCCTGGACTGCAACCGGTGATGACGGCTTCTCCGGGCAGTCCACCGCCTACGACGTCAGATACGACACGGCGCCGATATCGAATGCAACCTGGGACTCCGCTCAGCAGGTTGCGACCGAACCCATTCCCGGCGCCTCCGGATCCAGGGAGGAGCTCGAAGTCTCCGGGCTGGAACCGAACACAACCTACTACTTTGCACTGCGGGTGGCGGACAACGTGGGCAACGTATCCGACCTCTCCAATATCGTGATCGCCCGCACCAGCGCAGGTACGATCGTCTTTGAAGACGACATGGAAAGCGGGTCGGGCAAGTGGACTATCGAAGACGCCGACGATAACCTCTGGCATCTTTCCAGTCTGCGATTCAACAGCCCGGAGACCTCCTGGTACTACGGCCGCGAGAGGCAGCGGAACTACGACACGGGCGAGGAGAATGAGGGCCGGATCACCTCCGGAATCATCGACGTTGCTGGCGCTGATGACGCGCTGCTCACCTTCTACGAGTGGAGTGAATTGCAGAGAAACACGCGCTTCGACCGCACTCGAGTCCAGATTTCCACTGACGGTACGACGTGGCGGACCGTCTTCGAGTCTCACGGTACCGAAGGGCACTGGGCGAGACGCGATGTGGACCTGAGTGAGGCGGTAAGCGACAGCGGTTCGATACAGGTACGATTCTGGTTTGATACGATAGATGACTCCTTCAATGATAACGAAGGCTGGTACATCGACGACGTTCAGGTCTTGACCGCGAAACTGCAGCTGCCAGGCGAAAAGCAGCTCCTGCCCAATCTGGTCGCCCAGTCGATAAACATCGGCTTCAACCCAGCCGACCCGCACGCCGGCGAAGAAACAACCATACACGGAACGGTTCTCAACAACGGCAACGCCGATGCCCGTGCAGTTACCGTGCAGTTCGTCGATGTCACTGAAGAGGATGCTGCGGTTCCGATCGGCCTGCCTCAGACGATTGCCGAAATCCCTGTCGGAGGCAGCGGCGTGGTCCAGGTGCAATACGACACCGAGGAGAAGGACGGCGAACGAACCATCCGCATGGTGATCGATCCCAACAACTTCGTCGCCGAGCGCAACGAAGCCGACAACGCCGCCGACCGTATTCTCAACGTCGCCGAGGCGCCCGCGCCCAACCTGTTCGTTGACTCAGGCAACATTGGATTCGACCCGGCGTCGCCGCAGCCCGGTGAGCAGGTTACGATCCTGGCGACAATCGTCAACAACGGAACGGCCGACGCCGAAAGCATTATTGTCCAGTTCAGAGAGGGCAGAACGACGCCTGTCGCCCTCAACCAGGTGATCGACAGCATCCCTGCTGGCAGCAGCGCGGTGGCGCGGGTCACTTACGACTCCAGCAGGAGTTCGGGCAATCCGAGTATCACCGTCACCGCTGATCCGGACAACTTCATCACAGAGCTGGACGAAACTGACAACAGCGCGAGCAAGACCCTGACACTGCAGGCAGACACCGAACCGAACCTGAAGGTCTCCTCCGGCAACATCGGTATCGCGCCATCCAACCCCGTGGAAGGCGATGAAGTTACCATCTATGCAACCATTCGCAACGCGGGCGACTCTGAAGTCCAGGATGTGCAGGTACAGTTCCTGGACGCCAACAGAAGTCCTGCGACGCCGATTGCAGCGCTTCAGGTCATTCCTTCGATTGCACCCGGTAGCAGCGGGGTGGCGTCGATTCGCTATGATACGACCAACCGCAGCGGCGATCAGAAGATTCAGGTGCAGGTCGATCCACACAATCTGGTGGCAGAGTCAAGTGAGGGAGACAATAGCGCCACGGCCACGCTGAGTGTGGAACACGGACCGGCCCCCAACCTGGTTGTTGTTGACGAGAACATCGGCTTCAGCGCCGTTGAAGTGGCCGCAGGCACGCCGGTGACCGTCTACGCTACGATCCTGAATACAGGCAGTTCCAGAGCTGAGGGTGTGATCGTGCAGTTTGTGGACGTGACCAGCGCCAGCGTGAGGCCGATAGGCGAGCAGCAGACAATCGAGGGCATAGAGCCGGGTACTTCTGCGGTTGCTGTGGCCCAATACACGGCATCGGGCGGGCAAGGCTCGCGCACGATCCAGGTGGTCGCCGATCCTGGCAACTTCGTCCGCGAGATCAGTGAAGACGACAACGAAGGCAGCGCCTCCCTGACGGTCGGCAGCGCCCCGTTGCCGAACCTGTTCATTCACAGTAACAACATCGCCATCTACCCGGCCCAGCCGGTAAGCGGCGAGGAGGTAACCCTGCGCGCCGTTGTCGGCAACAACGGATCGGCGGCGGCCGAGCATGTCTCCGTCCAGTTCTTCGATGTTACCAGCGGCGAAGCCCGCCTGCTGGGCAGCGAGCAGACGATTGATCTGATCGGCGTAGGCAGCAGCGGCACCGCCGCGGTAACCATCACCGAGTCGATCTCTGTCGACAGACCGATAGGCAACCGCAAGATCCAGGTGCTGGTCGATGCCAACAATCGCATCAGGGAATCGAGCGAAGAGGACAACACGGCCACTCGGCTGCTGACTCTCGAGCCTGAACCGATGCCGAACCTGGTGGTGCTGGCCGAGAATATCGGTTTCAGTCCGGCCAATCCCCGTGTTGGCGAGACGGTGACGATCCTGGCCGTCGTTCGCAACGACGGCGACGTCATAGCCAGGAATGTGGTTGTGCAGTTTGAGGACGTGAGCGCGGGACGGCCGGTTCCCATCGGAGAGGCACAGGAATTGGACAGGATCCCGATTGGCGGCAGCGGCGTCGTGACCGTGAAGTTTACGATTCCGGAGGCCGCAGGCACCTACAAAGTGCGGGTGGTCGCCGATCCCGGCAATTTCATCGCCGAAACCAATGAGATCGACAACAAGGGCACGCGCAGTCTGGAGGTAGACGCTGCGCCGATGCCGAACCTGGTGGCCCTCTCAGAAAACATCGGATTCAATCCGCCGACGACCTCGGCCGGCAGCGAGGTGATCATCTCGCTGACCGTGGTGAACAACGGCGCGGCCGCCGCCGAAAACGTCCAGGTCCACTTCACAGACGTTACCGGCGGACGCCTGAGTCCCATAGGCGACATTCAGACGTTGGCCTCGATACCTGCCGGCGACAGCGCCATCGCCAGCGTGACATTCAGCACCGCCGGGCGTTCAGGAGAGCGCCGCATTCGAGCCAGTGTTGACAGTTTGTCGATCATCACAGAGAGCGATGAGACGGATAACACCGCCAGCAAGACACTGCTTATCGCGCGAGGAACTTCGCCCAATCTGTCCGTGCAGGCGGCCAACATCAGCTTCACCCCGACAAACCCGAACTCGGGAGATGAGATTCGAGTGCAGGCCGTCATCCTCAACCAGGGAGGACAGGACGTTGGTGAAGTCGACGTCCAGTTCCTGGATGTGACGGGAGACGAGGCCGTTCCGATTGGAACAGGTAAGTTGATTGACTCGATCCCCGCCGGCAGCAGCGGAATTGCGGAATCCGTCCTGAACAGCCGCGGCCTGTCAGGAGAGCGCAAAATCCGGGTGGTGGCCGACCGCAGAAACCTGATCTCCGAGTCTGACGAGACAGACAATCAGGCCGAGGCCGCGATCTCGATCAACCCGCCCGCGATTCCCAACCTGGTTATCGAATCAGGCAACGTCGGCTTCCATCCCACCAGACCGGTGGAGGGCGATCAGGTTACGATCAATGCCACGGTTTTGAATGAAGGCGGCGGCGATGCCAGTGAAGTGATCGTGCAGTTTGTGGAAGGCAGCGGGCAGGGCGTGCCGATCGGTGAACCGCAGATTATCGATAGGATTCCGGCCGGCAGCAGTGGGGTTGCCCAAGTCGTCTTTGATACGGCCGGCAAGGACGATCCCAGAATTCAGGTGATCGTCGATCCCAATAACTACATTGCGGAGACGAAAGAGACGGACAACAGAGCGTCCGCCGCATTGAGGATGGCGGCTCAGCCGTTGCCGAATCTGTCCGTCAAGAGCAGCAACGTTGCGATCACGCCGAAGTCGCCGCGTGAGGGACAGAGGATAATCCTCACCGCCATAATCGTCAACCACGGCAGCGCGCCGGCACGCGACGTGGACGTGCAGTTCATGGATTTGACGGAGCGGCCCGGCGTGCCGGTAGGGGCGGCGCAGACGGTATCGTTGATTCCGTCCGGCGGCAGCGCCGCCGTGGGCGTCGTCTACGACACGACTGAACGGGAGGGCCAGCGTCGAATCGCGGTGACGGCCGACCCCGGAAACTTCATCGAGGAAATTTCCGAAAGCGACAATACTGCGAATAAGTCGATAGAAGTGCTGGAGCGGGCCGCCCCCAACCTGATCGTACAGCCTCGCAATGTGGGCTTCAATCCCGCCGCCCCGACCGAGGGCGACCGGGTCCTGATTCGCGCGATCGTTCTCAATGATGGCGTAGAGGATGCTACCGACGTGGTGGTTCAGTTCCTGGACGTTACCGAGGCAGGCGCGGTGCCCATCGGCCAGCCTCATGTCGTGGGCTACCTGGCGGCAGGGTCCAGCGCCACGGTTCCCATCATATATGACACGCTCGACAGGCCGGGCGACCGCCGCATACGCGTTGTTGTCGATCCGAACAACTTCATACGCGAGAGCAGCAAAGAGGACAATCAGACGGTGGTTACCCTACCGGTCCAGGCTGCGATGGCGCCGAACCTGGCAATGCTGTCTGGCAACATCAAGTTTGCCCCGCAGTCTCCCGAGCTCCACGACGTCGTGACCGTCTCGGCAACCGTGTTGAACAACGGCACCGATACAGCGCACGATGTCATCGTACAGATTCTGGACGTCACCGGCGGCGGGTCGGTGCCCATAGGCACGGAACAGCTGCTGGATGCCGTTCCTGCCGGCGGCGGCGGCACCGTAGAGGTCTCATTCACCGACACCGGCGAGACGGGCAGCCGCCAGATTCGGGTTGTAGTTGATCCCAACAATGTCATCGCCGAGATGAATGAGCGGGATAACCAGGCGACGCGCGGGCTCTTTATCTCGCCGCCGCAACTGGCCGACATCGTCGTAAGCGAAGAGGATGTTGAATTCGATCCCGAAGATCCGGTCGAAGGCACGGATACAATTATCACAGTGAGGGTCTCTAACAACGGCAACGCCAATGCCCGCGGCTTCGTCGTCCGCTTCCTGGATGTGACGGAACGGGTGCCCAGGCCCATCGGCGGCCCGCAGCGGATCGACCAGCTTGGCGCAAATGACAGCGCTACGGTATCGGTAACCTACGATACTGAAGGCAAGGCCGGAGAGCGCAAGATCCGTGTGGTCGCTGATTCGGAAGATGCAGTGAACGAACTGGACGAGGGGAACAACAGGGTTGAGCTGGTCCTGCGTGTGCGCACAACCTCGGAAGCGTCCGATGATGCGCCCAATCTGACGGTCCTCTCCTCCAACATTCGCTTCTTCCCGGCCGTTCCAAGTCCGGGAGCTCCGGTTACGATTACGGCGGTGATTCGCAACCAGGGCAACACGGTAGCTGAGAACGTTGTTGTCCGGTTTGAGGATGTTACCGATGAAGAAGGAGAGGAAGAGGTAATAGTTGAAATCGGCGAGTTCACGATAGCGGAGCCAATTCAGCCCAGTGCACGCGAGCTGGCGGTGATATCCTTCGATACGAGCGACCTAGATGGACCTCGGGTCATTCGAGTGACCGTCGACCCTGACGACGAAATCAGTGAGACGGACGAAGACGACAATTTCGCCGAGCGCACACTCCGCTTCAGCACGTCGGCGCAGGGAAATAGCCAGGGGGCGGGATCGGACGGTTTGGCGTCGTCCTCCAGTGGAGAAAGCGGAGAAGAAGGCGCCAATCTTGCTCTGAACGCTCAGGAAGTCGAGGTAGAAGTGGCTCGGGCCGGTGAAGGGGACCTGGTGGTTGTCGCCACAAAGGTGCGCAATGAGGGCAGCATTGACGTGGGCGGCTTCAGCATCCAGGTTCTGGATGAGTCCGACGATCTGAACCCGCTCGGCTCGCCCCAGACAGTGGAGTATCTGGCTGCTGGTGAGGAAATCACAGTGCGTACGGTTTTCCGGGCGGCTGACGGCCTGGGAACCCGGACGCTGCAAGTGGTCGTCGACCCGGCCAACGTAATATCGGAAAGCTCTGAACTGGACAACAGGGTGAGCGTGCTCGTGTCTGCCCTGATCCCGGCCGACGGATAGTTCAGATCAGAAGGTCCAGTCTGACAGCGCCCCTCCGCGCTGCGCTTGTCGTCGTGGAGGGGCGTTGCGCGCCCAAAGCCGGTTGCCGTGCCGCAACAGGTAGCGCACCGCTCAGTGTTCAGAAAAGGCTCAACTGACCTTGGGCCTGCACGCGCAAGTTTGTGAACGCTCTGCCCAAGTCCTGCAGGGGAATCTCAAAGAGGAGATCTGCGCCAGGTGTAATCGTCTCTCCGAACATCGATAGTTCCACCACGTCCACAACTTCTCCGGTGTCGTCGAAGAATGTAGCGGCCACCACGACCGAAGTCAGAGCCGTCTCGTGCCGGTTGTGAAGCCTGCCGACGATCGCAGTGCGTCCGTCGCGCTCGACAACGGCAACCGCCGATACTTCCAGATCACGAAACTCGATGATACTGAAATCATCGTAGGAAACGCCAATCTCATAGCTCTGGACGGCGGACGGGTCCACCTCTGCAAGCATGAGAAACGGGGCCGGCCGCTCAACCTCCAGCCTGCCGAAGACCGCCATAGCTTCGGCGTCGGCAATCAGTTCACCGCTGCTGTTGAAGAATTCAACATGCAAGCGGACGCCAAACACCTCGTAGGCTCCGCCATTGACCACTTCGCCAACCAGGGCCAGTCCGGAGCCTGAAGGGTAGGTGGAATGGCTGCGCACGAAAACGGTCGCCGGTACCGGCGTACTGGTGGGCGTTGCCGTCGGCGAAGGGGTCGGCGTCGGGGTAGGCAGGGGCGGAGAATCTGTGGAAGTGGCGGTGGCCGTTGCCGTCGGCGGGACTGTCGGTTCAGGCGGCGCAGCCGTTACTGTCAGGCCTGCGGTTGGAGTCGGTGTTGAGGTCGCGACTGGCGTCGCAGTCGGCGAATGTGTGGGCAGAGGCGTTTCCGTTTGAGTGGGCGGCGGTAACGGCGTAAACGTGGGGAGCGCCGTTGCGGTAAAGTTTGCGTCGGCTTGCGCTGGACCAGCAGGTTCAGGAGAGGCGTCCTCCGCCGAGGGCTGCTCTTCGACTTCGGAAAGTTCAGCTTCTGGAGGCGCGGCCTCTTCAGCGGCTGGTCCACCGCAGGAAGCCACAAACAGGAGAAGGGCTGACGCAAATAGCAGCAGGGACCGCAGCATGATTGTTGAACGCCCTGTTTTTCGCCATCAGGGCGCACATGGCCCATCGTCAAGACACGATGCTATATACAGATTACCCCTTTAGGCCGGAAGTTACAACGCCGCTCACGAAGTGGCGCTGAAGGACGAGATAGATAAACAGAACGGGCAGCATGGTCATGGTGCCGAGCGACAGAAACCAGTGAATCTGGTATTGCCGCAGACCGCCGCCGTGGCGGAATTCGGCCAGCGTACGTTTGAAGGTCAGCATGCCGCGTGCGAGGGTCCACGTATTGTCGTCGGTCAGGTAGATCAACGGCCCCCACAGGTCATTCCAGGAATGAAGGAATAGGAAGATCGAGGCTGCGGCCAGCGCCGGTCCTATGTTCGGTAGAATCACGTGGCGGTAAATGCCAATCGGGGAACAGCCGTCGATCTTGGCGGCATCGTCGAGCTCGGTGGGGATTGTCATAATGTACTGGCGCAGCAGGAAGATATAAAAGGCGCCGCCGCCCATCCACATGGGGACGATCAGCGGCAGGTAGGTGTTGAGCCACCCAAGGCGGTGAAAGAGCAGAAAAGTTGGAATCGCCGTAACCTGCATGGGGACCATCATCGTGCCCAGGACGATGAAGAACAGGAAGTTTCGTCCGACGAAGCGCAGGCGAGCAAAACCGAATGCCACCATGGAGGCGGAAAGCAGCCCTCCGAAGATGGAGGCCACGGTGATGACCAGCGTGTTGAACAGGAACCGGGTGAAGGCCAGTGCGGTCCAGGCATCGATGAAGTTGTGCCACTGCCAGGGCAGCGGCGGGATCAGGTTGATTACGGTCTCTTCGAGCAGCATTTCCTTGGTCTTGAGAGCGCCCGAAAACATCCATAGCAGCGGGAAAACCATGACGATGCCGATCGCGATAGCGACCACATAGTTTAGTAACAGTCGCAGCGTGCGGCGGTACATCCATGGACTGCTTGCCTGTCTGATTTCCGTTGCCATTTAGGCCTCCTGCGACTCGTAGTGAACCCAGCGCCGGGCCAGCCAGAACTGAAGCAAGGTCAGGCCCATAATGATCAGGAAAAGAAGCCAGGCCAGTACACTGGCGTATCCGAACCGCCTTTCGGTAAAGGCCACGATATAGAGATAGAGCACATAGAAGAGCGTGGAACGCGCCGGCCCCCCCTGAGTCAGCATGAAGCCCTCTGTGAATACCTGCAGCGAGCCGATCATGCCCACGATCATCAGGAAGAAGATGGTTGGCGACAGAAGGGGCAAGGTGATGTGGCGGAATAGGGCCAGACCGCTGGCGCCATCGACTTTGGCGGCCTCGTGAAGATCGTCCGGTATGCTCTGCAGGCCGGCGAGCATGATTACCATGTAGTGGCCCACGCCATACAAGCGCATGATGATATAGGAGGGCAGGGCCCACTCGATCGATGTCAGCCAGGCGACGCGGTCGAAGTCGAAGATACGCAGAATCTGGTTGAACATCCCGTAGTCTTTCTCGAACATCGCCGCCCAGACGAAGGTCATGGCGACGCCGCTGACCGCGGCCGGCAGGTAGAAGAGGCCGCGGAAGAAGGTATGCCCTTTGAAGCGCTGATTGAGAAGAAGCGCCATGGCCAGCGAGATGATGATGGCCAGTGAGACCGTCCAAAAGGCAAACACGGCGCTGACACGCAACGAGCCGATGAAGCGGATGTCAAATTTGATCAGCTCCTCGAAGTTCGCCAGACCCACGTAGGTGATCTTCTTGAATCCGGCGTACTCGGTAAACATCAGTCCGAGCGAAACCAGAAGAGGTCCGGCCAGGAAGAGCACGAACCCCAGAATCCAAGGGGAGATGAAGAGATATCCGTAGAGATTTTCCCTCCATGCCTCGCCGCGCGGCAGACGAAACCGGCTTGGGCGCATCTGCGGAAGCGCGGAGTCAGCTTGAGAAAGATTGGCCATTAGTGAGATTCACTTTCCTGCGCAAGGTCCTGGCAACTCCTGCCATCCCGCCCAGATGCTTTGGAACAGTCGCTGATTTCAGAACTTGAGGGCTCCCTCGGTCAGCCCGCGCTGAATGCGGCGGTGGAAAAGTATGTATATCAAGATAGGAGGCCATGCCGCCAACGAGAGGGCCGCCACCTGTAAACTCCATAGACTTACATATTTGCCCTCGAAGTGCATGATGCCCAGAGGAATTGTGCGCAGGGTATGTTTGTGCAGATAGATGAGGGGCCAGAGAAAGTCGTTCCAGAAGAAGACGAAATAGAAGATGGTCATGGTCGCAATCGCCGGCATGGCCAGAGGCACCATGACAAGGCGCAGGATCTGCAGCTCTCTGGCCCCATCTACGCGCGCGGCGTCCTCGAGTTCCGGGGGAATCGACATGAAGTAGGCGCGAATGAAGATGATTGCAAGGGAGGACCAGCTCATGTAGGTAAGGATGACGGCGAGCGGGCTGTTGAGCAACGGGATCGGTAGATGCAGTGCCGCGGCCCAGGAGTCAAGGATGGCCATCACCTTGAAGCTTGGCACCATAAGCGCCTGGGTTGGCACGGCCATGCCGACCAGGAAATAGAGAAAGAGCGCCCGGTTGGCGGAAAAGTGATAGCGAGCCAGCCCGTAGGCGGCGGTGGTCGAAATGGTGATGATGCCGATGACGGAGACGACCGCGATCAGGATGCTGTTGGCATAGAGGCGGGCGAAGTTTCCTGTCTGCCAGGCTTCGGCGATGTTGTCGAAAGAGATGCGGGTCGGCAAGCCGAAGGGAGAAAACATGACCTCCTCGTTGGTCTTGAGAGAGGTATAGGACATCCACGTCAGGGGATAAAGAATGCTGACGGCAGCGACGATCAGGAACAGGTAGAAGAGGAGCCTGACCGGCAGACTGAGCTCACGAAAGACCATTGCGGAATCCTCAGTTGGAAACGGCTCCCCTGCCAGCGCGGGCAAGGGTGAACTGAAGAACGGACATGCCGATGATTACCAGGACGAGCACGAGGGCGATGGCGGTAGCGTAACCATGTTGTGTACGGGCGCCGCCCAGGCCGAGCTGGTAGATGTAGGTGACAACCGTCTCCGAGCTGTGGAAAGGCCCGCCGCCGGTCAGAGTGTAGACAAGATCAAAGACGCGCATGGCGTCGATCGAGGTGATAACCGAGGCGACGACGAGCACTTCGCGCAGCAGGGGAACGGTAATCCGCGTGGTCAGTTGCCACGCTGTGGCGCCGTCTAGGCGGGCGCTTTCCTGCAACTCACGCGGAATGGCCTGCAGGCCGGCGATGAGCAGGAACATGGTGAAGCCGAAATTACGCCAGATGTGGACTGCGATGACAACGAAGACGTTGAGCGTACGCGTGCCGAGCCAGCCGAATTTGGGCCCATCGAGGCCGACTGAACGCAGCAGGATGTCGACAATGCCGATTGTCGGGTCCAGCAGAAAATTGAAGAGGATCCCGATGACCACGAGCGAAATCACGAAGGGAACGAAGAAGATGCTGCGAAACAACCTGGCAAACCTGGGCCCGGACTCCAAAATGATGGCGAAGAGAAGGGCGACGCCAACCTGGACGAGGAGGCAACAGGCAACGAAGAGAAAGCTGTTGCGGAACGCGCTCCAGAAGAACTCGTCACCGGCCATCTGTATGAAGTTTTCCAGACCGGTGAACTTGAGCGTGGAGAAGCTGATGCCTGTCCAGTCGGTAAAGCCGATTACAACCGTACCGATGAGCGGCACGATGAGGAAGACCGTGTAGAAAAAGAAGGCGGGCGCTATGAGGAACAGCGCGAAGCGTCCATCATAGCGTCCCGTTTGCGGGCCCTTTTCTGACCCGCCCGTCAGCGTAGAGCGCCGCATTCCTGCTCCAAGTCGGATGAAGCTGCAAGCATTCCACCTGCAGCGAAGGCTACATGCGCGCCTCGCGCCATTCGAGCACCAGATTTTCGGCGCGTTCGGCTGCCTCCACAGGAGAGAGCGCGCCGCTCAGTACGCCGCTGGAGCCGTGCCACAGGATCTCCTGGCCGATGTTGTAGTCCATCGCTCGCTCGATCATGATGGTCAGAGCGGGTGCACTGTCCAACAGATCAATCAGCCGTGATGACTCCGGCCGCAGATTTTCCATCGGCGTCGAAAGAGGCATGGGAGGCGCTTCGCCGGGCAGATGCTTGTACCAGATCCGGTGCGGCTCCTCGGACTGGAGATACCACTTGACGAACACCTGGGCTTCTTCGGGGTGGGCCGACTCCTTGGGCACGATCAGTGTGCGGGCGTTGAAAGAGACTTCGTCGGCGTTGCTCTCGGCAATATCGTCGATTGCCGGCATGAGCATGAACTGAAGGTCGATCTGGGGGTTTTCCTGGGCAAACCATTCACCCAGCAACCATCCGCCGGTCTGGAAGAAAGCGCCGTCACCGCGGAAGAGCTTGCCAAAGGCGGCGGGATAGTCGTCGGAGAGCACGCCCCTGGAGTAGTATTCACTGTCCAGGAGTTCCTTGATCAGTTCCCAGACCCTTACGCCGGCCGGGTCGGTGAATCGCAAGTCGGACTCGTGGTTGACATCGAGGCCGCGCAGGAAGAGATCGACCGAGCCTTTGACGCCAAAGGTCCTTATGTAGAGGTGCTGGGCCCAGTGACCGCCGGGCCACGCGTTTTTGGCGCCGATCAGGACTGGCGTGACACCGGCATGCTGAAACGTATGGCAAGCGTCGGTGAAGGCGCTCCAGGTGGTCAGGGTAGCAGGATCGACGCCGTGCTCATCAAGAATGCCGGCGTTGTAGTACATGAGGTTGGCGACGGTCATGGCCCAGGGCGCACCCCAGTAGCGACCCTTGTAGAGGACCGAGTCGAGGGCATCGGGGTAGATGGCTCCCTTAGCTTCCTCGACGACATCGGTGAGGTCCATCAGCTGGTCTGCTTCAATAAAGGCGGAAAGCGCGCCGGGACCGGCATCGGTCTGCAGGAAATCGGGCACAGCACCGCCTGCGAAGGCGGTCTTGGTGGCCTGCTCGTATGCCAGGCCGGAGAATCCGCTGTGGGTGACGTGGATCCCCGGGTTGGCGCTGTTGAAACTTTCGACGATTTCGTCCATCGCGCCCAACCAGGGGACGGTCGCCATTTCAGTCCACATTTCAAGCTCAGCGACCATCTCATCCGGTGAATCGGATGCCATATCGGAAGAGTCCGCAGGGGCTGCAACCGGCTGGCAGGCGGCCAACAAGCCGACTCCGGCCGCGCCTGTGGCGGCTTTCAGAAAGCTTCGTCTGCTCAGATCGTTCATTTCTACCTCCAGAGTGGTGAGTGTGGTTCGGATCACGCGTATTGCAGGCTTAACCGAGGCGAGATCCAGGCAGGTCTTGGACGGTGATCGTCCTCAGCGCTCCAGTCGGCCCAAATGCCTCCAGGCGGCGTATCCATGGGCGCATATAATGAATTGCCAACGGGCGAGATGTCAGCTAAGGAAGGGACCGACCCGAGCAATCCACTCTTATTGGTAATGGTGAGAACGGCTGAATCTGTGAACGTGCCGCTTACATGAACAGGACCAGCAGAGTTGAAGAGACGGGGGCGAATCGCCCCCGATCCCAGATTCAATTCGTATTTGCGGCGCGAGGCTAGTTGTACTTGTCGATGATTCGCTGTACTTCGGCCTCGGCGGCGGCCATGAGTACGCCCAGGTCCTCATCGGTATGCACGGCCAGGTCCCACAACTCGTACATAGATTGCTGGGCCTCCTGCGCGCCTTTGAATAAGGCCCAGAAGCGCGTGTTGGTGGCGTAGGCGGGCATTTCCCCGGCAATCTCCATGAACTCCTTGCCAGCGATCGCATCGAGCCAGCGCTGGTCGGCGAAGTGACTCTTGGTGAAGGGGAAGTAGCCGGTCTCAAGGCAGAATTCGAGATAGGGATCCCCGAGCGCCCACCACTCGGAGAACTCGTAGGCGGCGGCTTCGCGATTCTTGTCGTCCTGGACAGGCATCCACAACTCTTTGTCGTACCAGGGGGTTGCGGTAATTTGATGCACGGGATGGCTGGGTGTGTAAAGGGCGCCAAGCCCACCTTCTCCGATCTGCTTTTCGAAGTCGAGCAGGCCCCAGTTTCCGACTTCCTGGAATACGACTTTGCCGGAAACGAGGCCCTTTTCGGGCGGCTTCTCGGTGGCGGCCCCGCTGGCATAGGCGTCGCGCAAGTATTGGAGGGAATCGCGGACACCGTCGTTGTTGATAGTGGCTTTTGTGCGAGTTTCGTCAACGTAGAGCTGGCCGGCGGTCCAGGGTAGATATTCCTGGATGGCGAAGTGCTGCCAGTAGGCGACGCCCCAGATATCAACCTCGTTGGAATCGAAGCCATCTTCATCAGGGCGCTTGCCGTTCACGTCGCGGGTAACAGCGACACCCCATTCGATAAGTTCATCCCACGTCCAGTCCTTGGGAGGCGGCTCCATGCCGGATTCTTCCAAGGCGGCGACGTTGTAGGCGAAGAGCACGACGACCTGTTCGTAGGGCATGCCCCAGAAGTAGCCGCCCACGGTCGGCGGGGCGTAGATTGCTTCAATACCATCGACAAAGTCGTCGAAGTCGACCCCGGCGGCCTCCATGTACTCCTGCTGGTTGACGATCAGGCCCTCGTCAATGGCCTGGATGACAGAGGTGTAGCCGGCCCAGAACAGATCGGGCGCTGTACCAGCGGCGAGGTCAGCCTGCACACGGGACATCTCATAGCCTGTCTTGAGCTCCACCTGAACGTCAGTGCCCGGAACCATTGAGTCGTAGCGTTCGAGGATGAGTCGCTGGTTGCCTCCGAGCATGTTTGTGTCCGGGTGCGGATAGGTATAAACGATCGAATAGCCTTCGGCGGCGGGCATGTCGCCCCCGTCGGACTCGGAGGCGGGTGCGGCCGCCGGCCCGCAGGCGGCCAGGGCGGCTCCAGCAGCCGTTGCGCCGGACAAGGCCAGGAAGTCACGTCGGCTTACGGTGCGCTTGATCATGTTGATCTCCTTTAGGTGACAAGCGATGGAAGTCCTTCCTGAAAAGAGTCGAAGAAAATGCAGTCAGTTACTGTCCGAGAAGAAGCTGAAAACAATATAGAGTAAGGGATTGGGCGTGTCAAGTGTACGAAATTAGTCGGATGTGTCCTTGATCTGACGCTCGCTGTTTGAACTGCGAAAGGTACAAGATAGTTATGCCCAGGAATGGAGGCCACTAAGTATTCCCTGTTGAGTCAGAAGATTCTTCTCTATTGACTGTTTTCGGGTGCTTGTCATCTCATGAACTGATGTTACAATCAGCCGATACCCACTTGATTTACAAGACGCCAACAGACCACTTGCCCAAACCTCGGCAACGGGCGAATCCGCACAGGGTAAGAGTTCCCCATGTCAGCGACAACAGGTCACCACGTAGATTCGGCAACCACACAGGACGAACCTTCGGAAAGCAAGGAGTTTCAGACCCGAGAGGTCCTGACGATCGTCACGGGCCACTTCGTCCATGACATTTTTACCGCGTTTGTGCCGCCTCTACTTCCACTAATTCGCGAAAGGCTGGCGGTCGACTATGCGGCGATTGGGGGCCTGGCTATTTTTATGCAGATTCCCAGCCTGCTACAGCCGTTCATTGGTCATGCGGCCGACAGGATCAGTCTGCGCTACTTCATCATTCTGGCTCCGGCAGTGACAGCCACCGTGTGTAGCTTGCTGGGGATGGCGAACAGTTATGTACTGCTGGCCCTTTTACTGTTTGTGGGAGGTCTGAGCTCTGCTGTCTTTCATGCCCCGGCACCGGCCATGATAGGGCGCATTTCAGGGAACCGAGTGGGCACCGGCATGAGCTTCTTCATGGCGGCCGGAGAGCTGGGGCGCACTGTGGGGCCTTTGTTGGTGATCGCAGCCGTCAGCTGGTTTGGGCTTGAGGGGATATGGCGGGTGGCAGTGTTTGGCTGGCTGGCCTCAGTGTTTCTTTACTGGCGGCTGCGCGGAGTCTCGGCGCGGCCTGCACAGGGCAGGTTGCTTTCCCTGCAACAGTTGTTGCCGGCTGCGCGAAAAGTCTACCCGCCTCTGCTCTGGATCATGGCTGCCCGTGTCTTTATGTCGATTTCAATGACGACCTATTTACCGATTTTCATGCAGGATGTGAAAGGGTATGAGTTCGAGATTGCGGGGCTGTCGCTGACGCTGTTGGAAGGGGCGGGTGTGCTGGGCGCTCTGACTATGGGTACAGCCAGCGACTGGTTGGGGCGGAGAAAGATCCTGATTGTCCTGTTTCTTGTGTCGCCCGTACTTTTTTTGGGATTCTTGAACAGTTCAGGTTGGTTGCTGTTCGCATTCCTGTTGCCCCTTGGATTTACGATGCTTTCGCCATCTGCCGTGTTGTTGGCGGTTGTGCAGGACAGTTTTCAACAGAATCGGGCCTTGGCCAACGGCCTCTTCCTTATGGCCAATTTCGTAATCCGCTCGCCTGCGCTGTGGTTGCTGGGCAGCGTCGCGGACAGGTTCGGGCTTGAAAACGCGTTCCTGATGAGCGGATTGATAGCCTTTGTTGGCGTGCCAGCGATTCTGAGACTGCCGGAGCGCAGCAGGGAAAATGGGGAATAACGGCTTGTCGACTGCGGTGTCGTTCCAATCTTGGGCGCCGAGTTCAGGAAAAAATCTGCCAGAGCCGGGGTAGGAAGATGATCAGGCCGGCAGCGGCGCTGCCCAAAGCGGCTACCAGGATCGCGCCAGCGGCCGTGTCCTTCGCAACCTTGGCGAGTGAATGCGGTTCGGGAGAGGCCAGATCCACCAACGTCTCAATGGCGGTGTTGAGTAGCTCCAGGCCAATGACCAGCGCGATCAGGGTAACGACCACGGCCCATTCTGTCCGGCTAATGCCGAGAGCGAACCCTGCGATTACAACTGCGACTGCGATCGTGATGTGAATGCGTAGATTGCGCTGGCTGCGGATGGCGTGGCGCATTCCGGCAAGGGCGAAGGCGAGGCTCTGCCAGAAACTCCCGGCGCGGGCGGGCGGCTTCATCTACCAGTCCGGCGAGGTCATGCGAGGAGTAAGATCCTCGTCGGTCAGTGAACTTAGAATCTCTGTCTGTTTGCGCCACATTTCTGTCTGCCGCGCTGGCGTGTCATGGTCGTAACCAAGCAGGTGCAGCGAACCGTGGACAACCAGGAGTTGCAACTCGGCGGCAAGTGAGTGGCCGTGGCGCTCGGCCTGGCGAGACGCGTAGGGGAAGGCCAGCAGCAGATCGCCCAGTTCAGAAGCCAGTTCGGCGGCCAGGGTGTCTGGCATCTCGGAAGAGATCGGTGATCCTTCCTGGACGGCGAAGCTCAACACATCGGTCGGGGCATCTTGCAGGCGGTAGATGCGGTTGTAGCGCTGCATCTCGGCGTCGTCCACCACCTGAATTGACAGGGAGAGCTCGTCCCTCACACAGGCGCGCAGTGTCGCCCGTGCTGCTGCCGCCAGCCAGGCTTCTTCCACGCACGCCTGAAACCGTTCATCGATTTGAATGAGAATCTGCGCGTTCGTCATCGGAGGCGAAAACCGGTGGCGGTGATCATGTCGCCTGCCGCTTGAGCATGCGGCAGGTTGCGGACCGCATAGCTATTGGCTTCAGCTGTCTGGCCATGGGGTATAATTATACCGATGGACTTTAACGGGGCAATTTCATTTTGAAACCGGATTGCCTCCGCTGAAATGGTGAACTCGGAACGGGAGCAGAAGGAGCGGTAGGTGGGAGGCAAGGGACCCCGAGCCGCCAACGGAAAGCAGCCAGAGTCATGTTTTTTGATCGAGCCAAGATCCATGTGCAGGCCGGGGCCGGAGGCAATGGTATTGTCGCCTTCCGTCGCGAGAAGTTTGTGCCCATGGGAGGGCCCGCGGGCGGGAACGGGGGCCGGGGCGGGAATGTTTATATCGTTGCCGACCCAAGGATGAACACGCTACAGCGGTTTCGGCGACAGGTTCATTTCCGTGCGGAACGCGGTAAGCACGGCGGCGGCACCAAGAAAGCAGGCGCGACCGGAGAGGACCTGTTGATTTCAGTGCCGGTGGGGACAATTGCGCGCATCGCTGATACTGACACGGTCGTAGCTGACCTGGTACGGGAAGGGCAGCAGGCGCTGGTGGCCAGGGGAGGCCGCGGGGGTAGAGGAAACGCTGCGTTCAAGAGTGGGCGCAACCGGGCACCGCGACTATCTGAGAATGGTGAAGTAGGGGAAGCGCGCTGGCTGGAGCTGGAACTGAAGATCGTTGCCGATGCCGGGATCGTAGGTGTGCCCAATGCGGGAAAATCGACGCTGCTAAGCGTCATCAGCGCCGCCACCCCCGAAATTGCCGACTACCCGTTTACAACGGTTGTTCCCAATCTGGGTGTAGCGGAAGTAAGCCATGTCCAGATTGTGTTTGCCGATATACCCGGTCTGCTGGAGGGTGCACACGACGGCGTTGGTCTGGGTTTGGAGTTTCTGCGTCATGTGGAGCGCAGCCGGGTACTCGTCCACTTACTGGACGGGGCGAGCCCGGATCCTGCAGGTGACTATGAGGTCATCAACCAGGAGATGATGCTTTTCAACCCGGCTCTGGCAAAGCGACCCCAGATGATCGTTCTCAACAAGATCGATCTGCCGCAGGCGCGGGAGATTTTGCCGCGCTTGCAGGAGAAGTTGGCCGACACAGGCAACCCATTCTTTGCCATCAGCGCGGTGACCGGGGAGAACGTGCAGCAACTCCTATACGAAGTCAAGGCACAGTTGGAGAATCTGCCTGCGCCGGTTGGGGCGGAGGAGGTGGAAGAGTTGCCGACGCTTTCGCCCGTGGAAGACGAACGCTCATTCCAGGTCACCCGCCTGGAGGAGGAGCTGTGGCTGGTGGAGGGGGTTGCTATCGAGCGCGTAGCACAGATGACCAACTGGGACTACTACGAGTCCGGATTGCGGTTCCAGCGCATTCTGGGGGCGATGGGGATATCGGCTGCCTTGCGAGAGCAGGGCGTTCAGGACGGAGATACCGTACTGATTGGCGAAGTCGAATTGGTATGGGGATTCGAGAACGCGCTGGGAGAGTGACGGAGGAGGCGGCCGGATGCGGACTTCGGGCCGCCCATTGAATCACTAGCGATTGGGCGAGAACGCCTTGCGTGCGCCCGGTGACAGATGATTGCGATCACCTAAAGGATGCGTTCAGAAGACAGTCTCAGCGGTAAACGGATTGGTGTCTTCGGAGGCACTTTCGATCCGATTCATATAGGACATCTGATTCTTGCTGTGGAGGCCCGGCATCAGTTGCGGTTGGACCAGATCGTGCTGGCGCCGGCGGGGGATCCGCCGCACAAGCCGGACAGTCCCATTTCGCCCTTGCATCATCGTTTGGCAATGTGCCGCTTGGCGATTGCGGACGGGAACGGAATCGGCATCAGTCTCATCGACGCAGAGCGCCCCGGTCCTCACTACACTTCGGACATGCTACGGTTGCTCCGCGAGAAGGTCGGGGCGGAGGCGAAACTCTATTTTCTGATGGGCTTGGACAGTTTGCGGGATCTGCCGACCTGGCATGAGCCTGAATGGTTGGTGCACAATTGCCGGCTGGTTGCTCTACGCCGCCACGATGTGAAGATTGACTGGGCCAACCTGGAAGCGGAACTGCCCGGCGTGCGAGAGCGGGTTATCGTCCTGGAAATGCCTGAATTGGGTATTGCCAGCAGTGATTTGCGGGAACGGGTTCGAGCGGGCAGACCGATTCGATACCAGGTTCCCCGCGAAGTTGAGCGCTACATTAGTGAACAGAGTTTGTACCGGTAGAAAGAGCAGAATTGAGGTACAGACTGCCGGGCCTTTCTTCTCTGAAACGCATTCCCTGGCGGTCAATCGTAGGTCATGAAATCATGAGGCGCGGCATTGAGAATCGGCGCCGCGCGGAGTTCGACGCCCAGATAGTCCAGCGCCTTCAAAAACTGATCGTCTTCGATCGTGCCAAACTGTTCAGCTGTCAGATTTCTAAGCAACTCGGTACTGACATGCTTGGAGCCAGCCGGCTGCACGACTTCCAAATCGGGGGTCACTCCCTGACCCTTGATCAGATTGCCGTCGGGTGTGAGCCAGTTGGTCACGCCCAGGAGGATGGCTGAGCCGTCGCTGAGGCCAAACTGGTTGAGTACGGTTCCAGTGCCAAAGGTTGTCTCACCGATCAGGAGGGCGCGTTTGTTTTCTTTGAGGGCGCCTGCGGTTATCTCGCCTGCACTGGCAGTGCCTTTGTTGATCAGGACGACCAGCGGCATGTCCCTGGCGTAGCCCAGGCCACGTGAGCGGTGGACGGTCTGATTCTGATTTGCGTCCGATTCGATGAGTATCAGATCGCCTTTGGGCAGAAACTGGCTGTTGGCCTGAATGGCCTGTTGCAGGAACCCGCCCGGATTGTTGCGCAGGTCCAAAATGATGCCCTGGTTGGTCTGAGCCTCCGAAATTTCGCGGAGGGCGGCTTCCAGTTCCCTGTCCACACTGGCGGTAAACTGCGAGATCTTGATGTATGAAAGGTCGGTGGTGGGAATTGGGCTCCAACTCACGCTCGGCACCTCAATCTGAGCGCGAATGATCGAGACCTGCAGTGGTTCCTGGACTTCAGGGCGGCGGACAGTCAGGACGACCTCGGAATCTGCCGGTCCGCGGACGAGGAAGATAACCTGGTCTAACGATTTTCCTTCGACCGGCTCACCGTCCACTTCCAAGATTACGTCCCCGGCCAGAATGCCCGCCTGGTCGGCGGGGGAGCCGTCGATTGGAGCTACGATCAGGACCTCGCCTTCCTCCATGGAGACATAGGCGCCGATTCCTTCGAACGAGCCTTCGAGGCTTGTCTGGTGCAACTTTACGGCGTCGGGGGCGAGGAAAGTCGTGTGGCCCTCATCTCCAAGTGAGGCGAGCATTCCTTCAATGGCGCCGTAAGTCATCGCGGAGAAGTCGACGCGCTCGCGATCGACAAAGTGGGCGACGACGTAATCCCAGGCTTCCCAGAATACGATGAACTGGGAGGGACGTTCCTCGGCAGCCATCGCGGAACGAATTGAGAACCCGGAGATGTTGCCGCCGACAAAGGCCAGCGCCATCAGCCAAAAGACCACAACAGACAGGGCAACCCGCCTGGCATATTTGTTTCGGGTCGATCGTATCATGCCTTTGGTTCCGTAGATGCGATTTGCAGGCCATGCCCTTGAAGATTGTGCATGACAATTGCGTACGGTCTATATATTCTTAAAGCAACACTAAAAAGTATCAGTTATCGACGTGGTTTCGGCAAGTGTAGGAAGGGATTTCCAGCCTACGTTGGGACTACGGTCTGCCTATGTTGTTTGTCCAACCTTTGGTCAACCAAATGTACGTTCGTTTCGAAAACGCGCCACTTGCGCGTTACGTATTACCTGTTTCGAATTGCGTAAAGGCAGACATTACAGGCGCGCCACCATTTCGTGGTCGGCGAGACGAGTCCTGGTGCTAAACGGGATTCACGCCAGGTCAGATTGAGAGGGCGCCGTGCCAGAAAGAAAAAATGAGGTAGTGGGAGAGGGGCATACGGGCGGGTCGTCGCTGGAGGGCAGTAAGATTCCGTATTGAGGTAGAATAGCTCTCTTCCAGGAGAGAGCCTTTACCAGGCGGCTACAAAAAAACTGTCCCTTGACCGGCACAGCGAACCCGACAGTCCGGTCAAGGGACAGTTCTAAATCTGTGTTCAGCAGTGGCGAGGTCTACTTGTTTCAAGCCCGGCGCCGCGGCCGAGTTAAGTAAGCCAATGCCTCAGGACGGCAAAGCAAAGCCGGTAGCATTAGGGAACTGAAACAGAACTGCCTCACACACAGAAAAGATAGGGGCAAACCGCCGACGACTGCTCGCTCAAGTAGTGTACCTGGCACGCCGACGGTTGCGGACCCTCTGCTTTGCTTAGTTCATGCTGATCGAAATCGAGCCAGATTCCTGCGCAACACTTACGCTGGCCGGGAGCATGATATTCTGGGCCAGGACAGCGTTGATCTGCGCATTGACGGGAGCGAGCAGGGCTCCACCAACGGCCATGCCGCCACCGCCGGCCGACTGGAGATCTACCATCAGATGACCATCGCTCACCATCAGGTTGCCGACGAGGTCGAACGTATTGCCCATCATGCTGACGCCGTCCTTCAGGGTGACGCGGAAGTGCATGGCATCGGGCTCAATCCAGACCATTACGGAATCGACGGGCTGATTCGGACCACTGTTGGCTTCGAGAGCCTTGGTCACGTAGCTGCTGAACTCAGATTCGCTCAGCATGACCTCGCCCATGACAATTCCGCCCATCAGGGCATCCTGGGCCGACAGGGCCGCCTCGTGGGAGATCATAACGTCTCGATCAGGCGGAGCGGCCGGCGCGGTGCAGGCGCTAAGAACTACCAGCAGCAGAGACAGTACAACGAGTGAAATGAGTGGGGTTCGTTTGTTCATGGTTCTGTTGCTCCTTGAGAGAATTGGGTTAAGGGAACTTAATCTTGATCTCATCACAAATTGATAGAGAAACAATTAAATGATGACCCTGAGCTATATCGTCTCACAAGAACAGATCAAGCGCAAATCTGAAAAAAGTGGTATGGCAGCCCCGGAAACGACTTCTTCATAGTCTCACCTGAGAGGCCGATATTCAGTTTGCGGCTCTATCTTCTCACAAGAACAGTTCTTGTACAAGTCGGAGAATACAGGGGGCGCCTCCTCGCACGGGCCACTTTTGTGACATGCCTACAGGCTCCCGAAGTCGCGATCTTGCTTCTGCCAACTCTTTGATGACTGTGTGATCTCCGCAGGAGTTTGACGCCGGGTTGCGTCAAGGGAGAGTTCATCTACTCCTATGATACACTTGACGGGCAAGGCTGTCAACCCTGAAAATTGTTAAATGAATACAAAGTTCTGGTGGGTGGTAGTTCGCCACGTGTAGAAAGCTGGCGGGGTCTCAACTGGTACCTGGCCTCACTCTTCGGCTTCCTCCAGCATGTCGACGCCTGCCAGCTCCCTGTCAAGGAGATACAGACCGGGCTTGAAGTCTCCAATCAGGCGAAGCTTCTGCACGAGGTCGTCCACCAGCTCTTCTTCCTCTACCTGTTCATCGACGAACCACTGCAGAAAACTATCAGTGGCGTAATCGCCTTCTTGGCGGGCAAGTTTGACGATGCGGTCTATGGAGGCGGTCACTCTCTGCTCCTGCCTCAGCGCGCCTTCCATGACCTCCTGCGGGGAACCGAAGCCCCCTTCCGGTGTGGGAACGGGGAAGAGCTCGACCCGGCCTCGCCGGCTATGAATGAATTTATAGATCTTCATGGCGTGGGCCATTTCTTCTTCGGCGTGGTTGAAGATCCACTGAGAGAACCCTTTGAGGCCCAATCCTTCGAAGTAGTCGGCAGCCGCCAGGTAGGTATAGTGCGCCTGTAGCTCCATATTGATCTGTTGATTCAATGCGCTTTGCACATTTTCGACAAACATGTGTCGTTTCCTTTCGAAAGCAATCCTGCTTGTGATTAGTGAACGGAGAATCCAAAAGCCGGGCAAGTAAGAGCCCAGTCAATTGTGCGACCCGCCAAGAGGTTCTGAGGCGTCCGGCCTTCGCTCTCGTGCAACACGAGGCCCGGGGCGCGGGCCGAAAATCCTGCTAACGGGCAGCCGGACATGGGTCGTACTCTTGACGGAAAACTCTGTCATACATGGTTTTCCACCATACTGCAATCGCCCGGGTATTCGATTTCGATGGTGATGTGTGTAAGGTTCAGCCCGTCCAGCTCTTCGCGCGCCTGCTGTTTGATCTCTCGGATCTCGTCCTGGTCGGCCGACTGATTGACGACGAGATGGGTGGACAGCACGTGATGGTCGCCGTCGAGAGACCAGAGATGGGTATGGTGACAGCCTTCGACAGCGTTGATGTTGCGCAGGCGCTGGGCCAGGTGGGACAGGTCTACTCCTTCCGGCGCAGCCTGCAAGAACAGCTCGGCCGTCTTTTTCAGGTGCCCAAGTACATTGTAGAGAATGTATAGAGTGATCAGGAGGGACAGGATAGAGTCCAGAATGTACAGATCGACAAAGAGCAGTGTAATGCCGACGATGAGGACCGCGACCCAGCCGAGTACATCCTCCATCAGGTGCCACATGGCGACCTTGGCGTTCATGGTTCCGCCGCCTTGCAGGCGCCACACGGCTACGCCATTTACCGCTATGCCGCCCAGCGCCAGCAGAATCATTCCCGGAGCGTTGGTGGCTTCCGGATTGAGGAGGCGCGGGATCACTTCTGACAGAACAAATAGCCCACCGCCGATGAGGACAGCTGCATTGATAAAGGCGGCGAGCAAAGAGAGACGCCCGTACCCATAGGAGTAGCGCGCCGGCGCTTGCCTGGCGGCGTGCTTCTCAAGCCCCCAGGCCATGCCCAGAGCGATCGAGTCGCCGAGGTCGTGCAATGCGTCGGAAAGGATGGCCACGCTGTTGGTCAGGTATGCGCCTATGACTTCAACGACCGTGAAGCCCAAATTGAGGAAGAACGCGGTCCGCAGGTTGGCGGAATCACCGTGATGGTGGTGATGGCCGTGGCCGTGGCTATGACCGTGCTCGTGGCCGTTCTTGTCATCGTGTTCGTGAGAGTGACTGTGCCCTTGACCCATCTTAGGCCCCCTGACCCTCAGGGTAGCGCGCGATACCCGCGGCGCGACTACTATTTGAAGGACAATGTTGCACCAGTCTGGCGGATTTTGCCAAAAGCAGATATCGCCCTTTCCCAAGTGTCTGACTAGGCGGTATTGCAGCGTCTGGCGGGCTCCGCGCGCGAAAGGGCCGAACTGGGGGCAAGAATCAGTCATTGGCTGTTTCAGGCGAAAACTGGGCGGTCCTCCGGATCCGAGCCTCATACTCTTCAAGTTGCAGGTAAGTCAGAAAGAGCAGGAGCACCACTTTGACACCTTCCAACGCGACGTAGAACGGGTGGAAAGACCGTTCCGGCACCTCTAATCCGTGGATTATCGCAAGTGTGCGGGCATCCAGCACGGTATAGAGGAGTATGGTCTGCGTTGCAAGCAGTAGGCCGATGAGGAAGGTTAGGACACGAATCCGCCGAGGCCAGCTTGTTAGCAATGTGATCGCGGTGATAGCGGAGGCAAGCCCTATCTCAAGCGTATTCAGAGCATGAAAGACAAGATGGCCGATTTCGAGAGCGACAGGCAATGTCAGTGATGGGGCCTGGAATTTGAGGGGGGTCTCCATAAAGCTGATGGCGCAGACAAACCCGATCCAGAGCAAGGTGAATACGAAGACCCGTTCCGTAACGCGCGCCAGTAGCCGCTTTCCAAGTGAAATCATAGGATGAACGCTTCCTGCCATGGCGGCCTGCGAGAGGAGCTCATCGCCTTGGACCGGAAGATGAATTGAAAGAGTGGGCATGATCGATTGCCCGTCAGACTACGGTTCGCGGGGACGCCGAGGTGGTGCATACGGTGTTCTTGATCTTGAAAAAGAGGACGTAGCCTTGCAGTTCGAAAGAAGTCCCTATAGCGGGACCGCTTAACTGAGTGCGGCCGGACCGATGGCGCCCTTCCTACATCGGCCCAGCCGTTCAGAGAGTTGGAAGGTCGACCTCGTTGCAAGGGCGAGACTGACTGCAGCGTCAGGGCAGTGGACGAGGAGGGATTATGCACTGGTGGAAATCCTTGTCTCAGTCTGACGGCATGCACAGTGGGCGCAATTGGCCCTCCACTATCAGTTGAGGAAAGGAGGAATAAGCTTTTGGGGCGACGCCATTCGAATTTGAGGGCTGTATTGCCCGTTTCCTGTCAGATCTATGTGGGGCATAACTTCATCAACCATATCTACCAGTTGTAGAAATTCCTCCACCGGCAAGGTAAGTGACATTTTGCCAATGCACATCCGGCAGTGACCGTGGCTGATGGAGTCACCACGCTCCTGGATGTTGGCACGCGTCTTCAGAATGTGTGTTGCCAAGCGGTTAAAGGCTTCGGCCGGTAGGTGGAGTCCGATTCCATCCCAGATCAGGTGTACTGTTCCGTGCTCGCACTGACTGACGTACTGCTGGCCGTTGCGTTCGGCCAAGATTACGATATGCTGACACATAGGCTGGCTTCTCCTGTATGTAAAGTTCAAGAGGTTTGTCCAAAGTTGCTAATCCAGCTTGAGCGCAAGCTGACTCAATTGCGGACCAGGGTTAAGCAGGTTGACATGATCCGTAGCAGCGCTACGACCCTGGTTGTCAATGCCGACAAGGTAGTCGTAGGCCACATGCTATCGGGCGACCGCCGCAGCCGGCCAAAGTTGGGCGCTCGGGAGAACAGGACCCGACACTTCTGCCGCCACTGTGGTCGTGAGCAGGGAATCCTGCTTGCCGGGCACGGTACAGGCTGCGGGTGGCCCGCCATCTATTTTTCGATGTTCGGAACGGTGATAGGGGAAATGGCTCTCTCCTTTCGGTCACGGGGAGACCGACTCTGAACTAAACCCGTAGAGCAGAAGAGAAGCCACCATTGCATAGCGGGGCAGATTCTGTTAGACTCTGCATACAGGTTCAGCATTTGGGAAGTGACTGATGTCAGCAGCCGCTTTCCGGGTATGTTGTTCCTACCTTTGACCGGCCCTTCGGGGCCGGTTTTTCATTTGGTTTGGACTGTCTGTTCCTTGAGTACGGCGGATTGATCCTGGGCGCTGTTGCGGACACGGTGTTTCTGCTGGTATTCAGCCAGGTAGTAGCTGCCTATGACGAAGGCAGCGGCTGCACTTTGACCGCAAATCGTTTCCCAAGTTGGGAAGATGCCGAGCCAAAGGCTAACCCAATAAGGGAGATTCAGAGAACCTACGGGGGAGATCGGCACCCAACCAACGGCCTGCATTGTATGAATCGTGTTGCCCACCATAACGAGCAATACTCCGCCGATAAGGATGCCGGTAATCACCAACATCTTTTTATAGGGTAGGCGGGTCTGGAGCTGGAAAGTGAAGAAGCCGACAACTGCCGTTGCGAGGAGGCCGAGGGCGACACCCTGCATAACGATGGCTGGGCCTGCGTCCAGTACGAGCGCCTGCAAGAAGAGTACCGTTTCGAAACCCTCCCGGTAGACACTGGTGAATCCCAGGGCGATAAAGCCAAGGGCCTGGGCCGACAGCAGACTTTCGGCCGCTCCACCCAACAGTGTCTTTTTGCGCTGGTGGAATCCTGCCAGCCAGTCCTTCCAGTAGACTCGATGGAAAAACCAGTTTGTGATGAGAAGGAGGACGCCCACGGCGATCAAGGAAACGACGGCTTCCAGGCGCTCGCCGAAGCTGCTGAAGGCGAGCATCAGTCGTTGGGCGATCCACCAGGTAATTACGGTAGCAACTGTTGCCAAAACAACACCGACAAGCATTGAGCGCCGGAAGGAGGCATAGGCGCCAACCATGCTGGCCATGAGAGCGGCGAGGATTACAATGGCTTCAAGCCCTTCGCGGAAAACGATAACGGCGGAATTGGTGATGATTGCCAAGGGTGCGGCGCCACTGCCGAGAACGGTCTGGGCCTCGGCAAGCCCTTCGTCCAGAACGTCTCGCACTGCGGCGATCTCGGCAGGGGTACGGCGTTGGGCCACGACCAACGAAAGGCCTGGCTGCCCTTTGAAGCCATGCCAGAATAGGCCGTCCAAGCGAGCTACCAGGTCGGGTGAAAAGGCCATAAGCCGCAATTCCGGCCCGGCGTCGAAGAGGGCGTAGGCCTGGATGCGGCTGCTTTCGGCCAGCTTGTACTCGCCGCGCGCCACCTGCTGCTCCATTTCGTTTAACAAGGTTTCAACTACGTTAAAAATGCCCTCTCCACTGGTGTCGTGCACTGCATCGCCCAGTGTCTCTTCGGTGAGGGCCAGCGCTTCTTCCACTTGGGAGCGCACGAGCTTCCTTTCGTCGAGCTGTTCGAGGGCTACTTTCATTTCCTGAAGAAGGTCAACGAGACGCTCGGCAGCGACGGGGTCGGCGGCGGAGATGCGGGGGTAGAGCTCGGCGAGGAAGACTTCGGCCTGGTCGCGGAAGGTGAGCGCTTCCAGGTACTCCGTTTCGATGGTGATCTGGCCGTTACGGACGCCGTCGCGATATTCGATGTAGACCAGATCGATGAAGAGATAGAGCAGTTGACTACGGCGGGCGAACTCTTCAGGTGAGAGATCCACAGGCTGATAAGAAGCGATGAGGCCGCGAAGGTCGGAGACGACAGCGGCTGTATGGGAAAGATTGCCGGCCAGGACCTGCTCATCAAGATTGCTCAGGGCCAGTTCGACGGCGGCGGCAGCGGGTTCTCCTTCTTTCTCTGCAAAGTCGTCACGCAGGATGGCGAAGTAGCCATGTAACTGGCCTATCCATTCGGCGGAGCGCGTGGGGTATCCCTTTTTGGCCGCCTTTTCCAGGTTGTTCAGTGCTTCTCGCAGGCGGAAGAAGTAGGTATCTCTGAGGTCATCGCCCACGACGGCGAGGGTGGTAGCCTGATTGGTCAGACCGCCACGGTAAGAGTTTATGGTCCGACGGGCTAGGTCATCGATCATGCTCACTTTGGTGGCGCGGCGGAATTCGCGCAGGCGAAGCCAGTCTGCTGCGCGGGCACCTTCTTCGGATTCAATGGAGGCGAGGGCGGCGATCTGCGCCCCCCAGAGCAGGCCGGTCCAGAAACGGCCGCGGGCGGCAGAGAGGGCGGGGCCGTCATTGGCCTGTGCGGCCTGGAGCGCGTCGTCCAAGGCCTCTTGAATCCAGGCATCGGCGGCGGGCGCCAGAATGGCAAGAGATGACTTCAGATTCTCGGTATAGACCCGTATTGCGGATTCGATGTTCGTTTGGGAATGTGCGGCGAGAGAGTTCTTGGCCTCGTCTTGCTCAGCGCGCTCTGCCTCGTAAAGCGCCCGCTGGGCCTCAAAGGTAAAGCTGCGAAGTTTCTCGGCCACCTGCCACAGATGGGCGTCGTCGCTGTCCTGACCGGATTGAGCGTAGGCGGAGATAAGACTGTCTTTGGATCGCGGTTGCGCGTGCGAGGTATCCGCCATAAAGAATGCACTGCCCACAATCATGGCAACGCAGATAAGGCAGTGGAAGGCGCGGTGTCCCGATTTGGGCTCGCCAGGGCTATTCACGGCTTTGGTCCTTCACGGAGTTTCTCCAAGCCTCATTGCCATGTTTAGCAAGTCGCTGCGCCCACCGTTTTCGAGGGCGCAGCGACTAAAAAAGATCAGGCCAGATCAAGGGCGATATTCAGATCGGAAGCGGCCTGTGCTACCAATGCGGCAAGGGCGGTCGCCAAGTCCTGTGCCTCGGTACCGAAAAGATCGGCCTCTTCGGGACTGAACTGCACGCCTTCCTGTTCCTGATTGAAGAGATCGTCAACGTATGTGATGAGAGTGTCGAAGTCGGTTCGGATCTGCTCATGAAGCTGCATGTCGCTGTCGGTCACCAGGGGCGAGATATTGTCGTAAGTGAAGCTCAGTCCGGCAAGGATCCCTTTGATGTCATGCAGCCGGCTGACGGCGATGAAGCTTTCTTGCTCGCTGTCAGTGCCGGAAACGAAGACGGATTCCTTCCACTGTCCAAAATACTCGTTCATGGTCGGGATCATGGTGACGAGCGCGGTCAGAGCGTCCTCAAGCGTCGGTTCCCAGGCTGCGATGGCGCCCTGCATTTCAATAGTGGCGTCGTTCAGTCCCTGGGTAGCGCCGAGGAGCACGTTGGCTTCAGGCAAGGCTTCACCTACGCTGATGGCGCCATCGCCATCCATATCGACTTTGAGACCGGTGAATTCAGGATTCGTTCCCCAAAGCGTGGGTTCCAGAAGATTATGGAAGAAGTTACCAGGGGACTCGTACACGCGACCGTCGGGAAGCTCAAGGGTCCATTGCAAGGCCTCTTCCGGATCCTCAGAGCCAGGAGGGCCAGCGTCGATCCAGACATCATAATGGGCCAGCGAGGGGACGCCTGCGACGATGCCCTCATCAAGTTCGTAATAGGTGCTGGCTTCGAGCCACAAGTCTCGCGCCTGGTGGACAAGGGCTTCGATTTCTTCCTGGTTGTCAGCCCAGAGCTGCTCGTATGGGTCGGCATCGGGATTGGCCTCGAGCGCCCCCTGAACGAGGTCGTAATATTGCTGTGCAACGTCTGCCAGGCTGGCGGTGGCGTCCTGCATCAGTTCCGCATTCTCCAAGGCGTACTCTTTGACGGCATTCAGGTCTACTGCAGGTGCGGAATCCATGGATTCGCCCGAACCCTGCGGGGCGGCCGGCACTGTCTGCACGACGCAGGCGGAAAGCGCCAGCATCAGGACAATGCAGAGGGCGGATGTGAGTTGCCTCTTTACGCGAAAGAGGCGGTGCGAGAGTGTTTGGTGAAGCATTTGAATGTGGTCTCCTGTATAAAATGGATTTAGAGATTCTCTCTTCTGCGGCTTTACAACGACCAACGCCTGACAAGCTCGGCTGACAAGCACGGTTCAACGGGACAAGACGGACGCCGACCCTTCGCTTCGGAGTGCGGCACTCTTGTGTGCAGCAGTATGGCATGCGGCTGAACAGGCGTCCTTCCCAGTTGACATTGGCCGCCGCAAAGCGGCGTGCTATACTGGAGACCGGTCCAGCCTGACAAAACAGTGACGGCTGCGGCAACAGCCGTCACACATTCAGTGATTCGGGTTGGATCACCCCATAGAGGTCGGCCCCACTGGGGGCTGGCCTCTTTTCTTACCCGCTCGCTAAGCGTCTATCAAGTTCTCGACTGAGGTCGTTTCGCGGGCGGTGGACGGCGCGGTTGGGTGCCAAGCGCAACTGATTCCTTCTGGACTCTTCATCCTTATCGCGTTTGTCGTCGAAGCGCCGCGTAGCGCCAAGGCTAACCAGCAAAACCGTGACCGCCGCGAGCAGACCCAGCAAGAGGACAAGCTGAAGAAATTCGATAATCTCCATTTGAGTTCCCTGAATCGCTGTATTGACGGACAGAGGGCGGGCGACAGTGAGGAATAGTATAGCACCACAGTTCAAGATATTGGGGCGTGTTTTCGGCGAGATTTGTCGCTGCAGGGGTGAAGAGAAACGCGTAGATTAGGTTAACTGTCGATTTAACCTAGATTAACTGTCCCAATGAGTTCAGAATAGCGACAGTTGACCGCTATTCTCCTCGCCGGCGGGCCTCTCAGTTGTGGGATTCCAGTCGGGGAGTGGCAGGTACTGGCTGACACGGTCGCGCAGGCGGCGCACCGTTTCCGGGGCGTGGCCTTCAAAGGGGTTGTGGACGTAGCAGAATACGTCTGTGCCGTCCTTGAGCAGGTCGGCGATGCGTTTGGCCCATTTGTCCAGCAACTCTTCCTGGGGACGCCGGATTAGCTTGTCGTCAGGAAGCGGATCACGGTCGTTACCGATGAGGCGGATGTGGAGAGGAAGGCGTGTGCCGGTACTCTCGGCAGCGGCCTGCCAGTTGGCAAATGTGTCGGGCTGGCCGGTTCGCTCGACGACGACGAAACGGATTCCCCGCTCCAGCAGGAAGCGGGCGAAGGCGGTTGTCATGAGATCGAAGGCGCGGACTTCAACGGAGAGGCGAATCTCCTGGGCGTCGGCGGCGAGGCTGTCCACAAAGGCGGCCAAACGTCGGCCGTCGCTGTTGCGGGAAAAGGATGCCGGGAACTGAATGAGGCCGGGGGCAGCTGCGGAACCCAGCGAACGCAGGATATCCAGATAAGCAGCCGTTGTCTGCTCCACACTCACGAGCCTCTTTTCGTGGGTTATCTCCCGGGGTGCTTTCAAGGAAAAGGTGAACAGGTCAGGCACGCTTTCGAGCCAGCGCAGCAGAGTCTTGGGCGGAGGCAGGGCGTAGAAGCTGGTATTGGCTTCGACGGTGTTGAATTGCGCGGCGTAATAGCTGAGTTGCTGGTCGGCCGGCGTTTGGGCGGGATAGAAGACGCCGCGCCAGTCGGGAAAGCTCCAGGAAGAGGTTCCGACGTACAAGGAACCTGCTGTTTCGGTCTTCATTTGCTTCTCGTCCGGGGCTGAGATGAACTCTGGCGGGCCGAAAGGCAGTGCTATTTCACTGGCGGCGATTTGTTATGTGCAATATGCACAAAAACAGGTTTTCAATTTCATGCAGGATGGGCAGTGGAATCTGTCTCTCGATCGGATATCCTTTCTCTTAATTCGCTGGCTTGTGAAGTTTCTGAGGCGCCGGCGCTGCGCTCAGAGAGCGTACTGCTGTGTCATTCGGTCAAGGAAGCACAGGCCCATATGTTTGGATTGGCTCAACTGCGCCACAGGGTACGCGGGCTGCGATCAAAGCCAGGGGAGCGGCCGGCGCGGCACAAATGGAGCAGAAGGGCAGTATTATTTCAGGTCTCACTTGAGGAAGGAGAACTTTTCGATGTCACTGTTTGTACGTGCTATGAAACACGGCTCGAAGTTGCGGGCGATACCGCTTGCCGTTCTTGGGCTGCTCGTCTTCGCCCCGTCTGCATTCGCCCAGGATGCGGCGCCGTTTACGACGGATGAAGTTGCCTATTCGATTGACAACTTAATCCTGTTTGTCTCTGCGGTGCTGGTGCTGTTTATGCAGGCTGGCTTCGCGATGGTCGAAGCGGGTTTCAATTCGGCCAAGAATACCGTGAACATTATGTTCAAAAACATCATTGACCTGGCAAGTGGTGTTTTCTTCTATTTCCTGATTGGTTACAGCATCATGTACGGTGCGCCTCTGCTCGGGGGATTCCTGGGATTTGGAGGGTTCGGAGTCTCGATGGAAGCGCCGGAAGCAATGGCTGGTAACCTGAACCCCCAGGTTGACTTTCTGTTCCAGGTGGTCTTCGCGGCGACGGCGGCCACAATTGTATCCGGCGCGGTGGCCGGCCGCATGAAGATATCGGGCTACCTGATCTACAGTATTATCCTCACCGCCATTATCTACCCTGTAAGCGGCTATTGGAAATGGGGTGGAGGGTGGTTGGACCAGATGGGTTTTTATGACTTTGCCGGGTCATTGGTTGTTCATGCCGTGGGCGGTTTCGCTGCCCTGGCTGCTGTCATCGTGCTCGGTCCGCGCATCGGACGGTTTGGCGGCGGTTCGACGAATCCGCTGCCGCCCAGCAACATGGCGATGGCTGCACTGGGCGTCTTCATCCTGTGGGTTGGCTGGTACGGATTCAATCCGGGAAGTCAGCTTGCCTTCACGGGTGCGGTCAATACGGATGCAGTCATGCTGATCGCGACAAACACGACGCTGGCAGCCGCAACAGGAACATTGCTGGCAATGATCTACGGTTGGGTCAAGACAGGAAAGCCGAACCTGAGCTACACGCTGAACGGCGCGCTGGGCGGGCTGGTCGGCATTACAGCGAACTGTGATTCCGTGAACAATGTTGAAGGACTGATCATTGGCGCTGTGGCCGGCGTCCTGGTGTGCGTAGGCATGGAGGCGCTGGAGAACTTCAAGATCGACGATGCGGTCGGCGCGTGGCCGGTACACGGGCTGTGCGGAATCTGGGGCGGGATTGCCACCGGTATTTTTGGAGGCTACTCCATCGTCGCGCAGATCGTGGGTTCGATAGCGATTCCGGTGTGGGCGTTCGTTGCTGCCTACATTCTGTTCACGGTCATCAAAGCGCTGGGGGTATTGCGCGTCTCACCGGAGGAGGAGCAGGCAGGTCTGGACCTTTCCGAGCATGGCGTGGGCGCCTACCATCTGGTTGGCGAGGAGACAGGCTGAGCCGACTTTATTCAGAGGGAGATCTCGTTTCTCAGATGATGCTCAGAGCTAGGTAAGGTCAGAGCGGGAAACGGCTCCGCTTCGGTTTATCCAATTGAAGACTGACAGGGAGCGTCCCTCTCGCGGAGTTTCTGATAGCGAGAGGGACGTTTCTTGTTTTAGGGTAACTACCAAGAAATGTTCTCTGTGTGTGCTGAGTGTGCACTGTGCGCGGTCTACCAGTGTAGAATGTTTCGTCAGTATTTCTGTAGCGGGCTCTCGAAGGCCATCGCGGTGAACGTTGGGGATATATGGGAGCGGCCTCGCCTGCCTTGCCTGCGGTGGCACATACTCATCACCTGCCAGGACGCGGGATGGGGGGAAGCGTGGGCCGCCGCGGGACGCCAATTTCGTATTGCCTACACACTCGCTGCGGCGCGAGGTTGTAGGACCGGGGGCGTTGCGGGGGCGGAGCCCCCGCACAAGGGAGGCCGCTTGCGGCCGACCGCCCAGAAATGCAGTGGTCAGTGGTCAGTGAAAGCTGCGCTTGAAAGAGGACAGGTGTGAAAAGGGGAGACTTCGCCTGCCTCGTCCGGCGCCGCGCACTGCAAAAGGCTTAGTAGTTGCGTTTCCAGCGTCCTTCCGGTCGGTGCCGGACTCAGGAGGACTCTTGCTGACCGACTCCCGGTCAGAGCGCGGATTCCGGGCGTTGACACAGGTTATTCACCTTGTATAATCACATTCCAGTGGGATTTCTTCGAGAGCGCGTCCGCTTCGAGCCGGCAGAGGAGTACTCTGGTTTTGCGGGATGGGACAGAAAGATCATCGTCTCTCCCGTCCGTGGCTGCGCCCGAAGGTACCAAGCTCCTCAACCAGACCCCTGACAGATGATCCCAGGCTCACTCACAGTGATCCCAGAAAAGACAACCGAGCCGGAAGGATTCTTTGGAGAACCGGGCAATGATACGTAACAGTTTTGGCGTGGGTCCGGAAGGCTGGCATTCATATGATTACCACGGCGAGATCGTGACTGGCGCGGGCATATTCGTGCTGACGACGTGGCAGAAGGAGGGTGGCATCCATGGCGGAGGATGCATTTGGGCTGACCAGTCGCGCTGGAGTACGGACGTGCCCGAGAGGCCGATCTCGATTCTGGCACTGATCCATTACCGAAACTGGGTCGGGCTGGACCCCATCGATTTGAGGGGGTGCGAGGTGTCGGTGTATCTGAGGGGCGACGACCTGCGGCTTTACGGCGCAGAGTGCTACTTCTGGGTACATGCCCCTGGTGTTCGCTGGCATTTTTCGGGCAATCCGGTCCCGATCGCTGAGGGGCAATGGGCGCGAGAGCCGAGCAGATTTCTCCTGGAGAACGACGAAACGCTTTGGCATCGCAGTTACAGCAGCGAAGAGTTCTGGCACCGCAGCTATCCGGAGGGCGGACCGCGACTCGACAGTGTTCTGGGAAATGTGCACAGTTACGGCTTTTCATTTGTCGGATTCAGCCGGGAGGTGCAGGGAAGACTGTCGATGGCGGAGTTCGAGATCCTGCCTGGCAGATACATGGAAAAGGGAGGGAAGGAGTGCGGTGAAGGGGCCAGGAGTGGCGGGCAGGCGAGTCGGGCGTTGCGTTGAGCTTTTGTAGTGTGTCGAATGGAAGGTAAAGACGAGATGACTGATCAGAGAGGCCTAAGCAGCGTCCCAATCGAGATCGGCTCGCGCCTTGAGCCAATGGTAGATGATTTCCTGATCGCGCGGTTGAGCGGGGGCGCGGCGTTGCGCTTGAACCAGCCTGTACCCCGCGAAGTGGTCCTGGTAACGGACAGGCCATGGGAGGGAAATTCGTGCACATCATTCGCGGTATTCCAGGATGGTGACATTTATCGCATGTATTACCTCGGCCGTCATTTTGCTGCGACGCAGACATTGCGAGACGAGACTTCCCACCCCGACTTTGTCTGCTATGCCGAGAGCAGTGACGGGATCCGGTGGGAGAAGCCGGAGTTGGGACTGGTCGAATTCAACGGATCCAGCAAGAACAATATCATTCTCAGCAGCGAGGACAGCGCCTATCCGTCGCGGGCGTTTGCGCCATTCAAGGATGCGAACCCGGCTGCCGATCCTGCCGCTCGCTACAAGGCGTGGGCGACGCGGTTTCCGATGCTGGACGGCACTGCGTCGCGGCCTGGGCACAGCTGGGAGGTGCCGGACGGGCTGCACGCGCTTAAATCGGCCGACGGCATCCGGTGGACGTCGATTTGCGACGGGCCGGTGATCGCGGATGGTCTGCTCGACTCGCAGAATGTGGCCTTCTGGGACACGGTGCGGGGGGAGTACCGCGACTACCACCGCAACGAGTTCCGGATCGAAAAGACAGGTGAAGAACCGTACGGCGGTCAAGAGCGTTCGGGGCCGATGGGGTCCGGGGTGCGAGGTTCCCGTTACGGCCGCGATCTGCGCACGGCGACGTCGAGTGACTTTATCAACTGGAACGAGCCGGATTATGTAGATTATACGCAGGGTCGTGTGGACGAGATTTACAACAACTCCATCCTGCCCTATTTCCGTGCGCCGCATATTTTTGTGGGGTTTCCAACCCGATATGTTGACCATGGCTGGTCGGAGGCGGTGGAAGATCTTCCGGAATTAAGCGAACGCCGCCTGCGTGCCTCGGTGAGCGAACGTCACGGCAGCGCCTTGACGGATGCGATGTTTATGAGCAGTCGCGACGGCCACACCTTCAATTTGTGGCCGGAGTCGTTCATCCGGCCGGGTTTGCGGCCTGTGGACAACTGGGTTTACGGAGACGGCTATCCCGGCTGGGGCATCGTGACGACTTCTTCGCTGTTTGACGGGGCGCCGGTTGAACTGTCAATCTACGTGTCGGAAGGGTACTGGCGGGGAGAGAGTATGAACCTGCGGCGCTATACGCTGCGGGGCGATGGATTCGCGTCGGTGCAGGCGCCACTCAGCGGGGGCGAGTTGGTGACGAAGCCGCTGATCTTCGCCGGCAACTGCTTGCAGGTCAACTTCTCAGCTTCGGCCGCCGGGAGTGTTCAGGTGGAGATACTGCGGGACCAGATGGATGAACCCGTTGCGGGGTTCAGCCTCGACGATTGCGTCGAGTTGCTGGGGGATGACGTCGAGCGTGTTGTGCGCTGGTCGGGCGGTTCCGACGTGAGCAGTCTAGAGGGTGTACCAGTTCGGCTGCGCTTCGCATTGCGCGACGCGGACGTGTACGCTTTTCAGTTTTTCAAAATGTGACCGGGTAAAGGAACGTCGTATGACCATGGCCAATTTGAACGAAGTCGCGATTCCTGTCGACATCGACTCGCGCCTGGAATTGATGGTGGACGACTATCTGGTGTCGCAGCTAGGCGGCGGCGCCCGGCGGCGCTTGAACAGTCCGGTTCCCCGGGACATTGCGTTGCAGTTGGACGCACCGTGGGAGGGTAATGCATGCGGTGGCTTTACGGTCTTTGAGGACGACGGCCGCTATCGAATGTACTATCGCGGACAGAATTTCGTGTACGCCGGCAAGGAACTGGGCACTCCGGGCGGCAAGTATATCTGCTATGCGGAGAGCGCCGACGGCATCCACTGGGAGAGGCCGGATCTGGGCCTGGTCGAGTTCGATGGCTCCAGGAAGAACAACATTCTGATGGATGCAGGGGAGATATTGAACGGCATGTTCTCGCCGTTCAAGGACGGGAATCCCGAGTGTGCCGATGAGTCACGTTACAAGGCGTTTTCGTTGATGCAGCGCGGGTACGCGAGAGGGCTGTGGGCGTACGGATCGCCGGACGGTATCCATTGGTCGGCCATAAGCGACGGGCCGGTCATCACTGCGGGGTTGCTGGACACGCAAAACCTGGCCTTTTGGGACGGGGAACGCGGCGAGTACCGGGCCTATCATCGCAACGAGTTCCGGCTGCCGCAGACGGGAGAAGAGCCCTACGGGGCTCATCCAGTTCAGGCAGGTAACGGCGGCCAAGGAGTTGGGTCGCAAGGGTCTTTGCGAGGGTCACGCTACGGACGCGACATTCTCACAGCCACTTCCTCCGATTTCATCAACTGGACCGATTCCGTTTACGTCAACTACAACGAAGGCCGACCCAGCGAGTTGTACACGAACCAAGTCACGCCCTATTACCGGGCGCCGCATCTCTTTCTGGGCTTCCCGACGCGGTATGTCGAGCGCGGTTGGTCGGAGGAGTTGGAGGCGTTGCCGGAGATTGAACATCGCCGCATGCGTGCCGCGATCAGTGAGCGCTACGGCGCGGCGGTGACCGACGGCATGTTTATGAGCAGCCGTGACGGGTACAGCTTCAATTTGTGGCCGGAGTCTTTCATCCGGCCGGGGCTGCGGCCGCGAGACAACTGGACCTACGGAGACAATTTTCAGAACTGGGGGATTGTGACAACGCCTTCTGCAGTTGCCGGCGCGCCGGATGAGCTGTCCTTTTATGTACGGGAAGGCTACTGGCGGGACGGCGCAAGCACCTTGCGGCGCTATACGATGCGGGTGGATGGATTCGCATCGGTGCAGGCGCCATTGAGTGGGGGGGAGTTGGTTACCAAGCCGCTCATCTTCTCGGGCCGAGAATTGGTCCTCAACTTCACGGCCTCTGCTGCCGGCAGCATTGGCGTGGAGCTGTTGCGCGATCAGATGAACTCGCCCGTCGAGGGGTTCAGACTTGAGGACTGTGTCGAAGTGTTGGGCGACGATCTGGAACGCGTGGTGCGCTGGAAGGAAGGCAGGGAGCTGGGCGGTCTGACAGGGACGCCGGTCCGCCTGCGTTTTGTGCTTAGAGACGCGGAGCTTTTTTCCTTGCGCTTTCGAGAGTGACAGATAGAGGAAGCCAGTTACGACAGGGGGTTGCATAGAGTGAAAATCACTGCCATCGAGACTATCGCCCTGATGGACCCAGGCAAAGCCTGGGAGACGGTGGTGCGGGTGCACACCGACGAGGGTATCAGCGGCATCGGGCAGGCGGAGTCGCCGTCGCTCGTGATCGAGGCCATAATTCGCTGTGACGGCGGGCTGGAGGAGATCTTGCAGGGGGAGGACCCGTTGCAGGTGGAGCGATTGTGGCAGAAGATGTATGCAGCCACAGGATTGTTCGGCCGGCGGGGCGTCACGATTGCTGCGATTGGGGCAGTGGAGACGGCGCTGTGGGACATCGCGGGCCAGGCGCTGGGCAAGCCGGTCTGCGAACTGATCTGGCAGGCGTGCTGCACAGTGACTGAATCGAGCGATATCAAAGAGCGGGTTCGACCATACGCCACGGTCTACCCTCCGGGCGAGGATGTGGGTGAGATAATCGATCGTTTTACGCTGGCCACAGAGCGGAACTTCCGGGCAATGAAGCTGGAAGAGTGGCCTGGAGGTTTTTCGCACGTGAGCATACAGCGGGACGTTGAGGTGGTACGGGCGGCGAGGGAAACGATCGGCGAGGAGCGTGATCTGTTGATCGACGTGCAGAACCGCTGGTCCGAGGTGGGGCAGGCGCTGGAATCGATCCGGGCGATCGCGGAGTTCAGACCTTTCTTTGTCGAGGCGCCGCTGCCGGCCGACAACCTTGCCGGCCTGGCCAGGTTGGCCGATGCCGTGGACACGCGCATCGCTGTGGGCGACTGGGGATTTACGACCCGTTTCGAGTTTGAGGAGATCATGGAGAAGGGGCGGGTGGACGTTGTGCAGCCCAGTTCGGTGCGGTCGGGGGGCATACGGGAGATTACGCGTATTGCCGAAGCCGCCTATCGTCGCGGGTTGATCTGCGTGCCGCATGCCTGGTGTCACATGGTCGGCGTGGCGGCGGAGATCCATCTGGCGGCGGTGCTGCCGAATATGCCCTATTTTGAGATGCCGATCGCCTTTCCGGACTCGCCGATTATTTCGGAGCTGCTGGAACCCGCTATTGAGGTGGACGCAGACGGCCTGATCGAGGTGCCGAAACGGCCGGGACTGGGATTCGCGCTGAATGAAGAGGTGGTTGAGCAGTTTCGGGTGGCGCCGCATTGATTGTTTGAAAAGTGAAACAGTTGACTTCGAGAAGGATTTCGACTCTCGTGCCTGAGGATGTGCGCACTCTTTAAGCAATAGAGTCAAGTCATCTCGCTGCCGAGCTGTGGAGGAGTGAGGATGGCAAGGATGACGGCGGCGCGGGCGCTGGTCGAGTCGCTGCGGGCGCAAGGCGTAGACACGATATTCGGAATTATTTCCAGCCACACGATGGAGATTTTCGACGCGCTGTACGACCACCAGGACGCCATCCGCTTCATCAGCGCGCGGCATGAACACGCAGCGGCGATGATGGCAGACGGGTACGCGAGGGTGACCGGCAAACCGGGCATCTGTCTGACCAGTACGGGGCCGGGTGCAGCCAATTCGACGGGCGGTCTCGGGGAGGCTTACGCCGCGTCTTCGCCGGTTCTGACTATCACCAGCTCGGCGGAGGAGAAGCTGTACGAGCGCGGTCTTGGCACTATGCATGAGACCAAAAACCAGCTGGATATGCTCGCAACGGTGACACAGAGTAGCGTCCATATCAGCCGCCCGGAAGAGGCGCCAGGGCAGGTGCAGGAGGCGTTTGCACAGTTTCAGGGCTGGCGCCAGCGCCCGATAGCGTTAGAGATACCGTCAGACGTGCAAAGCCAGGAAGCGGAGATGGTCATTTCGGGGCCAGTCCGGCAAGGGGCTCCGGCGGCGGACCCGGCCTCGGTCGAAACGGCGGCGGAGATCTTGTTGGCGGGCCGGCGGGTCGGGGTGATGGCGGGGACGGGCGTACACCGCGCCGGAGCGGGCCGGGAGCTCGTGCGCCTGGCGGAGCGTCTTGGCGCGCCGGTGTTCACCACGGCCAACAGTAAAGGCGCGATTGCAGAAGATCACCCACTAAGCCTGGGGATGTATGGCGGCGAATACAACTTTCCGCCTGGCGGGCTGGAAGACCCGCGCCAGACGTTCGCAAACAGCCTGGATGTTCTCCTGGTCGCCGGCTCCAGCCTTTCCTATTTCAGGGCGAAGTCGCAGGGCCTGCGCCAGCCGCCGCAGCTGATTCATCTGGATATTGATGCCGCGACAATGGACAAGTGGTATAAGACGACGGTGCGTCTGGTAGGCGACGCGAGGACGGTGTTGGAGCAACTCAACTGCGCACTGGAGGGCAAGGCGGGTTCCGACAAGAATGTGAACGGGATAAAGGAGAGCTACGCCGCGGAAGTGCAGGCTGTCAGGGAGAGTATCCGGGAGTACAAACGGCAAACGTTGCCGAACGAGACGATGATTATGGAGGCGATCCGGGAGGCGACGGACAGGGACGCGGTCTTCGTCGGCGACGTGGGGGTCTGCAATCATCGCGGGGCCAACTACTGCCTGGAGGTTTACGAGGAGCGCAGTTACCTCATACCGGCATGGGGGGGACTGGGATTCGGCCTGCCGGCTGCCGCCGGCGCCAAGGCAGGCGTTCCGGAGCGGCAGGTGATCTGCATTACCGGTGACGGTGGCTTCCAGTTCAACATTCAGGAGTTGGGAACCTGTGTGCAGTATGGGCTGCGGCCGGTGGTACTGGTTTTCAACGACGACGCTTGGGGGTTGTTGCGCTATTACCAGAAGAATCGAGGTAACGGTCGCTACATTGCCAGCGACCTGCGAAACCCGGATTTCACTCGGCTGGCTGAAGCGTACGGGGCCTGCGGCGTGCAGGTCAAATCGCTGCCAGAGATGGTTCAGGCATTGGAACGGGCGCTGGAGGCGGAGACCGTTTCGGTGATCGACGTGAAGACGCCTCACGGTTTTGCCAACTTCGAGTAGGCCGGATGCGTTTGAGCAACTGAATCAGGAGGGAAGGGCGCAAATGAAAAGCGTACTGACCTGCGGTCTGATCGGCCTGTCACAGGGCTGGTATGCCGATCTGTTTGCGACGGAACTGCTGGCGATGAAGGATGTTGAGCTGGTTGGCGTTTGCGATCTGGGCAAGAGCCGGGCGTATGTTGAGGAGTGTATCGGTATGGGCGCGGAGGCGTTTGCGGCCAAGTTTGAGGCTACTCTCTACCATGATGCCGCTGACCTGCTCGGACAGGATCTCGATTTCGTTGTGGTGGCGAGTGAAATTGGGGAGCACTGCGAAAACAGCTGTCAAGCGCTGGAAGCAGGGGCGCATGTCTTTTCCTGCAAGCCGTTCAGTTTCATGGGCGACGAGGTGCGCCGGGCGATTCAGGTTGCGCGGCGCAGTAGCCGGATCGTAATGCCGGCGGTCCCTTCACGATTTGAGGACGGCTTGATCGAAGCTGTGCGCCGCGTGCGGGCGGGAGATATCGGCAGGCCGCTGACGGCGCGAGTCTTTGTAAACCATGTTGCGATGACGAGCCCGGAATGGCAGCGGGACCCGGCGAAGAGCGGCGGCCCGCTGGGTGAATTCGGCACGTACGGGTTTGATATCGTGCGCTGGGCCCTGGGCGGGGAACCGGAGGAGGTCTTCGCTTACGGCGAGAACTTCGTGCACCAGGGCGTGATCGAGGGCTGGGACAATGTAAAGGCGCTCGTCCGCTTCGAAAACGGTTCGCTGGGAAGCGTGCACGTCTGCACTTCGATCAGCTGGGAATACCCGTTTTTCGATCTGGAGGTTGTGGGAGAGAAGGGTTGCGTGCGAACCGACTATCACAACTATCCGGTTATGACGCAGGGCAGTTCTTTTTCGCAGCTCGCGCCGATCCGATACTCGCCGATGAACCAGCGTGAGTTCGCCCACTTTGTGAAGGCGGTACGGAGAGAGGAGGAGTTGCGCGTTACACTGCAGGACGCCTACGTAGTAGCGAGGACGATTGAGGCGGTGCAGGAAAGTCTTACGGCACACAGGCCGGTAAGGATAGAACTTTGAGCTTTCCCCTGGGGCGCAAGCGCCAGATGGGTCAGTAAGCGCTTCCGGTCCGCTGCCGTCAACTGCGGCTCAATCTGACGAACAAACTCTCGCAGCGTCCACTGCGGCGCGGCGTCTGTTGGGTCTAATGTTACGCGGCAACATAAAGGTGGTTCGCTAAATTCCTCTTCATTACGGTCTGACACGTATTCGAAATCGTTCTGCTTTGGGGAAAGGTGTGGGCCAGACGGGCTGGCTCCAAGAGTGGTTCGCGCAACGATATCGCTTCCGACCGTTGTCGGTCGCGCGTCCTGAAAGTCAGGATAGGGGCTGCCTCGGGGCCACGAGCGTGGCATCGTCGTCCGAGCGCTCTACGAATTGGAGGCAAGACTCGGAGCAAACAGGTCATGGAACCGTCCATTGACCCAAGCCAGCCTATAGCCAGCCCTTTCCCTGCATAAGGTCTGCCAGTTCCGCCATTTCACGGTCATTCAGACTGTAGTATGGTTTTCTCCTCCAGCGCTGGGCCAAGCCTTTGAGTTCGAGGATGCCATGGACGACGGCGTCAAAACTACCCGGAAAAACCGAAAACAGTTCATCCCATATGGGTATATCATAATCAGCAATAATCTTGCGGACCTGGGGCAAATTATTGGCCTGAACCGCGTCCCAGAAGGCGTGCGCAACCTCGGGCTTGATGAGGATGAAGCATGACATATAGCCGTCGCAGCCGTAGGGCACGTTGTTCAGAACCTCTCGTTTCGTCCCACTGGCAAACACAGCCCAGCGCTCGTGAACCAGCAGCCCCAATCTCCTGCCGAACTCGCCACAAATGTCGTCCTTCACCGCATAAATGCCGTCTACTTCATCCCGCAACCGCCTCAGCACTTGCAAACTCAGCGCGAGAGGACGCTGCCCGAGATAATTCGTCACGAACATGACCGGCATATGCTCGGCGACGGCTGCATAATGGGCGACAAGAGTATCTTCCGTGCATGAACCGGCCCAGTCCGGCGGCAGCACCATCACCATATCGGCGCCGACCTCGCGCGCGTACTTGGCAAACTCAACATCCTTGCCGGTCCACCAGATGCGATCCGCAGCCACCACCATGGCCCGTCCTGCAGTCTGTGCAACCACGAACTTCGTCAGTTCGGCGACTTCCGCATCTGTCAGAAGAGTATACAAACTGTCGCCGCTGGTCAGGATAATCGTCTTCGAACCGGCGTCGATGGTGAAATCGATGATTTGGCTTATGCTTTGATAATCAATTTCACCATTGGCGAAAAAGGGAGTATTCAAAGACATGATCGGACCGGTCAAGGCATGACGCGCCTCTTCACGACTTATCATTGTCGCACCTTTCTTTTCATACTCTTCACGGTTTGTACATGACGGACGTGATGACCGTGTCTGAGCCGGAGGCGGCCAACGTTGGGTTGGAATCAGACGCAAGTCTGTCAGACACGTTTCACCGTAATGAAGGTGCCGAGAATCTCACGCATCCAGGGGTTGTTGGCATCCGTGCGACCATAGGCCGCAAACAGAGTGTCGGGTGCAACCTCTTCGATCGCGTCGTAGTACGAGCAATCAACGTGCACCGGACCCTGGCGTAAGCAGAAGTGCCCTATCCACGTGTGTCCCATGTCCGTGCTGAAGGTGAGCCAGTCGCCCGGCCGGCCATAGATTACGGCCAGCACGCCATTGGACATCAGGCAGGACTTCGGCATCACGCCACGGTCGGCGATCGGGTCAGCGTGGCTCCAGGTCCTGCCCTCGTCATTCGACCGGCTCATGTACAGCGACCAGTGCTCGCCCGATGCAGTCCCGCCGGAGCGCATGAAGCAAAGTATCTCTCCGTTGGGCAGTTTCTGCAGATAAGGCTCACCAAAGCCATCTAACCGCCGCGCATCCCCTTCATGCAGGTCGAACGCCACCGTCGACCGGTAGTGCCAGGTGCGTCCACGATCAGTAGACCGGATCACGAAAGAGCGCTCTTTCGCGTTACTGTCAGCGGCGAACTTGCCTAGCACACCGGCCAGCAAGCTGCCATCGCTTAGCGACACGATGGCATGATCCACGTAGCAGAACAGGGGCTGTCCGGCGCGCTCCATGTCCCGCCACAGTTCGGGAATCCCAATCAGACGAATCGTCTCCTTCTGGTAGGTGTAGCCGTTGTCGTGCGAACGGTGCAGATAGGTCTCATGCACACCGTCTTCGACTTTCACCAGCCAGGTCGGTTCCACCTGGATCAACTCACCGTCGGGGAACTGGTATGCGTTCCAGGAACGCCAATCCGGCGATTCGCGCCAAGTATGCCCGCCATCTGTGGAGCGCCGGCAGGGCATGCCCCGCTGACTGGCCTCCACTTCCGGTGGGAACGCAGCAAGCACGAGTTCCCCGTCTATGAGCTTGTACATGTAGGCGCAGGCGCAGTGCGTTTCATGCATGGGAATGATGGTCTGTGTCTCACCGACCTGGATTTCCAGCCCCGGGGGTTGGTAGAAGCCCCGGCTGCGGTCTTCGCGTGATACTTCTTTCAATGTGTCTGCCATTTCCTATTCCTTTCTTTGCTCCATGGCGCAAACCGATCAGATACCACCATGCCTGCTACGCACATCGAGGGCGTCTCGCAGGCCATCGCCCATGAAGTTGATGGCCAGGACTGCCAGCGTAATCGCCATCCCTGGCGGCAGCCACTGCCAGGGGAAGATGGCGAGTGCTGTGAAGTTCGCCGCGCGGCTAACCATGCCACCCCAGCTGGGTACCGGCGCCTGCACGCCCAGTCCAAGATAGCTCAGGCCGGCCTCCGCGAGGATGGCGCCGGCCGTTCCCAGAGTCATCGAGACCACGACCGGGCCAACCACGTGGGGAAAGATGTGTACCCACATGATTCGCCAGTCAGTTGCGCCGACCGTGCGGGCTGCGGTGACGAATTCCGTCTCGCGCAAGGACAGCACCTGCCCCCGCACCAGCCGCGCCAGTCCCGGCCAATTGAAGAGACCAATCACCAGCATGAGGGTGAAGATGCTGGGTTCCAGAACGGTCGCCAATGTGATCATGAGGATAAAGGTCGGAAACATCATGACCAGCTCTGTAAAACGCATGAGCAGATCGTCCGTACGTCCCCCGAGGTAGCCGCCCAGCCCACCGATGATGACACCGATGATCGTGGTGAGGGTTACGGCGACGATGCCCACCGACATGGACACCCGTGCGCCATAGACGACGCGGGTAAGTACATCTCTCCCAACCTGATCCGTACCGAAGATGTGCCGGCCATTAGGGGGGGAATCGATTTCGCGTAAGTTGGCTTTGACAGGATCGTAAGGGGTGAGGAGTGGCGCGGTCAGAGCGATCAGCACCAGTATCAGGACGATCAGGCTACCGACCACGGCAACGCGGTGCCGAAGAAAGCGACGCAAGCTGCGCGCGAAAGGCGAGTCTACGGGCAACTGCTGTTCTGCGATCTGTGGAGAGGCTCTGTTACGTGTGCGCGACATCTGTCTCGTGGCTGGCGCTGGGAAATCTGGAGGAGTTTTACCGGGCTGGCGCCTCTGGTGAACGGCTGGATGGAGTGTGTGGACGGGTTAGATTGGCGGGAGAATGTGCCGTCATTCACCAACTCCGACCCGCTATCAATCGTAGCGTACGCGCGGGTCCACGAAGCCATAGGCGATATCAGAGGCCAGGTTCGCGAGCATTACGATGACGGCAGAAGTCAGTGTCACCGCCATGATCACGGGGTAGTCGCGGGCCAGGAGGGCCGTATAGCCCAGGCGGCCCATCCCCGGCCACGAGAAGAGCTGCTCAAGGATAAACGATCCGCCCAACAGGCTGGGCAGGCTGAGGCCCACGAGGGTGACCACGGGCAGGAGCGCGTTTCGGAACACGTGGCGTATGATGACCCACCGTTCCGGCAGCCCCTTGCTGCGAGCCGTGGTTACGTAGTCGGCGCCCAAGGCATCCAGCACACTCGCCCGGGTGTAGCGCATGTAGCCGGCCAGACTCAGAATCACGTTGGCGAGGACCGGCAGAACCATGTGGTGCAGCAGGTCCAGGTTGAAGCCTGTTGACTGGCCCGGGGTCCACATACCGGCCAGGGGGAACCAATCCAGCTTGACCGAAAGGAAATACATAAGCAGAATCGCGACGAAGAAGTTTGGCACCGAGATACCGAAGAAGGCAAAAAACGACAGCGCGTGGTCCAGATTGGAGTACTGCTTAAGGCCCGAGACGAGGCCCAGCGCCACGCCGATCAGGATGGCCAGCACGAGGGAAGTGGCCTGCAGCAAGAGGGTGGCCGGCAGGGTTTGAGCGATTCTCTCCGCCACCGAGTGGCCATCCACCTGGGAGTAGCCGAGGTTTCCCCGCAGCAGTTCTCTCAGCCATATCAGGTAGCGGACGTGGATGGGCTTGTTCAAACCCAGGCGCTCCCGCATCGCTTCCCGGTCGATCTGTGAGGAGGTGGGCTCCAATGGGTCGATCATCGCCGTTACCGGATCACCGGGAGCCAGGTTATACATCACGAAGACCAGGATCGTAACGCCCAAGACCATCATAGGCGTCACCAAGAGACGACGCAGGATGTATTCAGTCATAACCCAGTGTCTGTTCCCTGGCCAGGTGCGTGTACGCCCCGGTGGCGCCTGCGACACTGAAAGGGCTGGGCACTGCCGCCCAGCCCCCTCTTTCACCCGCCACTGCGAGGGCAGACAAACCTAGGTCTGCTTCAGCCAGATCTTCTCGTGGGGAACGCGGACCGATTTTGCGTAGTCTGTGCCGGGATAGATGGCCTGGACTCGCGAATTGAAGATAAGCCTGCCTACCCCTCGGAAGAACGGCGCTCCGTTCAGGTTTTGGTCGACCAGCAAGGCTACTTGCTTCATCAGTTCTACACGCTTGTCGAGGTCTTTCTCCTGCATGGCGGCTGCATAAACCTCGTCCAACTCCGGGTTACAGTAATTGTTCCAGTTAATCCCGCCCGCGTCAGGGGTACCTCCACATTTGACAATACGCCAGAAGTGACCCAGGGCAGTGGAGCACCCCTGGACATTGCTGTAGATGTCAAAGTCCAGGTTGTCGAATACCTCTGGGACGAAGGCGGACGGGTGGAACACCTTGAACTTCAACTTCAGCCCCATGTTGGCCGCCAGCGCCTGAAAGGTTTCTTCGCCCACCGTGGGCTCGCCTTCCACGGAGAACTCCAGTTCGCGGTCAAAGTCCCAGTTGATCTCTTCCAAAATGGCCTGGGCCTTGTCCGGATCGAACGAGTACTGTGTCAGCCCTTCAGGCGGCTGGTTCAGGGTGCCCACGCCGATGTGACTGAACACGTAGTTATCGCGTACGGCCAGACCGCCGGTCGTCACGGCGAGATACTCATCAATGTCTATGCCATACAGGAGCGCCTGGTGCAGTTGATGGTAGGTGTCCGGGAAGCGGTTGATGTTGATGTAATACGCCCAATAACATGGGGTCGGAAAAGTCGCACTTGCAAGATGATCCATCGCTTGCAAGCGCTGGAAGCTGGCCAGGTCTGGAGTGAAACCGACGTCAAGCTCTCCCTTCTCCAAGGCGGCAACCGCAGTGTTGCCATCGAGGAAGCGGAAGATGATTCCGTCCAGAAGGGGCTTCCCTCCCCAGTAGTCGTCGTTGCGCTCCATCGCCAGGAACTGGTCGGGAACCAACTGGGTGCATTTGAAGGGTCCGGTCCCGATGGGCATGCCCGCAAAAGGCTCGTGGTCGACAACCTTATCGAGCGGGACGTCCTCGAACACGTGCTTGGGCGTGATGTCCATGCGGGTGTTAGGGCTGGAAATGAAATCAAAGTCGGTCTCTTCCAGCTCAAGGCGCACGGTATAATCGTCAATCTTTTGGGCGCCGGTGAGATCCTCCATTGTCCCACCGTTTTCCCCCAGGTTCATGGCCCCCTTGATCTGCGGCAGCCCACCGCTCTGGCGTGCGACATCCCTGTGGGTGGCTGCGAACCAGCTCCACATAACGTCGTCGGCAGTGAAGGGCCGGCCATCGTGCCATTTGACGTTCTGGCGCAGGTGGAATACCCATACCCGATCCGGCTCCTCAACGTCCACCTTCTCGGCCAGCTCCGGTGTGATCTTGAACTCTTTCGTCTGGGGCGTCAGGCCGTCGCCCCACTCCTGACCGCGGACAAGAGCCTGTACCACCGGTGAGAACACCCTATAGTGTGAGGTGCCCCGAACCTTCCAGGGTGTGAAGTTCGTGAAGCTCAATGCCCCAGGCGCAATCGTCAAGGTCCCGCCGCTCACGGGACCGGCGGCTTCCATGGATTCGGGTTGCTGGACCGGTTCCGGGGCTGCGCTCTGTGGGGCTGGGATACACGCAGCAGCAGCAATGCCAGCTGCGCCCAGGCCAGCCGCTCGCAGAAAATCACGTCTACTCACTTCTTTACGAGTCATGGTTCCCCTCCTGATGTAGGTTTTCAGTCGCGTAGACAGTTCGGACTCAACGAAAGGGCAAGCCGTGTGGACAGGAATACATCCAAGACAGTATATAATATATATAGGAATTCAGCCTTTGTCAACTCAGGAAATTCAGCTGGGTGCAGCCCAGATTTTTGGGGGGATGTGTTTAGCCTATGCAGGCTTGGGTCCGGCAAACGGACTTGGCGCGCCTTATGCATGGCAAATTGGGATCCACGCTGGGCATTGGTCGCAAGCACGAAATGGGCAGGCGAGGAATGGAACTATTTCGACGATAAGGAAGCGCGCGAACGACTCTTACCAAGCGCCGGGGTCGGCGCGTGCGGGCGCGTTTGTGGGCGGCTGGAAAGGATAACGGCAGTGGTCGGTGGTGAGTGGACTGCGGAGGGTGGTGGAGCACTCTCGGCTGCTGGCCCAATTCGGCACTTTGGCGTCCGCATTCGGTGGCGGCAGGCGCACCTGCTGGAATGGCGGCGTACGGACGGCGGGGCTGGTGTCAGGGGGCATTGCAGGGGGACCCGTCCCCCGCACAGGGGAGGGCCATAGGCCCGAGCGCCCGAAGAGGGCGTACGGGCCCGCAGGCGTCCCTGAACGAGGCGAGAGAAGCCTCCTCTTATGCCTCACATTGAATTGTGAACAGGCCTTGGCTTCGTCGTTACCGCAAATGTCAGAGTAACTCGCCCCTATCCTGGGACACACCCAAATCAGGCCCGGCAACGAGAAAGCGCGTCACGAACGCTTAACCGTGATGAAAGTACCGAGGAGCTCAGCCTGCCAGCTATCATTGGGGTCGGTGCAGCCATAAGCGACCAGCAAGGTGTCCGGCGCAACCTCCGCGACCGCGTCGTAATACGAGCAATCGGTATGCTGTGGACCTTGACGCAGGCAGAAGTGGCCGATCCAGGTGTGCCCCATGTCCAAGCTGAAGGCGAGCCAATCGCCTGGCCGGCCATAGCTCACGACAAGCACGCCGTTGGACATCAAGCAGGATGTGGGGAAGACGCCGCGGTCCGCAATGGGGTCGGCATGGCTCCAGGTCTTGCCATCATCGTTCGACCGGCTCATGTACAAGGGCCAGTGCTTTCCGTCAGACGCACCACCGCTGCGCATGAAGCAAAGTATCTCCCCATTGGGCAGTGTCTGCAGAGAGGGCTCGCCAAAGCCATCCAGCCGGAGTGCGTCTCCTGGTGTCAGGTCAAATGCCACCGTTGAAACATAGTGCCAGGTCCTGCCGCGATCGGTAGAGCGTACCACGAAAGAGCGTTCCTTGGGCTGCCTGTCGCTGGCAAACTTAGCGAGCGCGCCAGCCAGCAGGCTGCCATCGCGCAGCGCCACAATGGAGTGGTCCACGTAGCGTGGTCTGCCGGGCTTGTTTATCTCCGGCGCGAGTGTGGGAACACCGATCAATTGCACCGTCTCTCTCTGGTAGGAAAACCCGTTATCCATTGAGCGGTCCAGAACCGTCTCGTATACACCTTCCTGATCGGTATCTGTCAGGAAATGAGAATGTACCTGGATCAGCTCACCATCGGGAAACTGGTATGCACACCATGTAGGCCAGGTTGGCGCGTCGCGCCACGTTTGTCCGCCATCACTCGAGCGTCTGGAGGTGAAGCCGCCAGATTCCTTTGGAAAAGCAGCCAGCACGAGTTCACCATCTACGAGTTTAAACAGGTATGCACAGGCGCAGTGCGTTCTCTGTTGCGGAATGATGGTCTGTGTTTCACCAACCTGGATCTCCAGCTCTCCAAGCTGATAGTAACCTCTGCAGATATCTTCGTGTGATCTCTCTTCTGTCATGTCAGCCATTTCCCTGTCACTCCTTCCACCTTGTGCGGATTACTTGGTAGGGCCTCTGCCAGATGGCATGCGTAGTTGTCATATGGTATTCCACCCTCTTGCAGCCGACGTTAAGAATCAGATTGGCGTGGCAGGCGTTCGGAAGATCCAGCGTATCCCGGCGCGATTAACTGCTGATGGGAAGAAAGATGTCTGGTCGGGAGATCATCTGAATTCTTCCTATTCGCTGAAGCGGAATGAAAACAGATCGGCATCCTTGAGTACAAAGCGCAAGCGCACCGGTATACCAGCCAGCCGGCTCACGTCGGGTCCATCTGCCCAACGAACCACCCGCGCCAGGTCGTCCCCCAGGACCTCGACACAGTCGTCGAGCGTAAAGCCTGCGATGGGCGCGTCCATCTGATCGCGCAGAATCTCAACGCGGATGCTGCCCGCGGCCGATGCGGAGAAGTTGAGTATCAGTTGCCGGCCGGCAAAGATGAGCGCTTTCGTGACGACTTCGCCCCCGCTCAGCGGCGCCTGTACGGAGACAAAACCGTCGATGCGCAGCGTGTAGCGACGCAAGTTGAGGCTCTCTCCCCGCCAGTAGCCTTCGGTCAGATAGAGTGAGATTTCGTCGGGCGCCCCGTCAATCGCCGACTTGGTGGTGACAAGGCCCCAGTTTGGGTAGTTGTCACCGTACGCCCAGTTGTCACGCGGCCTCAGCCCCGGTCGAATGAAGGATTCCGGCCAGAGTTTGAAGGTCTGCCCATCCCGGCTGGTCATGAACATGCTGTCGGTCAGGGCGCTGCCACGGCGTTCACTCGTGTCATTCTCAGACTTGGCGTTGGCGCGACGCCGGCGATGCGCCAACTCGGGAAGATCTTCTATTGCATCCGACCAGCCGCGGTCGATGTAGCGCGCCGGAAATCCCAGGAAAATGTGCGGGGCGCGAGAGTAAGGGATGATCCCGTTGATGTAAAGCTCGTCAGTGCGCCCCTCGGTGTAATTGATGTACACCGGGTCGGTCCAATGGATGAAATCCTGTGAAGTAGCGGTGAGGACGTCGCGTCCATAGCGCGAGCCGCGAGGTGTGTCCGCGTTGCGGCCGCCTACGCTTTTGGCGGAGTACGGTTGCGCGCCTGTTTCGTGGTACAGACTGCGGTGGTAGTCGCGGTATTCGCCGCGCAATGTGTCCCAGAACGCCAGGTTGTGCGAATCGAAAAGACCGTGGGTGATGACGGCTTCGTCGCTCATGGGAGTCCAGTGGATGCCATCGGGTGACGACAACGGGTGGAGCCCGCGCGGGTCGTACCTGACAGTCCAGGCCTTGTATTTTGCGTCCGGGGCAGCATTTGGGTTGGCGTCCTTGAAGGGCGCGAACTCGCTGACTGGGAAGCGACTTTCCTGCTTGTCAAGAATGATGTTGTTCTGTACTGAGCCGTTGAATTCGACCAGCCCAAGGTTTGGCTTTGTCCAATGGATGCCGTCTGCGCTTTCGGCGTAGCAGACAGCGGCTGGGTGAGGTACTTCCTGAGTCGTTGCAGTTGTAACATAGTGGCTGCCGCGGTAATACATGCGGTAGATGGGGCCGTCCTGGAAAACCGTAAAGTAAAGGCAAGTGTTGCCCTCCCAGGGCATGTCTGTGACCAGCACCACTTCGCGTGGGGTAGGTCGGTTGAGACGCCGCACCGCGCCACCGCTCAAGCGAGCGATCAGATAGTCATCGATCATCAACTCTAAACGTGAGCCGATATCGATCGGGGTCTTGCCGCTGGACTGATAGGTTGCCATTTGTGTTGTCGTCCCTTCTTCAAATCCGAAGCGGTGGGCTTGGACATTTTCATCAAAGCCGGACAACTGAATCACATTATCAACCGGCGCTCTGAGTCAGGGAGACGCCGGCCGGCAAATACTGCCAGCACTCGTCGTTGTTGACTGCATCGTCGTGGGTCACGAGGCCCAGACGCGCCCGCCTGTCTCCAACCCTGCCGCGGGGCGGCTCAACTATGAATTCCTCCCTCCCTCGTAATCTGAGCCGTGCGTGTTCTGTTTTGAAATCGGCACCGTCAATCGATCCCCAGCAGTTTGAGCGAGTCGCGCTGGAGCATGTCTTCGATGTACGCTTCAGGGATCAGCGAAAGACCGGCTCGGCTGGCCATGCCGGACGCGTCATACAGGTACTGGACACTGTCATCCACTTTGGCGAACGGATAGTCCGAACCGAAGAATATCTTGTGCCCGACATCGTATTCTATCGCCGTAGCCAAAGCCTCATAGAAGCGCAAGCGACGAAAGCCAAAACCGGACATGTCCCCGTAGACGTTCTTGTGCTTGCGCATGACCATCACAGCATCAGTGTGCCATGGATGACCGATATGGCAGATCATCTGCCGCAGCTTCGGAAATCGTTGCGCCACTTCGTCAAGAAGTATCGGTTTCGACCAGCGCAACGGCGTAGCGGCGAATGTTGTGGTACTCTGGTGCCAGAAGATGGGGATGTCGAGTTCCTGGGCCTTGCTGTAGAGGGGATCGTAACGCGTGTCGGCCGGGTTGAAATTCTGGTAGGCGCCGCTCAACTTGAGCGCGCGCAAACCCAAGTTTCTGATGGCATGCGTCAGTTGCTCGATGCAGGCAGGGTCGTTCGGGTCCACGCTGGCCACGCCTATCAGTTTGTCAGGGCGCCGGCTGACGTAGTCATGGACGTACTCGTTCGGAACCACCAACCCGGCGGCATTCATCATCATCGCAAAAACTGCTGCGCGATCAACCTTCTGCGCTACCTGTTCCCAGTGCTCCTCGGGCGGACAGTGCCATTTGTTGGACTTGCCGTAGCACATCTCGATTTCGGCTGTCGCCTTATCCGACCAATGATGCCGCTGCCAGATGTGGCTGTGGATGTCGATCATCACCAGCCCGTCTTCTCCTTCCGCTCCAGAAACAGCGCTTCCACGTCGCGGATCGGGTGTTCGGCGATCTCGCGCTTCAACTGATGCAAAACCGGAGATCCGGCTATCTGCTCCAGGTTCCAATCGCGTACGAGCTCGCCGCTTTCAATACGCTTCAGCATGGCGCGCATCTGCTGGCGCACGTGATCATCGACGACCTCACCCGAACGACGCAGAATCAGATAGGTCGAGGTCGAGGAACCGAACTGCGTATCGCCGAGCTTCGACTTGCAAAGGTATTCGGCAAAAAACTGTAGTTCGTAGAAGGTTTCGCTGTAGGCCGATTCGGCCGAGTAGCCGGCCTCCACCAGCACCTCGTAAGCGGTCAGGAGATATTTCATGATTGCCCCCAGGCCGGCCGTCTCGGCGAACAGGTTCACGCCGACCTCTTCGCCAAAGGTGCATTCGCAGCTGCCGAAGCGCAGCAAGCCCATACCTTTGGCCAAAGACATCGCGATCTGCCGTGCCTGGCCCGAGTAGTCCTGATGCACGCCAAAGTGCCCAAAGACGCCCTCGCCGCGCACATACCGTTCGCGCAACACTTCGCCCAACGACGCGGGCACGCTCAGGACAATGTCGATGTTTGACGGCGGCCTGAACAGGCCGAAATGCATCGCATAGCCGCTGGCAAAATCCAAGACCTGGCCTTCTCTCAGGTGTGGCTCGATCTCGGCATGGTATATCGACATCTGCAACTCATCCGGGACCAGCATGAGAAGAATATCCGCCCGCTTCACCGCTTGCGCAATCGGAACGACTTCAAAACCGTCGGCCCGCGCTATATCGGCGTAGCGATCTTCCTGATTTCCGACGATGACGTCGAGCAAGTTCTGCGCCTGGGCGTGACCCTGGCTGCCGTATCCAATCGAAGCGATCAGTCTGTTCTGAATGATGCTGAGATCCGCGTCCTCTTCGAGATATAGTCGATCTCTTCTGGCCGGATTCTCTTTGGTCATGTCTGCTCTCCTTACTATGCAAATCTGACAGGAATGATGATCCTAGTCGTACCCATGGTACGACAAATTGTCACCATCCGGTGGCCTTCTTCCGTTCCAAGAAGACGTCTTCAACATCCTTGATCTCATGCTCGGCCAGCGCCCGCTGGCGTTGATGGAGCATCGGCGCTCCCGCCATATGCTCCAGGTTCCACTCGCGGACCAGTTCACCGCTCTGGATACGCCCAAGCATCCGACGCATGTTGTCTCTCACGTGATCGTCCACCACCTCGCTCGTTTTGCTGAGAATCAGATAGGTGGAAGTGGACGAGCCCTGGCGGCTGTTCGCCAAGCGCTCCTTGACCAGGTTTTCAACGAAGAACTGCAGCTCATAGAATGTCTCCGCATAGGCGGCCTCAGCAGAGAAGCCGGCCTCGATCAGCACTTCGTAAGCGGTCAGAAGGTATTGGGGAATCGCACCCAGTCCGGCGGACTCAGCGAACAGGTTAACCACTACCTCCTGTCCGAAGCTGCATTCGGTGCATCCGAATTTCAATAGCCCCATTCCCTTGGCCAGGGCCATGGCAATGTCGCGGGCCTTGCCGGAATGATCCTGATAGACGCCGAAGTGACCAAACACTCCTTGGCCGCGCTGAATCCGCTCACGGAGTACCGTACCTCGACAGGTGGGGACAGTTAGCACCACATCGAGAAATGGGAGCGGTCTGATCAACCCGAAATGCACGCTGTAACCGCTGGCAAAGTCAAGCACTTGGCCTTCCTGGAGATACGGCTCTACCTCACTGTAAACGGCCGCCTGCACCTCGTCAGGGATCAGGAACAGGATCACATCAGCACGCTTCACCGCTTGCACGATCGGCATCACATCGAACCCATCAGCTCGAGCTTCCGCGGCAAATCGATCTTCTCGATTGCCGACGATAACATTCAGTTCCGAGTCGCGCAGGTTCAACGCCTGCGCGTGTCCTTGACTGCCGTATCCGATCGTCGCTATGCATTTATCTCTGATATGTTTCAGATCAGCATCGTCTTCGGTATAGAGCCGGTCTCTCTTGACCTCTCGTTTTCTGATTGTCATTGAGAACCTGTTCCTTTCACCTGTAAAGCGAGGCGACGCTGGCAGGCTGTCCCATTCAGCGCAACGCGGGCTTTTTTGTCACGAGCTAGTCTCCTGCATGAGGAGAGTTGGGCTTCGAAGCGCAGAAAGCCGCTGACGCAACTCCACCTGGTTTTCCCGCAAGGCTGCACTTGTCCCTGCAACCAGATCGAAGCATAGGGTCTCGCGCCCCGTGCCAGTGACACCATCGAGTGCTGTAGAGTTGATCGTCTCACCTGCGTCCGGCAATAGTAACCACAAGCGCCTCGTCCGACCCTCGACCCCAAGGATCTGCGTTTCCGGGCTTTTGCCTGCCATTGGTCGGAATACTTTCTCCGAGGCAAACAAGACCGTGTTCATGCAGCGCACAGTATGGAACGCTGGCCTCGGGTTGGATAAACGATCCAACAATCCGTGATTGATGTCACCGGTGCGGTCCATGTCCACGAGGGGATCGAGGAAAAGGCGACAGCCACTGTGCAGGGCCGCGGCAAGAACAGCCTCCGCAGCGCGGTTCGCCTGGACATTCTCGTCAAGGCCCGGCAGTTGAACCACGAAATCGAAATTACCGACCTGGCTCAGAGGATCCCTGTGAAAGAACTCCTGCATCGCCTCCCAAGGACGGACGTGAGAGTCCACATGGCACAACACACGATCTATGTGCGTATCGTGCTGGAGCAAATACTGGTTCAATTCTGCCAATTCGGTGGCGCGGTAACCGACACGCGCCCGGGGATGATACTTTCCCGGTGAACGCTCCAGGGCCAACAAGGGGGCAAGAGTCACTGGGATATCGAGTTGGTCACGACAGCGCATAATCTGCCGCAAGCAGTTCTCCTCTGGCCACAGCGTTCCTGGAATCTGCACTTCAATTGCATCTATTTGATCCCGGTAACGCTGCACAACCTCAGTGAGACGGAGTTTGTCCGACCAGAGCCACACGAACGAGACCTGTAGGCCCTCGTCCCGCGCCATGGCCAGGCGCTGGCGCTGCAGTCCGTTTTCCAAGTCGGAGGCGGGAGCCCGGAGGTGACGGGCACCGAGTTCCATACAGGCGAGAAACGGATAATCGTTGCGCACTTGATCGCGGACGGAGTCGGGCCAGGCAATTACGCCATCAGCTGCTTGGGTCAGTGGGAGACGCAGATAGACCCCAATGGGCGAGTTGGGGAGGTCACGGGAGATGCGAGTAACCAGGCGACGAGTCTGTCCTTCAGCAGGAGCTGGCTCGGTTTCACCTTCTGTGCGCACCAAGTGTGCGCAAGCGCTGTCCTTATGCACCCGGACAAGATAGAAACCTAGTTTGGCAAGGTCATTCTTGCCTTGGTCGGGAGGAAGGATGGAAAAGGCCTCATAGAATCCTGGTCGCGTGGTGGTCGTTGAAGGCACCGAGAAGAGGCGCGTGGAGTCCACGCGGTTGAAGGCCGCGAAGTGCATATGTCCCGAGAACAGCAACTCCACCTTGTGCTTACGTAACAACCCCAGCAGCCAGCCGCGCGCCGGTTCGTCGAGGTTATCGTAATAGCCCAAGCCCGGCTCATGCTCACCAGCGAAGAAAGGCGGCATGTGCAAGAAAATGAAGACACGCTGCCCGGTATGGTCATCCAGATCGGATTCAAGCCATCGTCTCTGTTCTTCTGCCTCGGGGAGCGGCCCATTCATGATTTGGGAGTTCAGGAATACACAGTGTATCCCCTGCCGGTCAAAGCTGTACCAAGAGCGCCCAAACTGGTCATGCCATTCTGCCAACGAACTCGGCGTTACCCACTCCGCTGGCATTGTCGGGTCGGGCTTGTCGCCAATATCCATGTTTCCTGGAACGTGGTAGGGTTGCAGTCCACAGCGTCTCAATTGCTGTCGAGCTGCCTGCCTTGCCTTAACGAAACTTGGCTTCCCGGGATAGTCTTGCGCCAAGTCACCCAGATGGACGACGAAGGAAGTTTCCAAAGCGGCGGCCAGTCGCAGCGCCCACTCAGCCCGTGCCGGCCACATCCGCGTGAGACGGGGATCCTGCGAGTCGTTTCCCGAGGCATATACCTCCGGATCATGAATGAAGTGAGTGTCGCCCAGCACGACAAACTCAAATTGTGCGTCCAACAGGAACGAGCGGTCAAAAACTGGCGTTGCACTAGATGCCATGGATAGCAATGCGCGACGTCCTCTCGCCTTTGAAGGCGGCTATGCGACTGTCGTTCTCTGATAGTCTGCGGTCTTTTTCTCCTGAAGTGGCGTCAGATATGCGCATTCGACTCAGCCTAGACCATTAGGATTGCACGCCTTCAAGGTCGTGTCAAGACCCTGTTTTACCCGGGGTGCATCCCAGATATGGGGCGAAGATGGTCAGATAGGGATTTCATGCCATCG
>JAPOVP010000091.1 GCA_026708085.1 Caldilineaceae bacterium
CCTCCCTTGTGCGGGGGCTCCGCCCCCGCAACGCCCCCTCTCCTACAACATGCCTAGTCGACCTGGTGTCGACATTGGTGACGGGTGCCCAACCGAAAGTGTCTAGCCAGACCACGTCCCGCCAGTCCCATCGATTCCCCGTAGGCGCCTGCCCGGCGCCTGCCCTTGCACTCTCCCCAAAATCGGCAAAAAACTCCAGCCACCGCTGGCACTGATCCCCCGCCCGTAGGTACCGGGACGGGCTTGATGAGATAAGGTGTCAGGGTAATCTCGCGAGAACGGGGGAGACGCTTACTTACGCACGTCAAACGCTCGTACGAGAGATGTACGAGCGTTCCAAGAGCGTTTACGCGAAAAAAAGAACTAAAAATAAATAATATTTATTGTGTATTTCTGTATGGAGGCCACTGCACCTGGACCGTCTTGGCGGGACAGCTATTCGTTTTGCTGCTTTCGAACGCTCCAGCGCACAACGGAGCTTGTAGGCCGCCGTGTGTCGCTCCCGTTTCTTGACCATCGTTCTGCACCTCCACAGGCTTGTTGAATTGCTCCATTATATACCTTAGATTGTGGTCCAGTTTCTGGGGCCCACTTCACCACTCGACTCCAGAAGGCCTGTAGATGGGATAAGGTTTGTGCTCTGCGGTCAACGTCGCCATGTCAATTTGCTATCGTCTTGATCTTACCTGCCAAGGCCCGCCCCCGGGCCAGTACAGGTCGAAAGTCTCGTCCGCCAGAATGCTGGTGTACACAGGACCCAGAAAGGATTGCACGCGGCTGCCGACTTCCTCGAAGTCATCGGGCGGGGCGTGCAACAATTCATCCCGGCGGCCATAGTCCCGCCACCACCTATGCTGTTCTGAGTTCGAGTAGAATGCCGGCGACAGAGCTTCAGGCATCTCCGCGGGAAGGTGGGTACCGCGCCGCTCGAAACAATCGGCGACTGCCTGTTGCAGTTCGGCTCCGTCAAAGTCGAAGTTTTCGGACAACGCCCAGATGTCGTAAAAGTCCTTCATCCGGCTGTTTCTACTTCCCAACTGCACCATGGCCTCAAATTTCTCGGCAATAGTGGTTACCTGCGGATAGGCCTGCAGGAGGGGCGCGGGAACACCGTCTATCAGTGTTGGCAACTGAACCTCCTCCGGACCGGGCGTCACGACGTCACCGAAGCCGAAATCAACCCGCACGGGAATCTCAGCCCTGCCAAGAAGGGCAACAAGCCTGGCCCGCTGGCCGCCGTATCTCTGATTATCCCGGATTGACGAGACCTGGAGAGTATCGAGATCAAAGATCAGTCCGTCTTCAGGACAGGGCACCGTGCAGATCGTTGTCATCACTCTGCGAACAGCCTCTTCATCGTTCTCCCCGGTCGTCAGCAGGTCGATGTCTCGTGTAGTCCGGTGGGGTTCCTCCATCCATATACCTAGGAGAGTAGCCCCTTTCAGGATGCACGGTTCCCCGGACTTACCTAGACGGTAGAGGAACCGCTCGCAGGCGTAGCGGACAAGGAGCAGTCCAAATTTAGTCCTATCGCTGTCTACCTTGTTGAGTAGACGTGCCATCACCGAGGCAGAGACGTTTGATGTCACAAAATTCCTGAGTCCAGTATGGCTCTGAGGCTGCGCGAGGGCAACTCCTCAAGCGTGCGCCTCAGAGCCGCCGTGGTCACCTTCCCGTCCTGCAGCGCCTCCCGCAGCGCCTCCAGCGCCGCCTCTCTCCCGATCAGTCGCTGGAACCGGAAACAGTCGACGACGGTGCGGGCCGGTGACGTGATGCGAGCCGGCACACCTTCGAATTTCGTCTCCTGGACGCCATAGGTCCAGGCCGCACCGCTGAAACGGATCAGACGAACCCCCATATCAGTCAGCGCAGGTGGCCTTGCCTTGTATGGAATGGCGATCCAGACCTGGTGCGGAAGCTGTGTGCCGATCTCGTGTACCTGTAGCGCCGAAAGAAGGCAGACGATCGCGTTGGGAACGCGGGCACAGACAAAGGCTATCGAGTGACCTTCGGTAGGCTCTGCCGCGGCAAGCCGGTAGAGGCCCCAGCCGACGCGCTCGACAGCTTCCTCCCTCTCAAGTTGGCGCAGTCTGTGGTAGGGAATTCCCAGCGGCTCCAGCTGGCTGGGACGGAAGAAGCTGCCGATGCCGGCGTCGTGAAGGATCTCCTCATTGAGTTCGACGGTCATTGCGCGTCACGCCTTTCGGCCCCCCTGTGATGGTAAGAGCCGATATTGTACAAGACCGCAATGCCGTTGTCAAAAAAGGTCGGTATGTTACACTACTATACCGACCTTTTTTGAGTCCTGTGATGCAGGAATCAGTGTACAGTTGCCGTGGCCGTCATTTCACTCAGCAACCGAACGATATCCTCTTCAATCTCCCGAATGTCGCTATCGATCTCTTCCAGCGCGCGCGGCGGGTCATACCGGTAGAAGTAGCGGTTGAAATTGATCTCGTAGCCAACGACGCCCACCTGCCCTTCCCTGGCGTCGCGCTTGGACTCGTCGATCCAGGCATCGGGGAGGTGGGGCGCGACCTCCCGTGCGAAGAAGGTGTTCACATCCTCCGCCAACGGCACGCGCTCCGTGTCGCGCAGATCGGGGTCCGGCTCTGGGCTGCCGTCCCGCTTCCGGCAGATGGCCGCGCTTTCATCGCGTTCGGAAAGCGCGGCCAGTATCGCCTTCCTCACCGGGGCAGACAGCTTGAGTCCGGCGGCCTTGACTGCGCGGTCGAGCTTTTCCTCAAAGTCTGCCCTGTCGTGCATCTTCGTGTCCGGCAGGTTTTCCAGCAGATCAATAATCTCTTCCTGAAGCCTTCGGCCCTCCGTTTCCTCCTCAACAGCTGCCTGGCCGCGCTTCCTTGACTTGGCTAGGTTCTGAAAAGCCCGCTCCTCCTTGACGCGAGCGACACGCTCTGCGGTTGCCTGGAAGTTGAGCCGCAGCGGCCTCTCCACGGTGATCTTGCGGAAGCCAAAGTGCGACGCGGGGAAGATGCGGCTCACCACCGTTTCTTCCTGCTTGCCCTCTTTGGTGACCGTACGGGTGTCGCCGTCGCGGTAGTCCTCGCGTATTTTCAGGATGTCCCGCGCCTTTTCCGGTGGAATCTCACGGCGCTTGTCACCCAGGCTGCGAGGCATCAGCTCCCAGAAGGACGAGGCGTCGATCAGTTGCACCTTGCCCTGGCGCTCCGGGGCCTTACGATTGCTGAGAAGCCAAACATAGGTGGCGATGCCCGTGTTGTAGAAGAGCTGCTCCGGCAATGCGATCAAAGCCTCCAGCAGATCGTTTTCGAAGATGTAACGACGTATCTCACTTTCACCGCTCCCCGCATCCCCGGTGAACAGAGGCGATCCGTTCATGATTATGGCAATGCGCGACCCCTCCCCCTGCGGCTCTCTGGCGCGGGCGAGCATGTGCAGCAGGAAGAGAAGCTGTCCGTCGCTGCTGCGCGGCAGACCGGGGCCAAACCTGCCCGCCGCGCCGCGCGCGTGTTCATCCCGTACCGAGCGCTCGTCCCGTTTCCAGTCCTTTCCGTAAGGCGGATTTGCGATCAGGTAGTCGAAGGTCATTGCCGCGTGCCGGTCATTGGAAAGCGTGCTCCCGAAGACGATGTTGTCGGCGTCGCGGCCTGACGGGTCTTTCATAAACAGGTCGGACTTGGAAACCGCCCAGGTCTCCGGATTCACTTCCTGGCCGTAGAGAAAAATCTGGGCGTGTCGGTTGATGGGGTCTGCCAGGAGGTTGCCGTTCTCGCGATAACCGGCGGTGATGCGCTCCTTCGCAATGGTCAGCATTCCTCCCGAGCCGCAGCACGGGTCATATACGGTGCGCACAATTCCCGGGACGTTGATGCTGTCTTCGTCCCCCGCAAGCATCAGGTCGACCATCAGGTAAACGACGTCGCGGGGGGTGAAGTGCTCACCCGGGTTTTCGTTCAGCGCTTCGTTAAATCTGCGGATCAACTCCTCGAAAATGGTGCCCATTGCAGCGTTGTCGACGTTGTCGGGGTGGAGGTCGACGCTCCCGAACCTCTCCAGCACCTGGAACAGAAGGCCCGCTTCGTCGAGCTTGCTGATGGTGTTGTCGAAATCGAATCGTTCCAGGACCTCGCGCATGTTGTGGCTGAAGCCGGCGATGTAGTTTCTCAGGTTGGCGGCCGCGTTGGGCGCGTCGGCCAGCAGCCGTTCAAAGTCGTAGCGGGACGTGTTGTAAAAAGCGAATCCGGATGCACGGCAAAGTTGACTGTCGAGGTTGTCCAGCCTTCCTCGAAACTCGGCCTGCCGGTCAAGCACGGTCCCTTTTGTCGGCGCCAACACGCAGTCCAGCCGCCGCAGTACGGTCAGCGGCAGGACGACGTCCTGGTACTTGCCCCGCTTGAAGGTATCGCGTATGAGGTTGGCTACATCCCAAATGAAGCTGACGATCTCTCTGTGGTTCATGGTTCCAGCACCTGGATTCTGTGATTTCAGGTCATGCCCCGATGCCAAGATTGGCGCGTGTTGCCGCTCCGGCACGAAGGGCCAGTATACTGCAAGGCTAAAGCAGGGCCGAAAAAACGTCAATGCGCAAGGGGATGCAGTTGCCCTGACATCAGCAGGTTAAGAGTGGCGGATGATCGTCTGGTGTATAATCTACACAGACTGAACGGTAAAGAGTCGAGGTTAATCGATTACAATGGCAGATGAGTTGCTACCGCAATGGACCGGCGAAAGGTCTCTACCTCCGGTTCGTTTGACTCCAGAACAAGAGGAGCTTTGCAGGCGCATGGACGAGCTCTACGATCCATATGACTTGCACGTGAGACCGTCGAATAGGTTCCGCGGCGCGGTTTTTGCCAGTAGAGCAGAGTGCCAGAGCAATCCCGACTGGATCGCTCAAGCCGCCCACTCCTTGCGTGAGATCCTTTATCCTATCTGGAGCCCTGAGTATAAAGAGATAGTCGACAAAAAGAAAACAGTATTTGAGAAATACGGCTCCGTGTCTGTTGATGACCGCTCAATCGATGCAGTAGGGAGCGTATATGGCAGATTGAGCGATCTGGCTCATCATGATCGCAATGCATCCACACGTTCAGACTATGAGCAGCTATTGGCCGAGTTTGAGATGGCCATGCGACAGGCATTGACTCGACAACTTGACCTGCACAGAGAGATTGACGGGCTAGTGAGCAGCGGGCCGCCTCAGTAAGGTGCAGAATAGCTTGGGGAGTAAGCTATGTCTACAAGTGCCCCACTAACATCGGAAAAAGAGCGTATTCAGGAACTCCTTCAGATGAACCTGGATGCGCGGCGTTATTTCTTCCACAAGGCCGACGAGCGCTGGCTGGACTGGCTGTGGCGGAACGGATTTCTGAATGTCTTTGAGGAAGAAGAGACTTCCCACGACGGGTTCAGAACGCCGGAGTTTGGCTACCTCTTGCGCATGGCGGAAAAATGTCCGGCGCAGGTTGTGGATATCATGCTTGCGATTCCGATATCCTCGGATACGCGGAGCCAGGAGGTTGTGTACGCCTTCTCGCGGATTTGCGGTGCCCTGCCGGCAGATCAGTTGGCGCGAATGATTGACAAGATCAGGACCGAGAAGTGGGTACTACTGCTTGATGGCGTATACAACCTTTCGGGTTTCGCATATGAGGAGATGCTCAGTACCCTTGCGGGCTCCAAAGACTTTGAGAGCTTCCTCCTCCTTGCAGAGGCCGTGCTGGCCGTGCGTCCTGGAGAGGGGACGGGCCATGTGGCCACCTATCGCGCAAGTCCGTTCTATTTGGACGATCTCGCCCGCACGAAGCTTTTCGAACAGTTGGCTGCCGTGGGCACCGAGTACGTGGCGCGCGCGCTGGTGCTGACGACAAGCAGACTGGCTGAGATCATAGCCGCGTCCGGCCTGTTTCTACTTGCAGAGGTGGATTTCTTTACTTTGGAACCGGGCCAGTCGGAAGCATGGGAGTGGGAGGCGGATGTACGCGAACTGGCGGCCGCCGCCAAGACGCTGGCGGTTCGTCTGATCGGGGAACGGTGCGCCGAGTCAGACGATGTCAGAAGAATTTACAAAGAACATCTGGCCTCTTTGCCGGAGAGCCGCGTGATGCGGCGTTTCCGGCTTTATGTTCTGAGCCTGTGCCCGGAAGCTTTCAAGGATGAGCTCAAAGGCGCCTTTTTTCAACTGTTTGAAGTTGAGGATTATCGTGAAATTGCCTCGGGCGCTGAATACGAGAAGGCTTTGCAAACGGGATTTTCCGTGTTGTCTGACAATGGCAAGCAGGAATACGTGCAGCGGGTTATTCGGAAGTTCAGCCAGCCACACGAATACAGAATACACAAGGGCTCACACATACTTTCCATGATTTTGCCCTATCTCAACGAGAACCCTGTGCTGAAAAAGAGGGTGGACGAAGCGGGCTTCCATCTTGATCCGGATTATGAGCCGCAACCAAGCATCATTGAGAGGGAAGGCGGATTCATATCGCCGCGCGGCCCAATTCAAAAAGAAGAATTCCGGCGTCTAACCGTCGTCGAGATTGCCGGGAACCTCCGCCAGGCGTGGACGCCGGAGGAACTACACGCGCAGAACAGTCAAGCTGACTTTTTCAGTCCATTAAATGCTCAAGGCATGGGGGATCTCCTGAAAGGCGACATCCCCGAACGGCTGGCCGAGTACGTAGAGAGCGCCGGTCTGTTCTTCGAGCGCGGGGTACTTGATCAACACTATACCTACACATATCTGACGGGGCTCCAGGAAGCGATAAAGAATGATAGAGCGGCCGCGTCAGAGGTCGAATGGGACGGCGTGATCGAACTGTTCACTACCATGACGAACTCTGACGCGAGCGACCGGCTTGAGAGAGGACCACGGGAGCTTACCGGATTGTACGCATCTTCCTGGCTTGCCAACTGGGACGCGGTTTACTCGGCAATGGCCGATGTGCTGCGCGAGCTGCTTACCGAACAGGATGGTTGGACGCCGGTTGATTTCGGCAGACATCGCGACCGCATACTGGCGATTACAGGCTATCTGCTGTCATACCCCGATCCGTCCCAGGCAGACGAACAGGTCGAAACCGCGCCGTCCCTAACTGAATCGTCCAACGAAACGAACTACAGCGTCATCGATCCTTTCACGATGGCTATCAACTCCGTGCGCGGCAGGGCTTTCCAGGCATTTGTGCAGTTTGTCTTTCAGGACGGCAGAAAGTTCAATGAAGACATCGAAGAACAGATTTCTGATGAAGTCAAAACGTTGTACGAGAACGTGTTGCGGAAAGAAAACACACGTGCGCTTAAGTTTATGTACGGACATTACCTACCGAGTTTCTATTTCCGAGACAGGGCTTGGATTCGAAAGCTTCTGCCGCGCATCTTCCCTCAAGAGCCAGCCCAGAGGCATCTTTACACATCGGCGTGGGAGGGCTATCTTGCAAGGAATCTCTACGAAGAAATGTTTCTCGATCCCGTATTCCAGAATCTGTATCAACGGGCGCTGGACCTAAGAGAGAACGATTTCCCTCGTCAGCAGAGACATTTCAAGAGTCCCGATGAAGGACTTGCGCAGCATCTTGCGCTTGCCTTCATGCACTACGAAGAGTTCGGGTTCGATCATCAACTATTTGAGGCGTTCTGGAAGAACGACAGTCCGAAACAACATGCGCACTTTGTCAATTTTATCGGGCGCTCATTCATATCCCGAGATCAAGCCGAAGAGTCCTTTGAGTTCAGCCGGGAGGTCAAGGGCCGGTTGCGGGAACTCTGGGACCGGCTGCTACAGAATGATGAAGAGCGGGAAGTGTACATGGAATTCGGCTTCTGGATCAACCTGGACAGAGGGATTTTCGAGCCTGGCTGGCTTGCGCGGCGAGTGAAGGAGACCCTTGAAAAGGCGGACGGATTTTTAAAGTGGGATAATGAACTCGTGAAGGCGAGCCCGCGGCTGGCGCAAGCGGCGCCAGAGGATACGCTTGAGATTGCCCGGCTGTATCTGCATGAAGGGGGCGTTCGCGGCAAAAATCAGCGAGTAATGTGGCTTTGGGAGTCGGACAATCCGTGGATCGAAGCATTGGAGATACTGCAAAGCCATCCCAGTACGAAGGGTGGAACGGAGGGTCTGATCCACTTGCTGGTTGGCGAGGGCGAGGGAGCGTTCTGGCCGTTGAAGCCGATACTGGGTGAGAGTGCATAGCATTCCAAGTTGGCCCAGGCGGCAGACCGCTGCTTCACGAACGCCAAGCGCTCAGATTTACGCAGGGTTCTGCCTTTTCCAATTCTTCGAGGAAAGTCCTCGCTGGTCGATCAGAGATTCGTTTTTCGGTAAGCGCTTCCAGAATCTCCTCCGACGCCGCCTCCGTCTACTTCCCGGGCATCCTCAAGTATGTCGAGGATGCCCGGGAAGGGCGGCAGCGGTTACGCCTCAGTTTTTCTTCAGGAATTTCTCCACATCGCGCACAACGTCGCTTCCGGACTGGCGGGACGGCCGAGGCAGTTTTTTGCCGCGTTTGACCCTTTTGAGAGCGACGCGCATGGTTTCTATGGCAGCCAGGAGCTGCTCATCGGCGTGCAAACCCTCGTGGAAGCTCTTGAAGAAGGGGTAGTGGATGCTGTTCCTATCGATCCTGTCGAGCGCATCCTCTCTCATCATGTTCTTCAAAGTGGCGGATAAGGAGGCGCAGACGAGCGGCAGGGGCGCATCGTCTTCCATGAAATCGATGCCGGCCATCAGCATGTTCCACAGCTGGCTTCCGATACCGCTGATGATAATGTTGTCGCGATTTGGTCCAAGCGACTGATAGAGGACGAAGGCGACGTAGTCAGGATTCGATTCTCCGGGTTGCTGTTCCCAAGGTTGCCGTTTTTTCTTGTTTTTCATTTCGTATCCTTTCGGAGCCAGCATGCTCGCCGGATCCTGAAGTATGTTTTGTCGGAGGCGGCGCCCAAGTGGGCGCGCTCAAACTTGCCTGCGGGCAGGAGGGCGACTGTGGATGTCCAACTGCTTCTGGGATTCATGCCCACGTTTTGGACTATGCGTACAAGATAGGGTGGCGAGGGCAGGGTCAGATAGACTTGGAACCATCCGGAATGATCGGGCGGTTCTTTAGGCAGCTGTTCCCTGGGGTTGGGCGTGTGGTCGTGGTTGCTGCTGTCCACATGGTCATACATTATTGTTTCTCCTTCTGTTTAGCGGGGAAACAAAAGGCACCCCGCTCTGGTCGGCCGAGGGGCGCTAGATTCGAGATAACGAATCCGCGGCGGTCTGCCGAAAATGAGTCGGAGTGCCTGTACCTGCAAACGGGTAGGGTGAGCGCTATTCTTAGCGGTGACCCTTCCCTTGGCTTCCACAGGGAGTCCATTTATAGAATTGGCACTGACCAAGGGGCGTTCGACTTCTCAGTCAGCTTGTATAGAATTTACCAAATGATTGGGAGCTTGTCAACCCCCTATTTCTTTTTGGGTGCATCCCAGATTTGGGGTGGGAACAGTTTGGCGGGGAATCAGTGCCAGCGGTGGCTGGCGTTGTATACCGTCTTTGGGCGGGACGCAGTGCAGGAGCCATGTCTGGCCGTACGGTGGAGTCCGTCAGTTGGGGAGGGTGCGAGGGCAGGCACAAGGCCGGCACGTAAGGGGATCTGATGGGGCTGGCAGGACGTGGTCTGGCTGGACACGTTCGAATAGGCACCTGTTACGAATATCGACACCCGGTCGGGTAGGCAGTAGGGGGGCGTTGCGGGGGCGGAGCCCCCGCACAAGGGAGGGCCGACTAGGCCCGACCGCCCAGAACTGCAGTTGTCAGTGGTTAGTGGTCAGTGGTCAGAGGAGGCGCTTCACCTACTTCAGGGTCGAAAGCGGACTGGACATGGGTCCGTTGCTGCCTGAGGAATGGGATAGTTCACCCCAAAATTGGGATGCACCCAATCCATTTCCCGCATTTACACAGCGCCGGATCACGGTTACAATGAAAACGCAAACAACCCGCACAACCGCCAAGCCGCGCCCTGCGAAGAGGAACAGGATTGATCGAAGAAAAAAAACGTACAACAGAGGAGCCAGACGCCGCCAAAGACGAGACGGAAAGCCAGGCCGACGACGAACGCGAAAAGGAAAAAGCCCCGCGCCCTACCTATCTCTTCCTGATTCGCCACGGCGAAAACGCATGGACCGAACGCGGCGCGCTGGCCGGCCGCACACCCGGCGTCCCTCTGAACGAAAAGGGAAAGGAGCAGGCCCAACAGGTTGCCGAGCGTCTCAAGGACCAGCCCATCACCGCCGTCTACTCCAGCCCGCTCCTGCGCTGCCTGCAGACGGCCCAACCCCTGGCCGCCGCGCTCGACCTGCCCGTCTCGGTCGAGCCGGGCATCCTGGAGGTCGATTACGGCGAATGGCGCGGCGGCGAGCTGAAGGAGCTGGGCAAACGCCCCGAGTGGAGACTGGTTCAGGTCTACCCGGGCGGCTTCCGCTTCCCGGGCGGCGAAACGCTGCGAGAGGTGCAGGACCGTGTCATCACAACCCTGGAGCGCATCCGCACACAGCACGCCGGCGAGGTCATTGCCGTCTTTGCCCACGGCGACGTCTTGCGCACCAGCATGGCCTACTATCTCGGCACGCCGCTCGACCTCTTCCAGCGCATTCAGATCAGCACTGCTTCGATCAGCCTCGTCGCCTTCCACCTTTTTGGGCCAAGTATCCTGGCCATGAATGACAGCGGCGGTCTCCCTGTGATAAAGTTAGAAAGAGAAGACTGAGTTCTATCTGATGCGAACGGGTCCCCTCAGCGACACCATGGGACTACAGGCATCCCGCTGGCACTTGCCATAAACGCCAGCCACTGCACCCGTTACCGATCACCGGCCACCGGCATATGGAATCACAGTTTACCTTCGACTTCAATCCAGTTAGCGCTATCGTCGCCGACGCCGTCGGGCGTCCCGGTCAGCGTACCTTCTTTCTGCAGGCCCGCCAGGGCGCCGACATGGCCACCCTCATCATGGAGAAGGAGCAGGTGGCCGCCCTCGCAACCTCCATTCTGCAACTGCTGGAGGAGTTGGAAAAGGAACGCGCCGACCTGCCGGCCGTCGAGGAAGAGACCGACGTACCCAGTCTGCGCGAACCGCTGGAGCCGGCCTTTCGCGTCGGACAGCTCGGGCTGGGGTACGATGAACGGCAGGACCTCATGGTCCTGATCGCACAGGCCGTACCCGACCCCGCCGCAGGCGAGCAGGAGCCGCCGGCCGCGCCGCCCAGTCCCGAATCGGTCGAAGATCCCGGCGACGATCCCAAGGCCCGCTTCTATGCAACGCGCGCACAGATGCGCTCCTTGAGCGAACATGCCCTGCAGGTCGTCGCCGCCGGCCGGCCGGACTGCCCCCTCTGTGGGCGCGTCATCGAGCCGGAAGGGCACTTCTGCCCGCGCACGAACGGCCACGCATTTCCGCTGTCTATTTGACTTGCGCCGTTTGACTTGCACTGCAACTGATCTGCACTGCTACTCTGCCTCACACCCTGTCGCGCCGAACAGAGCGCCGGCACCAACTGTACTACCGGTAGCATCCAGCTTGCCGCCACAATGGACAACGAAAAGACGGTCGAACAGCGTGTGCACAGTCATGACAACAGCCGCGACGTGGATAGCGGCCCGGCCGCGACCGCGGACAGAGAGATCTTGAACGCGCTCGCAGAAGGCAGAATCGAAGAAAAAGGACTCCTGCCCTACAGCTCCAACTACGCCTTTCTGGCAACCGTACATCACAACCAGCACGAGATTCCCGCCGTCTACAAACCGCGCCGCGGCGAAAATCCACTCTGGGATTTCCCGACCGGCACCCTCTGCCAGCGCGAGACCGCCGCCTTCGTCGTCAGCGAGGCCCTAGGTTGGCGCCTCGTGCCGCCCACCGTCCTGCGCGACGGACCGCGCGGGCCCGGCAGCATCCAGTTCTTCATCGAGTGTGATCCCGACATACACTACTTCAATATGCGCGAGGACGCCCGCTATGCCCCCGCCTTGCGCCGCCTCACACTCTTCGACTACCTCATCAACAACGCCGACCGCAAGGCCGGCCACTGCCTCTATGGACATCACCGCCGGTTTTCTGTCGAAGGCGGGTGGGGGAAACCGGCGCACGCGCATATGTGGGCTATCGATCACGGCATCTGCTTCCATCATCAATATAAGCTGCGCACCGTTATCTGGGAGTTTGCCGGCGAAACCATCGAGGAAGGCCTGCTCGCCGACCTGGCGTCGCTTCAGCATCTCGTCGACACCGGCCCGGTGCACAGCACGCTCGGCCTGCTTCTCAGCCCTCCCGAACTGGATGCCCTGCGCCGCCGCATCCGCGAGCTGCTCTCTTCCCGCCACTATCCATCGCCGCCCGTTCACCAGCGGAACTATCCCTGGCCGCCCATATAGCGGCAGCGGCCGGCTACCCTTTACCAGTGGCCAGCGAAGCCCACGAGCCACTGACCACTGACCAACGGTCACTGGACACAAAGTATGAAAGCCGTAGTCATGGCCGGCGGTGAAGGCTCCCGCCTGCGTCCCCTGACGATTGGGCGTCCCAAGCCGATGGTCCCCCTTGTCGACAAGCCGGTCCTCGGTCACATTCTTGAGTTGCTCAAATATCACGGCATTACCGAGATCGTCATCACCCTCCAGTATCTGCCCTCCGTGATCCAGGACTTCTACGGTGACGGCAGCACCCTTGGTCTCAATATCACCTATGTCGTCGAGGAGATGCCCCTCGGCACCGCCGGCGGTGTCAAGAACGCCGCCGCCCATCTCAACGACACCTTTCTCGTCATCAGCGGCGACGCCCTCACCGACTTCAACCTCCAGGCCGCCGTCCAACACCATCTCGCCGTCGGCGCTCTCGCCTCCATCGCCGTCTTTTCCGTTCCCAACCCTCTCGAATACGGCGCAGTCGTCAGCGACGAAAACGGCAACATCACCCAGTTCCTTGAAAAACCGGACTGGAGCGCCGTCCGTTCCGACCGCGTCAACACCGGCATCTACGTGCTCGAACCGGAGGTCCTGGACTTCATCCCCGACGGTGTCGCCTACGACTTCTCCACCGAGCTGTTCCCCGAACTCCTGCAACGCGGGGAGCGGCTGCAGGCCTACGTGGCCGAGGGCTACTGGTGTGACGTCGGTACGATCGGCGAATACATGCGCGCCAGCGCCGACCTTATCAGCGGTAAAGTCTGGCTGCCCCAGCCCATGGGCGAATCAGTGGCGGCCGCGGCATTTCCCCCGTCCAGTCCGGCCGTCGACGGTGGCGGAGATGCGCCTCTGCTCGAGGGCACGCGCCCGCGCGGCGACCTGATCCTGGGCGCCGATGTCGAGATTGCCGCCGACGCACGCATCATCGGGCCGGTCTATCTCGGCAACGCTGTCAAAGTCAAGGAGGGCGTTACGATCCAGGGGCCGTGCGTGGTCCGCGACTACACCATCGTCGACCGTTACAGCCGTTTGGAGAACTGCGTCGTCTGGCGCAACACCTACATAGGGGAGACCTGCGAGCTGCTGGGCGCGATCGTCTGCCGTCAGTGCAGTCTTAAGAGCGGCACCATCGCCTATGAGGACGTCGTCATCGGCGACAACTGTGTGCTGGACGAGAACTGTGTCGTCCATCCCGACGTGAAACTGTGGCCGAACAAGCGCATCGAGCCGGGCGCCGTCGTGCGCGAGAGCATCATCTGGGGCAGCCGCGGCCGCCGTTCTCTCTTCGGCGGAGCCGGCGTCAGCGGCGTTGTCAACGTTGACATTACGCCCGAATTCGCCGCCAAGCTCGGTAGCAGCCTCGGCGCCAACCTCCCGCGCGGCAGCTACGTCGTCATCAACCGCGACTCACACCGCAGCTCCCGCATGCTCATACGCGCCCTCATGAGCGGCCTGTCCAGCGCCGGCGTCGACGTCTGGGATCTCGGCGAGGTGCCTGTCCCCGTCGCCCGTCATTTCATCCGCACCCACGCCTCCGCCGCCGCCGGCGTCCACGTCCGCCTCAGCCCCCTCGACCAGCGCGTCGTCGACATCCGTTTCATGAACGGCCAGGGCCTCGATCAGAGCCGGGCCTCCGAACGCTCCGTCGAACGCAGCTTCTCCCGCGAAGACTTCCGCCGCGCCTTTCTCGATGAAGTCGGTCAGATCGACTATCCTGCCGACCCCACGGAAGGCTATATCGAGAGCTTTCTCGCCTCTGTCGACCAGGACCGCGTCCGAGCCACGGGCCCCCAGGTCCACCCTCAGATCGTTGTCGACACCTCCCACGGCCTCTGTGGCGATACACTGTCCACCATTCTCAATCTCCTCGAAGTCGACTATCTGCCCTTGAATGGGCCAATGATGGGCGCGCTGCGCGATCAGTTCCGCCATCAACTTCAGCACATGGCCAAAATCATGGGCGTCCTCACCGCCGGTGTCGGCGTAAAACTCGACGTGGACGGTGAAAGGGTCTTTCTTATCGATGAGAAAGGGGTCGTACTCGACGATCTGACCGCGGCGCTACTCCTGTTGGAGCTGGCCATGTACGCCAATCCCGGCGCCAAGGTCGCCCTGCCCGCGGTGTTGCCGCGTGCCTTCGAGACCGTCGTCAACCGCTACGACGGAGAAATCGTTTCTACACAGAACGATCTGCGCGACCTGATGCGGGCCGCGGACGAGGATGTGCTCTTCGCCACCGATGGGGCGGGCCACTTCATCTTCCCCGATCTGCAGCCGGTTTCTGACGGGCTGCTGGCGACCGTGCGCCTGCTCGAATACCTTGGCCTGCGTCAGGCAGCGGTCAGCGAAATCGTCGCCGACCTGCCCCACTTCTTTATGGCCCACCACCGGGTCGACTGCCCGTGGGAAGCCAAAGGAACGGTCATGCGCCTCCTGAACCAGAGCTATCAGGGGGACGGCGTCGTCACGATCGACGGCCTCAAGATCCACTTCGGCGCCGAGGAGTGGGTCCACATCGGCCCCAACCCCGAGCAGCCCCTCTTCGAAATACGCGCCGAAGCCGCCGACCCGGAACGGGCCACCGCCCTGGTCAAGGAGCACGGTGATCGGCTCCTGCAATGGATTGTAGCCACTGATGTCTGAAACGCCGGCGCAGAATGCAGAGGAGGCGGGAGGCACCCGCCCTATTCGTCCTGCCTCAGTCCCGGGACGAACGCGTAATACAAATAGGGGCCGGCGCTTGCACTGTCACTGGGTACACTGTCGCTGGGTGCACTGCTGCTGAGCGAATCGTCGCTGGATGCACTGCCGCTCGTTGAACCGCTGTCAGATGAACTGCCGCTGCGAACCCAGACGCGCAGCCGCTGGCTGCTCGAATAGTTGCCGGCATTGTCCTTGGCCCAGTAGCGCACATTGTGAACGCCGTCCTCCGAAATCGTGAACGGCTCGCTGTACAGTTCGACCGGCCCGTCGTTGAGGACATAGGCGATACCCCAGACGCCGCTGGTGGCGTCTTCAGCGGCCAGGGTGACCTGGACCGTCCCGCTGAACAGCCCGCGCGCGCTCACAGAGGGCGTGGCCGAAGAATCCCCCTGTTCGGTAGAGCCGCCCCCTTCCCCTTCGTTCGTGGTGTCTGGTACCACCTGTACGGCCTGGGCCTGGACGGTCGGCGCCGTCCGGTCGATGCGCAGTTCGCCGGCACCGCTTTCCCCCTGCAGCTCCGCTCGATCTTTAGCCCGAAAACGTACAGTGTAGGTGCCGTCAGCAAGGTCGGCCAGCGATGCTGACAGCTTCTGCGCGGCCAGGGGATCGTTGGGCAGGCTGAAAACCGCGGACTTCTCCTCGTCGTCCAGCAGTAACCGCCCGCTGGTCGAGTCCAACCCGCTGCTGAAGTCCTGCACAGGGACCGATATCAGGACAGGCAGTCTTGTCCACCAGCCCTGCACGTGCTCGATATCGCCGAACACGGGCGGCTGTTCGCTGCCAAACTCGATCTGTTTGGTGACGACCGGGCTGGCATTCCTGGCGCTGTCGAACGCGATCGCCGAAACCGTCGATACGCCGCTGTTGGGAAGCGCCCAATCGAGCTTCGTCTTCGACGATATGTTCTGCAACTGCCACAGCTGCACCCGGTCCAGGGCCAGGTCCACGTCTCCGAACCATTTCACCCGGAACTCAATCCCTTCGATCGGGTTGAACGGATGAAAATCGACCGGGATCTCGACGTATTCATCCGCGTCCGTGAAATCGCTCGCCCAGATGTCGCGCAAGCCCAGGATCACGGTTCCGCCCTTGTCGGTCACATCCAGATGGGCAATGGGCTGGTCTGGCAGTACGTTGTCGTTATCGTCGTCGTCAGGTTCACCGCGGCGCAGCCGGAAAAGGACGCGATAGGTGGCGTCGTGGGGGATGCCGGTTGCGTATGGGCCGTACCACCAGCCCAGCTCGTGGTCGTCGGCGCGCGCCTCCATGGCCCGGTTGCCATCGGCCTCGGTATCGTCAACTGCCTCCCCGGTGGTCTTGTAGAGGTCTTCCCCCTGCCACGTCCAGCTGTTGCTGAGGCCGATGAGCGCGCCCGTTTCCGGGACGGCGAGCGTAAGCGTGGCCCGCTGCACCTCCACCGCCGATGGCGCTTCGAATGTCGGCGAAGAAGGCGGATCCCAGTCCACCTGCATCACCTTCTGCTCCTGCAGCTCGCTGCTGAGCGTCAGAGAAGCCGTGATTCTGCTGCCGCTCGTGATATCGGAGCTGCGCAGCCAGACACCGCTGATCGGCAGCGAGTCCGGGCCCGGGTCGAGGTCGACTGTGCCCGACAAAGGCTCCGCAGGCACCAGCGCGTCCCAGCGCAGACCGCCGCTCGGGAAATAGCCCTTCAGCGACAGGCCGATTATCCCGCCGATCGCCTGCGTCGGCTGGCTGGCATTCTGTAACGTGACGTCCGTGTAGTAATGACCGAGAATCTGACGATAGGTCTGGCCGGCCTTGCCCCGCCGCGCCGCGCCCCACTGACTCAGCCCGTAACCGTGGCCCCAACGTCGTTCACCCAGGCCCGTCTCATCCGCCACCGCCTTCAGATAGGCCACCGCCGTGTTTGTCAGCGTCGGATGGCTGTTCTTGGCGCTGTACATGGCGATGATCGGCGCCCTCGTGCTGTCGCCCGTGTAGGCCAGGTACTGGCCCGCCGTCCTGCTGACCGCCGCGTCCGTCGAAGCGAAGCGATTGTTGCACATCATCTGGAAATTGGCCCAGTCGGTCACGTCATAGTAGCGCCGGTTGCGCCGGATCTGGTACCAGGCATACGTGCGCGTTGCGATGGCCTGGGCCGCCAGCGCCTCCGCTGACCAGGAGATGGGCACCTCCGCCGGAACCGATCGGGCCACATACTCCTCAAACGGGATCACGTCCACCTGCCAGTCCGGAACGCTGCGGCAGTTGTTCTCCGGATGGTGGGCCACCCGGATCGTCGCCGGGTAGGTCAGCGTCGCCGCCTCCAACTCTGCCGCCTCCAGATCAGCCGGGTTGTCGTCCGGCTGCAGGCTGTCCTCGCGTATGATCGACCTGTCGCTGGCGTCGTATAGGGCCGAGCGAATCCCGTTGGCCTCCAGCTGATCGAAGCGCAAACGGTTGCTGCGTCCCGTCTGCCAGCGCGGGTTGTGACCGGGAATGCGCTCGCGCACGCGCCCCGTCGCCCGCTCGATCACATAGATCTCCGCCAGGCCGACCGTCTCCGTTCCCGTCGGCACCACCGTTATCGCCATCAGCGTGCCGTCAGGACTGATCCGGGGTCTGCCGAAGTGCGAACCGGAGCGTTCCAACACAACCTGCCCGTCTATCGACAGTGTCTGTAAGGTGGGCGACCCGGACAGCCTTATGTCACCCAGCGGCCCGTCACCATCAACATTCTGGGGAATAAGCGTCAGCCAGGGCGTCACCCGCGGAACGATTACGTCGAAGAATACTCCGAGTAGCGCTATGATGAGGCCGGCGACGAGGAGGCGGCGTAATGGAGATCCTGACAGCATGAATGCAGCGGGCTGGTGATTGGTCGTTGGTGTCCGAAACTGGCTGTTGGTGATTCGAATCCGTGTGCTTTACACGAACTACCAATCTTTATTGTAACAGGAACGCAATAATTCCTGCATTTGGCTTCGCGGCAACGTGGGGGGTACAATCGCAGAGGTGAGGGTATCGATTCCGTTAGGCCCCTCAACTTCGGGCCGCCGGACATCCCAGTCCCGTGACGGGCGGCGGACTTGTCAGAGATCAATTGGGTGAACGATCACTTCCGCTTCCCGGTCCTATCCTCCTCTCCACTGGAAACTCAAAATCTCGGCGAACTGCTGGGGCGGGCAATCCGTTATCCGCAACGGCCACGAATCGGCGAACGGCCGCCATCCACCGGCGCCCTGATCGGTCTTGTGGGCGAACTGGGCGCCGGCAAAACGACCTTCGCCCAGGGCCTGGCCAGGGGACTGGACGTGCACGCGCGCATCACCAGCCCCACATTTACCCTGATCAACGAATATACATCCACCTCACAAGACCTGCGCCTGTTCCACGTGGATAGCTACCGGCTGGACGGCGACAGCGAGGCCTTGGCCGGCGAAATGTACGGGTTGGGTATGGATGAAATTCTCGACATCCTCGATGAGGAGCCGCTCAACGACCCCGCCCCCATGCGCCACGTCGTCGTCGTAGAATGGGCTGACCGCCTCAGCCAGCTGTTGCCGGCCGACCGCCTTACGGTCCGTTTCACCAGCGCCGCAGACGGGCAATCTTCAGTGGTCAACGATCAAATGTGGCTGGCCCATGAAGCAGCCGGCGGCCCAACGCAAATAATGGACGCCAACGGTTCCGAGCGGACGCTGTCCTTCTGCGCGACCGGCCCCCATAGCGGGGCGCTGCTGTCGGAGATGCGGACGGCCATCGACCGTATCCAGCGGCGAGAAGCCATCCTTTGAAAGCCAATTCCAGGTGTGGAGGCGCCAATGGGGTCCGATAGCAGCCAGGTCAAGCACTGGATGACGCCGAATCCGCATACCTGCCACCACGAGGATTCCCTGGCCGACGCCCGTGACCTCATGGCCGAGCATCACTGTCGCCGTCTGCCGGTCGTGGACGACAAAGACCATCTGATCGGCATCGTCAGCTTCGGTGATCTGCGCCAGGCCGCCCCGTCCACCGTCACCACGCTCAGCCTGTTCGAAATCAACTACTTCTGGGCGAAGCTGCCTGTCAGCGATGCCATGACCGCCGACCCTGTCACCGTTGCGCCCGACAGTTCGATCGATGTCGCCTGCCGTCTCATGCTGGACCACAGAATTGGCGGCCTGCCCGTGATTGTGGAACGCAAAGTCGTCGGAATCTTCACGACGACAGACGTATTGCAGTTCGTCGTCGAGCACTCTTCCTGAAGAGCGCTTTGGTTCGTGGCCGGTACCGCCGGTACCCGCACAATGGAGTCATCAATGCACCGCATTCTGGTAAGCGAAATCATGAGCGCGCCGGTGATCACCATCGATCCCGACGCCCTGGCCGTCGATGCCGCGGAGTTGATGGAAGGAAACAACGTGCGCCGCATCATTGTGATCGACCAGGACGGATACATGTGCGGCATCGTCACTGACGCCGATGTGCTGGAAGCGGAAACCGTCGGCAGCGTGGCCAGCCGCTACAATCCGGGCCTTGCTGAGGAGTGGCTGACCGTGCGCGATGTGATGACCGCCGACGTCATTGCAATCACGCCCGAAGCAGCGCTCGGCCAGTTGGTGGAAAAGATGATGGAGACCAAGATCGGCGGCATCCCCGTGGTCCAGCCTGCAGGACCCGGCGGCAAGAAGCTCCTGCCCATCGGCATCGTCACCGAAACCGACATCTTCCGCCTCATCAGCGAAGCCTGGCGCGCCGACGAAGCTTCGGAAACCAGCGATCAATAAGCGAATTACACACCATACTATATTCGTGTAGCTTGAGGGAGCTCACAATAATATTCGACCTGATCTGAACTGAACACCCGCCCGACCTGCAATGACCCCCCTGACAGAAATCATCGATCCTCGGTCTCGGTTAACCCTGGGATGTTCGTTCCCCCCTCTGCTTTGGGCCCATCGACATTTCAACCAGCTGTCCCTACCGTAGAGGCACCCCTTGTGGATGCCCCGGTGATTGCCCCTCTTGCGGGCCCTCCGCGTGCCTTCGCGGATCAAAGAAAGGTGTTCTCCGCGTCCTCCGCGGACAAAGAGGTGTTCTCCCAGGGCATATGCATCTTATTGGGAGAGAACTTTCAGGAGGACGATGCTGGAGTTTCGCACACCAGCCACGATGCCTGAGACTGTTCGCCGTTGAGTATGTCGATGACAGGCGCTAAGTTGCCGATCGCGAGGAAGCCTGAATGCGTTCGACAACCCATCGGGTAATCAGTTGCGCATGGGAGACTCCGTGCAACCGGGCAAGCGACCTGACAATCCGGGATTCGTCCGGCTCAAGACGAACGGTGACGGTGGTTTGACGGTTAAAGACCGGTTCGTCCACCTCCTCAAGTTCGGCATCGAAGTCGGTTAGATCATGTGTGTCCCAGAAGTCGGCGAGCTCCTGGATCGAATCGGTCTGCAGAATTTTATTGCCGTTCATCGATTCCTCCACTGTCTATATCGCCGTCTTTCCCTTCCTGTCATCACTCTGGCGGTGACAGGGAGTCCTCTGCCATCAGGAAACTGAATTGCCACACAGAACAGGTAGCGGCCCGCATCTGTCTGTCCCAAAATTTAGTAGGTTGGATTCTCTCCTCACTCCTCTTCACTCTCTCCTCACCTCCCGCACACGGCCTTGGCCGCCTCGACCACATTGTCTACGTTAGGGATCGTCAAGTCCTCCATCGCAGGCGAGAACGGCACCGGCACGCTCATGGCGCCGATGCGCTTGACCGGGGCATCCAGATAGTAGAACGCGCCGTCGGCGATGACCGAGGCAATTTCACCGGTGACGCCATACTGCCGGTAGCCCTCGTCCACCACAAGCGCCCGGCCGGTCTTTCGGGCCGACTGAACCAGTGTCCCGGTGTCCAGAGGGGACGTCGTGCGCGGATCGATCAGCTCTGCGCTGATGCCCGCCGCCGCCAGCCTGTCCGCCGCTTCCAGGGCAACGTACACCATTGAACTGGTCGCGACAATCGTAATGTCGTCACCCGTGCGCTTCACGTCCGCCTCGCCCAGGGGGAGGGTATACTCCGCCTCCGGCACCGGCCCCTCCCGTTGAAAGAGCGTCCTGTCTTCGAAAACGACGACCGGATTGTCGTCGCGAATGGCGCTTTTCATCAGCCCCTTGGCGTCGTAAGGGGTGGCCGGTATCGCCACCTTCAGGCCGGGAATGTGGCTGAAAAGCGCATGCAGAGATTGGCTGTGCTGGGCCGCAGTGCGGCTACCGGCCCCCATCGTCGTCCGCAAGACCATCGGCACATTCAACTTGCCGCCGGACATGTAGTGCGTCTTGGCCGCCTGGTTGACCAGCTGGTCCATCACCAGGGTGGCAAAGTCGCAAAACATGATGTCCACAATCGGTCGCATACCCGTGATGGCCGCGCCCACACCGATGCCGGCAATACCCGCCTCCGAAATGGGCGAATCGATAACCCGTTCCGGGCCGAACTTCTCATACAGGCCGACGAACACCTTGAAAACCGAGCCGGCCACGGCAATATCCTCACCGATGGCGAAGACGCGCTCGTCGCGGGCCATCTCCTCGGCAACAGCTTCGTGAATGGCCTGGCTGAAGGTAATCTGACGTTCCCCCGGCGCATGGATGGCCGGGCTGCAACGGACCCCGTTCTCAAGCGTAGACATGCCCCTCCACCTCGCTTTCACTGGCAAACAGTAACTGCTAAGTCCTTGCCCAAAGGCGCTCATGTTTCAGCATGGCGAAAGATGCTTCTCTCTCCTCGCATTTGGGCGGTCGGGCCTATTCGGCCCTCTCTTGTGCGGGGGCGGAGCCCCCGCAACGCCCCCTCTCCTACAACCTCGCGTCGTAGCCAGTAGGTGGGCAATACGAAAATGCCGACCCGTGTCGGCCCGCGCTACCCCCCACCAACTGGCAGATTCCGAAAATGTGCCAGTGCGAGCAAGACAGCGAGGCCACTCCACTTATATCCCCAACGTTCACCGCGCTGACCATCGAGAGCCCGCTACAGAATTGCTGACGGTACATTCCCCCCAGGCAGACCGTACACAGAACATGGCTCAGTGGTTACGGCAAATAAAGAAAATGCGATACGCCCAGGTTATTCTTCGCGCCCCTTCGCGTGACTTCGCGGATTAAAAAGCTGTTCTCCGCGGCCATCCGTGGCCCTTCGTGGAAAAAGATGTTCTTCGCGCCCCTTCGCGGATCGATCTGTCCTGTCGAATTCTGAACGGCCTTCCCAATATGCCAACCGAACCTAACCTCGATCCACCGCCGCCCGCCAGTCCTCCGGCGTATCCACGTCCGCCACCCACTCGACCGGCGCCTCGATCGCGCTGACCTCCGCCGCGTACCGGCGCAGCAGCCTCCCCCCGCCCCCATCTCCCTGGACCTGCCTCAACTGACCGAAGAAACGCCGGTCAAAAAGCCCCGGCGCGCCGCGTATCGCCCCGTCCACCGTGACAGCCCCCAGATCGCTGCCGCCGCGCCACGCCTGCCACAACCGCCGCAACAGCCCTGCCGGCAGCCGCGGCTGGTCCACCGGCAGAAACAGGACCGCCTCACACGCGGCCGGCAGCGCCTCAACCGCCGCGCGCACCGACCCCGCCTGCCCGTCCTGCCACGCCGGGTTGTGAACAACGCGCAGACGCCCGCGCCCCATCTCGCGCAACGGGGCCAGCGCGGCCTCCACCTGCTCACCCACCGCGCCGGTAATCACAACCGTTTCCGACGCGCCGCTCTCCAGCGCGATCCGGGCCGCCCGCGTCACCAGCGGCTCGCCCTGCCAGCGCAGCAGCTGTTTCGGCTCCCCCATCCTGCGGCTCTTTCCCGCCGCCAGCACAACCGCCGTCGTCGCCCCCCACCGCTCGCGCACCGCCGTCCGGCTCCCCGTCCCCACCGTGCCGATAAGCGCCGCCTGACTCTGCCGCACCAACTGCTGCGCAATCAGCCGCGCAGCCGCCAGCCTGGGCGCGCTCTCCGCCTTGTTCAACAGCGGCACCAATCTCGCGCCCGCAGGCCGCGCGCCGCTGCGAGGTTCTCTCTCTCCTCTCTCCTCCCCCCTCTCTCCTCCTCCATACGGCTCCACCAGCAGCCGTCCCAACATGCGCGGCGTCAGGCGCGTCGACACGTCCTCCTCCTGCAGAAGCGCGCGCACCCGTTCGGGCCGGTGCATGTAAGGTTCGTCCAGGGGCAGCCCCAGCCCGTCGAGACCCGCGACCGGGACCAGATGGGTTGTGCAGTCGGGAATAACCGGCTCATGCGACGCCGGCGCCTTCACCGGCCGCCGCCGGCTGCCGTCCCCCTCGATCGCAATCAGGCTGATGCCGAGATCACCCGCCCGCGCCGCCAGCGCATCCACAACCAGCGGGGGCAGGCCCTGCCGTTTGGAACCTGTAAGAGTGGGATTGGTTGACCCGCCGCCGGCTCCGGCGGACCGGACACCGGGCTGCGACCAGATCAGGCAGTGCCCGTGCCGCGCCAGCTGTGCCTCCAGCGCAGCCCAGTCAACTGCGTCAGGCCGGTCCGGCGTTACTTCGAGACGGGCCGGCGCCTGCTCCGCCTGCGCCGCGAAAATATGGGTGGTCGTGGTGGTGACGACGCGGCGTCCGCCGCCAACCGCCTCCTCCGCCAGCCGGAAGAGCGCGCTCGTCTTACCCCCGGCGCCCACCAGCGTTACAACCGAGAGTTCATCGGGCGCCAACCGCAATGCATGATGGAGTTGCATGGAAAACAGAGACTACCAAACGTTAGTGCCGTCGCTGACCACTAACCACTAACCACTGCCCTGTCTGTCCCCAGTGACCGTCGATCTCCTTCTCGCCGTCGCGCATCGCCAGCAGCAATGCATCCTGATCGACCGGCAGGGCCAGGCAGCGAACGCCCACCGCGTTGCAGATGGCGTTGGTGATCGCCGGGCTGATCGGGATCGAGCTGATCTCGCCCACGCCCTTGGCCCCATACGGCCCATCTGCCGTCGGATGTTCGACGATGTGGCTGTCCATCTTCGGCGTCATCTTGATGCCCGGCATCTTGTACTGGCCCAGCCGTTCCGTCCAGGGGACACCGTCTTCGACGATATAGTTCTCGGTCAGGGCGTTGCCGATGCCCATCACGATCCCGCCTTCGATCTGCCCCAGCAGGCTCAGGGGGTTGATGGCCCGGCCCACGTCGTGGGCGGAGATAACCCGCTCCACCGCCACTTCGCCCGTATCGGTGTCCACGCTCACCTGCGCCGCGTGCACCGCGTACGAGAACGCGAAGTGCATGTCGCCGCCCGTCCCCAGCGGCTGCGTCTGCGGCGCCCAGTATTCATAGCGGATCTTCGGCAACCGGTTCTCGGCCAGCAGCGCGTTGACCGCATCCGCGAAGGAGATGGTGCGCGTGGATCCCGGCAGAATCCCGCCCGCGCTGCCGTTCGTGCCGTTGGCGCCTTCCACCGGCAGCTCTGCCCCGTGCATCTTCGCCAGGCGCCTTTCATCCACATACGCCAACCCCTCGTGGAAGGCAATGACCTCCGGGTGCGTGTCGAACTTTTCAGCCAGAACGTTCTGCATCTGCTGGCGCATGGCCCGCGCCGCCAGGCGCGCCGCGTTGCCGCTCACATACGTCTGGCGGCTGGCCGTTGAGGGGCCGCCGTCGGGCGTCAGGTCCGTGTCCATCACGGTCACGTGTACCTTCTCGAACGGCAGGCCCAGCTCCTGTGCCGTGCAGGCCGCCAGCACGCCGACCAGATTCTGCCCCATCTCCGCGCTGCTGGTGCGGATCGCCGCCGTGCCGTCCGGGAAGACCTCCACCTCGGCCTCCGCCTTGTCCGGCGCGCCGCCCCCCAGGCCGGTGTTCTTGTAACCCGCGGCGATGCCCCAGGCGTAACACTTGCTGCCGACCTGGACCGGAGCCCAGGGATCCGAAGGCGACGAACTCGGACCCTCTGCCTCCGATCTCTTGATCTCTTCTTCCACTTTGTCAAGGCATTCGAGCAGCCCCACACTCTCGACCAACGCCTGGCCGGTGGCCGTCTCGACGCCCACGCGCATCACGTTCTTCCGCCGTAACTCTGTCGGGTCCATGCCCAGTTCTGCCGCCAGAATGTCGAGATTGCTCTCCACCGCAAAGGCCGACTGCGTGACGCCAAAGCCGCGGAACGCGCCGCTGGGCGCGTTGTTCGTGTACATGGCGTAGCAGTCGATCTTGGCATGGGGCATCACGTATGGGCCGGTGGCGTGGGTCGTAGCACGGGTCATCACCTTCTCGCCCAGGCTGGCATAAGCCCCGCTGTCGCCGTAAAGTTCCGCCTCCACCGCGACCAGCGTACCGTCGCGCAGCGCGCCCGTCTTGATGCGGATGATCGTGCTGTGACGTTTGGGGTGGAAGATCAGGCTCTCCTGCCGGCTGTACAGAATCTTGACCGGATGGCCCGTCACCTGCGCGGCCAGCGCCGCGTGGATCTGCCCGGCAATGTCCTCCTTGCCACCGAAGCCGCCCCCCATCAACGTGCCGATCACGCGCACCTCTTCGTCGTCCAGGCCCAGGCTCTTGGCCACCTGCCGCCTGTCGCTGTACGGGATCTGGCTGCCCACGTAGACCGTCAGCTTGTCGCTGTCGTATTCTGCCGCGCCCTTCTCCTTGCTGGTCGACGGGCGCACCCCGCTGTAACCCGCCGGTACCGCCAGCGCGCACTCCGGCTCCAGAAAGGCGTGCTCGGTCATCGGCGTACGGTAGGTGCGCTCGACCACGACGTCGGACGCAGCAAACCCCGCCTCCACGTCGCCGTGCCGCACCTTGATATGCTTGAGCAGGTTCCCGTCGGGACGGTCCGGGTGCAGCTGGGGCGCGTCCGGCTGCAACGCATCCCGCGGATCCGTGACCGCCTCCAACACCTCGTAATTTACCTGGATCAACGCCAGCGCCTGCTGCGCGATCTCCGCCGTCTCCGCCACAGCCAGCGCGATCGCGTCCCCGACGTAGCGGGCCGGATAACGACCGCCGGCGAAGACCGGCCAGTCGTTTTCGACCAGCCCGTGTCGCGGGTCGCCCGGCACGTCCGCGTGCGTCAGCACCGCGTGGACGCCCTCCAGCGCACGCGCCGCGTCGGTGTCGATGCTGCGAATCTGCGCGTGGGGGTGTTCGCTGCGCAGCGTCGCCCCGAAAAGCATCCCGTCGAACGTATAGTCATCGGTGTAGAGAGCCGCCCCCGTCACCTTGTCCACCGCATCCGGCCGTTGCAGTGGCTGACCGATCTGCGTCAGCGGCTCCATCACCGGCGGCAGCACCGCATCCGGCATCGAACCGGTGCGCAAATATTCGCTGGCCGCCTTCACCGAGCTGATGATCGCCGTGTAACCGGTGCAGCGGCAGTAGGTGTCCTTCAGGCACTCCTTGATCTCCACCTCGCTCGGGTCCGGGTTCTCGTCCAACAGCGTCTTGGCCTGCATGATGAACCCGGGCGTGCAGAAACCGCACTGCGTCGCACCGTGGCGAATGAAGGCATCCTGAAGCGGATGCAGTTCAAGCGCGTCGCAGGATTCATCCTCGCAGCCTTCCCGCGTCTGCGCCAGCCCTTCGATCGTCAACACCTGCGCCCCCTGCGCCTTGAACGCCGGGTAAATGCAGGAGTCGACCGACTGGCCGTCGACGATGACGGTGCAGCAGCCGCATTCGGCCTCATCACAGCCGATCTTCGTGCCGGTCAGCTCCAGGTCGTAGCGCAGTACCTCGGCCAGGTAACGGCTGGGCGGTACGTCAAGACAGCGCTCCTCGCCATTGACGGTCAGAGTAAGTTGTGTCACGTATGTGCTCCTGTCCGCATGAACGACCGTGGTTCCCGACGGGAGGCTTTCGGGGTCGCAGTCCGCCTGCCACTGCAAACTGTTCTTACAGGTGGTTCAGATACAGCTGTGGATCGTTCAGAAATCCTCGCGTCACGCTCACGTGCTCCAATGATTCCCAGGGCACGGGCTGGGGGGGTGACTGGTCGAAGTTCAGAATGGTGGCGCCGGGAAAGGCCATCAGGATTGGCGAGTGGGTAGCGATAATAAATTGGGCGTCGCGCGCGACCATCTCTTTCAATAGGGCAAGCATCCCAACCTGCCGCAGGGGCGAGAGCGGCGCCTCCGGTTCATCCAGCAGATACAGGCCGTCGGGCACAAAACGGGCCTGAAACAGGGCCAGGAACGCCTCTCCGTGAGAGCGTGCGTCAAGTCCGTCTCCGTAGCTCTCCTCAATCGCGGCCAGCTGGCCCGAGTATGCCATCTTCGCCATGCTCTTGGCGAAGTCGGAGCGGCCCTCGTACTCCGCGTCCACGTTGGCCATCTCCGTCTGCAGCTCCGCCTGCATCTGGGCGATACGCTTGGCAAAGCCGAAAAAGTCCTCGGCCCGCAGGTAAAATCCCCGTCCCGTCCGTTTCGTCCAAGCCAGGCGCAGATGTCTGGACAGCTGCCGTACCGTGGCCAGCGATGGATCGCTGCCCGCCTCCTCCGCGCCAACCGTCGGCAGACGCACAGCCGTGGCCAGCGCCTCCAGGAAGGTGGACTTGCCGCTGCCGTTTTCGCCTACCAGAAAGGTCACCGAACTCTCAAAGCGCACCTTCTCCAATCGGGCGATGACAGGCACGTTATATGGGAATATCCCTTCTTGGGGGAATGAGGGACCTTTCTCAATCGAGGTGAGGTGGATCATAGCCCACGCGCTCACGCCTCACTGCAAAAAGAGTGGCCGAACGCTCGACCACTGCCTTGGCTACGCATCCTCCGGCTCTGCCGGCGCGTCATTCATGCGCGCCCGCTCCACCGAGGTCTGCAGCACTCGCCTCAGCAGCACCCCTATCATCTCATGGCGATACGCCTGCGACGCGCGGTACTTGCTGGTGCGCAAACTTGCCTGCGTCTGGGCCGCGGCAATGGCCCTCTCCACAGTGTCGTCGTCAAATGCCTCAGCCGTCGTCAATACCTCTTCCGCACCGGTGGCGCGGAAAGGGGTCGGGCCGGCCGGCCCAATTGCAATGACCGCATCCTCCACCCGGCGCAGCGTTGCATCCAACCGCACTCTGGCCGCGATGCCCAGGACCGGCAGCGCCACGCCCTGCGGCCGCATGATACGGTCAAAGGCGTTGCCCGCCCGCGCACCCGTCGGCCGGAAGCGGAACGCGTGCAGCATCTGGTCGGGCGCCAGACGGTTGCGGCCGGGGCCGGCAAAGATGGAGAGCAGCGGCTGCCAACTATGCAGCGTCCCCCGCGCGCTGTGCGCGGCGACCTCGACCTCCGCCTCCAGCGCCAGCAGACCGATCGTCCCGTCCGCCGCCGGCAACGCGTGCGCCACATTCCCGCCCAGCGTCGCCACATTACGCACCTGCGGCCCGCCGATGACGCCGCAACTCTCGGTCAGACATCTGGCATGCGCGCGCAGCAGTGGGCTGTTCTCAATCTGCGTATGCGTGATCCCGGCGCCCAGAACGATCCACCCGTCCTCCTGCGCGACGCGGTCGATGCCACCAATTTTGGTCACATCCACCAGCACCTCGGGCGCCTCCGCCTGTTCGGCCTCCATATCTAGGATCAGATCGGTGCCGCCGGCGATAATGCGAGCCTTGTCCTTGTGCTGATGCAGCAATGAGAGCGCTTCAGCAACGGTTGCAGGCGTATGGTAAGCACGCCACCGGGCCATTGCGAAAATCCTGGTCAAAGAAGGAAAAAAATTTGCCGAAGTATAGCACGGAAGATTCCCTTTTGGAAACGCACCGGGCTCCGGCATGAATTCGTAAGTGGGGGTAAGTTTCTGGCTGACTTTGGGAACTTACATTTGGATCCGCAGTCCGCTATTTTGGACATTCCCAAGACCGGGACGCTCCCGGTTCAGACATTGGGAGCATTTATGAGTGAGGGAGAAGTGCCCGGTCTGGAAATCGTTTTCCGGCCGTTCCTTTTGTATCTGCGCATTGTTAGTCGAAAATTACGCGTGTGATGAGGAGTGAGCAGTGGAGTTTTGCAATATGCCTCGTCTGCTAGAGATCAACGCACATTACATCGATGATTTGTGCAAAATCATCTATTCGCTGAAATGCGGTTCGGGGAGAGCGACCCGATATTGATAGTAATAGAAACGGGTCGCAAGATGTTGAAGGTAAGGAGGATGAAAGTAGGAACGCCTTTGCAGTTCACCGATTCTAGCACGGGCATATATCTCATCAACCGGTATAGCGAAATAGCGTTTGAAATCTACGACCAATTCTGGCAGACCTTGGACCATAGAATCATGCTCGCGTTCAATGCTTTGTAAGAATTGGTACCGGATATCTCTGTTCGTTCTGATGAAATTCCAGGTTCTGCTGTTTATTCCAGGCGTCCGTCTGACATTCTCGGCAGTCTGAACTTCGCAGAAAAGAACGCTTGACATGAGTTTGGCGGTATTGTTGTTACCCTCGCCTTGTCGTTCCTGCCAATCCCATTCGAGATCACAGTCCTGGCTTACAACGATTGCATAAGGATGCACAACTTTGTTAATCGCAATTTCGTCGGAGCCAATTGTATCCAACGTCACCATCAGCTGTACTAGATTGCTTACGATTTCTCCTTGACGCAGTGGGCCGGTCGAAGGTGCGTTTTCGTAAATGGACCCTGGCGCAGCCAAACTTTACCCCTCACTGAGCTCAAGCTCGAATGGCGGTGGTTCGATTGTATCACGCACAACTGCACTCACACGCGTCGCGCGGGGTAGCAAAGACTGAGTTGGCAGGCTCCGAGTCTGGTAGAAGGAGTAAATGCTGGCCAGAGACTCAGCAAGCTCGATCAGACCCTCTTCAGGGATTCGATCAACCAGATAGTGACAGAACAGAATAATCGCCCACTCCCTTTCACCTGGCTGGAATCCTGTACTTTCTTGTCTGACAATACAGGCAGATGTCGAATCATCCGCTGTTAAGTTCAATGCCATATCGTGGCCAAGTTCGTCACCCCCGGATGTTTTCTCCTGAAAGCGGCTTTGGTCCCATAGCGCTATGTAGTCGAGGAGTGATACACCAACGGAATAAGCGTCCGGCTTTCTGATGGTACTGATCGAGAAGTCTTGTTTCATGTCCTACCTCCGTACGTTGGTCGGAGAAGAAATCGCTATCAATCAGGTAGGCTACTTCGTCCGTCTCTTCTATCATTACTAGGCCATGCTGAATACGTACCTGACCCAAGGTTCCTTCTAACCGCAGTGTGGCGATCTGAGTGCAGTCGTTGACGCGCGGACCGACGTCACTATCGGAGAGGATCCCCGCCAAATGAGGCTGGATCAGGTCTGACCATTCTACATCAGTTTGGTCTATCTCTTGACGTTGGATCAGGTTTCGATATTGCAAACCAATTCTTGTGAAGAATGCAGGCGTGTAGATTTGCTTGAGAGAATTGAGAGGCCCGCTAAGACGGTTGGTGAATTCCTCCCATCTGCTATAGCTCGACGTTCTGAGAGCTAGAAAATCTCTGGTAAGAGTAACTTGCCACTCCTTATCAACTGATATGAAATCATAACCAGATGAACCCCGGGGAAGGAATCTCCTCAGGTCTGACGGGATTGCGTCTTCAAGTTCAGCGGGCAATTGTGAAATGGGTTGTCCTTGTCTTTCCTGAAATATCGGGAATGCACTTCGAATACTATCCTGAAAATCGGCCGGTAGAGTTGCTTCGATCTTCAGAATGCTCGGAAAGCGCAACTGGCAGACAACCTGATTTAGAGGGTTATTGTTATAACTAACTCGCTCAGTAGGTGGAAACGGCATAATCTTTCAGGGCAATTGTTAACTTGAAAGCAAGAGCAACACGGAATTTCTCTGGGATTATACATGCTATCTGTCGCTCGTGCGAAACTTGCTGGAGTAAGAAAGTCTCCTCCATTTCGTGGGTTACTGCGCGACCAGAGGACAGGAGTCGTTGCGCGGAGGCGGTTGTCTCCAGAGGTGGCCCCCATCAGGCGAGGACACGCTGCTCGTTAATGTGGACAATACGAGCAGTATCGATGCAACCTTCACCGAGGTGGATGCAACGCCTAGAATGCGCCCTGTTTGCAGCGCGAAGGCGATCAGAGGGTCAGGGAAGGGTAGGCGTTCCGACTAATCTCGCCGCGACGAGCGACATATAGCGGATCTGAGTCCGCTGTCTCGCGCTATTGGCTACAAATTGGGACGCTGTTCTCGACAGTCTGTCGGTCTGGCATTGGCCCAGTCGCAGTTCTTCTCTGCACAGTTTCCAACTGATATGAACGACTCTGTGTCTTGGCGCCCTTTTGGGCAGGGGCGTATGAAGCAACTCTTTCCCCAAGTAACAGAAGGAGTTGAAATCCTCGTAAGATGGGAGCAGAACCGGGAGTACACTCGAATGGTCAATGAGCAACACCAATGAAAGTTCAATATGATACTAAGACTTTCTGTACAGCCTGTAACCTGGTTGAGCCTGCGTCTTTTCCACTCTTGCGCTATTTGCAAGCTTTGGTTCTCATAGGGGATTTACATCAGTTCATAGTGTTGTGCTTCCGCGACCGTCGTTAATTGAACCTCCACAAGCCCTGCATGTGTACAGGAGCGCCCAACTTGGAGCAAATTAGTGGACCTTGACAACCAAGGGCGATGAAACTACGATTATATGTGCTTTAACTTCGGGCAGGTCTGGTTCCGTGTTTACCACCCCAAAGGAGAGTAAAAGTGAAACCACAACTGCGTTTTTGGGCACTTGCAGCCATCTTCATCCTGCTGCTTCCTATGATTGCAGCCTGCGGCGGTGCAGCGCCCGCAGCGGAGGAAGCAGCCGCCGAGCCTGAACCGGCCGCCGAGGCCGAGAGTACGGAAGCGGAGTCATCTTCGGCCTATAACGAATCTCCCATGCTGGCCGAGATGGTCGCCAACGGCGAGCTGCCGCCGGTCGAAGAGCGTCTCCCGGCAGAGCCGCAGGTGATTGAACCGGAGGACCGGATTGGCACCTACGGGGGCACCCTGCGCTTCGGCGAGGTCAACCCAATCAATCTGTGGAGCTTCGCCACCCTGCGCATGAACGGGCTCTTCAGGTATGACTTCTCCAACACCCAGGTCTTCATGGACATCGCCAAAGACTACTTCTTCTCCGATGACTACAAAACCCTGACCATCGTCCTGCGTGAGGGCCATAAGTGGTCGGATGGCGAACCGTTCACGACCGACGACATCATGTTCGCCTGGGAAGACGTCGCGCTGAACGAAGATCTCTCCCCCGCCGGGCCGCGGTCCATCTGGCGCGCCGGAGGTGAGCCGGCAGTCTTCACCAAGATCAGTGACACCGTGGTTGAGATCAGCTTCAGTGTGCCCTACCCGATCATCATGAACTATCTGGGTCGCACGGGCGTGGCTACCGACAACAACGTCATCATGCCCAAGCACTGGCTGAAGAAGTGGCACATCGACTACAACGAGGATGCGCAGAAACTGGCCGAGGAGGAGGGATTTGAGACTTGGATGCAAGCCTTCAACTACCACAACCGGCCTCGCAACAACTTCCGCATCGACGGTCCCACCCTCTGGGCCTGGAAGAACGAAACGCTTACCAGCGACCGCGCAGTCGTTGTCCGCAATCCCTACTTCCACCAGGTCGACACCGCCGGCAACCAGTTGCCCTATATCGATCGCATCGAGGCCGTGATCACCGGTGACAAGGAGGTACAGACCCTGAAAGCCAGCGCCGGCGAGTTCGACTTCGAGACCTACTATATCGATATGAAGGATATGTCGGTCTTCCAGCAAGGCGCCGAACAGGGCAACTATCGCGTCGAATTCGCCCAGAACCTCTTCTCCGCCGAGCTGGGTCTGATGCCCAATCGCACCGTCAAGGACCCGGTTCTGAGGGAACTGTTCAACAACAAGGACTTCCGCATCGCCTTGTCGATCAGCATCGACCGCGAGAGCATGAACGACACCCTCTTCTTCGGTCTGGGCAGGCCCTTCCCGGCCACCGTCAATCCGGGCCTGAGCTTCTTCAAGGAGGAATGGGCCACGACCCACGCCGAGTATGACCCGGAACGCGCCAACGCGCTACTCGACTCTGTCGGCCTGACCGAGCGCGACAGCGACGGATACCGGCTGCGGCCTGATGGCGAAGGCCGGCTCAGTATGCTCATCCACGTCGGCGTATCCGAAGGCCCCAAGATTGCCATGGCCGAACTGGTCCGGGATGACTGGGCCGAGGTCGGGCTTGAGGCCATCGTCGAAAACCTGGGTGAGCAGGGCGGTCTCTTCTCGCAACGACTGGCCACCAATGATCTGCAGATACCGACATGGCATCTCGATAGAAACGCCCTGTTCGGTCGCTCCCTGGGCAGCAACTACGCTGTTGACCAGACTTCCTTCTGGACCGGGACGTGGAAGGACTGGTTCCGGACCAATGGCGAGGAGGGCGTGGAGCCGCCGGAGGAGATTAAGCGGCAGAGAGAAATCTTTGAGCAGTACAAACTGACCGCGGTCGGCACCGAAGACTTCGATAAGTATGGCGCCGAGTACTATGAGTACTTCACCAGCGAAATCCCGATGATCGGCACCATCGGCTTCACGCCGCGCCCGGTCATTATCAGCAATCGCCTTCACAACGTACCGTTGGAGGGCGCCGCCTGGATTTCGGACAACAACTTCTATGCCCCGTTCATGCCTTCACAGTGGTTCATTGAAGAGTAGGGCATAGCGAAGAGAACTGTGCAACACCCTGTTTCCGCCCATGGTGGGAACAGGGTGTTTGCTCTGTTTCGTCGACCGAACGGAGGAACTGAACTTGCAACGGGGTGGGAAACGGCCCTTTTCAAATCTGCCACTCTTCGTTAGTATTCAAGTCCAGCCAGGAAAACGGCTAAAGAGCCGCCACAAACTGATTCGTCTGCGATGCTGAGTGCCCGCCGCACGGATGGATGGATAAGGCGTACCTGCTCCGGATCGATGCGCGTCACCGCCTCTTCCAGCGGACAGCCGTACCCGACAGCGCTCCTTTATGGTCAGCGTATTGCGCCGTTTAATTCCTGATAAAAGGCAAAGAAAGGAGAGGCCGGGAACGCCTTGCGTTTCACCCGCGCCGATGTCAAGATGACGCAACCGAAGAGGAAGGTAACAAAACCGGTACGCTTGGGTCTGATTGGATGCGGCGGTATTGTGCGCATCAACCATATTTCCGTATACCTCGCCCTGCCGGACGCAGTAGACGTCGTCGCGGTCGCCGATCCCGTGCCCGACAACCTTGAATATGCAGGCAATACGCTTGAGGTGCCGCCGGCGCAGAGATATGCCGACTATCGCGACATGCTCGCCAAAGCCGAGATCGACGCGGTATCGATCGCCACACCGCACGCCATGCACGCCGAACACGCCATTCAGGCAGCCGAGGCCGGCGTCGCCGTCATCTCCGAAAAACCAATGGCGACTTCGCTGGAAGAGGCCGACGCCATACTGGAAGCGGTCAACCGCAACGGTGTCCCCTATGCCATCATGCACAATCTGCTATTTTCCTTGCCAATGCAGGAAGCGCTGAGTCAACTGCGAACGGGGAAGTTGGGGAAGCCGATTTTGGGTCGTGGTCAATGCATGGGGATGAAACCGGCTGACTTTGGCAGCGACCATGCCAATCCCGCCATGGCTTGGCGCGCCCAGAAGGCGGTGGGCGGCGGTTGCATCAGCGATACCGCCTATCATGAGATCTACTCGGTCGAAGCGCTGATGGGTTCGCCGGTCCGCTATGTCGAAGCCAGGGTGAAAACGATGCGTTTCGATATCGATGTCGACGATCTCGCCATCCTCCTGTTTGAACACGAGGACGGCGCCGTTTCCACCGTGTCGGCATCATGGTGTTCGCCGGCGATCACTGCTGAACGGGGCCGCTGGTGCGAAGTGCACACCACCAATGGATCGATCCGCGTGTTTCACCGCGACGAGGAGCCGTTCTGGCGCTACGGCGGCGAGGAAGATGGCTGGAGTTCTCTCGAAATACCCGAACCGGTGGTGAAAGAGAACCCCGGCGTTGGCGGTCACTTCGGCTGCTACGCCGCCACATTTGAGGCGCTCGCCAGCGGGTCGGAAATGCCGGTCGACGGTGAAAAGGCGCGGCACAATCTGGCCATTATCGAAGCGGCGCGCCGAGCAACCGGCGAACGGCGCGCGATAGGAGTGGAGTGAAGATGCGACCCTACGTGGATGTGCACTGTCATATCGGCACGACCATCACCTACGATCCTGCCGTCGGCCAGACGACCGGCCGCTGTCTGGCCCGCATGGCCTCCGCCGGCGTCGTCGCCTCGGTCATCGGGCCGACCGCCGTCGGCTCGTCGCAGATCCGGGGCATACTGGACACCAGGGACCAGAACGGGATCATCGTCCGCGCCTGTCAGCAGTTTCCCGACCGCTTTCCCATCGGCCTCGCCCTGATCGAGCTGCGCCACGGCCAGGTCGGGGCAGATGCCTTCGAAGAGACGCTGGTCGAAGGCGGTCTCCAGGGCATTATGTGGCATCCGGCCGGCATGACCTTCGAAAGACAGCTCTACCCCTTTCTCGAAGTCGCCTCACTCAAGGGCGGGCTCTGCCTTCTGCATGAGAGCGCAGACCGGACCGCGGCCTATGCACGGCGCTTCCCCAACCTGACCTTCATCGTCCATGCCGGCCCAAAAGAGGAAATGGAACCCTGCATGCAGCTGGACAACGTCTGGTTTGAGGTTGTACAGAGACCCAGAGGCTCACGGTCCGATTGGGACCTGCCGCAACTGGTCAACGAGCTCGGCAGCGAGCGGATTCTCTTTGGCACTGACCTGCCCTACTACGACTTTCGCATCCTCCAGGCCCAGTTGGAAGCCGCCGACATTGACGAGGCCACCCGCGATCGCATCGCTTCCCAGAACGCCGTGAATCTGATCCGTGGTTTTCGCCCCGACTGGGAACTGCCCCAGGGAACCCTTGCCGCCCCGCAGAACTACACGCATGAAGAACTGTGGGCCCCCAAGGAGGCCGGAAGCGAAAGGCTGCTATAGAGGCTGATCCAGGCGCTGCAAAACGGTTCCACAAAGGTAAAGAGGAAGCTCCAATGAAATTCGCCCTACTCGGTCACTCAGGACACCTGGATTACTACGAGCAGATGCTCCAGGATCTGCCCGACGTCGCCGTCGTAGCCGTTGCCCTGGCGCTGCCCGGCGAATCGCTGGACTCTTTCGCCAAAGCCCCTGGCGTGACGCCTGAGACAAACCGCTACACCGAGTATGAGGAGATGCTGGACAAGGAATCTCCGGACCTCGTGCAGATCTGCGTTCCACCGCAGCAGGTACCGGGATTCGCCGAATTATGCTTGAAACGCGGCATCGCCGTCATGACGGAAAAGCCGCTGGCGATGGACTTGGCGAGCCTTTCACACCTGTACGACGTCGCCAGCGAGGCCGGGACCCCGCTTGCCGCGTTACACGGCTACCGCAGAATGAAATGGTTTGAGGCCGCTCGCGATGCCGTACATGCCGGCCTGATCGGCGAGCCTCTCGGCAGCTACAGCCAGATCTCCTACCGCTGGGGGGCCAGGCGGGCGGACCATTTTCGCTTGCGCGAGACCTTCCCCGGTATTGTGCCCTTCGTGGGCGTTCATGTCATCGACTGGCTCGTCTGGGCACTGGGCGATGTATTCACCGAAGTTACCGGTTGGGAGACGACGGCCGCCCATCCGGACTATCCGGGCTGTGCCAGCCAGGCCGCCGTCCTCTTGCGGATGCAAAACGGAGGCGTCTCGACCGTGATGCTCGACTTTCTCCGTCCTTCCACCGCGCCCACCCATGGCGATGAGCGCATGATGATCTCTGGCACTGCCGGCGTTGTCGAGAGCATCGCCAACGAGGAGTCCGCAAAGCTGATCAGCGAACAGACCGGGGCATGCAACCTCGAGATCCCCGACACACCCAACTGGTACACCGCCTTTGTCAGCTCAGTCCGGGACGGATCCTTTGCCGGGGTTGAAGAACTCTTTCGGATGACGGAAATCGCCCTCAAAGCCCAGCAGGCGATAGACGAAGGGAAGAGGATCTCTCTGCTGCAATCCCCCTACGAGGCCAAGAAATGATCGGCTATATCGCGCAAAGACTGATCTACGCGGTTGTCACTTTCCTGTTCCTGAGCGTAGTTGTGTTCATCATCATTCAGCTGCCGCCAGGCGACTTTCTCACAAGCTACGTCGCCCGCCTGGAACAGGAGGGCGACATCATCGACGAGGCTGAAATCGAAGCGCTCAAGCAGGAATACGGCCTTGACGCCACGCCTGTAGAGAAGTACATACGCTGGTTTGGGCGCTTTCTGCGCGGAGAAATGGGCCGGTCCTTCGAATGGAACCAGCCCGTAGGCAAGCTGCTCAGGGAACGTCTGCCCTACACGATATTGCTCTCTCTCATCACCCTCTTTTTCACCTATGTGGTTGCCGTGCCAATCGGGATCTACGTCGCCACCCATCAATATGGGTTCAGCGATTACCTGTTTTCCGTACTCGGCTTTGCCGGGCTGGCGACGCCCAACTTTATGCTGGCTCTCATCCTCATGTTCCTGTTCTTCAAATACCTCGGCGTTAGCGTAGGCGGCCTGTTTTCCTCGGAATATGCCCTGGCCCCCTGGTCTCTGGGCAAGGTTTGGGATCTCTTCATCCACCTCTGGGTGCCCATCATCGTCATCGGCACGGCCGGCACGGCCGGAATCATTCGCGTCATGCGCGGCACCCTGCTGGATGAATTGAGCAAACAGTATGTCATCACCGCCCGCGCCAAGGGCGTTGCCGAAGGGAAGTTGCTGTTCAGGTATCCGGTCCGCATGGCGATCAATCCGATTGTCAGTACTGTTGGTTGGCAGCTGCCCCGCATCGTCTCCGGCGAGACGATCGTCGCCATCGTTCTCAGCCTGCCGACCACGGGCCCTCTTCTCTTCATGGCGCTCATCAGCCAGGATATGTTTCTGGCAGGAAGTATTGTGATGTTTCTGGGTGTTTTGACGCTGATTGGCACCTTCTTGTCCGATATTCTCTTGATCGTTGTAGACCCACGCATCCGTTTTGAAGGAAAGACTTGAGATGTCAACGGACGTAACAACCGGTGTTTCAGGCGGAATCGAGATACAGGCGGACGAAATAACGGCCGAAGAGCGCTACTTCCTGGCTTCACAGTGGCAACTGATGTGGCGCAAGTTCAAAAGACACCGGCTGGCTGTAATTTCCATCTCCCTGCTGGGAATTCTCTATCTCCTGGCGATCACGTATAAATTCTGGGTCCCCTATGGCCGATTGACAAAACATGAGGATTATCTAAGCGCCTCTCCCTCACGCATTCACCTTTTCGATAGTGAAGGTCGATTCCGAGGCCCTTTTGTATACAAGCTGGAGGGCGAGATCGACTTTGATACCTTCACCCGCGTCTATACCGAAGATACCTCACAGATTTACCGCATCCGCTTTTTCCAAAAGGGAGAACCCTATCGGTTCTGGGGTCTCTTTCCGATGGACATCCATTTCTTCCTTCCGGAGGAAGGCGGCGTCATCTTTCTGTTCGGCACCGATTCGCTTGGCCGCGATCTCTTTTCGCGGACACTGGCGGGGGCCCAGGTCAGTCTCTCCGTTGGACTGGTTGGTGTCATGATCAGCTTTGTTTTGGGTTGTCTCCTGGGGGGAATTTCCGGCTATTTCGGTGGGGCGACCGACATGCTGATCCAGCGCATAATTGAGTTCGTGATCATCGTTCCCACGATACCGCTGTGGATGGCGCTCAGTGCGGCCGTGCCCGCAGGATGGTCGCCGGTCAAGATCTACTTTTCCATCACCATCATTCTGTCCATAATCGGCTGGGCGGGCCTGGCCAGGGTCGTCCGCGGCAAACTGCTGGAGCTGCGCGAGTCGGACTTTGTGATCGCGGCTAAAGTCGCCGGTTCCACCGATATGCAGATCATCGTTGAACACCTGTTGCCAGGGTTTATGAGCTATCTCATCGTTCATCTCACCCTGGCCATCCCCAACATGATCCTGGGAGAGACGGCGCTCAGTTTTCTCGGGCTGGGCATTCGTGCGCCGGCGGTCAGCTGGGGCACCCTGTTGAAGGATGCCCAGAATGTCCGCAGCGTGGCTGTGCAGCCCTGGATGCTTATCCCCGGCCTGCTTGTGATCATTACGGTGCTCCTGTTTAACTTTATCGGCGATGGCCTGCGCGACGCCGCCGACCCCTACAAGTAGCAGCTATGGAACAGCAAGAGCCGGTTCTGGAACTCAAAGATCTGCACACCTACTTCCCCCTGGAAGAGGGGTTGCTGAAAGCGGTGAACGGTGTTTCGCTCACGATTCACAAGAACCGTACGCTGGGCGTCGTAGGTGAATCGGGTTGTGGCAAGAGCGTTACCGCGCAGTCGATCCTGCGCATTGTGCCCACGACTGCACAGATGGCGGGGGAGATCCTACTGCACCAGAACGGTCACGTCATCGACCTGGCTGCCCTGGCCCCGTCGGGAAAAGAGATCCGCGACATTCGCGGCCGCGACATCTCGATGATCTTCCAGGAGCCGATGACGGCATTTTCGCCTGTTCACACGGTTGGCGATCAGATCATGGAAGCCATTCTGGTCCATGACGATGACTCCAAGGGCGAGGCGCGCAGCCGCGCAATTGAACTGCTCAGCCTGGTCGGCATTCCCATTCCCGATGAGCGTGTCGACGCCTATCCGCATCAGCTGTCCGGCGGGATGCGCCAGCGCGCGATGATCGCCATGGCACTGGCCCTCAAGCCCAAGCTTCTCATCGCAGATGAACCCACGACAGCGCTGGATGTGACCATTCAGGCCCAGATATTGCGTCTGATGAAGACGCTCCAGGCCGAGATCGGCATGTCGATCATGTTCATCACCCACGATCTAGGGGTGATTGCGAATATGGCCGATGAGGTCGCGGTGATGTACCTGGGCCGGGTGGTCGAATACGGTAGTGTCCGACAGATTTTCCGGACGCCCCAGCATCCCTATACCCAGGCCCTCATGCGCTCGATTCCCCGGGCCGGCCGCACGGCGAGGGAACGTTTGCAGACCATTCAAGGCATTGTTCCGGTCCCCCTCGACCCGCCGGATATCTGCCCATTCGCCGACCGCTGTGAGCAGTTCATACCGGGTCGCTGCGATGAAAGCGTGCCGGAATTTCTGGAAACCGAACCGGGGCATTCGGTGCGCTGCATCCTCTACGAATAACGGCTATGGAACTGAACAACCTGCTCGAAGTACATAACCTCAAGAAGTATTTTCCGATTGAAAAGGGCCTGTTGCGCCGGGTGGTTGGGCAGGTTCGTGCCGTCGATGACGTAAGCTTGAGCATCCCCGCCGGGAAGACCCTGGGGCTGGTCGGTGAGTCAGGGTGCGGCAAAACCACCTTGGGCCGCTGCGTTATCCGCGCCATCGAGCCGACGGACGGACAGGTGCTGTTGCGTATCGATGACCGCCAAGCCGACATCACCGGCCTCGATGCCAGAGAGTTGCGCGCCACGCGCCGCCACATGCAGATGGTCTTTCAAGACCCGTATGCCAGCCTCGATCCGCGCAAGACAATCCTGGACATCGTCGGCGAGCCGCTGCGGGTGAACAAGCTGGCCAGGGGCGAGGAGCTGGAGCAGCGGGTGCGTCAACTGGTCGATCTGGTCGGCCTCGACGTCAAGTACCTCAAACGCTATCCCCACGCCTTCAGCGGCGGTCAGCGCCAGCGCATCGGCATCGCCCGCGCCTTGAGCCTGCATCCCAGCCTGATCGTCTGTGACGAGCCCGTTTCCGCCCTCGACGTCTCGGTCCAGGCCCAGATTCTGAACCTGCTGCAGGACCTGCAGGCGGAATTCAGCCTCACCTATCTGTTCATTGCCCACGATCTCAGCGTCATCCAACATATTTCCGACCAGGTAGCCGTCATGTACGTCGGCAAGATTGTGGAGCAAGCGCAGACCGAGGAGCTCTTCCTGAACCCCAAGCACCCGTATACGGAAGCGCTTCTGTCGGCAATACCAAAACCTGATCCGGACTCCCTGTTGGATGAAATCACGCTGGAGGGTGAAGTGCCCAGCCCGGCCAACCCGCCTCCCGGCTGCTACTTTCACCCCCGTTGCAAGTACGCCCAGCAGATCTGTCAAGAGGAGATCCCACCACTCCTGGAAGTCAGCCCCGACCATTACGCCGCCTGTCATTTCGCCCAGGAACTGACGCTGCACGGTGTGGGAGATATGGAGGAGGAGAACGTTTGACAACTGTTTCCGGTTCCAGCCTGAGCCGGGGAGAGGCGCTGGTCACGGCTCCGATTCGGACGGCGGCGTAAACGAATGGATTTCATTCTTTTCTGGTCGGCACTGTGGATCTTGGGGACCGGTCTGTTCCTGTACCTGACAATGATGTTGGTGCGGTGGATGACGGTCCGTTTCAGTCAGGGGGTCGAGGCCAACGTACGCGCCGCGGAGTCGATTGTCAACGACGAGCGCGTTCCCGAAGCCTGGACGGCGCCCTACCGCCAACAGATCGAAACGCTTCGCCGGTCGGTTGGATCCGAAGCCGAAATCGAGCGGGCTGGCCGCCGCGGCCACAAAGACTGCTTGCGGCAATTGGACCGGCTTGTGCAGTACTTTGAGAAGAGCAACCTCGTAGACAGCACGGAGTCGCGACACGTCCTCCTGACAGGCCTCCAACGCCAGCGCGAACGCTGGGTCGCCGGAGGATGGCAGTATCTGCTCGAAAGAAACGATGACCACTGATCCCGCAGAGGCGAACGGGCCATGTCTAAAGCACAGGTAATTTCAACCACCCATGCGGGTGGATTTTTTTTGTTTTGCTCTTTTCCACCTGTCGTCTACAATGTTGCACACCCCTCCCCATTGAAACGCCATATAAAAGACAAAACAAGGAGAAGCGGTATATGTAGAAACCCACAGACGTCTCCAAACCCTCTTTACCGTGAACCGATGCCGAACTGCGCGGAAACTTGCTTACTGTCGGCCTCGCCCGCCTTGTCAAACCGTTGAAGCCATCTCTGGTTCAGACAGATCAACACCCTCTGACAGCCTGCACGCTTCATGAGAAATCTCCACGGATTTATGCTGAAGATATCGCGTCGGCGCTTGTCGTTCCCCCTGAAAACGTCAAAGCGTGATCGCTCCTTTGAAGGTGATCACTACCCCTGCGCCCCGCTCGAGCGGCGGCGCATCTGACACGGATCGATCTTCTACGGTCTAAGGAGGACCACCATGAGTGCAAAACGCTTGAATCGACGAGATTTTTTGATGACGACCGGGACGGTGACGGGCGCGACGCTGCTGGCGGCATGTGCCGCGCCCGCGGCGCCGCAGGCCGCTGACGAGAGCGGCGGTGACTCCGAAGAAATGGCAGAGGTGGTTACCCTGGAGTTTCTCTACTTCGGCAGCGCCGCCATGGGCGAAAACTTCGACCCCATTATCGCGCAGTGGAACGAAGATCATCCCACGATCCAGGTCAAAAAGACCGTTGTCGGCGGCATGACCTGGGGCGAATATGCCCAGAAGGTAGCCGTGATGATCGCCAGCGGCCAGGACCTGGACATCATCCGCATGGCTATCGAGGGCTTGCGCATGTTTGCGTCGAAGGAGATCATCCACCCCATCGATGACTGGATTCAACGCGACGGCGACAAGCTCGACTTCGGCGAGTTCCTCGAGGACGTCAGCCCCTTCTTCTTCGAGGCCGGTTCCTATCAGGGCAAGCAGTACGGGATCCCGCTGGCCTTCAACATGATGAGCGTCTGGTACAACACCACCATCTTCGAAGAGAACGGCATTGACAGACCCTCGGACGACTGGACCTATGACGACTTCCTGGCGATCGCCACCCAGCTGACCCAGCCGCCTGACCAGTGGGGTTGGGTACCGTGGATCGGCTGGTTTGTGGGCGTGATCCCGCACGCCTTCGCCTACGACACCAGCCCGCTCACCCCGGACTGGAACGCGGCCAACACGGGTGACCCAAAGTTCATCGAGATGATGCAGTTCCGCCAGGACCTGATCCACGAGTATGGGGTTGCGCCCGAGGTCGGCGCCGGCGAGAACCCGCGGCAGAAGTTCTTCACCGGCAAGGTCGGCATGGTGCCCGACATGCGCAACATGGTGCTGGAAGGGACCAAGGCCGGCTTTACCGAATGGGACCACGTCCCCTGGCCGCAGAAGTATGCCCAGAAGTACGAAGTCGGCACCGGCTTCTACTGCATCCCCCTGGAGAGCAAGCATCCGGAAGAGGCGTGGCAGTTCATGAGCACGGTCGTGACCGACAGAGCCATCGCCGAACGCAAAGCCAGCATCGGCTATGCCAACCAGTCGCGGCGCTCAGTATCCACCGATCCCGACCTGTACGCAATCGGGCCCACCCACTTTGCCTGGGTCTACGAGGCCGTCGACGCCGGCCTGGCCCAGCACGCCCCCTCACCGCCCGACTACCCCGAAATCGAGGCCATTGTAAATCGCTATCAGGCCTCCATTCTGTCCAATGAAGTGTCGGCCGAGGAAGGATGTCTGGCCGCGCATGAAGAGATCGAAGAGGTAATCGCCCGGCGCGAGCCCGGGGTTACCGGCATGTAGCGGGGAGTTTCAGGTCAGTCGACGACCGGTCTAACGCAGACAAGACGTTTGTGTTCCCAGAGACCGGTCGTCGACTGTTATCTTCTCGTGGTTCCGTCGACAATGCAGACGGACACGGTCATGAAATCAGTCAAGGCGGCTCTCAGGTGAGTATTCGACTACCTCGTATCAAAATGGGGATAGCCAGACAGGAAGCGCTGGCGGGATATCTCTTTATCGCGCCGGCCTTCCTGGTGTTCGTTGTATTTGTCGCCGGCCCCATGCTCGCCGCGTTCGGCTTCTCCCTGTACAAGTGGGATGTATTTCGCGCCGCCACCTTTCTGGGGCTCGACAACTATCACAGGCTGTTCAACGACAAACGCTTCTTCATAACTTTCTGGAACACGATCGTCTATACCCTGCTGGAGGTGCCGTTGAATCTGCTCGTGGCGCTGGCCATCGCCATGCTCATCAACCGCAGATTACACCCTGCCCTCCGCTATTTCCTGCGTACAACCTACTTCTTCCCCGTCATTATCTCCTTTGTCGCGGTTTCGATTCTCTGGCGCTACCTGCTGATCAGCGACCCCACATTCGGACTCATCAACTTCTATTTCGCCAAACTGGGAATCTCACCTGTGCCATGGACGACCAGTTCACGCTGGGTGCTGCGTTCCATCGTGCTGGTCAACATCTGGAAAACCTTCGGGTTCAATCTGGTCATCTTCCTCGCCGGGCTGCAGAACATCCCCCGCCACTTTTACGAGGCGGCCGAGATCGACGGCGCCAACTTCGGGCAGAAGTTCTGGCATATCACCATCCCACTGCTGACACCGACCATCTTCTTCGCGCTCGTGATCGAGATGCTCCATGCCGTGCAGCTGTTCGATACCGCCTTTGTGCTGACGCAGGGAGGGCCGGGAGACGCCTCGCGTCCCATCGTCATGTATATGTATGAGACCGGCTTCCAGGTATTCAAGATGGGATACGCCTCCGCCGTAGCCGTGATGCTCTTCGTAGTGGTTATGCTCCTGACCCTGTTGCAGATGAGAGTGAGCCGCGCCTGGGTCTACTACATGGGAGAGTAGGGCAGCATGAATGTGTGGCAGGAGGCCCGTCAGAGTCGCCGCGTTGGCATTGTCGCCACCGGCCTGCTCGATTCTCTGCTGGTTCTCGGCGGTCTGCTGACGATCTCGCCCTTCATCTGGATGCTGGTCGTTTCGTTCGGCCAATCCAAAGAGCTGCTGCAGATGCCGCCCAACTGGTTTCCGTGGCCGCCCTATCTGGCTTCCTATCAGGAAGCATTTCACTACGTAAACTTTCTGGTCACAGGCTGGAATAGCCTCAAGGTAACCTGCGCGATCTGCGCCGGACAGCTGTTCACCTGCAGTCTGGCCGCCTTCGCCTTTGCCCGCCTGCGCTTCCCCGGGCGCGAGGCTCTGTTCATCATACTGCTTTCCGCCCTGATGATTCCACCGCAGATGACCATCATTCCCGTCTATGTCATGCTGGCCAAGGTGGACATGATCGACACACATACTTCTCTGATCCTGCCCGCATTCTTCAGCGCCACCGGAACATTTCTCTTGCGCCAGTTTTTCCTGACAATGCCCCAGGAGATGGTGGATGCCGCCAAGATCGACGGGGCCACCTACTGGACCATCTACTGGCGCATTTTCCTGCCTCTGGGTGCGGCCGGCATCTCCGCGCTGGCCATCTTCTGCTTTAACTTCCACTGGAACGAGCTCTTCCGCCCCCTGATCTTCCTGAACTCGGTGGAAAAGTTCACGCTCCCACTGGCGCTGAGCTACATCAACGAACTCTACGTCAACCTGATCGGCGTGACCTACGCCGCCGTGGCCATGGCCGTGATTCCGGTGCTGATCGTCTTCCTCATGGCCCAGCGCTATCTGATCGAAGGGATCACCCTGACCGGCCTCAAAGAGGGTTGAGGACCGCTCCGCGGCAAGTCCCCGCAGTTGACCGCGGCGGTCAGGCCGGCATTACTGTCTATCCCACACCCACCACCCCACAAGAGAAGCGAAAAACCCATGGGACGTCTCACATATACCGGCGAACATCTGCGAGAGATAGCCTTTCCACTGGGCGGCATCGGCACCGGCACCGTGAGCCTGGGCGGCCGCGGGCAGCTGTGTGATTTTGAAATTGCCAACCGGCCGGCCAAAGGCCAGGCGCCGTTCCGCAACTTCTTTGCGCTCGGCGTCGACGATGGATCGGGTATACCCAAAGCGCGCGTGCTGGAGCGCCAGTTCTTTCCCCCATTCACCGGCTCGCGCGGGGTACCGGTTCACCAGGTCCCCGGTCTGCCCCGCTTCGGCGAAGTCAGGTTCACAGGCGAATACCCGCTGGCCCATCTGGACTTCGAGGACGGCGCCACCGAGCACCCGTTCCCGGTCCGGGTCTCATTGGACGCGTTCAATCCGATGATACCCGGCAACACCGGGGATTCCGGTCTGCCCGCCGCGATCCTGTCATGGAACCTCGAAAACCGCACGGAGCGCCAAATCAAGGCACTGCTGGTGGCCGTCGTGTCGAACCTGGTCGGCTATCAGTTTTCGCCCTGGCCCGGTGACGCACCCTGGCCGGGCGGACAACAGGTGAACCGGGCCCTGCGCGAGCCGGGTTTTCAGGGCGTTCTCATGGACTCCGAACGCGACGGCGGCCAGCATCCCATGGCCGGCAGCATGGCCGCGGTCACGCCCTGGCCGGATACGACCCTGCAGACGCGCCTCGGCGAGCAGGACTGGCCCTACTCTCTCCGTCCCTTCTGGTACCAGTTGCTGGGCAGCGTGCCCTTCGAGCGTGAAGAGGACGCCACGGTCGCGGCCCCGAGCGGCAACCTGACCGTGGCGCGACGGCTCGAGGCAGCGCTCGGCATGAGCATAACGCTGGATCCCGGGCAGTCTGTGACAGTTCCCGTGATCCTCACCTGGTGCTTCCCCAATCGCTACGTACAGCTTCCGGACGTGGATGAGCCGCGCTGGGTCGGCAACGAATATACGCAGAGGTTTCCCAGCGCCGATTCAGCCGCACGCTACGTGGTGGCTGAGCGCGAACGCCTGGAAGCCGAAACCCGCGACTTCCACCGCCATCTCTACGCCACCACCGTACCCGACTTCGTGATCGACGCCGTGTCCGGCAACATGGCCACCATCCGCACGCAGACCTGTTTTCGCGACGCCTCCGGCCAGTTCTACGCCTACGAGGGCTGCAACCCGGACTCCGGCTGCTGCCCCATGAACTGCACCCACGTCTGGATGTACGAGCAGGCCCTGGCATCGCTCTATCCAAGCTTGGAACGGGACATGCGCGCCAATGCCTTTCTGGTTGAAACCGATTCCGACGGCCGCATGTTTTTCCGCACGCGCACACCGAGCGGAGCCGAGCCCTTCCTGGCCGAGGCCACGACAGCGGCCGACGGACAGATGGCCGAGGTCATCCAGCTCCTGCGCGACTACCGCCTTTCGGGCGATCGCGACTTCCTGGCACGGCTGTGGCCAAAGGCCAGGCTGGCGCTGGAGTATGCCTGGCAACCTGGGGGCTGGGATGCCGATCGCGATGGCGTCATGGAGGGCGAACAGCACAATACGACCGACATCGCCTACTATGGGCCCAATCCGCTCATGACCTTTCTCTATCTGGCCGCGTTGAGGTCCGGCGCCGCCATCGCCAGGGAGCTGGACGACCCGCAGACCGCAGCCGTCTACGAAGAGATCGCCGCACGCGGCGCCCCGCGCGCCGACGAGCTCCTCTGGAACGGTGAGTTCTACCAGCAGCGCCTCGACCTGGCCGTTGCCGCCGCCGACTTTGGCGCCAGCTACGGCATGGGCGGCATGGGCGATACCGTCCCGGGCGCCGGGGACAGCCCGCTGTTCATGGAGCAGGGCCAGGCTCCCTACAACCAGGTCCACAACGGCTGCCTGTCGGACCAGCTTTTCGGCCAGTGGCTGGCAAACCTGGTCGACCTGGGCCGGCTTGTGCCCGCTGAACATCTCCGCACAGCGCTCCGCTCCATCTATCGTCACAACTTCAAGCGCATGAATGAAGTGCCGACCAACTTCCTGCGCGCCTTCGCCGTCAACGAGGAACAGGGCGTCGTCTACGCAACCTTCCCCGAGGAGCCGGGAGATATCATCCCACTCACCGCGGTCCTGCGTGCCCATGAGGTCTGGTCGGGCTGCGAATATGAGGTGGCCTGCCTGATGATCCAGGAAGGACTGTTGGCGGAGGGTGAGTCGATCGTGGAAGCCATCCGTTCCCGCCACGACGGCACCGCCCGCAACCCCTGGAACGAGCCGGAATGTGGCGACCACTACGCCCGCGCCATGGCCAGCTACGGCCTCATGCAGGCCTACGCCCGCCTGCAAATCGATCTCAGCCGCGGCCGCATCGCCCTCTCGCCCCAGGTGAACCGGGAACACTTTACCACCTTCTTCTCAGTGGAAGGCGCCTGGGGAACCATACAGCTGTCCGGAAATCAGCTCAGCATCGAACTTGGCAGCGGCAAGCTAACGGTGAACGAGCTCGTCGTCGACGGGCGAACGGTTCCACTCCCTGCCGGGGCTACGGTGGCAGCGGGCCAACCGCTGCATGTGCGACTGTAATATATGTGATATTATGGATTAAATCAGCCTCATTTTTGCCCGTAATAGGACAAGAATCAGGCTTTTACATACGCTCCTTTCGAGCGCGCTGCCTGCATTTCAGCTTGGGAGGCGACCAGACCGTAGGCCAGGTCAGTTCAGTTGGTCGAGTGGTCCCCCTGTTCTTGGAAACTGCGCATACTTAAGAGGGAGGAGACAAAAAATGGCAAGGAAAAACGCCCACGAGATTTCCCGTCGAAGATTTCTACAAATTTCAGCCGCGGCGGCCGCCGGCCTGGTATCGGCCGCCTGCGCCGTACCGGCCCCACAGGCAGCACCTCAGGCGCCCGACGAAGCCGCACCGATGATTAAGCGCGGTGGCCCCACACTGATTGCCCGTCAACAGCCACCCAAGATACTTGATGCTCATCTGGATACGGGACCGCACACTCAGGTATGGGGACAGATACACGACAGTCTGCTGCATCACCGGCTCGTTGACTCTGAGGCGGGCACCTTCGAGTTGTCGGGAGCCCTGGCAGAGAGCTGGGAACGCGACGGCGACACAGCCTGGATCTTTAACCTGCGTGAAGGAGTGAAGTTCCACGATGGCAGCGAATGGAATGCCGATGTCGCCCAGTGGAACCTTCTCCGGATGCGAGACCACCCGCAGTCGGTGGCTAAGGATGTCGTCGCTGAAATTGAGTCGATCGATAGCTTGGATTCTCACACCATCCGGGTCAATCTGACAGCAACGAATGCGGCCTTCCCCCATCTGATGGCCTACCCGGCCAGCAATGGTCGCACACGGATCATCTCGAAGCAGGCCGTCGAGGAGATGGGCGATGAAGCATACGCCCAACACCCGGTTGGTACCGGCCCCTTCAAGTTTGTGGAGTGGGTGAAAGATGACCATATCACCGTCGAGCGCTTTGAGGACTACTGGCAGACAGGGGAGGATGGTCAGCCCTTACCGTACCTGGACTCGATAAGGTTCGATATGCTCACCGACTATACGGTGGCCTTTCTGAGGTTGCGTAGCGGTGATATGCATCTGTCCGATATCGATCCCAAGGACTGGTCATCGGCTCAAGGTGATCCGAATCTGCAGAATTTCCCAGTCACCTGGGCGCCTACTACCTATGCCTTGGGTCTCAACGCCCAACAGGGAAAGTTCGCGGACAACATCCCGCTGCGCAAAGCGCTTGCCCATGCCATCCCCTACGATGACTTGACGAATGCATTGGGGTTCGGCCTCGGCTTCCGCTCCAAATATTTCTGGCCGAAGGGCGGGCTTGGGTATGACGACGACCTTCCCTACTACGACTATGATCCGGACAAGGCGCGCGAGTATCTTAAGGAAGCCGGCTATGCCAATGGTGTGGACCTGGTTATGCTGCAGTTTAACCGCAGTCAGGATCTCAGGACGGGACAGGGGGTTCAAGCCGCGGTAAAAGAACTGGGTATTAACATCGAGCTGGACGTCGTAGACGTTGTCAGGTGGCGTGAGGCAGCTCGATCAGGCGAGGGTTGGGACCTCAACCACAATACGCGTGGCTGGAGTCCGGATCCAAGTGGCCAGCGTCGTCAGTTGCTGACAACGGGCTATGGAAACTTTGTGCGTTCGTCGAACACAGAGATCGATGACCTCATGGCCCAGGGCCAGGCAACCTTCGACCCCAACGAGCGTCACGACATCTATAAGCGAATTCAGGAGATGGTCTATGACGACGCTCTGTGGCTCTTTATCTACGCCATTCCAAAAGCCTTGCTCTTCCCGCAAGAGCTGAGTGGCGTATCGGTAGAGTGGAGCGCTTGGAGTTGGAATGGGGCCCAACTGCACTGGACCTGATTCGAACGCGTCACGACAATCGGTTTAGAGGCACAGGGGTGACGGTATTGACACACGGGTGGACGTCGCCCCTTCTTAGCCAGGAGTGGGTCAGGCAAATCGTGAGCCCCGCCGCCGAGTTGAGTTCTGCCGCCATCGCCCGCCCGTTATCGTCCCGGCCTGAACCTGAATGAAGGGATCTGGAAGTGGAAGCGGCACTTCTTCGATGCCTGCAGAGCCTCCATCGACAGCATCAGTACGCATCCCAAACAGTTTGGCGTGCGTCTATGGTCGAAGTTCGAACTCGGAGTGCGAACTATTCTTGGTATCAGACTGATGTCATTTTTGGGAATCCGCAAAGGTGAGGGATGACGCGCTATCTGGTGCGACGGGTTCTACAGGTCATTCCCGTCTTGTGGCTGGTCACCGTTATTTCCTTTGCCATTATCTTGCTCGTCCCTGGTGACGCCGCCATAGCCCTTTTGCCCGAAGACGCCCTGCGTGATGAGGAACTGTACCAATATTACCGGCGCGAGTTGGGATTGGACCTCCCTCTGCCGGTTCAATACATCAACTGGGTAGGCAAGGTGCTGCAGGGCAACCTGGGTGTGTCCTTTCGCAACCAACAGCCGGTGCTGGAAGGGATTGCCCAGAGGTTGGGCCCCACAATCGAACTCAGCCTTTTGTCGATGCTGGTGTCAATGGGGGTGGGTCTGCCCATGGGCATCATCTCAGCCATCAAGCCTAACTCCAGGATAGATGCTGCGGGGACTTTTTTTGTCCTGGCAGGCGTGGCGACCCCTAACTTTTGGCTGGGCATCATGCTGATTCTGGTCGCTTCCGTGTGGCTGCGTTGGTTGCCTGCCGGCGGTTATGTCCCGTTCTTCGATAGTCCGCTGGCGAATCTGAAGCTGATGATTATGCCGGCCATCACCCTTGGCACGGCACTGGCGGCCATCACCATGCGACAGACGCGTTCAGCGCTGTTGGAGGTGCTCCAACAGGAGTACATCACTACGGCGCGGGCCAAAGGCTTGGCGGCACTGGTGGTGATCATCCGCCACGCACTCAAGAACGCGTTCATCCCGGTCGTCACCATTATCGGATTGCAAATGGGACGGCTCTTTGGCGGGACGGTTATCGTTGAATCGGTTTTCGGCATCCCCGGCATAGGCCGGCTGGCGATGGATTCTATATTTGGGCATGACATCCCTATGGTCCAGGGCGTGATGTTGCTCATGGCGATAGCCGTGCTGATCAGTAACCTCGTTACCGACATCCTGTATGTCTACCTGGACCCTCGTATCCGCTATGGTTAGAGGGATTTGAAGGAGAACGATAACTGGGCAGCTGGGACGGGAAAGGGGGGCTTCACAGATCGCCTCCACACTGACACGACGATTCCAAAAGAACCGCTTCAACGTCCTGCGACGGGTCCTTGAGACACGGCTTGCCTGGACGGGCATCCTGGTCTGGGTCGTCTTGATATTGATGGCACTCACGGCCGATCTCATTTCACCTTACGATCCCACAGCTTTGGATTACGGCGCCGTGCTGTCGCCGCCCAGCCTGGCCCATCTGCTCGGCACCGATGATCTGGGCCGCGATGTTTTGAGCAACCTCATCCATGGTTCACGCGTTTCGTTGCAAGTGGGCCTGGTTTCGGTTGGCTTGGCGACCGTTCTCGGGGTCCTTCTCGGACTGCTTGCTGGCTATTGGGGCGGCTGGGCCGATGACGCGCTGATGCGTCTCGTTGACGCCTTTTTCGCCTTTCCTACCCTGGTCCTTGCCCTCGCCATCACCGCGGCGCTGGGTCCAAGCCTGAGCAACGTGATGATCGCTGTCGGCATCGTGAACACACCGGCCTTCGCGCGGCTGGTGCGGGGACAGGTTCTGTCGGTGCGGGAACGCGACTATGTCATCGCAGCAACCGTCGTGGGCGTAAGCCATGGAAGAATGCTGCGTCGCCACATCTGGCCTAACGTCACGGCCCCGCTCATCGTACAGGCTTCGTTGAACATAGCAGGCGCTATCCTGTCAGAGGCCAGCCTGAGCTTCTTGGGGATGGGAGCGCCGCCTCCAACGCCCAGTTGGGGGGCCATGCTGAAGAACGGGTATGGCTACCTGGAGCAGGCTCCCTGGACCTCCTTCTTTCCAGGTGCAGCCATCTTTATCACAGTTTTGGGATTGAACTTCCTCGGGGACGGACTGCGCATGGCTCTGGATCCCCGACTGTGGCAGCGAGGGAAGGCTTAGGCGGCCTCCGGAAGGACAGTTGCACCGGATTTCCTATTGCGTTTTGTGTAACTCCACTCGATGAGGTTTCAAAATGGCAACCGAGAACTATTCTGAACTGTCCCCAGGAACGGAGCAGCTGCAGCTGGTTGAAGGATTCCGGCGCATTCTGTCCGCCCCGGCCGGCCCAACACATACAATGGCGCGAGCCAGGCCGGGCCACGACTTTCGAGGCTACGCCGAAGGTTGGTGGACACTCTCCTGGTGGCGAAGGCCTCTGGAAGAGACGCCGCCCCTGGAATGGGAAACGCATCCGGTTCCTGCCAAGGCTCTGACCGCGTTCTCCTTTGTGGGCGCCAGCTCCAACACCACTTACAATGTCTATCCGCCCAACCAGGCCCGACTGCTGGTTAACGGCGAATATGCCCTCACTTTTGACTTAGGGGTTCGTACAGCTATGGCTTGGCAGGCCGATGACTTTCGGCTGGAATTCACGCCCAAACGCGTGCAGATGCCGGCCGACGGTTACCACCGCCAGCACGAAATGCACGGCAACAGTGGCATCTACCGTCTGACCGTGCCCGCCCACCGGCTAACACCGCAAGAACCGCTCCGGTTACGCGTCGATCTCGAAACACCTCAGGCGGGAACCGTTTCATTCTTCATGATCAAGGATCGACAGGACACGCTGGAGGTTTCAGCCCACACCAACGCCGATCAGATCGCCCAACTCCAGGACGATGTGACGCAGCTGCGACGGGTGGTCAACGCGCTCAGCAAGCGGCTCTACCCGGAGCTGTTTCCAGAGCGCCTCTCTTCCAAGCAGATGGTCCTCTACCACCACGGGCGAGACCACTGTAACGATCTGGATATCGCTTTGGCAGATGACGGGGAAATCATGCTGGCCTTTCGCCAGGCCGCCGAACATGTGGCGCCCCATGGGAAGGCCATTCTTGTGCGATCCGGAGACAAGGGGCAGACCTGGAATCCCGAAGATGCTCAGGTCATAGCCCACTTCCCCTGGCCATTCGACATTCGCGTGCCCGTTTTCCACCGACTGGGTGGCGGGAACTGGCTTCTCAGCATTCTCATCTATCGGAACCACGACCAATCTGGTGAAAGAATTGAACCTCTGGCCAGCCGGCACGACTTCGAAACGTGGTTCCTGCGATCTGTCGATGACGGCCGCAGCTGGACGATCGATTCACATAAGTTGGACTCTGGACCGCTGACGGATGCTACGGTGATGGCCCCTGCTGTGCGGCTACCGACCGGACGGCTGCTGCTACCGGTGTCAAGCTGCCTCAGTGAACCCCTTTCGGCCTCGCTATTCGCCTCGGATGATGAAGGTCAATCCTGGCATTTCCACGCCTTGATCGGGGAGGTACCCTCGCAATACACCGCGATATACCCGGAGACCACGCTGGCGCGTGCACCATCCGGACGACTCATCGCCTTGATCCGAATTGTCGATGGGAATCATCTTCAGTCATCTTCTGTTGACGACGGCAAGACGTGGACACCCTGGGAGGAGACACCCATGCCGTCGTTCGGACACCGGGCGCGGCTGCTCACGCTCAGCAGCGGCGAGATTCTGTGCTCCTATGGCTGGCGTTGCCGACGCGAAGACGGCCTCGACGATCTGGGAAGCATCAAACTGGCCCTCAGTCGCGACGAGGGACGGACTTGGCAGGCGCAGGACAGGCGCATCCTCCGAGATGATTTCCTGAACTGGGATATCGGCTACCCGGTTACCATAGAACTGCCCGATGGTCGTCTATTCACCGCCTACTGGGGCAACCAGATGGAGCGCTTCTATATTGGGGGCAATCTCTACGAAAGATGGTAAGGCAAAGAGGATTCGCGTGAGCTACAGGTCGGGCTGTTTCGATGATCGCAGCCCGCTCACCTTCACAGACCTCTTTGCTTCCCCACAACCAGGCACCCCTTACGACAACCAAACTACTCCGGCATCGTCCGCAATATCAGCGGCTCCAGAAACTGCACACTCTTGATGATGCCTTCCGCTGCGCTCATCACCGGGTCTTCGTGTTCGATGCTCAGCGCCCCGTCGTAGCCGGCCACGCGCAGCGCACTGACGAAATCGCGCCACCATCCTTCCCCATGGCCGTAACCCAGCGTGCGGTAGGCCCACGCGCGCTCGGCAACCAGCTCCATCGGCCGCATATCCAGGCCGCCGTTCAGAGCCATTTCAGTAGGGTCGATGCGCGTGTCCTTGGCGTGGACGTGGAAAATGAACCCCTCTCCCAGCGCCGGGATGACGATTAGCGGATCCATGCCCTGGTAAAAGAAGTGGCTGGGATCGAGGTTGACGCCCACGCTCGGCCCGGCGATCTCACGCAGCCGCAGCATCGTGCGCGTGTTATACGCCGACTGGCCGGGGTGTAGTTCGATCGCCACCCTGACCCCGTGATCGGCAGCGAACCGGCCCGCCTTCTCCCAGAAAGGCGTGATCACTTCATCCCACTGCCAGCGCTCCAGCTCAGCGTATTCCGGCTGTTGCGGGTGGGTGGGCCAGTTTGGATAATGTGTCCCACTCGGGTCGCCAGGGCAGCCGCTCATCGTCACGATGGTATCCAGGCCCAGTCTATGCGCCAGTTCTACCGTCTTGAAAAAGACATCCTGCGACGCCTGGCCGCGCGCCGGGTGCGGGTCGAGCAGGTTGCCATTGCAGTTGAGAGCGCTCAGCACCAGTCCGCGACCTTCTATGGCGGACATAAAGGCCGTGCGCGCCTCCTCGCTTTCCAGCAGTTCATCCAGGTTGCAATGCGCAGCCGGTGAAAAATTGCCCGTTCCGACCTCCACAGCTTCGATCCCCTGCTCGACAACCCAATCGAGCGCCTCGCTGAAGGAAGTTGTCAGGCTATCTGTGAACAGTCCGATTTTCAAAACAGCCTCCTCTCTGTTGGACCCAGGCCGCGCATCCCACTAAGCGTCCCGTCCGGCCGCATCACTCCTTCTCGTACCAGCCCGACCCGAAGATCAGCCCGTCATAGCGCACCATCCATGTGTGCTTACGCGCCTCGTTGCCCGTTTCCGGGTTCACGGCGAGGTAGCTGACCCATTTTCCTTCTTCAGGCGCGCTCAGCATCTCGTCCCCAAAAAAGTAGCCGGTCGAATCCACGCGCAGCGCGGGGTCCCGCCCTCTTATATCGGCGTTGAAGTGCGCGATCGTGTACCCATCTTCGCCGATAATGACGACGTACCATTGCCCGTCCACGTTCTCGGGCGAGTTGTAGTGTTCGATTGCGGCCTGGCGGCCTTCCTGATTGTAGAAGCGGATGGCATCCTGCACGAGCGCCTGTGTGTAGGCTGCCGGTTCGTTCTTGGTGGGAATGGCAACGCAACCGGCGACAAAGAGCGCGAGGATGAGAATTAGGGGGGCAGAACGAAACACGTTTTTCTCCATTTCGACTGTTTGGGACTTGGATTATCTACGATAACACTTCGATATTCCCGACCGCACTACTCCTTCTCGTACCAGCCCGACCCGAAGATCAGTCCGTCATAGCGCACGAGCCAAGTGTGCTTGCGCATCTCCGTGCCGGTTTCCGGGTTTGTGGCGAGGTAGCTGATCCATATTCCTGCCTCAGTTGCGCTCATTAAGTCATCGCCAAAGAAATAGCCGGACGAATCCACGTACAGAGCGGGATCCCGCCCTCTTATCGCCGGGTTGAAGTGCGCAATGGTGTACCCATCTTCGTCGATAATGAAGGGGTACCATGGCCCGTCCACAATTTCAGGTGAACTGTAGTGGTTGATGGCTGCCTGGAGGCCTTCCTGGTTGTAGAAGCGGATGGCATCCTGCACGAGAGCCTTTGTGTAGGCTGCCGGTTCATTCTTGCTGGGAATGGCAACGCAACCGGCGACAAAGAGCGCGAGGATGAGAATTAGGGGGGCACAACGAATCACGTTTTTCTCCATTTCGACCGTTTTAAACTTGGATTATCTACGATAGTGCACTTCAATATTTCCGGCAGCATCACTCCTTCTCGTACCAGCCCGACCCAAAGAACAGCCCGTCATGGCGCACCACCCACGTGTGCTTGCGCGTCACCTCGCCGGTATCCGGCTTGTCGTGAACATAGCTGACCCACTTGCCCACTTCGGTAGCGCTCAAAATGTCGTCACCATAAAAATAGCCGCTGGCATCTACCCGCAGCGCCGGGTCCCGCCCCACACTCTCCGGTCTGTAGTGCGCGATCGTATACCCGTCTTCACCGATAATGAAGACATACCACTGCCCGTCCACGTTTTCGGGCGAACTGTAATGGTCGATGACCGCCTGGCGCCCCTCCTCACTGTAGAGGCGGATGGCATCCTGCACGAGCGCCTGGGTGTAGGCCGCCGGTTCGTTCTTGGTTGGGATGGCGACGCAACCCGCGGCGAAGAGCGCGAGCGTAAGTGCAAGAAGTACAGTGGTGGAACGAAACACGTTTGTCTCCATTTCGACTGTTATAGACTTGGATTATCCGCTATCGTGCACTTCCTTATCCCCGGCCAGCTCAGTTCTATTCGTACCAGCCCGACCCGAAGAACAGCCCGTCGTGGCGTACGATCCATGCGTGCTTACGTGTCTCCTCGCCGGTATCTGGATTGTTAAAGACGTAGCTGACCCACTTTCCTGCCTCCGTCGCGCTCAGCACGTCGTCGCCATAAAAGTAACCGGTCGAATCCACGCGCAGCGCCGGGTCCCGCCCTATCATTGCCGGGTTGAAATGAGCAATAGTGTAGCCATCTCCACCAATAATGAAAACATACCACTGCCCGTCCACGTTGTCGGTTGAACTGTAGTGCTCGATTGCAGCTTCCCGCCCATCCTGACCGTAGAGGCGGATGGCGTCCTGCACGAGCGCCTGCGTGTAGCCTGCCGGTTCGTTCTTGGTGGGAATGGCAACGCAACCGGCGACGAGAAGCGCGAGAGCGAGAACGATAAACAGAGTGGCAGAACGTAACATGCTTTTCTCCATAATGATCTAGTCGGTTTTGATGTATATCTCGTTTGATACCAAGACTTTCCGTGCGAATCACGCAATAGTTTCGCGCCAGTCATGTCTTCACTTATGCATTATGAAATATGCAATATGTAACACACAAAAAGGCGCGTTCCCAAATTGAACGCCCATTAGTTATCTACTTCAGTCTACTTTCATGCCCCCATTTGAACCAACATTGGCCTTCCCCGGATACGTGGGTATAATCTTTCTGTCCATCTGTTGGTACGCGCCCATCGGAAACATCTGATACCTTCCCCACAGCATATGTTCGATGCGCCCCCTGCGCCAAATGGGGCCCGAAAAGGCAATCCAATGACAGCCATGCGCATCGGCATCGGCTCGATCTTCCAGGAAAGCAACCAGTTCGCCGCCACGCAGACCGATCTGGCCCTCTTTCGCAACTCCTATGTCCATGAAGGCGATGCCCTCCTCCAACTGGCCGGCACCGACTGCGAAGTCGCCGGCATCCTCGCCGTCTGTGAACAAGAGGGCGCGCAGCCGCTCCCCCTGCTGGCCGCGCGCAGCGTCTCCGGCGGCGTCCTCACCGATGCCTGCTACACCCAACTGAAGGAAACGCTCCTGGCCCGCCTGCGCGCCGTCCTCCCACTTGACGGCCTCATCCTCGCCATGCACGGCTCCATGGTCACCGCCTCACATGAGGACCCGGAGGGCGACATACTCGATGCCGTGCGCCAGATCTTGGGGCCGGTGTTGCCAATCGTCATGACGCTCGACCTGCACGCGCACGTCACCCCGCGCATGGTAAATCAGGCCACCGCCCTCGTCTCTTTCACCCACTATCCCCACGACGACACCTACTCCACCGGCGAACGCGGCGCCAGCCTGCTGCTGCAGGCAGCAAGAGGCGAAATCACACCGGTGACCGCCCTCGCCAAGGTCCCCATCATCTGCGGCGCCTGCAACGGCCAGACCGCTGGCGACGGGCCCATGGCCCACCTCACCCGCCGCGCCCGGCGCCTCGAAAATGAGCCCGCCATCCTCTCCGTATCCTGTTTCCAGGTCCACCCTTATAACGATCTGCCCGGCATGGGCTGCGGCGCCGTCGTCGTGACCGACAATGACCCCGCCCTGGCCGCGCACGAGGCGCAACTGCTCGCCGCCGAGTTCTGGCAGCGGCGCTGGGCCTTCGAGGTAGAGCATCTGCCCGTCGCCGAGGCCGTCGCCCGCGGCCGCCAGGTCGAAGGGGGACCCGTGCTCCTGGTCGACACCGCCGACTGCGCCGGCGGCGGCGCACCCGGCGACAGCGTCGCCCTCCTGCGCGAGCTACTGGCGCTGGGGCTGGACGAGCCCGCCCTTCTCATGGTCGTCGATCCCGCCGCCGCCCAGGCCTGCGCCCGCGCCGGCATCGGTCACACCGTCAGCCTGCAGGTCGGCTACAGCCTCGACCCCGCCTGGGGCCGGCCCGTCGCCGTCACCGGCACCGTGCGCCGCCTCAGCGACGGCGCCTTCCGCTACGACGGCGGCCTCTTTGGCGGCACCTGGGCCTCGATGGGTCTCTCCGCCGTCCTCCGGATCGGCAGCATCGACCTTCTGGTCATGTCGCAGCCCACCTACGACTGGGGCCATGAGCAGTTCCGCAGCGTCGGCATGGATGTAAGCCAGGCCAAGTTCATCGGCGTCAAGAATCCAATGAACTACCGCCACGCCTATCGCAACCTGATGAAGGCCGCCTATATCGTCGACACGCCCGGCCCGACCCCCGCCCACGTGCGCAACCTGACCTTTGAGCGCATGCAGCGGCCCTTTTTCCCTCTTGACGAAGAGATTCCCGACCTTGAGATCCCGGTAGTCGTCAGCTGAGGACGATCCGCGAAGGAACACTTGAAAATGAATGCTGCCGCCCAACAACTGGAAGAATGTATCCAACAACTCAAAAAGGGAGAACTCACTGAAGAGCGGCTGCGGGACTTGGGCAAGACGCTGCAGGAGAACGGCACCAGACGCCAGAGTCTCCTCTACCTGCAGACCGCAACCACCGCCGTCACCTCCGACGTGATCGGCATGCTCCAGGTCGCCGGCGGCGAGGTCTCCGACGGCCCCTTCGACCCCGCCGACTGGCCCTACAAGACCGTACTCGACGCCATCAACGCCGGCTGGCGCGTGATCCGCTTTCCCGCTCAGCTCTTGTCCAGCCACAGCCCCGATCGGCACGTCACCTGCGAGTTCATTCTGGAGAAGTGGGAATAAATGGAAGCCGCCCTCTGGAACATCGGCATGAAAGTCGATGACATGGAAAGCGAGATCACCTTCTGGCAAGAGCTCGGCGCCAAGCTGGTTCTGCGCGAGAAGTTCACCGCGCCCGGCGGCGAGGACGTCGACTACGCCTTCGTCGACTTCGGTGGCACACGTATATTCCTCACGCCCAAAACGGTCTTCGAGGACAAGCTCGGCCACACACTGATGCCCGGCCTCACGCACGCCGTCTTCGAAGTCGAGGACCTGGACAAGGAGTACGAACGGCTCACCGCCATGGGCCTCGAGGTCCTGGTCGAACGCGTCGAGATCAGCGCCGCCTTCGGCTCGCGCCGCCTGGCATTCTTCCGCTCACCCAACGGTATGGTTTTCGAAATTCTGCAGATTCTTGAAGCCAAAATCTGACAATGACGCGCATGGCTTTCGTCAATGCCATGCAGGAGGTACCCAATGACGCAGGCAGCCCTTCGCGCGACCGCTGACATCAGGCCCACGCTGACCGACGACGAGGTCCTGGAATTCTGCAAAACCGGCCTCCTCACGCTCGAAGGCGTGATCCCGGACGCCACCAACCGCTGGGTTTTCGATTATCTTGACGAAGAGGAAGCCGACCCCCATCAGCTCGTGCGCGACGAGCGCTTCATCGACGAAGTCCTGCTCCATCCCGCCGTCGCCGGCGTCGTCCGCTCCCTGCTCGGCGCCGGCTTCCAGCTCCCCGAATGGATGGCCAACCACCGCCTCGTCGGGCCGGAAGCAGCCCGTTACTGGCACATCGACGCCGGCTCCGACTTCGAGCGCGCCTGCAACCTGCTCCAGGTCTTCTACATCCCCCAGTCCAATAGCATCGAGATGGGCCCCACCCTCTTCCTGCCCGGCTCCCACCTCGTGCCCATCGCCCGCGAGGACATCGAGCGCTTCGGCAACCTGACCGGCCAGGTCGCCACCACCGCGCCCGCCGGCTCCGTCTTCGTCACCGCCTACTCCATCTGGCACCGCCAGCCCGACAAGGTCGATCAGTCGACCCGCAACCTCCTCAAATGGGTCTACTGGCGCACAGTGCCGCCCGCGCGCGACTGGCTCGCCCGCCCCGACTTCGATTTCCGCGCCGCCGACTACTCCTTCACCAGCAGCTACTTCTGCGGCGGCCACCGCAAATGGCAGTCGGTCCCCCGCGTCGCCGAAATGTTCTACTGGCTCTGCGGCAAAGCCGACGAGTTCCACACAGTCGGCGGCTCCGGCTGGCCCTACTCCTCCTCCGACCCGGGAACATGGTCCCAACAGCGTCAATAACACCAGGGCCCGTTCACGCCTATAACAACAGCGACCAGCTGGAGCAAAGTGCAGCAGATCCATCAAGGACCGCGCAGTCAGGCAAAGAAAACCCGATCCCCCCTTGCCGTTCTTCGCGCCCCTTCGCGTGACTCCGCGGATCAAAGCAAGGTGTTCTTCGTGGCCCTTCGTGGACAAAAGGTGTTCTTCGCGCCCCTTCGCGCAACTTCGCGGATCAAAGAGAGGTGTTCTTCGCGGTCCTTCGTGGCCCTTCGTGGAAGAAGGTGTTCTTCGCGCCCCTTCGCGTGCCTTCGCGGATCAAGGCAAGGTGTTCTTCGCGGTCCTTCGTGGCCCTTCGTGGAAGAAGGTGTTCTTCGCGCCCCTTCGCGTGCCTTCGCGGATCAAGGCAAGGTGTTCTTCGCGGTCCTTCGTGGTCCTTCGTGGACAAAAGGTGTTCTTCGCGCCCCTTCGCGTGCCTTCGCGGATCGATCAGTTCTGCAAAACCCGCCAAATCGCGCACCTGTTCCATTTGTGGAGATCAAACCATGAACCTCACCACCGCCCAAATTGCACAGTTCGACCAGCAGGGCTACCTGTTCTTCCCCGATCTCCTCGACAGCGACGAAGTCGCCGTCCTCCAGCAAGCCCTGCCGGACATCCTCAGCCGCCCAGGGCCCGAGATCATCCCCGAAAAGGATGACCCCTCCTCAGTCAGGCTTGCCTTTGGCGCCCATACCTACTCCGAACCCTTCCGCTGCCTGACCCTCCTCCCCCGCCTCCTGGACCCGGTTCGCCAGCTCCTGCGCGACGACGTCTATCTCCATCAGAGTCGCCTCAACCCCAAACAGGGCTTCGGCGGCGGCGCCTCCTGGGACTGGCATCAGGACTACCCGCCCTGGCATTCCATCGACGGCATGCCCGAACCCAACTGCATCATGGTATCCGTCTTCATCGACGACTGCACCCCGGTCACCTCTCCCCTCCTGATCGTGCCCGGCTCGCAGCGCCACGGGCTCCTCGACGCCCGTCTCCACAAGGACGCCGCCGGCAGAGGCTACGCCCTGCACCATATCGACCATGCCACCTTCGAACGCCTCGCGGCCGAGAACGGGATCGAAGCCCTGGTCGGGCCCGCGGGATCCGTCGCCTTCATCCATTGCAACGTGCTCCACGGTTCCGCCAACAACGTCTCCCCCTGGCGCCGCGCCATCATGTACCTGATCTACAACGCCGTCAGCAACGCCTGCACCGGCGCCGAGCGCCCCTGGTATCAGAACAACCGCGACTTCACGCCCCTCAGCCCGCTCGCCGACAGCAGTGTGAAGGCGCTGGCATGAGCCGCAGCTACTGGATTCCCCAGCACACCCACCTGGAGCCATCTACATGAAATACCTGACCGCCGACCAGCTGCAAGACATCTGCACCCGCATCCTCGACGCCGCCGGCTCCCCCCACGCCGAGTCCGAAACCGTCTGCGAGGTGCTCGTGCGCGCCAACCTGTTTGGACACGACTCGCACGGCGTCATGCGCATACCGCAATACGTCGGCCAGATTCGCAGCGGCGCCATCCGTCCCGGCACCCCCATCGAGATCGAACGCGAGACACCCGCCTCCGCCGTCATCCAGGCCCACCAGGGCTGGGGCATGGTCATCGCACGTCAGGCCATGCGCCTCGCCATCGAAAAGGCGCGCCAGGTTGCCGTCGGCACCGTCGTCGTACGCGGCAGCCAGCACGTCGGCCGCGTGGGCGAATACCCCACCATGGCCGCAGAGGAAGGTATGATCGGCATGGCCGTCGTCAACTCCTACGGCACCACCGGCTCGGTCGCCCCCTTTGGCGGCGCCGAACGGCGGCTCTCCCCCAACCCCATCGCCTTCGCCATGCCCAGCGGCGGGCCCTGGCCCGTCATGGTCGACATCACCACCTCGGTATTCCCCGAAGGCAAAATCCGCGTCACCCGCTACGCCGGCAAACAGCTGCCCGAAGGCGTAATCGTCGACGCCGACGGCAACCCCACCACCGACCCGGCCGCCTTCTACGGCTCCCCGCCGGGTGCCCTCCTGCCCCTGGGCGGGATCGTCGGCCACAAGGGCTTTGCCCTCGGCATCGTCGCCGAGCTGCTCGCCGGCGCCCTCTCCGGCGCCGGCGTCACCGGCAAAGAGAGGGACGTGACCGGCAACGGCGTTTACTTCCAAGCCATCAACATCGACGCCCTGCTCCCCTACGACGACTTCATCCACACCGTCCAGGAGCAGATCGCCTGGGTAAAGTCGGCCCGCCCCCAACCCGGCGTCAGCGAAGTCCTCTTCCCCGGCGAACCCGAATACCGCACCGCGCAGCAACGCAGCGCCCACGGCATCCCCGTCGAAGACAGCATCTGGCACGAAATCACCGAAACCGCAGACACCCTCGGCGTCAAAATCGAAGCCTGACCCGCCCCGCCCCTCCGTGTTTGATGCCCCACCACTTACATGGCATCATAAGTACCAACACGCGAGCCGTCCACTAACCACTAACCACTGACCACTAACCACTGCTTTCCGAGGTTCAGACAATGCAAGTTCTCTTTCTTCCCTTCAACCCCGTTATGCACTACTGGTACGATGGCTTCGTCGAAGCGGTCGACGGGCGTTATCCAATCACGATGTACGATCCCGAAAAGCCTGTCGCCCCGCAGTTTGAAGGCATCGACGTTGTCGTGGCCTGCGCCGGCTGCACGCATGAGATGGTTGATGCCTCTGTCGAGGCCGGCGTCAAACTGTGGCAGGTGCTCTCAGTCGGCGTTGACCACTGGGACATGCCCTATTTTTTCAGAAAGGAAATGCCCTTCGCCCACACCCCCGGCCCCTTCAGCGCCATCGCCCTCGCCGAGCACGCCCTCACCCTGATGCTCCTGATCGCCAAGAACCACCGCGCCGCCCAGGCCAACATGCGCGCCGAGCTCTTCAGCCTGCCCCTCAACGACGAACTGGCCGGCAAGAAACTCGGCCTCATCGGCCTCGGCGCCAGCGGACGCGAGCTGGCCAGGCGCGGCCACGCCATGGGCATGGAGATCCTGGCCATCGACATCGCCGACATCCCGCAGTCCGTGCGCGACGAGTGTCACGTCTCCTTCTTCGGCGATCCCAACGCCATGGATCATATGATCGCCGAGGTCGACTATCTCTCGCTCCACACGCCCAGCACCGCCCAGACCCGGCACATGATCGGGGCGCGTCAGTTCGAGCTGATGAAGCCCTCCGCCGTGCTGATCAACGTCGCGCGCGGGCTGCTTGTGGATGAGGATGCCCTTGTCGAGGCACTACAGAGCGGCCAGATCCGCGCCGCCGGCATGGACGCCTTCGTGACCGAGCCGCTTCCCAGCTCCCACCCGCTCCTGCAGATGGACAACATGTACTGCACACCGCACATCGCCGGCGTAACCCGCGAGACCGCCCAGCGCCGCGGCCAGGCCGCCGCCGACAACGTCGAGCGCGTCTCCAAGGGCCTGGAGCCGCTCTATCAGGTCACCCCTGACAATTATAGTTAATTCAAATAGAGAGATAGGATTCCGAGGAGAGAGCGGAAGATAACTGCGAGCGGATGGTGGTGTGTCCTATCCACTATCCGCTGCTGGTCTCACTTCGTGCTCGCTGACTGTCACTTTAAGACCTTGGCCAAGCTCGATGCCGCCGGTGAGAGGTACTTGAGCGCCCGTGATGAAGCTGGCCGCATCTTATTCCGCAAGGCGTGCCCCGTCTTTGGCATGGTAGATGATCCCTTTCGCGCACAGGTGGTCGAGTATACCCCAAATGAGATTGTAGCGATGAGATTCTGAACCGTATGTCTCCCCTTTTTCTGGCAGTAGCAGGTCTAGCTCTTGTGCGATCTTGCTAGGCTGCATCCCCTTCTTATCGCTCCCTATGTCAAGTTCATTCAGTGTATCAGCGAACCCCTCGTTCTCAGTCAGCAGATCAACCAACGCTTCTTCCAGCCCCATTAGTCCCCGTCGAGCTTTTAGCATACGTTCATGCTTGGTCACGGTTGCGTCTCCTCAATTGCGTATTCGCCCTTTGCGTTCGCGTCGTTCGTAGCGGTTGAGAAGTTTCCCGAACAGGAAGTCTTCCTTGATATGCCAGCCCAAAGGGTGTTTCCCTTGTGGTAGTCGGAACAGTGCCCGCGCAAGACGAATCATCGCATTAGAGAGAAGTGCGTAGAGGATGGCACCTACGACAATCGCGATGATAAATGCGAGCATCAGAGCGAAGAATTCCATGATTTTCCTCAATTGCGTTGGTGACGCTCAGATTAACGCCACTCGCGAATTCGTCCTTTGCGTTCGCGTCGTTCGTAACGGTCTAGAGGTTTACGAAACAGGAAGTCTTCATGGCTCCTCCATTCTGAACCGCGTTGCTCTCTCTGTGGAAACCGTAGTAGTGCCCGCATGAAGCGTATAACCACATTTACGCCAATCACATAGACGATGATAAGTCCTGCGATCAGGACGACGAGTTCCATGGTGTTTCTCCTGGGGTAGTGTGGCTCCTCATTCTACCTCACCCTAAATCGCATATTTGGCCTGTAAGGAAAGGTCATATGTATTTCTAGCCCGCCCGCGATGGAGACTATAGTACGATCACACTCTAGTAGTTCAACATTCTTCTATTGACTGAAGTGGGCCCCAAAAACTGGACCACGAGCTAAGGTGTATAATGGAGCAATTCACCAAGCACGTGGAGGGCCAGTTCAATGGTCAGGAAACGACGTCGACACTCGGCAGCCTACAAGTTTCGGATTGCGCTGGAAGCGCTTGAAGGCAGCAAGACGATTAGCCAGTTATCCAGTGAACACGACATTCATGCCCACATCCTGGCTGGCCTTCAAATTGCCGCCGATCATGCGCACGCGCAGCCCGAAGAGAGTCCGCGTCAGCAGAATGTGCATGAGAAAGGCGACGATGAACATCAGGACGATCAGAGCCGGTACCGGACCGATAAGCCCTTTGCCCAACCAGGTCAGACCGTCGGGCAGGCCGATGATCGACTCCCCGCGCGTGATATAGAAATTGACGCCCAGAAAGACCGCGCCGGTGGCAAGCGTCATCACGATCGGATGAAGGCGAAAGCGTGCCGCCAAAACCCCGTTCAGAAAGCCGCACACCACGCCCACCCCCAACCCCCCGATAATGGCAATGGGCGGATCGAGCCCGACGTTTTTCCACAGTTTGGCCGTGACCATCGCCGCCAGCCCGGCTATCGACCCCTGCGACAGATCGAACGCGCCCGATACGATCACCAGCGTCTGCCCCATCGCCACGATCGATGTGACCGAAATCTGCCTCAGAATCGTGGTCAGGTTGAACGGCCTCCGAAATATCGGCGAAACCGTATACATGACCACAAAGAAGACCACCAGGGCCAGGAATACGCCGGACTCGCGGTGCGCCATAAGTTCCCGGACGCGGGCGCGCGCCGATTCCACCCGAGTGGTCGGCGTCTGATCAGCCGTCATCTGGACTCTCCTCTGGATCCTGCTCAATTGTAACCGCAGGCGCGGGCGGGTGGGCCGCTACTCCTCGCGCCCCATCCGCTTCTTCAACCCCGCGTAGCTGTACTCGTCGCTGGCAAGGAAATCGAAGTAGGACCGCTCCACCTCCAGCACGCGCTGCGCCTGCTCGACCACCTCCTCGGCGATCGAGAGCGGAATCGACACCACACCGTTGGCGTCCCCGTGCAAAAGGTCGCCCGGCTGAATTGTCAGCCCGTAGATCGAAATTGTCGTGCCCGTATTCGTATACGCGCCATATCCGTGCGACACCACAGCGCCCGCGCAGAACAGCTGGAACCCCGGCGCGCGCTGTGCTATGCCCTGAAAGTCCCGGCTCCCCAGATCGGTCACGATGCCGACCCCGCCCAGCTTCTGCAGCGCCGAGCAGAACATGTCGCCCGCCAGACAGCTGCGCATGCGGTCCCCGCCCGTGTACTGCACGGCCAGGACCACCGGCTTGGGCGCGGCCGCGACCATGTCCAGGACGTCGTGCAACCGGTTCGGCCTGTCGTCGCCGGCGCTGGTGGTGTCTTGCGTCGCCGTCACCGCGAAGCCGACCATCGGCTCCGCCTCGGGGAACTGGCATCGCAGCTCCAGCGAGGCATAGCCGCTGACCGGATCGCGCACCTCGAAATGTTCGATGGCATTGGCGACCGTGGCGCTGTCGATCCGGCGCAGCGCCTCGATGGTTTCGGCAGAAATTTGCGGGTTCGTCATTGTGGTCTCCTTGATCTGTACGCCGCCGGCTGTTTGGTTATAACCATCTGAATCTACGCGATTTCCACACCGACCGATGCACCTGCCTCGGTGAAGGACTGCCAGATATCTTCGGCGATCGGAATGCCCTCACGCCGTCTCTGTTCCCGCGTGCGCGCCTCCAGATCGCCCGGCGCCAGCACCTCATCAAATCCCGGTGCCGGCGGCACCGCCCGCACGCGCCGCTCCATCTCGTCCGCCCGCTCGGCATATTCGGCGAAGGGCTGGAACAGGTCCGCCTTGATCGCCAACATCGTGACGCCCTGGTGGAGCATGATGGCGCCGGCCCGCCCCGCTTCCACGTAGCTGTCTGCGCCCGTGAAGATCCGCCCCAGGTACTCGGCCGCCATCATCAGCGTATAGCCTTTGTGCGCGCCAAACGGCAGGTGCCCGCCGCCGTTGAAAAAGTCGTCCGGATTCGTGGTCGGGACGCCATCCTTGTCAACAATGCTGTTCGGCGGGAGCTGTTCCCCGCGGTTGTAGGCATTGTCGACTTTGACGCCGGAGAGGGCGGTCGTGGCCCAGTCGAACATCATCGTCGACTCTTCGCCCGCCGGCAGCCCGACCGAGATCGGATTCGTGTGCAGTACGCGCCGCCTGCCGCCGTAGGGGACGGTGGCGGGCGTGACTTCACCGTAGCCCCCCGCCCACACCATGCCGACCATGTTCTCGGCCGCCGCCATCTCCACGTAGTGGCCCAGCCGGCCGATGTGGTGCAGCTGCACCATGCCGACCACCGCCACGTTCTGTGTCTTGGCTTTGCTGATCGCCAGCTCCATCGCGTACTTGGCGCCTACGTGACCGAAAGTCCAGTTGCCCGTCACCAGTGCGCTGGTGGCGGTCTCCTGCAGGATCGACGGCTTGGCCGCCGGAAAGATCTCGTCGGCCTGTATGCCGGCCACGTAGATCGGCATGGGCCAGATGCCGTGCGTGTCCACACCGCTCAGATTGGACAGCACCAGGTGTTCGGCCACCTCCTCGGCGTTCTGCTCATCCGCGCCCGCGGCCAGCAGGATCTGTTTGACCAGGGAATGAAGTTCATCCGCGCTTTTTATTATCATGTCATTTCCTTTGTGGCCAGCGGCCAGTGATGTGTGTCTGACCGCCCCTTAGCGGCCGTTGAGGCTCAGTCGGACGGCGGCTTCACTTCATACAGTTCGCCCTGCAATCCGACCGGCGTTGTAAAAAATATGTAGCGCACAATCTCGCCCGTGTCCACCACCTCTACGTCGATCTGCTGGATCTCCTCGGTGTCAAAAGTGACCCCCGTTGCCTTCAGATCGGCGACCGCGGCGTCGATGTCGTCAACCTGCCAGGCGACGTGCTTCACAATGCCCGGCGCCGCGTCATCGGTAGCCTGCCACAGCTCCAGGCCCGGATACCAGGCAATGGTGAGCCCAGGCCGGTTGACCTCTCTCAGCTTGGTCAGACCGCAATGCTCTTCCAGGTAGCTTCTCGTTGCCTCCAGATCAGCGACATCCACTGAAACATGGTTGTCTATGATTTCAAACACTTTTTCCTCCTTAAGGACATTCGTTTATTGACAGACCGGCCCGCCAACCTGCGGCATCACCGGCAGTTCGAAACTGCTCAATGCGCTGCAACTTGCCGCGCGCCCGCGTCTCAGACCGAATGCACTAGCTCCATCTGCGCCCACCATTCGCCCGCCTGTGCCTCCGGCGCCGGCTGCTGCAAGCTGCGCATCAGGTCGTCCCACGCCCGCAGCCGCGCAGCCCCGCCCCCGGGCGCAGAGAAGGCCCTTCCAAAGTCGAACCCGTCTTCCGTCTCGATGTACATGAACAGCCGCCGGCCTATCAGGAATATCCTCGTCTTGAGGATGCCCAGGTTGCGGGCCTGTTCCAGCACCTCCGGCCAGACATCCCGGTGGTACGCCTTGTACTCTTCGATGACCTCCGGATCATCCCTCAAATTGATGGTCAGACCATAGCATTTCATGGGCCTTCCTCCTCTGCCCTCCGCCGCGATCGGCGCAAAAACTACTGCAAAATGACCGGCAAGCTCTTCAGATTGTGAAAGGTGTTATTCTGCTGCCATTCGACACCCGCCTCCTCCAGTTTCATATCTGGAAACCGGCGCAGCAGGGTGGTGAACGCAATCTCGGCCTCGCGGCGCGCCAGCGGCGCACCCGCGCAGAAGTGGATGCCCCAGCCGAAAGATGTGTGCAGGTTCGGGTCACGCGTGATGTCCAGCCGGTCGGGATCTTCAAATTGCGCCGGGTCCCTGTTGGCCGCCCCCAGCATCAGCGAAAGCGTCTGCCCCTCGGGAATCCTCTTGCCGCCGATCTCGACATCTTCTGCGGTCAAACGCCACGCGCGCAGGAACGAAGTGTCGAAGCGCAGAAACTCCTCCACCGCCGTTCCGATCAAGTCCGGGTCCTCCCGCAACAAGCGCAACTGGTCTGGATGGCGTAGCAGCGCCAGCAACCCGTTCCCGATCAGTCCCGTTGTCGTCTCGTGACCGGCTGTCAGCAGCGTGATGCAGGTTGCTACCAGTTCCGTCTCGCTCAGCATTTCGCCCCGCTCCTCCGCAGCCACCAGCGCGCTGATCAGGTCATCCTCCGGCTCTTTCCGCCGCGCCTCGATCAGCTGCAGCAGCCACGCCTTGGTCTCAAGCAGCGCGGCCGTGCTCTTCATGATCGTCTCGATATGAGGGCGCCCTGTGCCATGAAAGGCGACGATGTCGTCCGACCACGCCTTGAACTGGTCACGGTCCTCCGCCGGTACGCCCAGCGTTTCAGCGATCACGATCGCCGGCAGCGGGTACGCGAAACTGCCGATCACCTCCATGGCGCCGCCCCCTGCAGCCTGATCGAGCAGGCTATCCACGATCTCCTGCACCCGCGGCCGCATACCCTCTACCACGCGTGCGCTGAAGGCCGTGTTCACCAGCCCCCGCACCCGCGTATGCTCCGGCGGGTCGGTGTTCGGCATCCCCACCGTGAAGTTGTCGTAGAGTGGACGAATCTGCGCCCGCACGCTCTCCGGAAGCTGGTCCAGAAACGCGGCGATGCGCCCCACGTTGGTAAAGCGGCGATAGTCGCGCAGTACCGCAATTACGTCCGCGTAGCGCGTCAACACCCAACATCCCCAGGCATCGCTCCAGTGGACCGGATCCTCTTCGCGCAGCCGGTGGTAGATGGGGTACGGATCGCTGAGTATGTCGGGCGAGATCAGAAGTTGATCAAGCGAGGCAACGCTGTTCATAACCATGGATCCTCCTTATCACGCTGCGGCAAGCACCTGCATCTGCCGCGAGCCACCACCGTTTCAACGTCCCGGAATCGAGTCGATAAGCAGTTGAGTGTAAGAGTGTTGCGGCCGCTCCATAACGTCTTGGGTCTCCCCCGTCTCCACGATATCGCCCTTCTGCATCACGTAGACGCGTGAGGTCAGATAGCGCACCAGCCCCAGGTCGTGCGAAATGAAAATGATCGCCAGTCCCCGTTCCGATTGCAGCCGGCGCAGCAGATTCAACAGCTGCGCCTGCGCCGACTGGTCGATCGACGAAGTCGGCTCGTCCGCGATCAGCACCTTCGGATCTGGCGCCAGCGCCCGCGCCACACTCACCCGCTGCCGCTGCCCACCCGACAGCGATTTGGGGAACTGCCGCGCCTGGTCGTCGCTGATGCCCATCGCATTCAGCAGCCGCAGCGCCTGCACCCTCGCCTCCGCGCCTGCCAGACCCTTCCACACCTGCACCGCCTCCGCCACCGCCTGCCACACCCTCATGCGCGGGTTGAGCGATGAGTAGGGGTCCTGGAAGATCATCTGCGTCTTCCAGCGCTCGCTTCTCGGCATGCCCTGCTCGCTCCCCGCGCTGAAGATCGCCTGCCCCTCCAGCCGTACTTCCCCCGCGCTCGGCCTCTGCAGACCCACCAGCGTCCGCGCCAGCGTCGTCTTCCCGCTCCCGCTCTCGCCCACAATGCCCACCGCCTCGCCGCCATGCACGCTGACGCTGGCCCCGCGCACCGCCTCGAACGCCTCCGCGCCCCGCCCGAACGTAACCGAAATGTCCTTCCCCTCCAATAACGGATCGGCCATGGGTGCATCCCAAAATGGGGGTGAGCTTCCTCAATCCTCTGACCACTGACCACTGACTACTGACCACTGCAGTTCCGGGCGGTCGGGCCTATTCGGCCCTCCCTTGTGCGGGGG
>JAPOVP010000185.1 GCA_026708085.1 Caldilineaceae bacterium
TTGGAAAACTGACTATCTCCTCAAAGTTCTCTCCCAATAAGATGCGTATGCCCTGGGCGTACACTACCGCACAAGGAAATTGCATCGCAATCAGTGATATAATAGCCTCGTGTCGATATAAGAATGGGCGTTACTGAGAGCGTATCACCATCATGAAGCCATAGTTCTCACCAAAAGAAGATCTGCAGCCGAAGGAGGGCCGCTGTAGGTCTGTGAATTTCCCATACTTCATCTGCCGATACCCATCAAAGACGGCGAGAAAACGTCTGCGAACGCAAGAATGTAAGGGCCGAAAAAAGAAGAAACACTCCGTCATAGTACGTCGAAATACGTCATAATCCGTCGAAACCCGCCCTGATCTGGGGCAATTGCATCGAATTGGGTGAGCGTCTCGTGAAGCTTCCGGATTCGGCAGGAGTGCCCTTATGGGCGCAATTCGTGTGTTATAATGCCGTCCGAAATGAAATCTGTTTGCTCTGGCTTTGAGAAGCCATGACTCACGCCCAAAAAAACTTGAGAGTGAAGGAGGGGCGCCGAAATTCAATGAATTGCCCGTGAACTGTCTGCCCATATGCCATCAAATGCGACGAGGAAACGACTGCGAAGTCAAGCATATAAGCCCAAAAAAGAGAAAAAGCCACGACTTACCACTACCTGTCACTACTTACCACTACTTGACTCGACTTGACCCGCCCGAAACCAGGGCAACTGCACCCAATTCGGACAAACCTTGTGAGGCTGCCTGAACTGGTTGGAGAATTCATCTGCGAAGCCAGAAAAAAGTCCAAAGAAAAGGGAATCGCCCTGCCTGGACAACTGTTGACACTGCGGGTAACCAAGAGTAAACTCACGCTGGGACACCTCACTGCAAACCGTGAAATACACGCCTTTTCTCCACAGGTGCCCCCTTACACCACGAAATAAGTCCGACCTTTCTCAAGGAGGCTACGATGTCGAAATCACGAGTCAGTCTCGTCCACGGCGGGGACCGCCGCACCAACGTCTTCAACGCGCTGGAGTTGGTGCGGGCCGATGTGGAATCCCGCCTGGCCGACCAGGTGATGCTCAAACCGAACTTTCTCAGCAGCGAAAACCAGCTCGCCTCCAGCCATGCCGACGCGCTGCGCGGCGTTCTCGACTTCCTGCTCACCACGCCCAAGCCGCCGCGCGAGGTCCTCATTGCCGAGGCGGGCGCACAGGACACGTGGGATGCCTACCGCAACTTCGGCTACCATGCCCTGGAAGAGGAGTATTCGATCCCGCTGCGCCTGATGGACCTGCACAGGGAGACCGAATGGGAGTCGACGCCGATCGTGCTGGCCGACGGCAGCGAAACGATCGCGCGCATGCCCCGCACCGTCCTGGACTGCCCCTGCACGATTTCGATCGCGATCCCCAAGACGCATGATACCTGCGTGGTCACGCTGGCACTGAAGAATATGATCATGGGCACGATCTACCGGCAGGACCGGGTGAAGATGCACGGCTTCAACACCCATGCCGAGCGCCGCGTCCCCGATGAGTCGCGCGCCATGAGCATCAACCTGATCCGGCTGGCCCGTTTCATGACCCCCGATGTCGCCGTCTTTGACGGCGCCCGCGGCCTGCAGGGGAACGGACCCGGCGGCACCGACGGACTGGACTTCGGCATCGCCGCCGCCAGCATAGATACCTTCGCCGCCGACGCGGTCATCGCCAAGACGATGGGCTTCGAGCCGATGGAGCTGGGCTTCCTGCGCTACGGCCACGATCAGGGCATGGGCATTGCCGACCTCGACGAGATCGAACTGCTGGGCGGCGTCTCTATCGCGTCGGTGGCGCGGCAATTCAAACCGCACGAGACGACCGAGCTGCAGCTGCAATGGCAGGTCGAAAATGCGGAGCAACTGCTGGCGGCGTAATCCGAAAACAATGAGAAGAGGGTAAAGAGGAGTGAGGAGAGAGTCCCTTCCGGCCTCATTCCTCACTCTTAGCATTTTATTCCTTGATAAAGGCGGTTCCCATGCTTCCTATCATCGACACCCATCAACATCTTTGGGATCTGAGCGTATTCGACATGCCCTGGCTGGAGGACGCGCCGACGCTGAACCGCAGCTTCGTAACCAGCGATTATCTGGACGCGACCGCGGGGCTGAACGTCGTCAAGACGGTCTACATGGAGGTGGACGTATCCGCGGCACAGAAGGTCACCGAGGCAGAGCATCTGATCGAACTCTGCGCCGCCGATGACAACCCGACCGCCGCCGCAGTGATCGGCGGCACCGTGACCTCCGCCGGCTTCGGCGATTACATCCGGCGCTTTGCCGGCAGCCCCGCGATCAAGGGCGTCCGCCAGGTCCTGCACGGGCCGGGCACGCCGCAGGGTACCTGTCTGGCGCCCCAGTTTGTCGAGAATGTGCGGCTGCTGGGCGAGTTGGGTCTCTGCTTCGACCTGTGTATGCGGCCCTCGGAGCTGGGCGACGGTGTCAAGCTGGCGCAGCAGTGCCCGGATACCCGCTTTGTGGTCGATCACTGCGGCAACGGCGACCCCTATCTGATCAGCGGTGTCCTGCCCGGCAGCGGGGCAGGCGGCGATGCCGGGCAGGCGGACTCCAACCTGACGATAGCCGACCATACCGATCGCGATGACCCCTTCTGGCATGACCGGCAGCAGTGGATGGACGGCATCGACGCGCTGGCAGCACTGCCGAACACAATCTGCAAGATCTCCGGCATCATCGCCCGTACCCGTCCCGGCTGGACGGCCTCGGACCTGGCGCCGGCTGTCAACCACTGCCTCGACAGCTTCGGCCCCGACCGCGTCGTCTTCGGTGGGGACTGGCCGGTCTGCACGCTCGGCGCCGACGCCACCTATCGCGCTTGGGTGGAGGCGTTGAAAGAGATCATCGCCGGCCGCAGCGAGACCGAACAGCGCAAGCTTCTGCACGACAACGCTGCCGCATTCTACGAGTTGGCGTGACAGGCAAGGCAGACTGCGGAGGCTGCATACTGCAGGGATCGGAGCCTGCACAGTCTGTGGGCGTTTGACCACGGGCGACCGACAACCCCATGGGACTCGAATGGAGAACGCTGGAAGATGAAGAGGGCCGGGTCCGGCAAGAGGCCCCGGAGGTAGAAGCGCCGGCGCCGCAACGCCGCGGCAGGAAGCGATGGCTATCGGTTCTGGTAGCTCTGCTACTGGTGGCGACGGTCATCTTGGGGGTGCGCTACGTTCTGCTGGAAAGGTTAGACGCTTTTGCCGCCACCGTCGAAGCAGACGTGCTGTCCATGCATGACATCGTGGCGCAGGCCGAGCGTGACCTCGACGGCGCGCTCTTCGGCAGCATGATCTCGCCGGACTACCCCAACTGGGGCAGAACACAGAAAGAGATGCTTCTCAGTGGCGCACGCTGGGACCGGCCGTATTTCGACTTAACCCTTGACCCCGGCTCGGACGATCAGCCGCCCACCGGCACGGTGGAAGATATCGAATTCACGTCCGACTGGCGGATGGCGACCGTCACTCTGGCCTACCCCTACGTTCGTGCTGACGGTTCCCCGGTGACTCTTCACCAGATTGTTACCTACCGGGACGAAGTCACCGGCTGGGCACTCGTCCCCGCCTATCCTTCCTTCTGGGGCGAGAAACAGACCTTTACCGGCCGTTATCTGACGGTCGAATACCCCGAACGGGACGCAGCAACGGTCGAGCGGCTGGCGAGCGAATGGGACGAGATGCTGGCCGCAGTCTGCCAGGAGTTCGACGGTTTGCGCTGCCGCCGCACGTGGAGGCTGAAGGTGGAACTCTCCACCGAGTCCGGCCCGCTCGCACGCATGGCCGAAGGGTCGTCCCGCGGACCTCTTTGGAAGGGAATGTCCTACATGACTCCGATTGGCAGGGGCGCTCGCCGGTCGGGTCTGGAGTTGCCGACGCCGAGCCTCATCGGCAGTCCGGTGGATGAAGCCGGCTATCAGGCCGTGCGCGCCGGCTATGCGCCGCTCATCGTGGGCGGAGGCATCGCCGAAATCATTGGCTGGCGGTGCTGTGAAAAGGTCGTATTCTTCCGCGCTTTACTCGATAAACAACTCAACCGCTTGGGGATTAAGCCGTGGCCTCTGACCGCCTCCGATTATGAGGACATCCTGCAGGGCTCGATTCGCGACGTGTCAAGCCTGCACTGGGTCTATCTCCAGCGCTCTTTCAACAACATCACGCCACAGATCCAGAAAACCGTCTACAGCATTGTGGACTTTATCCTCGTTTCCAACCCGGAGCGTTCGCCGTCTTCGCTGCAACGTCTGCTGCTCCGTTACGATACCTACCGCCCCTGGCTGTTCAGCGCTCTTCCTTTAGACAGGAGCCAGACCGGGCAGGGCAGCTACGTACGATGGATTCAAAAAGAGTGGATCAGCTATGCTGATCAGCAGTTGGCCGCTGCTACGGCCCCGGGCAGTGCTCTGCCTGAACAAGATCTGCAGCTGCTCTGCACGGCGGAACGGTCCAACGGCGCACATCTGTACCGTTACGATTTGCAGACAGATCAATTTATCGAGGAGAACAGTGACGGCCCGTTTCGTCTGATGTACTCCCTCCCGAACGATGACGGCGTTCTGCTTCAGAGAACGAGCGAAAGTGTAGCCGCGGCAGGTGGCTCCCCGATACAGATCTGGCGGCAAGGGCAGAGACAGGACGTCAACTACCGGTCGGCCAATGCCACCCTCTACGGTTTGGATACCATTGCAGACAGGATGCTCTTCTACACCTATAATACGCGGCGTCGACCTCCCATCCGGTTCGCCTATCTGAATCAGGCCGAGTGCGACGGCGGCGCCTGTGCCGTACAGTTCATGGACGGTTGGCCCGTCTGGTCGCCTGACCGGGAGAGGACGGTTGTCTCGCACGGGGACGGTGTACTGTGGCTGGGCGACGACGCCGGAGAGCCGCAGAGGGCGGTCGCCAACGGCCGGTCGACGGCGTGGCTGGACAACAGCCGTTTCGCCTTCATTCAGACGGACGATGGCATGCAAGTGGAGATGCTGCAGCTGCCCGATCTTGAGCAAGAGACGCTCTTTGAGCTGGAGAGACTGGTTGACGAACTGCCGGACGCGACCGACGCAACGCGTGTCACCCAAGCCGCGTTGGCGACGCATCCGGCCATGCCTGACCGGCTCTTTATCGGCGCACGAATCGGGCCCAGACCAAGCGCAGAGGACACATACGTCTTCCTCTACGACCTCGCCAAAGACCAGATTACAGAGTTGCTGCAGATCGACCATCCCCTTGAACCGTACCGGTCTCTGCGTTTCTCCCCGGACGGGCGCTGGCTTTTCGTCCACAGCGTACAACACCGCGGCAGCGGCTGGCATCTGCACCTCTACAACATCGAGACGGGAGACATCCTGACCTATTCGTCAGAGGTTTCGCTGGCCTTTCCCGGGTATGATCTGTCGGCGGACGGCGCCTGGCTGGTACGTGTTGATGAAGGATTTATCCATCTGATCCCGTTGAACGGCGGCCGGCAAAGGCTGGTGGCGCACGATTTTGCCCACTGTTATGCAGCCGTATGGATAAACAGAAGCATGCCTTAGCCCCTATCGTGTTCCTTGAGCGGGGCAGCCAGGAATTTCGAGAGGAGATGCAACGACTAAGCCACAACCATTCCGCGATCAACACAGGGACAGGGGAAGCGCTCTCTCTGACAACTGGCCACTAACCACTGACCACTGCAATTGTGGGCGGTCGGGCCTATTCGGCCCTCCCTTGTGCGGGGGCTCCGCC
>JAPOVP010000098.1 GCA_026708085.1 Caldilineaceae bacterium
TAGCGGGCTCTCGATGGTCATCGCGGTGAACGTTGGGCATATATGGGAGTGGCCTTGCCTGTCTTGCCTGCGGCTGGCACATTTTCGGAATCTGCCAGGAGGCGGGGGGTAGCGCGGGCCGACACGGGGCGGCATTTTCGTATTGCCCACATACTGGCTACGACGCGAGGTTGTAGGAGAGGGGGCGTTGCGGGGGCGGAGCCCCCGCACAAGGGAGGGCCGAATAGGCCCGACCGCCCAGAAAATCGAGGAGAGAGTGAAGAGGAGTGAGGAGAGAGAAACATCTTTCGCCACACTGAATCATGAACGCCTTTGGGCAAGGAATTAGCAGTCACTGAGCGCCTTTCTATGGGGTTTGAGAGCGGCGGCAGGAAACGATTGAGCCTGGCTTCGAAGTTTGTACGCCTGCGGGTCTCTTTCGGAAAATCGTTCTCAGACCTGCGAAATGTGCAAGAGCAAAGTCTGAACACCGCGCTCGGGACTTTAGTTTGCGGGAGGCCGCCGGTATTGGGCGAGAGAAAGTGATGGATCAAGTGTACCGCGAGTGCGTTTCACCCACCAGATCATGGCCAGGGAGCCGAGAATCAGGCCTAAGAAGCCAAGCAGCCCTGCCTCCGGGCCAAAGCCACCGCCAGTCCAAAGATCGGGGCCGCCCTGAACGGTATTGAAGATAGTGGTCCGGAAAAAGGTCAAGCCGCTGACCGGAAAGCCGAAGACGTTGCCCTGGAAAAAGTTCCAGGCGATATGGACGCCGATGGAGAGGGCGAGCTCGCCGGTCAAGAGGAAGGGCAGTGCGAGAAAGATCCCGGCCAAAGTGATCTTGAGGGTCGTGCCCACGGTTGCGCCGGGATTGGCGGCGTGAATCAGTCCAAAGAGGATGGAGGTGACGATCCACGCCAGGAAGAGGGCCGTTCTGGTACCGAGCGGGCCGAAGTCGAGGCCTTCTGCGATGTTTTTCATCTGATAACCGCGAAAGACGAGCTCCTCGTATGTGCCCACCAGCGTCATTTGGACCAGGAAGATGAGGAAGGCCACAGAGAATGGGAAGGGCATTTGTGTGACGAACATGCCTTCGATCGTGATCCATCCCATGGCCAGCTCAAAAACAAAGATTCCGCCCATCAGAAGACCGCCAAGAAGCAGGCCAAAGAGCAGGTCCCGGCGCCACTGTGTGCTCCAGACCAAGCCGTAGTCGCTGAAACTGCGGCGATCCAGATATCTGGCCGCAGCGACTGTTGTGACGACATATACCAAGCCGGTCATTAGCAGGGCAACCATGTTTACGATGGGGTCCGGGCCGCTATCACTGTTGCTCTCGCCTCCTGAAAAGAGGGGACGCAGAATAGCCGAGGTGATCTGCAGGCCGGCAAAGATCAGTACGAAATGTAGAATCACGCGCCAGAGCGCGCGAAGTCTCCTGTCGTTGGGACTCCAAAACAGTTGTAGAACGTAGTTCATTTTGGTTATGGCACCTTTCAATGGGGCGATCCCTATTTTAGCGTCGCCTACGCTTTGTGATAGGATTCACATACAGATTGCAGATGGAGGAGGTTGTGAGCGAGCAAGACAAGCCGCGTGCAACAGAGAACGTATCTTCGCCGAAGGTCGGGAATGTCCCTCGCCGGCGAACCCGGCCGCGGGGGCTGAACGAATGGCAGGACTTGATCACGGAGCAGCTTGATGAGGCGGCCGCGAACGGTGCTTTCGAGAACCTGCCGGGAAAAGGACAGCCCCTTCGTCTTAACGAGCACCCTAACGAGCCGGCGGATATGAGGATGGCCAACAAGCTGCTCAAGGACAACAATCTGTCTCCGAACTGGATCGGTGATCGCAAGGAGCTGTTGGCGGAGATCGAATCGTTGCGTGCGGAGATGAAGCGGCGATGGGAGCAAGTGTGCCCGGGCGCGGATGCGGCGGGGAGCGATAGGGAGGCCTTTGCACGGTCCTGGCATCGCAGTGTTCGCGACTGGGAAGCGCGCGTAGACGAGCTGAACAGGCGAATCGTCAGCCTAAACATCAGCCTGCCCATTTGGCGGATGGAGCTGCACAGGTTGCGGCTGGATGAAGAGTTGAAGCGAATTGGCGCTGCGAATGGGGACGGCGAGTCCCTCATGTAATTCTTCGTTGTTCTGGTACCCTCCTTTTCCCGACTGTCGTTCCTGAAGGTCGAAACCCAAGAAACAGTTAATCTCTTCTGACGAACCGGCCCGGGAGGGCGCCGGTGTGCTCTCCGTTGCGCAAAACGCGCTCACCGTTGACCCAAACGTCTTGCACGCCGACAGAAAGTTGATGGGAGTCGGCGAAGGTTGCGCGATCGCTGATGGTGCGCGGATCGAAGAGAACGATGTCTGCGTAGAAGCCTGTGCGCAGGTGGCCGCGTAGGCGTAGGCCGAGACGGTCGGCCACGGCACCGGTCATCTTGTGGACAGCGTCCTCAAGCGTGAGGAGGCGCAGTTCGCGTACATAGTGGCCGAGAACGCGCGGGTAGGTGCCGTAGGCGCGGGGGTGGGTGGGGCCGAGTTCGGCTGCCCAGGCCTGATCGACGCCGGCTGCGTCGGTGGCGAACTTGATCCAAGGCAGCGGCAACTGGGTGCGCAGGTTTTCTTCGCTGATGGAGAGGAATATGGTGCCGATGCGCTGGCCTTCGGAGCGCAGGAGGTCGATGGTGCAGTCGAGCCAGTCCTGGCCCCTCTCGGCGGCGATCTGGGCGAGATTTCTGCCAATGTAGGGCTGATTTTCCTCTTTGTAGAAGCCAACAGGCAGTACGCCGGAAGCGCCGCCGCGCGTGGAAGGTTGGACATTGCTGGCCGGGTCGTCCAAAATCTCCTTGCGGATACGCGTCCGCACGTCTTGATCCTCCAGATTCTCGAAAAAACTTCCGTCAGCCGCGGTCCAGGTCGGCAGTAGCGAAGAGAGGCCGGTGCCGGAGGCGGCATAGGGATACATATCGGCGGTGACGTCGAGGCCGTGGGCGCGGGCCTCTTCGATGCGGGCGATGGTGGAGGGCATCTTGTGCCAGTTGGCGGCGCCGGAGGCTTTGAGGTGATAGATCTCGACGGGCAGGTGGGCGCGGCGGCCGATGGTCAGAGCCTCTTCCAGCCCTTCGAAGAGTTGCGCGCCTTCCGAACGCATGTGGGTTATGTAGAGGCCGTTGTAACGGCTGACGACTTTGCAGATCTCGACCAACTCGTCGGTGTCGGTGTAGGAGTCCGGGGGGTAGATCAGGGCATAGGAGACACCGAAGGCGCCGTCTTCCATGGCCTCCGCCATGGTGCGGCGCATGAGTTCGAGTTCTTCGGCGGAGGGCCGGCCCATTTCCATGCCCTTGCCGACGTGGCGCAGCGTGCCGCCGCCGAGGAAGGAGCCGATGTTGGGTGAGACGCCGGCGTCCGCGACGGTCTGCAGCCAGTCGCCGAAGCGGGTCCAGCCGCGTATCTTCTCCCGCCATTCGTCGCTGATGGGCATGGGCAGGATGGAGTTATCCATGGGGTCGGTGTGGCGGCCGACGACGGGGGCCGGCGTCCAGGCTTCGCCCATGATCTCGGTGGTGACACCCTGGGTGATCTTGGAGAGGCAGCGGCCGTCGATCATGAGGGAGAGGATCGAGTGGCTTTGGATGTCGATGAAGCCGGGGCAGACGACGAGTCCGGAGGCATCGATTAGCTCGGTGACGCTGGCGGCGGGAATTGCGCCGGGCGGGGCGATGGCTTGTATGCGGTCGCTGTTTAGGAGCAGGTCGCCGTACTGCCAGGGGTTGCCGGTGCCGTCGACAATGCGGGCGTTGCGGATCAGGGTGGAGGTTTCAGGCATCGATGCGGTCAGGATTCAGAGAATGTGTCGTACAGGAGCCGGCCGATGCGTCCGAAGGCGGCGTCGATGGCAATGGGTTGTTCGCTGCGGGCGATGGGGTCGTCGGAGACGGCTTCGTCGTCCCAGCGGGAGAAGACGGTGACGGCGACGTGTGAGTGTTCGCCGGCGTAGATGATGCCGCTGTCGTTGCGGATGCCGGGGAGGGAGCCGGTTTTGTGGGCGCAGGGCGTGCCGGGAGGAAGGTAGCGGGGCAGGCGGTCGTTGAGCTGCTGCTTGAGGAGGATGTCGAGCATGGCGTCGCAGGCGGCGCGGCTGACCGCTTCCCCGCGCCAGATGCAGGCCAGGAGCTCGGTGAGGGCGGCGGGCGTGCCTGTGTCGTTGTCGGGGCCGAGGCTGTAGGTGACGCCAGTGCGGTTGAGGGGCCCGGCGGCGAGGGCGAGCATGTCCTGGGTTGGGTCGGAGGAGGGGAGGAGGTCGTCGAACAGCTCGCGGATGGTGAGGGGCACGTGGATGTCGGTGAGGCCAAGGTTGTGCATGGTGCAAGTTATGCTGCCTTCACCAAGGCGGTGCATGACCATTTCGGTGGCGGAGTTATCGCTGATGATGATCATGAGCGTCAGCAGGTCGCGCACGGTGGGCGCGAGGCCGTCGTCAAAGAAGACAAGGATGCCGCTGGGCAGGTTCTTTTCGGCGGTGGTCAGCTGCCAGCGGTCGTCGAGGGCGAAGAGGCCCTTTTCGATCTGGCGGAAGGCTTCGACGAGTACGGGGATCTTAAGGACGCTGCAGAGCGGGAAGACGCGCTCGGCGTCGACGTCAGTGCGCTGGCCGGTCTCGAGATGGAGGGCGGAGACGGCCATTTCGGCGCCGCTGTTTTCGGTGATGCTGCGGATGTCGGATTCGAGAGACATGGACGGTTTCCGGGTGTTTTCCTGGCCGGTGCGATCAGGGCATGAAGTTCTTGAGATAGCGGCCGCTCTGGACGAGGGAGGCTTTGCGGCTTTCGAGCGAGTCTTCGTAGGCGCGGTCCTCGACCTCGATACAGACGGGCCCGTCGTAGCCGACGTCGCTGAGCACGGAGAAGAACTGGCCCCAGTCGATGTCGCCGAGGCCGGGCAGTTTGGGCACGTGGAACTCGAGAGGGGTGGCCATGATGCCGACTTCGTCGAGACGGTGCTTGTCGAGGCGCACGTCCTTGGCATGGACGTGGAAGAGCTTGTCGGTGAAGTCCCGGATCGGCTTGAGGTAGTCCATGTGCTGCCAGATCATGTGGGAAGGGTCGTAGTTGAGGCCGAAGTTGTCGCTGGGAATATCGGCGAACATGCGGCGCCAGATGGCGGGCGTGTGGGCCAGGTTTTTGCCGCCGGGCCATTCGTCGTTGGTGAAGGCCATAGGGCAGTTCTCGATGCCGATCTTGACGTTGTGGTCTTCGGCGAAGCGGATGAGGGGTGTCCAGACTTCGAGGAAGCGGGGCCAGTTGTCGTCGACGGACTTGGTCCAGTCGCGGCCGACGAAGGAGTTCATGATGCCGATGCCGAGCAGGGCGGAGGCCTCGATGACGCGCTTGATGTGGTCGATGGCGACCTGCGCTTCGGCCTGGTCCGGGGTGAGGGGGTTGGGGTAGTAGCCCAGTCCGCTGATGGTGATGCCGGCGGAGGCGGCGAGGTCGTTGACGCGGGCGGCGTCTGCTGCGGTGAAGCCGACGACGTCGATGTGGGTGACGCCGGCGTAGCGGCGCTCGGCTTTGCCGGCGGGCCAGCACATGAGCTCGACGGTGGAGAAGCCGTTGGCAGCGGTGAATTGGACGACCTCTTCGAGGGAGAGGTCGGGGAGGATGGCGCTGGCGTAGCCTAGTTGGATCATTTTGGGTGGTTGCTCCTTGAAATCGTTCGCTAATGGTCAGTGGTCAGTGGTCAGTGGTCAGTGGTCAGTGGTCAGTGGTCAGTGGTC
>JAPOVP010000092.1 GCA_026708085.1 Caldilineaceae bacterium
ACGTAGACCATCCGCTCAACCTCTCCAACTGGTACGCCTACGGCAAGCTGTGCTGGAACCCCTACCTTGACCCGGACGACATCCTGCGCGAATGGCTGACGATGGCGTACGGGGCCGAAGCGGTGGCGTTTCTGTCTGGCCTGCGCGCAACCTATCCCGCCACCATCGGCGCTCTTTTCAGCCGCAGCGCCTTTACCCAGTGCCACAGTTATGTTGCCCGCTACAACTACCTGGATACGCGGCTCAATGGACCGTGGCGCGTGTGGACGGATCTCTTGCATCCAGGGATGGACCGGATCGGCGAGAATGTCCTCGGCCTGGAGTTGCCGCTCGACGCCTATCCCGAGCAGGAGCGCGAGGCGCTGCGCAACGACCCGCGCTACCAACTTATCTTCAACCGCATGCCATTGACCGACGCCTATGCCGCCGAGTTGATGGCGGAGAAGCGCATGGCCGCCGGCCATATGGAAGGCGTGCTGGCAGCGTGGCAGCAACTGGAAGGCAAAATTGACCCGGCATCCTTTGCCCAGGTCGCCGGGTTGCTCGAAGCCAACCTGAACGACGTGCGCATCTTTGTGGACTGTTTCGGGCTGTACCTGGACTACAAACTGGGGCGGCTGCAGGCGGCGCAGATCGAGGCAATGCGCGCCCGTTACGCCGGCGTTCCCAAGGGCGAGGCCACGGTGGGATCCCCGCATGACGGCTGGTTCTGGGATCACTTTGGCTGGCAGGGCACCTATTTGGAGTTTCTGGACGATCTGGACAAGCTGTTGCGGGGTGACACGCCCGGCCCGTTCTTTACCGGCGGAGCGACGGAGAGACAGTCGGAATGAAGTTTCAAAGAGGTACTCTGCGGCCGGCCTACCGGCCGGGCCGCCCTTCACGGGATCGGATTCGAGCCACCGGTGCGCTTCGATGACACGGTCGGCGGTAGCATGGACAGGCAACGCGCGCTTGTCACGGCATCAGGATTCATTCACAGCGTAGATGCGCGCGTCGCGCAAATAGAAACGCAGGCAGACGTCACGCCCGGCCAGGCCTGCCGTATCCTTCTCACCCCACCGCAGCGGCAGGGCGGTGCCATCCACGTCGCTGAGGACACATTTTTCGCGCTCGTAGCCCTCGATGGCGCTGCCGTCCGCTTGCCGTACCTCCACCATCACGTAGGCCTGGTCGGGTAGCAGCGTGCCCGTGCCGCTCTGCAGGTTGACCGTCAGGGGGCGTTGCGGGACTCTGAACATGCGCGACGAAAACTCGGCGTTTGACTGCGACCCCACCCACGTTATGCGGTCGACCGGCGTGCTGTAGCGCCGCATCGTGTTGTACTCGAGGAAGCACAGGCGGCCGTCAACGACAAAAGGTGTGCAGGTCGTAAACACGCCCACGTGCATCTCGCGCGCCGGGCGTTGCCAGCGCCGCCCATCGTGACTCACCCACCATTCATAGGCGATATGCGGCCCGTGTTCGCCGATCATGAGCGGGCTGCGGGCATAGTTGCGCATCAGGCCGACAAAGCGGTCACGGTAGGCGAACACGGTAAACATGTAGAGTTCGAGATCCGGGGTATCATCCGCATCCGGTTCAATGAAGTTCTCCAGGCGCGACCAGTGGGCGCCGTCGTCACTGCTGCGGATCGCCAGCACGCGGCGCTGGTCTGGCCCGATGTTGTCCGGCAGCGCCGCCGCGAATGGCCGCTTTACGGCCTGGTAGCAAAGGTATTTCCGGCTGCGCGGGTCGTAGATGGCCGAAAAGGCGTCGTTGCCGTCGCGGAAGGCCGGGTTATGCTCCCACTCCTGCCAGTGCAGACCGTCCGCTGAAAAGGCCGCGCCCGCGTTGTGGACCGGATGATGCCCCGGCAACGTCCCTTCGGCGTGCGCGGGCCCCCAGCCGGTATGGATCATGGCGTAGCGGCGACTGGGATCGGTCGCGTCGTCGTTCCGCATCACCGAAAAGATGCCGCCATCGTCGATCAACACATTGGGAGACTTCGCGTCCGCGACGATGCCCAGGTCCGGCCGTTCGAAGTGGATGCCGTCGCGCGTGCGGGCATAGCAGACCTGCCACTTCATCCGCGAGGGGTCCCAGCCCGGCCGTGTCAGGCTAAACGTTTTGTCGCTCTCAGAATGGCTGCGTGCGCTGGCCTGTTCGGCGCTCAGTCGCTCGACGAGAAACCGCTCCGGGCTGCGCCGCAGACTATACCAGACGTGGATGGTGCCGTCGGGCTCCTGGAGGCTGGTGAACGCCAGGTCCTGGGCGAATTCGTTCAGGTCCTCCTCCAGCCCCTGAGGAGGGCTGGCATCGCGAACGAGCCGGCAGCCGCCCGTAAGCAGCCGGCCGCGCGGCTCATGCGCGTCTTCCAGGGACATGAAGAGCAGGGTCAGGGCATCTCTGTCCTTCGATTGGTCCACAACTGGATTGGCGCCGTTCATACGCCTTGACTCCCCTCTGGCCCGTTCCCCGTCATCGTCAGGCAGAGGCGGCTGTGGGTGAAAGCGCGGATTTCCTACCCCGCTGCCACGAGCCTCATCAGTTTTCCGGCTTCACATCACGCCAACGCGGCCACCATCTCATCGGTGTAGCCGAAGATGGCCGGCGTACCGCCGGTATGAACGAACACCACCGGCTCCTGCGCCGGCAGGGCGCCCCCGCGGATGTGGGCCACCAGCCCGGAAAGCGCCTTGCTTGTGTAGACCGGATCGGTGAGGACCCCCTCGGTCCGGGCGAGCAGCCGCAGGGCCTCCAGCCCCTCCGGCGTGGGGATGCCGTAGCGCTCGCCGATGAAGGAGTCGTCGTTGTCGAAGTCGGCCGCGGTCAGGGTCACGTCCAGGTCCAGCCGTTCCGCGGCTTGGTTCGCCATCTCTGCCATGCGCTCTTCGTTGCCGTTTTTGGATGACGGGTTGATCCCCTTCACCTGCATCGGGTTGCCCACCGCCTTTAATCCGAGAACGAGCCCGGCCTGGGTCGTGTCGGCCGCGCTGACGTACATGTGCTGCAGTTCGACGCCCTGCTCGCGGCTCTGCCGCACCACTTCGAGGGCGGACTGGGCGTAGGCGATGACATCCAGGTCAATGGTATCGGCCTGCCGCGGTACGTAGACGTTGTGGCCGGCCGCCCGCAGTTCCTCAGCCTTGGCCGCGATCGCCTCCTGCTGGCGTTCGCGGTCGTTGTCCGAAAGCACCGTCACATGCGCGCCCAGCAGCCGCTGGATCAGGTTGTTGCCGGTGATCGCGGTCTTGTCGATCTCCCGTTCCGACCGCAGGATCAGATACAGCGTGATACCCAGCTTGGCGCAGGCCCCGGCCAGCTGGCGGCAGTAGTTGGACTGCACGGCCGCGCCGAAGACGATTGTATCCGCGCCGCGCTCTACCGCCACCGCCAGGCTGTACTCGAGCATGCGGGTCTTGTTGCCGCCGAAAGCCAGCCCGGTCAGGTCGTCCCGTTTGATATAGACCTGCGGCCCGCCCAAGGCGGCGCTGAAACGGGGCAGATGCTCCAGCGGCGTATTCACCTCGCCCAGGTGAACGCGGTTCAGATTGGCAATCGCCATCTCCAGTTTGCTTTCCAGTGCGGACCCCATGACCACGTCTCCTTTTGATCTCTCCCGGTACTGATCTGTCAATAAGTCGCAAGCATATAAGCGCCTGACAAGAATGAAGCGCCGGCTGCTAGTCGCCGGCTGGCTGCAGTTCCGGCTGCCCGCTCAGCTGCCAGGAACGGGCCAGGCTCTGCGTCTCAACCATCTGGGCGTAGCGTCCGCCGCGCGCCATCAACTCGTCGTGGGCGCCGCTTTCGATGATGCGCCCACTGTCCAGCACGACGATCTTGTCGGCGTGGCGGATGGTCGAGAGGCGGTGGGCGATCACCAAGGTAGTGCGGTTGCGGGTGAGGCGGTTCAGCGCCTGCTGGATCAGCCACTCGGTCTCGGTGTCCACCGACGACGTGGCCTCGTCCAGGATCAGGATCGGCGCGTCTTTCAGCAAGGCGCGTGCGATCGAGATGCGCTGCTTCTGCCCGCCGGACAGGAGCACGCCGCGCTCGCCGATGATCGTGTTGTAGCCGTCGGGCAGGTCGACGACGAACTCGTGCGCGTTGGACGCCTGCGCCGCCTGCACGATCTCATCGACCGTCGCCTCCGGGCGGCCGAAAGCAATATTCTGGCGCACAGTGCCGTGGAAGAGGAAGACATCCTGCATGACCGAGGCCACATTGGCGCGCAGGAACTCCAGGTCGAGGCTGCGCAGGTCGTGGCCGCCGATGCAGACCTGTCCGTCCTGGGGATCGTAGAAGCGGGGGATGAGACGGCTGACGGTCGTCTTGCCGGCGCCGGTCGCGCCCACCAGCGCAACCATCTCGCCGGCGCCGATCTCGAAATCGATCCCGTTCAGCACCGCCTCTTCCGACTGATAGCCGAAGGAGACATTATGGAAGGCAACGTCCCAGCGCTCGATGCGGGGGGTTATCGCGTCCGGCGGGCTGCTGATCTCCGGTTGCACCGCCAGCAGTTCGAAGATGCGCTCCTGGCTGGCGCCGGCCCGGTGCAGCGTGTCGCTGATGTCGGCCAGTTTGAGGAAGGGCAGGTAAATGTAGGCCAGATAGGCGATGAAGACAAAAAGATCGGCGACATTCAGCGTGCCGGCGAGAGCCAGGCTGCCGCCCACCCAGACAGCCACGATGACACCCACGCCGCCGGAGAACTCGACCACGGCCGAGGGCAAGAGGGAGACTTTGTTTGCCGCGCAGATCTTGTCGCGGTAGTCGGCCGCCGAGCTCGCCACATGTGCCGCCTGCGCCTTCTCCTTGCCAAAGGACTTGATTTCGGTGATGCCGGAGAAGCTGTCCTGTACCTGTGCCACCAGATCGGAGATGCCGGCCCGCACTTGGCGCCACATCTGGCGGACCTCCCTGGTGTAGCGGTAGATGACATAGCCGCCGATCGGCAGCGGCAGCACCACCAGCAACGCCAGCAACGGGTGGATCCAGAACAGAACACACCACATGGTGATGGGGATAACGGTCGCTAGGATCAGCTCGGGCACGCCGTGCGCGATGAAGTCCTCCAGCGTTTCGATGTCGTTGACGGAGCGTACGATCAGGGCGCCCGTGCGCTGTCGGTTGTAGAAGCTGTGGGAGAGCTGCTGCAGGTGGCGGTAGACGCGCGCCATCAGATCGGTGGTGACGCCGTAGGACGCGACATGGGAGAAGCGGCCGTAGAAGTAACGGCCGGCGCCGCGCAGCACATAGACAATCCCCAACACGGCGGTCATCGCCAGCAGGCCGGACGTGGAGCCGCCGCCGTCGGTGATCCACAGGATCAGGCGCCGCACCAGCAGCGGCGGGACAAGAGTCGTCGCCGAAAAGAGCAGCCCGCTGAGAATCGAGAGAGCCATCAGCTTACGGTGATCGCCCAGAATATGCCAGAGGCCGGTCACAAAGCCTTGCGGCGGGTCGTTGGTGTTCATGGTTATGAATATCCGGTTACAAGTCTCAAATGATACCTGGCCTTCGAGGTTGCCGCATCTGCTGAAAACGTGACTACCCAGCCACAGTCAGTTCGCGACACCGAACGAAGCTATCTCTCCTCACTCCTCTTCACACCTATCCTCCATCAATCCCCGCTTTCACTGACCACTGACCACTGACCACTGCAGTTCCGGGCGGTCGGGCCTATTCGGCCCTCCCTTG
>JAPOVP010000170.1 GCA_026708085.1 Caldilineaceae bacterium
CCACTGACCACTGACCACTGACCACTGACCACTGACCACTGACCACTGACCACTGCAGTTCCGGCCGGTCGGGCCTTCGGCCCTCCCTTGTGCGGGGGGGTCCCCCCCGCAACGCCCCCTTTCCTAAAACCTCGCGCCGCAGCAAGTGGGAGGGCAATACGAAATCGGCAGCCCGCGGCGCCCCGCGCTTCCCCCTACACCGCCTCTTGACCAGGTTCGAATGCGTGCCGGCGCAGGCTTGGAAGGCGGGGCAACTCCCAATTGCGCCCAACGTTCACGGCGACGACCATCAAGAGCCGGCCATAGAAATCCTGAAAGTAAATTCCGTTATTCCTGAACTGGGCAGACCCCACTCTCTACGTTCCCAGAACATGACTTGGCAGATACGACTGCAGATTAATCTTCGGTCGCGCGTAAAACGTCGGGTATACTGAAGCGCGAAATCGCCGGCGCTCATAAGGTCAAGCCACAGTCGAACCGCTTCGCAAGAGCAACCCTATGCCGCATATTCTGATCACAGGCGCAAATGGCCAGCTCGGACAGGCCCTGACAACCCATCTCGAACCCACCGCCAAACTGACATGCTGGACACGCCCCCACTACGACATTGCCGACCCGGCGATTGCCGACGTTGTGGCAGAAACCAAACCGGATGTCGTCGTGAATGCTGCCGCATGGACTGACGTAGACGGAGCCGAAGCGGCTCCGCAATTCGCCTTCAACGTCAATGCCCTTGGTCCCAAATACCTGGCGGAAGGCTGCGCCCGCTGCGACGGAACGCTCGTACAGATAAGTACCAATGAAGTATTCGCCGGTGAGCCGGGCCGCTTCTACCACGAATTCGAACAGACCTCTCCCGGCAGTGTCTACGCCCGGAGCAAGGCAGCCGGGGAAGTGGCCGCAGCTACAGCCCTGGACCGCCTCTTCATCGTGAGGGTGGCGTGGCTCTACAGCGCCGGTGCTAGCAACTTTCCTGCCAGGATCAGCGCCGCGGCAGACCGCCACGGCGCTCTACGCGTTGTGAGTGACGAATTCGGCAATCCGACCTACGCCCCGGACGTAGCCGCCGCCGTCGCAAAACTGATCGAGTCGCAGCGCTACGGCATCTACCATCTCGTAAACGATGGCTGGGCTAGCCGTTACGAATGGGCGGTCGAACTGATGCGCCTGACCGGACGCGAGGCACTACCCGTCGATCCAATCAGCGCCAATGAATGGCCGCGTCCAACGACCCCGCCTCCCCACGCGGTCCTCGTCAACCAGGCCGGAGCCGCTCTCGGCATTGCCCTTCGCGACTGGCGTGATGCCCTGCATGAATATGTGCAATCGGAATTCAACAAATGAAATAGGATGAGTCATGATTGAGAACGGTGACAGGCGAAGCGCCGCCCAGAAGCCTGAGCAAACCCATCAACCCCCATTCTTTTCGGTACTCATTCCCAATTATAACGGTCTCCGTCACCTGCCCGACCTGTTTACCGGCCTGAATTCACAGCTGTTTACCGACTTTGAAGTCATCTTCGCCGACGACGCCAGTAGCGACGGCTCCGTGCAATGGGTGCAGGACAATGCCCGCCAGGCGCGTGTACTCCCCAGCCACGAAAACCACGGATTCGTCGCCTCCGTCAACATGGCAGCCCGCGCCGCACGCGGCCGGTTTATCGTTCTCCTGAACAATGACACACAGCCCGCTCCGGAGTTCCTGGCCGAGCTGGCCAAAACCATCTGCTCACACCCAAGGGCGGGGATTGTAGCCGCCAAGCTACTTCTGTTCGATGAACGCGACCGCATTCATACAGCTGGCGACATGATGGGGCGGGACGGGATTCCCCGGAATCGTGGTGTTTGGGCCATCGACAGCGGCCAGTTTGACAACTCGGACGAAGTGTTCGGCGGCTGCGGCGGTGCGATGGCCGTGCGCCGGGAGCTTTGGGAAGCCCTCCACGGTTTCGATGAGGAATTCTGGATGTATATCGAGGACGTAGACCTCTCGTTTCGGGCTCAACTCTTGGGCTGGCAGACGGCATTTGCACCGGCCGCGCGTGTCTACCATAAACTTGGAGGAAGTGGCGGCGACGAACTCAGCAGCTTCTACGTCGGTCGCAACACCATCTGGACTCTGGCCAAGAACATGCCGACCTCTCTCCTCCTGGACCACGCCCCGCAGATCGCTGGCGCACAGCTCTCGATCGCGTTTGACGCGCTGCGCAACTGTCGGGGCAACTCAGCCCGCGCCCGCATAAGGGGCCAGGTAGCGGGCCTTCTCGGCCTTCCGCGCGTACTCCAGAAACGCGCCGTGGTCCAGTCCCGCAAACGGCTCCACGATGCCGAAATCGACCGTCTACTGATCTGATGTCTCACTATCTCTGCTGAGGTCTCTTGCTCTCCTGGGGGGAACCCTGCACAACGTACGCAAATCCGCATCTCACTCCGCGGGGGTGAACAGTCTGTCCAGTAACCTGTCATCCACGCGTTCCCCGACAACGTAGCGCCGCGTACCGGCGATCCCCGTACCAGTTATGTAATACCGCCCAGGCTGTGAACCGAGATAGTGTTCCAGCAGACGGTTTGTAACGTCGCGCCAGCGCTGTGCGGCCGGCATGTCATCCCTCTGCAGCCTCACCCAGTCTGAGGGGACCTCGATGGCGATACGGGCGCTCTCGGCACCGAGTACGGGCGAACCTCCCCCTTCGTTGACAACTGTCAAACCGGGATCTGCTTCGACATCCCAAGGTCGGAGCTGGCCGCTTCCCCTCAGTGCCCGCTGCACTCGCTTTGAACGAATCGCCCACAACAGGTTCAGTCTCGAGGCAACTACCCTGTTCAATTCATTACGAAATGAATACAGACTAGGCTGAAATTCGCAGGCAACTGCCCCCAATCGGGTGAAATTCAGCAGGGCATTGGCAAAGAGAAGCGGGTCGGTAGTCCAGTTGATCAGGTCAATGCCCATTTCAACAGCTTGGCGGGCCTGTAGCCGTTTCAACAACTGGCCGATCCGGCGCCTGCGCTTGCCGGGGGCCACCGCCAGCAGCTGTGATTCCAGCTGCAGGTCCTGGCGATATATGTCCAGCCCCGCACCCGGCGGACCGGCAGGAATCCGAAAAAACCCCAACAGGAACCCCGCCAGTTCTCCGTCTACGCGGGCCACCAACGAGCAACCCATGCCCCCGTCGTCGCTATGCAAATCGCTGGGATAAAGCCCGTCCGGCGCGCTGTGCCAGATCGACCGCTGCATCCTGCGAATCTCGGCTGCCTCTTCCGCGTCAGGTCGTCCGCAGTCTACGCCTTCAACATGAATGTGCGTGGGCGTGAAAGTGTGGTCCCCTTCTGGGAGGTAGAAGCAGGTCTTTTGCTCCGGAGGTAGTATCTCCCCGACTGCCCTCGATACTGCGTCGGCGTCAAGACCACCTGAACCGGCAACATGTTCGTATCGCAGCGTAAAAGTGGCGCCATCCGCGGAGGCGTGCCGTGGTAGAAGAAACGCGTCCCCGCATGGAGACGCCACCTTCCCGCCCTCGTCTTGATAGAGAGTAATGCAGGCTCCACCGATTTTAGGTAGAACCGCCTCCAGAAAGTGATGGGGTAGCAGCGTTGGCCGCTCCCCCAGCCGCCTTCTTATCTCGCGCAGCAGGTCCGGCCAGTCGGCGGACGATGAGTCAATTCGCTTCGCCCAAACGGAACGACTCATCCGTTTCCCACTCCATAGCGCTGCTGCCACTCCTCAACCGTCATGCCGTAGAAAAACTCGTCCAGGAATCGCCCGTCCGTAAATATCGCCCTTCGCACAGCGCCTTCGCGCACAAAACCCAGCCCCTCATGCAGGGCACGCGAGCTGGTGTTTTCACTGTGCATCTGAACGTTCACCTTCTGGTAGCGCAGCTCCTGAAAGTAGTAGCGTAGTATGAGCAGTATAGCCGCCGCCGCGTAGCCCTTGCGGCGTTGAGAGGCTTCAACGCCCAACCCATACCTGAATACTCCGTTTCTGGGATGGCAATTGTGCGTATGTATAAATCCGACTGGCGTTCCTTCTGAATCTTCGATGACCCAACTGAAGGAGTCGTGCGCCATCTTCTTTTTCGACTCGGCGGCAGCCCAATCTCGCACCTGGGAAAGAGAAACTGGCGGCCAGACGAATTCGAGATTCCGTGCCATCTCGCTGTCCTGGTTCCAGCGCCAGAAAGTGTCTCCGTCCTCCGGCTCCACCCCTCGCAGTCGGATCAGCTCAGTCTGCCAGTAGTTCATCTTTTCACCCCGTGAGACCTCTTTTCGCAACAGGAGACTGCTCTTGATCCCGTCTGAAGAGTTTGAATCTTTTGAAAATGGACTTTGCTTCAGGAGGCCCCATCGACGGGTACGCAACACGCAAGAAATACGAGTGCATGGCTGCACTCGCTGGTGGCGGCACTTTGGCCGATTTCGAATTTTCCGTAGATATTTGCGGCGCCATGAAGAGGTTCAGGCTCTGGCATGATGGGCCGGCTTGCACTACCAACTGCGCGGCTTAGCCTCAATTGCCCGATCATGCGGCCGGAGGCTTGGATTCTGTCGCCTTTTGGGGCGGCTCGGTGTCATCAACTCGCGACTGGCGCCGTGCCGGTGTCATCCCGTCCATCGAACTCTTCAATTCCGACCTGATCACCTGTACGGAACGTACGATGCCAGCCAGTCTACTGCTCGTAGAAATCAGGGGCGAAATGATACTCGTGCTCACAAACTCAGCCGAACCTTTGACCGTGCCGACTGTCTCCTGGCCGTCTCGGATAACAGGTTTCACTTCGGCCTGTATCATCTTGATCAAACGCCAGACCTGCCAGATTAGAACCACCAGCAGACCGTTCATTATGAGAATCTCTAACGCAACGAGAATGATGGCGATATCCCGAACTGTGGCGCTGACCACGGCGCTCTCCTTTTGCGATCGGCACAGTTTACTACGTCCGCTTCATCCAGCGGCTGCACCGGCCTCCCTGCCCAGAAGACTCGCACTAGTGTGTGACAACCCGGACCAGGATTAAGGCAATTATGGATGCCAGTGTCGCCTCCAGCAGGCTAAGTTGCCCAATTTGCCACGTATCCCACTGCAACGTCTGGCTCACCCAATGTCCCAGCACAAATCCCACACCAGCCGCAATCAGATACTGCGGGAGTTCCCGCAGTGATCGGCCCGTCCACAGGTGGAATAAGCTGGCATAGCCGGTGACAAGCAAAGTAGCCAGCAATACCGACGGACTGAGAACTAGTGACGCGAAAGGCGTTCCGGAAACCAGTCGTGCACCTCCTCGGTCTCAGTTTAGGGAAACTCGATGTGCCGGCGTCTTTTCAGTTTCTGCCGGATCTTCGCCGAGATTCCCTCTTTCAATCAGCCCTCCCCCAAGGCAGAGGGGGCCGTCGTAAAACACGACTCCTTGACCCGGGCTGATTCCGCGCGCCGGCTTTTCGAACGCGACCCGCACACTGCCATCCTCTTGAGAATAGACCCAACAGTCTAGAGGTTGCCCCGAATAGCGGATCTGGCACTGGACACGACTGCCCGAGGGAACCGGCCTGCCTGTTGTCCAGCTCACACTTGCAGCCGTCAGTTCAGACCTGCCTAGCGCCTGGAGCGGCCCTACGATTAGCTGGTTGCGACTATGCTCCAACGCAACGATGTACATGGGGGCCTCCGTCCCACTCAGGCCCAAGCCCCGACGCTGTCCCACCGTATAGTTCGGCAACCCTTCATGCTCGCCCAGCACGTTTCCCTCTACATCCACGATTTCGCCTGCTGTCATCGCGTCTGCGGCCCAATCCGAAAGAAAGCGCCGGTAGTCGTCATCCATTACAAAGCAAAGGTCCATCGAATCATGCTTGCTGTGAATGGGCAGACCCCGCGCAGCCGCCATCTGCCGCACCTCTTCTTTTGCGAATTCGCCGACAGGGAATAGCAGGTCGCGCAACTCTGCCTGGCCCAGCACGCTAAGGACGTAGGACTGGTCCTTATGCACATCAACGCCGCGCAACAGTTGAATTCTTCCATCCTGCTGTCTACGCAATCGGGCGTAGTGGCCGGTGGCCAGGAAGTCGGCGCCCAGCCGCCGGGCATAGTTGAGCAAATAATCGAAGCGGATGTGCCGGTTGCAGGCAAGGCAAGGGTTGGGCGTCAGCCCGCTACTGTATCCCTCGATAAAGAGATCCACCACCTTCTCTTTGAAGGGCCGCTCGACATTGATCAGATAGAACGGCATGCCCAACCGGTCCGCAACGCGGCGCGCGTCCTCCACGCTCTCCTCGTCACAGCACTTGTTTCCAGATCCTTCACCGGCTGCCGCCTCCGCCCACAACCGCATCATCACGCCGATACATCGATAGCCCTGCTCTGTAAGCAAAGCTGCCGTGACCGAACTGTCGACGCCGCCGCTCATGGCGACGACGACGGTCGTCTCAGATGGAGGCAGTTCATGCTTGTTTCTAGTGGTCTTCCCAATCATGCAGCGCATTTTAACACAGTCACCGATTTTCCGTCATGGCTGTGGCAATACGCGCGTGTCCTGCTTCTCTTCATCCGGTCAACGATTCCGCCGCGTACAAAACTGGCGACTTGATCACAATGGTATAATGGGTCGAGGTCGCTGCATCAGAGCGCGTTAAGCGATCAGACAGCCTCCAGCATGGCCTGTAGTTAGAGTTCCGCACCCAAGGAGGTGCGCCAATGGCGTTACCGACCGACACGCAAAAGCTCGTTGACTCGCCAGCCCTGGAAAGGGCGCTTGCAGTGGCTTCCGCCCGCCACAAACATCTCTGCCCCCGCCAGGTTCTTGGTGCCAGATGCGCGATCGCCGCAACAACAATCTTGGACCTCGAAGTGCCCCGCTCCGACAAACGCCTGCTTGTGATCGTGGAGACCGACGGTTGCTTCGTGGACGGAGTAGAGGCGGTCACAGGGGTGTCCGTAGGCGGCCGCACCTTGCGTGTCGAAGACTACGGCAAAATCGCCGCAACCTTCGTCGACGTCAAGACCGAACTCGCCCTCCGAGTCGCCCCCCAAATCGACGTCCGCACCCGCGCCCGCGACTACGCCCCCGAGCAAACGCGACGCTACTTCGCCATGCTCCACGGCTACCAGCGCATGCCCGACGACGAGCTTCTCTCCTTCCAGTGGGTGAACCTGTCAACCCCAGTCGCCGCCATCATCAGCCGTGCCAGCGCACGGGCCATATGTAACAAGTGCGGCGAAGAGATTATTAATGAACGCGAGGTCGAGGGGGACCGGGAGGTGTTATGCCGCTCATGCGCGGGCGAAGGGTACTATTGAGAGACGAAAGGGTAAGAGGCAGTTCAACAAGGAGGGCTGCCAAAGCTGTGTGCCCAAGAGTCAGTCGAATTGAGCGAGTGCCTGGAGACTCTGGTCTGGCCACTTATTCGGTCAACTTTGACTCTTGACGTCCATCGTCAATGGTAGTATATTTTGCGTAACCGATGATTCGTGGATATAGAGACAAGAGAACAAGGCGGTTTGCGGAAGGAGAATTCGTCGCGGCCTTTCAAGGCTTCGAAAAGCAAGCAGCGAAAAGGCTCTCAATACTTAACGCGGCGCCTTCCCTGGACGCCCTGCGTGCATTGCCAAGCAATCGCCTTGAATTACTTAGTGGCTCGCGTGAGGGATACTTTTCCATTCGAATCAATCGGCAATGGCGCATTTGCTTCCTTTGGGTTGAAGGGTATGGTTCCACCGACGTCGAGATTGTGGACTATCACTAAACGGAAGAAGGAGATCTGGAGTGTTCAAGCGAGCGGTGCATCCAGGAGATATTCTGAAGGACGAGTTGGAGGAAATGGGATTGTCCCCTACGGCGTTCGCTCGTCAGATTGACGTACCACCCAATCGAATCAGCCAGATCATTTCGGGCAAACGTTCCGTGACCAGCGATACAGCATTGCGATTTGGGCATTGGTTCGGAACAGGGCCTCTTTTCTGGCTCAATCTACAGACGCAGTTCGATCTTGTCGCAGCCGAACGCAAGGTTGGAGCCGCAATACGTGCCTTGCCTACCGCCCCTCGCGGTTAGAACTGGGGACCGAGCATTTTTTCCACTGCCTCGAGCCACCAAACACCTCGCCAGCCTTGGTCCACTTCAGAGCCAGTTACAATCGCCAACAAGGATAAGCTTAGCGGCGGTTTGAGACCTTCAATTTTTCTGAACCCCGCAATATGAAGTGGCTCGAAGGCATGAAACGGTAGTTTGAAATGGATGTGCACGGCAGAAGCGGTTTGCTGGAAGGCTGACCAGCTTACACGGACTTGAGATAGACGGTGAATCTTCCGCAAGGGAATTGCTCCTTCTCACTAAGTGTCTGCGACGATAGAAACAACAGAACCTGAGTTTTCCGACTTAAGTAAATTGAAGCGTTCCATCTAGGGACTCTTGCTGGAAGGAAATCTAGAGTGTCAAACACCAACACTCGCCTCACATTCGCCGACTACCTGGAAACGTCGGATGACGAGCGCTTCGAACTTCTGAACGGAGACCTGATATTGTCCCCTTCCCCCAAGGAGATTCATCAATACACTTCGAGTATGTTGCACCTCAAGATTGGAACACATGCAAGGAAATGTAACTTGGGCAAGGTTTATTTTTCTCCTTTCGATGTCGTCCTGTCGGACACTGACGCGGTGCAACCAGACCTCCTATTCGTCTCAAATGTACGCGCCGACAAGAATACTCACGACAACGTCCGCGGTGCGCCTGACCTGGTGGTCGAGATACTTTCCCCCACCACTGCCGACCGCGACAGGACGATCAAACTCGATATGTACACCACTCACGGCGTTAAAGAGTATTGGATGGTTGACCCCGATTCCCGGACGGTCATAGTTCTACTGCGAGGCGAGAGCCGCTTCGAAGTGAGCGGCATTTATGGAGAAGACCAGATCTTGTGTTCTCCAACCTTAGAGGAATCAGCGTCGCGCTAAGGGAGATTCTCCAAGAGGATGAGTGACCACTAGGATCTAACTCTTATCCTGATGGGAGACTTCTCCTCTACTTCAAGAGTGAAGTGGAGAGAATTGACCAACTGGGGCGATCATTGTCCCGAAGTCAATTATCGTTTCTTTCTGCCGACTTGCTTCCAGCTAGTCGCCACTAACACGCTTGAGTTACTTAATCGGTTGGGTAACTCTCGACTACAGAGCGCCAAGCAAAAGACGCCGGAGGAACTTCACCCCCGGCGCCCTTCCAACCTCTATTCAATTCCCAAACCAGCCAACCTTACATCATCCCGCCCATTCCGGGATCGCCGGCCGGCATCGGCTTCTCTTCCTCAGGGATATCCGTAACCAGTGCCGCCGTCGTCAAAATCATCGCCGCAATCGAACTCGCATTCTCGACCGCACTACGCGTGACCTTGACCGGGTCGGATAGGCCGGCGTCCATCATGTCAACATAGTCATTCTGGATCACGTCGTAGCCCGTGTTGGCTTTTCCGCCCTCGTGCAGGCCGCGCACCTTCTCAATAACCACCGCGCCGTCAAGACCGGCGTTCGTAGCGATCATGCGCATTGGCTCTTCCAGGGCCCGCTTCAGGATCCGGGCGCCGGTTGAGGCATCGGCATCATCCATGTCTACATTATCCAGCGCAGAGACGGCATTGATCAGGGCAACACCGCCGCCGGGCACAACACCTTCCTCGACCGCGGCGCGGGTAGCGCTCAGCGCGTCCTCGACGCGGGTCTTGCGGTACTTGAGCTCGGTCTCGGTCGCAGCGCCGACGCGCAGAATGGCAACACCGCCGGCCAGCTTGGCCAAACGCTCCTGCAGCTTCTCGCGGTCATAGTCGCTGGTGCTGGCATCGATCTCGGCGCGGATCTCTTCGATCCTGCCCTGTATCTCCTCCGTGGCCCCGTGGCCGCCAACGATTGTGGTGGCGTCCTTGGTGCTGATGACCTTGTCCGCCTGGCCGAGGTCCTCTAGCTGGGCGCTCTCAAGCGTGCGGCCGACCTCTTCCGAGAGGATCTGCCCGCCTGTGAGAATGGCAATGTCGCGCAGCATCGCCTTGCGGCGGTCGCCGAATCCCGGCGCCTTGATCGCCATCGCGTTAAACATGCCTCGCAGCTTGTTGAGTACGAGCGTGGCCAGCGCCTCGCCGTCTACGTCCTCGGCAATCACAATCAGTTCACGCTTGCCCACCTGGACCAGTTTCTCTAGCAGAGGTACGATGTCCTGCGCACTGCTGATCTTCTTGTCGGTGATCAGAAGATAGGGCGCGTCGAGCTCCGCCTCCATCCTCTCGTTGTTCGTCACAAAATAAGGGCTGAGATAGCCGCGGTCGAGCTGCATGCCCTCGACATACTCGGTCTCGAACTGAAGACCCTTGCTTTCTTCAACCGTGATGACGCCGTCCTTGCCTACCTTATCCATCACTTCGGCGATAAGGTCTCCAATCTGGTTGTCAGCCGCCGAATTGCTGGCGACCTGGGCAATCTCTTCCTGGCCGGCCACAGGTGTCGCCATGTCCTTCAGCGCAGCGACAATCGCATCACAACTGGCCTCGATGCCTCGCTTGAGAAGCATCGGGTTAGCGCCGGCCGTGACATTCTTGAGGCCCTCGTTCACAATCGACTGGGCCAGTACCGTGGCGGTTGTGGTGCCGTCACCGGCAATGTCGTTCGTCTTGGTCGCAGCTTCCTTGAGAAGCTGTGCACCCATATTCTGGAAAGGATCCTCAAGTTCAATCTCTTTGGCGACGGTGACGCCATCGTGCGTGACGGTCGGGCTGCCCCACTTCTTGTCCAGCGCCACGTTGCGGCCCTTGGGGCCGAGAGTGGTCTTTACCGCATCCGCCAGGGCGTCGATTCCCTGCTTGAGGCTGCGGCGGGCTTCTTCTTCAAACTCAAGTTGCTTTGCCATTACGGTCTTTCTCCTCCAGTTTGACCCGCGCACCAAGGGCGGGTTAATTGACCCTTTTCAGTATAGGTCCGATTAACTTTCAACGAGCGCCAAAACGTCCGATTCTTTAAGAATCAGAACCTCAGTCGCATCCAGCTTGATATTCGTGCCGGAATACTTCGCGTAAAGAACGATATCACCTACGGAGACATCCATGGCGATGCGCTTGCCGTCTTCGTCCCGTGCACCAGGACCCGCTGCGACCACCTCGCCCTGCTGCGGCTTCTCTTTGGCAGTTTCCGGCAGATAGATGCCCGTGGAAGTCTGTTCCTCTCCCTCCAGGGGCTGGACTACCAGCCGGTCACCGAGCGGCTTAAGATTCATTCGAACTTCCTCCTTGCCTTTCAACCTTTTCTGATGAATTACCAGTGACTCTAAATTGCCCGCCATAGAACAGCGGGAATAGGATCCGATGACACAAAACTGCTTGGCCGCACTCCCCGTTTGAGGCAACTTCGGCGAACTCTGTGCAGCCTCTCAGGTCCATGTTAGCACTCAAACCGCCTGAGTGCTAAACCATCAGAAAGTGTAGCACAGTTCCTGTCGGCTGACAAGATTCTGAACTCAAAAAAACGTAAGCGTTTTGTTAGCGTTGGGATCTGCTCGGAGAGGCTACCGCGTCCACGTAGGCCAGCATCTCATCCTCTTCCGCCACGTACTCCTCCAGTTGAAATGCCGCGTACAACTCGCGGCTGCGCCGGAAGTATTCTGCCGCCTGCGCGTGGTTCTGCTGTTCGAGCGCAACATGGCCCAGATTGTGCAGCGTTGCCGCTTTGTCCATCCAGGCCCCGCGCCTGTCCGACAGTTCCAAATCTTTCTCATACCAATCTAGCGCCGCCGCAAAATCCTGCCGCGCATAGCATACGGAGCCAAGGTTGTTATAACATGTACTGATCCCTGTGTCATCATGGTTTCGCTGAAATACGCCAAGTGCAGACTCGTATGCCCGCTGAGCTTCGGCGTACATCGCCATTCCTTCCATGGCCAGACCAAGGTTGTTGTGCGCGCTGGCCACCAGCCCTTCGTCACCCAGGCGCAATGCGACACGTAACGCCTTGCGATGCTGTTCGATCGCCCTTTCGAAATTGTTCAAGCTGAGATAAGCACTGCCAAGATTCATGTAGGCCGGCGCCAGCGAACGGGGATCTCCGAGTTGGGCAGCCGCCTCAAAAGCCAGCCAGAAATGATCGAGCGCCTGACGCGGCTCCTCCAGCACGCGGAAAGAAGTACCTAGGTCCGTGTGCCCGTAAGCCATCGCCATCAGCATGTCCCGCTCGTCAAAAATTCGCAATGCCCTCTGCAGCCACTCAATCGCCTCTTCAACTTCACCGTTGAAAAACCGCTGACGCCCGATATTGGCCAGCATCCAGCCAAAGTCGCCGGCGTCGCCTAACGCAATTGAAGCCACCGCGCCGCCGCACAACCAGCGCCAGATGCCCGGCGGGTGACGCCAGAAGGCATAGTGGGCCAGCGCCAGCGCGTAGTCGCGCATTAATTTGAGGTCGTTCTGCACGTCTGGAAAGTTTATCGGCATGTCGCGCAGCCCCTCGCTTTCCAACCTCTCCTCGACCAACTTTTCCACAGACTGACCGAAGATGCGCTCCACCCGATCGGTAGCCCAGTCCGCACCCCAGTGAACATTTCCCCAAAAAGGGTCGATCTCCTGCCAGCGCTGGATCGGCAACTCTTGGTATCGTTGTGCGAACTGCAAATAATAACTCGCGTGCTGGCGATGCCAGTCCTCGCCCAGCATCACCGCGCCTTCAACAAGATAGCGGCGTACGACCGGCTGAACCACGATCCTGCGATCAAAGAGATCCACTTCCACCAGGGCTCGCGTGACGAGGCCTTCGAAGGTCTGGCGCTTCTCGGCTTCGGTGCCCAACCCTTCTGTGAACAGTTCACTCAGTGCCTGGTAGGTTGCTCCGCCTGCCGCGCTGACCATTCGATCCAGAATCAGCCCGGCCTCAGGCCAGAAGGCAGCGAAGTTTTCCACGGCAAAACCCGCCATACTGGACACTTCCGTGACGCCGTCCACGGCCGGCAGCTCGGCCAGCAACTCGTCCAGTTCGCTCCACAATCCGAAGTCCATCAGCAACCCCAACACCAGGCGCATGCTTAGCGGTCTGCCGCCCGTACGGCGATGCAGCCCCTCAACGTTGCGTAACGCAGTATCACGGACCGATTCTGGCGCCCGCGCGTGGACAAAGCCCACTGTCTCCGCAAGAGGCAATCCGCCTAGCTGCAGGTGTCGGTCACCCACCAGCTCAGCAAACTCGGGGTGAATGTCGCGATCGATCAGAAGTATATGGGACTGATTCTCCGTGTCATTCAAGTGGCTGATGATTTCGGCCAGAGTCTGGATCTCTCGGTCGGTTGCCCCCGAGAGTTCGTCCAGAATGAGGAGACGGCGGCGGCGGTAAAGCTGTTCAAGAATTCCGATTCCCCAGCGCTCCTCGCTCACTCGCGTTAAGGTGGTTCCAAGCACCGTGTCCAACGTCCGCACAATGTCGTACATGCGAAATCGATCTCGGCCCGCAGCACCAACCCATATGATGCCGTCAGGAAAGTGGTAAATCGTCTGCCACGCGGCCGCGGTGGCCAGTGTACTCTTACCGTTGCCTTGCCCTCCGCTGATCGCCAGCGCAGGCTGCTCGTGCCTTTCAAACAACCACCGGCTCAATGTATTCAGTTCCTCTTCGCGCCCGCTGAAACCGCGCAGCCTGTATACGCCTAAATTGTGCCGGATTTGCATATTTTCGTCGGTCATCTCTCAACTTCTGCACATGAAAAAGAGGCCAATTCCCTATTTTGAAGGAACATAGCCGTTCAGCTCTGGTTAGACAGCGAAAGGATCAGGCAAGGGTATTCGCTGGCGATTATCGTCTCGTAATTCAGAGCCTCCGACAGCGCCTTGCTGCCTTCGACGGCACCGAATCCCTGTTCGCCAATTCCGGGAGAAAGCAGGATCAAGTCCGGCCGCACGCGTCGGGCAATCTCATTAACGTTTACGGGCGATATGTTTGCCACGAGATCAACACGCTCGATCAATCCGGTTTGCACAGCTTCCGGTTGATCCGACGGGTCACTGACAAAGATCTCGACAGCCGGATTCTTCAGCAGTTGCCGCAGCGCGACCGAACCGATATTGCCGGCGCCAATTAGCCAGACGCGCATAACTTACCCCCTGTCGTATACGCTGAAACCTGCACTGCTCCGCTCGCACTTGGCAGGACAGTCGGATCGAAACAGCTTGCTATTAGATCAAGCCAAGTTGGCTGAGTAACAGGAAGTACACGAAAATCGCGCTCGAACATGCCAGTCCTACGATTACGCCGGTTCGCAGCATCTCCTGACGGTTCACCACACCCGTGACCGCGATGAGAATCATGCGTGCCGAGCCGCTGGGAAGCGCGAAGGCTAGGGCCACTGCGAAGATCGTCGGAATTACAAGCCGTACCGGATCAATGCCAGAGGCCTGCCCCAGGGTGATCAGGACCGGTGCCAGAATTGCCCCAAGTGGCACATTGTTCATGAACTGCGTGATGCAGAACGCAAGCAGAATCAAAGCCGCCAGCACACCGAAAAAGGGCAACCCCTCAAAGGTCGGCGCCACAAGGTTCGCAAACCAGGCGCTGGCTCCGGTCTTCTCCAGCGCATCCCCCAAGGTCAGGCCGGCACCAATTACAAAGAAGACCCCCCAGTTCACACCCTTCAGATCACTCCAGTCAACGATCTTTTCGACCGAAAGCACGGCCACCGCGCCGATCGCGATCACTGCGCTGCTCAACAGGGTGGCCGGTAGGTTGAGCAGATGCTCGATATATCCCCCCGCAACCCACAAGCTGATCGACACCAGCAGCACCGCGATGATCTCCCGCTCCGGCCCCGAAAGCCTACCCAACCGCTCGATCTCCCGCCTGGCCGGATCGATATCGATCGTCAGGTTCGGCAGCGCGAACAAACGCGGCAGCAGCAGCCACGCCAGCGGGATCAACACCAATACCACCGGCAGACCGTACTTCATCCAGTCAACGAACCCGAACCCGTACAACTGGCCCAACAGTCCGCTGGCAATCGCGTTTTCCCCGCTCCCCATGATTGTGGCGATCGCGCCGATGCTCGAACTGTAGCCGATGGCGAGAATCAGGACGGCCAACGCCTTGCGCCCATCCTCAGGCCGCGGAACCTGTTGGGCAATTGTAATGGCTACCGGTATCAGCACGGCGGCTGTGGCCGTATTCAGGACAAACATACTGAGCCCGCCGGTGATCACCATCAGCGCCAGCAGTAGAGGGCCGAACTGCCCCCCACTTCTCACGATTGCATGCAGCGCCAGGCGCCGCGTGAGACCATGTTTTCGCAACGCCTCTGCCAGGAAAAGGCTTCCGAGGATCAGGAAGACGACCGGTGTACCGAAAGGTTCAAACGCGCCCCCGGCGTCATCCACCCCGAGAGCGATCTGAACAATCGGCACCAGCAACGCAACGATTGGCAAAGGCGCAGGTTCCAGTGCCAGGATCAGACCTGAGAAGGCGAAGAGCGCCAGCGCCTTGTGACCGTTTATGCTCAGTCCCTCCGGCGTCGGCAGCAACAACACGATGGCGGTCACCCCCACCACAAGGAGCAGGCGGCGCAGGTCGAAAACCTTCCGCATGCCTGCTTGAATCGGCTGCTGTAGGACTCGAAGAGGTGTACCGTGACGCTGCAGACGTCGCTTGGAGGTTACAGTACGGGTGGCCACCCTCTCTCGGATCAGAGCGTTGCGTTCGGCTTGGGCGGGTGGCCGCACCGGCGCAGTCGGCTCCGCCGGCTCTTCAGGACCGCGCCGCCCGTCTCCGCGCGCATTTGCTCCAATTGTTGGGCGGGGCAAGGAGGATTTCAGTCTGGCACGGTTATAAGACATTTGTAACGACGATTCGGATGGGTAGGACCGCCCTCGTAGGCAAGCGTAGAGTTGTGTGCGTCAAGCACAACCCCGGAAAAACGGATTCGCCAGCTGGCTAACTGGAACTACACTGACGCAAACCGTAAAGGGCAGAAGACAGACCGGGTGCGTATTCCAGCGTCTTGCGCAGCCAGGGAACGCCCAAGTCGCACTCCTGCGGCTTCTTAAGAACGTGAGACAGTCCTAAAATCAAAGTGAATTGGGCATTGAGTTCATCTTCATCTAGGAAGCTGGCGGCGCGCTCCATCGTTTCGGCTGCGCTTTCGTAGTTGAGACGGCGATAATACGCCATGCCCAAATGGGCCAAAACAAGGCCATTTTCGGGTTCCAACTCCGCCGCCCGACGTAATATCCGCAACGCCTGTAGGAAGTCGTTGCTCTGCCACAACGCCCAACCGAGCGCGTCGAGCGCGAAAGCAGTCTCTCCCGCCTCTACGGCCCTTTCATAGCTCTCAATGGCAAGTCCCCACTCTTCCTGGTGCTCGTATTGTCTTCCCAATTCAATGAACAGATCGGGCCGGTTTGGCGCAAGTTCAACGGCCCGTGAGTATTCGGCGATGGCCCGCTCAAAGTCCTTCTGTATTTCATATAAGTAGCCAAGGTTGCGGCGGGCCATCACATTCGAAGGATCGATTGCCAGGGCCTCTTCCAGATACTCCGAAGCGACTGAGTAGTTCCCAACATCACTGTATATCTCGCCCAGAACGGCCAGCACATCTGGATTGTCCGGCTCCAGTTCTAGTGCCTGGAAAGCGAAGTCGCTGGCCGAATCGTAGTTCCCGCGCCAGTCCAACACACGCGCGTGCATAGCCAGCGCCGCCACATTCTTGTCCTCCAGCCGCACCGCTTTCTGCGTTAGAGCGTAGGCCTGTTCGACCTGTCGCGCCATCAGGTGAAGTTTTGCCAGGGCAACCAGGGGGTAAGCATTCTCCGGCTCCAGTTCGGCCATCCGCTCGAACGCGGCCGCGGCCTCGCTGAAGTTGCCGGCTGCGATGTGCGCTTCCGCCTTAGTCTGCCAGTAGAGCGCGCTCGGAGTGGGGGTCGTCGCCGGCGGCGGCGGCTGCCTCACAAGCCAGTCCGGGCGTTGAATGTACAGATAGACGGCCAGAAGCAGAACCAGTCCGCTCCAGACGAAACAACCTCTGCGGCGTCGGCGGCGCGGCCTGTACGTCCAGTCAAGATCCATACCGGGTTAAGTATAACGCAAGAGGGCAGCTTCCTGTCTATCTCGATTCCGACCGCACCGGCAGGCAACCGCCCTATCTGCGCAAGTGGAGGTTGAGATGGAGGGAGGGAAGCCAACTCCGAAGAACCCTAAGGACGCAAGCCCGCGTCCCCGTGCGCGTACAGTTCCAGCACCACCGAAGACTCTGGCTGAAAGCTGTCTACAAGGGCCGTGATGCTCTGGCCGGGCCGCAAACTTGAACGCTTCTCCCGTCGGTGATTCCGACGGATCGCATTGCGCCCCGAATACGCGCGTTGCTGAAACCAGTACACGTAGTCAACGCTGAACTCCAGCGGAGTGAAGTTCAGACTTCTGATCTGTCCGGGGACAACTGTTGTGGACAGCAGAATCCGGCGAAAGTGTTGCACTCGCCAATAGAAGGTCGGCGCCGCTAACAAGAGGACGGTTCCCGCTCCCGCTACCAACAGCGGAATCTCCGCTCCTTCAAACACCAGTCTGTCCATGTTGCCGCGGCCAAACATACTGCCGAAGAAGCCAACAGGAAGATAGCCGAGTGTCAGGACAAGCGAAGCAGGAATGACGGCGCCCAGGACAAATAGCATGCTGACGATCGCCGGCAAGTCTAGGCTGAGAAGACCTGCCAGCGTCAGGTCATGATTACTTGTCTGGATCTGATGAGGATGACTTCGAGGAGAGTTGCGCATGCTGATATGGAGCGGCCGCCGTCCGTGCCGGCGGCAATCGAAACGTCTATAGAGGAGCGGGCATGCTCTGCAGGTGCCGGTCTATGATCTTTGGCAGACTCTGCAGGAGAAAATCGACCTGCTCAGCGTCGTTACTGTACCCAAGGCTGAGCCGCAGGCCCCCTGCAAGCTCTTCGACGGGAATGCCTACCGCTTCCAGAACGTGACTGGGCTTCTGGCGAGCGCTCGTGCATGCACTTCCGCTGCTGGCAGCGATTCCTGCCAGATCCAGCGCGATCAGTATGCCCTCTGCCTCTACGTCACGAATCGTGAAACTCGCGTGATTGGCCAGCCGTTTAGTGGGACTGCCTGTCAATCGTGCACCCGGTATCATTTCCAGCGTATGGCCTATGATCCTGTCTCGTAGCTGGCGCAACCGTGCCATCTCCGGCTCCCGCTCAGATTCGCACAAGGCCAGCGCCGTCGCCATCCCTACGATGCCAGGTACATTGTGCGTGCCGGCCCGACGCCCTCCCTCATGACTGCCGCCCGTAAGAAAGGGATGAAACGGAGTACCGTTGCGCAGGTACAGAAAACCCACCCCCTTCGGCCCGTAAAATTTGTGCGCACTGGCGCTGAGCGCGTCCACACTCAACCCGTCGACATCTAATGGTAGCTTCCCCGCCGCCTGCACAGCATCCGTGTGGAACGGCACATTTAGTTCCCGGCATAGCTTACCCAATTCGCCGATCGCCTGCACGCTGCCAATCTCATTGTTGGCATACATGACGCTGACCACCGCAACGTTCGAGCCGTCGCCTAGTGCCTGCTCAAGGTCCTCTGCGTTGACCAGGCCATCCCCGTCAACGGGAAGCAAAATCAACTCAAATCCGAAAGAATCACGCAGGTCCTCCGCACTGTACAGGACGGCGTGATGCTCGACCGGCGTTGTGATGATGCGATTGGCTCCCACCTGCTTGCGCCGCGCCAGCGCTATCCCTCGCAGGGCCGCGTTATCACTCTCGCTGCCGCAACCCGTAAAAACGATCTCGTTGGGCGTAGCACCCAGCACGTCGGCAACTGTGCGCCGCGCCTCGCTCAACCCGGCATGGGCTGCACGGCCTGCTCCGTGGATGCTGGATGGGTTTCCGTACCTCGAGTTGGCCCTCTGTTCGGTCGAACCGAAAAACGGCTCCATTGCCGCAAAAACATCAGGGCGCAACGGTGTTGTTGCCGAATGGTCCAGGTATATCAGCGTCATCCGATTTACTCTCTTCTTCCTATGGCATCCCGTGCAACTTGCGTGATCGCCCTTTGAGCACTATCGTAGTCGCAAAGGATACTAACTGTTCCCGATTTTTTCAAGTTCAACGCCGGCGCCTTCGGAAAATTCGCCCAGGCGCAGAAGGATGAAACGTCGGCCTCTCCTCTCCATAGGCTTAGACATAGCTCCGCCGTAGCAAAAGACATAGGAAATACTGATGACTCTAATCGAAACAGTTGTTGGACGGCAGATTTTGGATAGCCGGGGCAATCCCACGGTCGAAGTCGAGATTCATTTGCGTGGCGGCGCAACTGGTCGAGCCGCCGTCCCCAGCGGAGCGAGCACTGGTGCACATGAAGCGGTTGAGCTGCGTGACGCAGACAAGTCAAAATATGGCGGCAAGGGTGTTCTTAACGCCGTGGACAATGTCAACACCGTTCTTGCCCAAAAGCTGAAGGGTGCTGACGCTCTCGACCAGGTAACAATTGATCAGATGATGCTGGAACTGGACGGCACACCCAACAAGAGCAATTTGGGGGCAAATGCAATTCTCGGCGTCAGCCTTGCCGCCGCCAAAGCAGCTGCCGCGGCCTCTGGCCTTCCCTTATACCGATACTTGGGCGGCGTAAACGCCCACGCTCTTCCCGTTCCGATGATGAACATCCTCAACGGCGGCAAACACGCCGTAAACAGCACCGACTTCCAGGAGTTCATGGTGATGCCGGCCGGCGCCCCCTCCTTTGCCGAAGGCGTCCGCTGGGGAACCGAAATCTACCACGCCCTCAAGGATGTCCTTCACGACGCCGGTTACAGCACTAACGTTGGCGACGAAGGCGGGTTTGCCCCCAGCTTGGGAGGAAACGCGGCTGCTATCGACGTGATTTTGCAGGCAATTGAGAAAGCCGGGTATCGTCCGCAAGAAGACATTTATATCGCTCTCGATCCCGCCGTGAGCGAACTGTACGACGAGGAGACAGGGCGCTACCAGCTCGACATCGAGGGCATCGAGCTCTCCAGCCAGGAGCTGGTCGACCTCTGGGCGGACTGGTGCAGTCGTTACCCCATTATCTCCATCGAAGACGGCATGGCCGAGGACGACTGGGAAGGCTGGAGTCAGCTCCACGCAAGGATTGGGCAAGACGTCCAACTGGTCGGTGATGACCTTCTGGTGACCAATGTGAAGCGAATCGAACGCGCTATCGACGAGCGCGCCTGCAACGCCCTGCTGTGTAAAGTCAACCAGATCGGCACCCTCACCGAAAGCATCGCTGCCATCGAGATGAGCCACAGGGCCGGCTGGGCCGCCGTCGTCAGCCACCGCTCTGGTGAGACAGAGGACGACACGATTGCCGACCTCGTTGTAGCCTTCAACACTGGGCAGATCAAGACCGGCGCCCCCGCCCGCAGCGACCGCGTCGCCAAATACAATCAGCTGTTGCGAATAGAAGAAGACCTCGGCCCCTCCGCCTTCTATCAGGGGATGGGAGCCTTCGCACATCTTGGAGATTGAACGGGGCCGCATAACGGAGATGAACTGACAGACACAGGAATCCGTTCTCGGTCGGTTACGGAATGTTCCACCAAGGGACCGCCGTTCGCAATGCGCCAGCTATGGGCTTTGCTCCTATTCTGAAAAGTGACTACCCAGCCCCATAGAATTCGCGCCCCCGTCTCAGGCTGGCAATTTCCTCTCTCCTCTTCACTCACTCCTCACCCTTCCGGTCGTTTAGTAAGGCCAGTTGAAATGCAGCCTCGAATCCTGGTTCAGTAGCCTCACACACCGGAGATCGCTACAGTATCTACCCCGAAAAACAAAAAAGGGATACGTGAGCGTACTCCTCACGCATCCCATCTTCGGTGCCCCCGCTCCGACTCGAACGGAGATGCCCTGAAGGGCACAGGCCCTCAACCTGCTGTGTATACCAATTCCACCACGGGGGCGCACCCGCCACCCATCATACGAGTCGGCGCCAAAACTGTCAAATGCAGCGCGCTTAGCAAACGTTCAAAACGCTTAGTCTTGTCGACCTTGCGATAGGGATTCGGAACGAATCCCGGTTCATGCCATCTTGCGCTTTTCCTCCTCGACCAGCACCCGTCGCAGGATCTTCCCCACCTGGCTCTTCGGCAGCTCGTCGCGAAATTCAACCAGCCTCGGCACTTTGTAGGGAGCCAGATGCTCTCGGCAGAAGGTTTCAATCTCATCCTGCGTGCTCGACTGGCCCGACTTCAGTACAATGTAGGCCTTGACCGTTTCCCCGCGGATCGCGTCCGGCACGCCTGCCACTACCGCCTCCTGCACAGCCTCATGCATATAGAGAACTTCCTCGATCTCTCTGGGCACGACATTGTAACCGCTGGCGATGATCAGATCCTTCTTCCTGTCCACAATGTAAAAGCACCCGTCTTCATCCATGCGCGCGATGTCGCCCGTGTGGAACCAGCCCTCTTCAGTGATGGCTTCTGCCGTCTCGTCGGGACGCTTCCAGTAGCCCTTCATCACCTGCGGGCCGCGTACAATCAGTTCGCCCTCCTCCCCCGCGTCAACGGTTTCGAATTCGCCCTCCTCATTCGGGTCGAGTCCGACGATCGCTACCTCCGTGCTGGGTACGGGAAAGCCGATACTTCCTTCCTTGCGCATCCCGTTGATCGGATTGGCGCACGCTACTGGCGATGTTTCGGTCAGGCCGTAACCCTCGACTAATTTGCCGCCGGTGATCTCTTCGAATCGGCGCTGGATCTCAATCGGCAACGACATGCCGCCTGAAAGGCAAGCCTTGATCGACCTCAGGTCCACCTCGTCCACCTTGGGATGGTTAATGATCGCCGTGTACATCGTAGGAATGCCGGGATACATCGTCACCTTTTCGCGGTGAAGAATGTCCAGCACGAGGTCTGTCTGACGCGGATCAGGTGTTACGATCAGTTCGGCGCCGGTATACATGGAGAAAAGCATGGCTACCGTCATCCCGTACACATGGAAAAACGGAATCGCGCCCAACGTCCTTTCCCCGCCGTATTCCAGGTCCCGGTACCAGGCCTCGATCTGCTGCACGTTGGACATTACACTTCGGTGGGTCAGCATCGCCGCTTTCGGCGAACCGGTCGTTCCACCGGTGTACTGGAACAGGACCACGTCGTCAGGGGAAACGTCTATGCTGGGCGGGTTGGGCGCGCTTGTCTCAATCAGGTTGTCAAACGCCCAGATTCCTGGGCCGTCAGCTACGTCCGTCATCATACCCGATGCCCGCACCTTCCTCGCCACCAGTCTGTTGAAGGGAAAACCAAGCGGATCGGGCACGTCGGTTACGATAACGTGCTTCAGCTCTGTGCCTTCTCGCGCCTGCGCCACTCGCTCGGCAAATCCGCTCAGAATGACGATGGCCGTCGCGCCGCTGTCCTCCAGCATATGATTCAACTCACGAGCCGTATACGTCGGGTTCGTGTTGACAATAACGCAGCCCGCCTTCAAAGCCCCGAAAAACGAGATGACCTGCTGCGGAATATTCGGCAGCATGATCGCAATGCGGTCGCCCTGCTGCAGACCGATTCGCCGCAATGCAAAGGCAAAACGGTCAACCGAGTCGTTCAGTTCTGCATAGGTCTGCTTGGCCTGGACGGTGATGCCCAACGGCAGGTACGCGAGCAACAGGCGAACAGCTACCTGGTTTGCATAGGTCTGGGCCGAGGCATCCAACATTTCATGTGTGAGTTGGCCGTTATATTCTATTGAGTCCGGTACGCCCGATTCGTACTTCTCTACCCATGGTTTCTGCTCATAGACTGACATCGCAATCGATTCTCCTTTACTATTGTCCGCTGACACCTGCACTGGACCCACATAGACGACGGGAATGCCAGGAACTGTCTGCGTGGTGGAGGTACACAGTCATTCGATTGTGGATAAAGTATATCAGAGTAAAAGGCCGATTGGCAACGAAGTCAACTATAGGGCGTATCTCTCCCCTCTCTTCCCGCTCTTTTGGGCGGTCGGCCGCAAGCGGCCTCCCTTGTGCAGGGGCTCCGCCCCCGCAACGCCCCCGGCCCTGCTCGCGCCGCAGTGAGATTGAGGGCAATGTGACGGTGTCCGCCCGCGGCGGCCGTGCTTCACCCCATCCCCCGTCCCGCTCCCGTAGAGGCGGGCCTTGTGCCTGCCCTTTCCCTTCCTAAAAGCCCGCAATAAATTTCGGCCGCCCATGGCTTGACTACCGCGCCAGACCGACCTCACCCCATATCTGGGACGCACCCTCAACAAGATTGAACTTTGACACGTCAGTTCCGACGCAAGTATACTTTTTCGGTACGAAGTCAGCATCATGCCTGGGTTCGGCTTGGCAATACATCCGGCTCGGAGACACGGCGGACAGTGCAATGCGAGATCTGAAGTCCTTGATTGAAAAGTATGTAGACGAACCTGTTTGGGCCGTTGTGGGGGCCAGCAACGATAGGGCCAAATACGGAAATCGCATCTATCTGAAGCTCAGGGAGGCTGGCTACACGGTCTATCCGGTAAATCGCCGCGAGCAGCTGATCGAAGGCGACAAAGCCTACAGCAGCCTGACCGACTTGCCCCAACCGCCAGCGGTCGTCAATATGGTCGTGCCGCCTCTTGAAGCCCCTCTCGTAGTGGAAAATGCAAGAGCCGCTGGCGCGCAGGCAATCTGGTTCCAACCGGGCGCCGAAAGCACCTCTGCCGCTCAGTGGGCGCTTGATCATGGCTTGGACGTCGTCGAAGCCTGCATTCTGGTCCAACTTGCCCTGAGGCCTCGCCCAGACAACATCGATCCTGACCCGCCCGCATCGCACTCGCGACCGGTCACTACCCCAGACCCAACCACCTCCACCCGCTGAAGCATTCTCGCGCACTGTCGGGTGGAGGAACCGCATTTGAACAGTCGTGAAACCATTGGATGTCTGCGCGCATTCTGAACGATACGCGTACTCTTGGCTTCACGAGGCCAAATTCCAGAAACTGAGTTAACCGAACAAGGACAATACGATATGCGGATGTCGAAACTGTTTTTTCAGACACTGCGCGAAGCCCCCGCGGACGCCGATGTCCACAGCCATCAACTCATGTTGCGTGCTGGGCTGGTCCGGCAGGTAGGCGCCGGAATCTTTGAATACCTGCCCCTTGGGTTGCGGGTCAAGAAGAAAATCGAAGCGATCATGCGCGAAGAAATGGACGCCATCGACGGGCAGGAGATCGTCATGCCCGTTGTGCAGCCCGCCTCGCTCTGGAAAAGAACGGGTCGCTGGTATGAAATCGGCGACGACCTCACGCGCCTTACCGACCGCGCCGGCCGCGAGCTGGTCCTGGCCATGACGCACGAAGAGGTCATCACGGAGTTGGCCGGTGGCGTGATCAACAGCTACCGGCAGTTGCCGGTCATGCTCTACCAGATTCAAACGAAGTTCCGCGACGAACCCCGGCCCCGCGGCGGTCTCATCCGCGTGCGCGAATTTACAATGAAGGACGGTTACTCCTTCCACCCCGACATCGCCAGCCTCGACGAATACTATCCTCTTGTCTATCAGGCCTACTTCAACATCTTCGGCCGCGCCGGGCTCGACGTAATCGCAGTCGAAAGCGATACAGGCATGATGGGCGGGACCATGGCCCACGAATTCATGGCCCTGACCGACGTAGGTGAAGACACTTTGCTCCTCTGTGACGAATGCGGATACAAAGCAAATCGTCAGGTCGCCACCTTCGTGAAGGCGGCCGAAGATGAACAGGCCGGAGAAGCCCCCCTTCCTCTGGAAGAGGTCGCCACCCCTGATGTCGATACCATCGCCGCGCTTGCCGACTTCCTCAGTATCCCCGAGAGCCGCACTGCCAAGGCACTGTTCCTGGTGGCAACGATGGAGGAGGACGGCGAAGAGAAGGAGCAATTCGTATTCGTCGTGGTCCGCGGCGACATGGAGTTGAACGAAACAAAGCTGACGAATGCGTTGAAGGCCCGCCAACTGCGCCCGGCACAGACCGAAGAGATCCGGGCCATCGGTGCTGAGCCCGGATACGGCTCCCCAGTCGGCATCAGCAGAGACGCCGTCCTATTGGTCGTCGACGATCTGATTCCTGACAGCCCCAACCTGGTAGCAGGCGCGAATCGCGACGGCTGGCACCTCAGGAATGTCAACTGTGATAGGGACTATGAGCCCGACCTGGTCGTAGACGTGGTGGCTGCCGCCGATGGCCACCCCTGTCCCATCTGCCAGGCCCCCTTGCGCGCCGTGCGCGGGGTGGAAGTGGGCAATATCTTCAAGCTGGGCACCAAGTACAGCCAGGCGATGGACGCTACATTCCTCGACGAGGATGGCGGCAGCGCGCCAATGGTGATGGGCTGCTACGGCATCGGCTCAGGGCGTCTGATCGCAAGCGCAATCGAAACCAACTCTGACGACAATGGCATCGTCTGGCCGATTACAATCGCGCCCCATCAACTCTATCTCGTCAGCCTGGCAACGCGGCGCACGCCCGAAGTGACTGAAGCCGCCGAGCGCGTCTACAGGAACCTGCAGGAAGCCGGAGTGGAAGTCCTGTACGACGACCGCGATGAGCGCGCCGGCGTGAAGTTCAACGACGCTGATCTGTTGGGAATCCCAATACGACTGACGATTGGCGCAAGGGGCGTCAAGAATGGTGTAGCCGAACTCAAACTGCGCAGCAGCGAAGAAATCCGCGAGTTGCCCCTCGACGATATCGTCAATCAGATTCAGTCGGTCGTGGACGCCGAAACGGCCGCGGTTCTCGCCCGAATCATTACGGAACCGTTACTATAGAGTGAGCATGTCCCGCAGCGATGACAGGCCGCCTGAAAATTGACTCTGATTGCGATACCTGTTACGCTGTAGCGCGTGTCTTGACACGAAATCGGCATCCGACGCAGTCCCACACAGAAAGGAGCGAACACCATGCGATTTGAGTTGCCCGTCACTTCTGGTTGTTACGCGTCTTTCGTGAGGAGATCCGCGCCTGACCGTTGAGTCACCGCTGAACTGCTTCCAAAACCGTGGACGCGTGTTTCGACCGCTCCACGGTTTTTTTGTTGTCTAATGAAGTCGAAGACCCGACTGAAGAAAGGAGCTGCAAAGTCAATAATTTCGTCGTATTGAGTCCCCGGAATCCCGATGAACTTTCAAAATGGAGTATGAACCTTGATCACAATTCGCCCTTTTGAGACCAACGACCAAGACTACCGGCTAGCAGTCTATATAACAAACGCCGTCTGGCCAGAGTATCCCGATACAGTGGACGAGTGGAAAGAATCGGATGAGAAGCGCTCGAAACTGCTGAAGAGGGGTCGGTTTTTCGCCGAGATCGACGGAAAGCCTGTCGGCTTTGCCAGTTACGGCCAGTCACTGTGGATAAACCATCCTGGCAAGCTCTTTGTTGGCGTAGAAGTACTCCCTGAGTTTCGCAGGCGCGGAGTTGGTTCCGCCCTATGGGAGCACCTGTGCAGCGAGATCCAGCAGTTTGACCCTCTTCGCCTTCTCGCCCACACTCGCGAAGACTATGAAGACGGCATTCGCTTCGCCGCCAAACTGGGATTCGAAGAACGTATGCGGGACTGGGAGTCCCGTCTCGATCCTGCGAGCCTCGACCTCGACGAGTGGAGTCGATACCACCGTCAAGTCTCTGAGCAGGGGATAGAGATCAAAACGGTCAATGAATTGAAGTCCGACCCAAACCGCGATCGAAAACTATACGAGCTGGAGTGGCTCATCGACCGTGACGTTCCCAGCCCGGAACCCCCTTCTAAAGTGCCCTTTGAGGAGTTTCAGAAGGTTTGGGAGAGGACGAATCTGTTGCCTGATGCCTGGTTTGTCGCCGTCGACAACGGCGATTATGTGGGAATGACCAATCTGTGGACCAGCCAGGCCAATGCCAAACTTCTCTATGTTGGACTCACAGGCGTGACCCGCTCCCATCGCAAGCGCGGCATCGCCATGGCTCTGAAAGTTCGTTCCGTCGAATTTGCATTGCAAAAGGGTTTCAACGAAATCCGTACCTGGAACGAGACCAATAATCAGGCCATGCTGGGAATCAACAACCGTCTCGGCTTTGTGCGGCAGCCCGCGCACATTGAGTACGTGAAAGTGATGCGGGAAGAGCGTCCCGAGGACGCCCACCTGAAAATCCAGGACTCGCCCCAAGAAGAGGAGAAACAGGAGGTCGGAGCCAATTGAAAAAACCTCTTTCAAGTCGGATGGAAATCCGGCTTGAAAGAGGTCTCAAGTCGAAAACTCTTCTGTAAGTGCAAGGGCCGCGCGACGAGGTCCCTGCCTTCCCTATCGTGTCTCGCCCAGCTACAACCGTTCCAGGACCGCCGATAGCAATGCCGTCAAACGCGGCACCACGATTCTTCCCGTTTCCATTACCTCTTCTTCGCTCGTCTCCTTGTCCGAGTCCATCTGGTCCACGGCCACATTTGTGATCGTGCTGATGCCCAGTACCTCGATACCGGCATGGACCGCCACCAACGCCTCCGGCACCGTGCTCATCCCCACCGCGTCGGCCCCAACTAGACGCAGATAACGAACTTCCGCCGGCGTCTCAAAGTTCGGACCAGCGAGAAATGCATATACGCCCTGGCGCAGTGTGAGCCCCAACTCTTGCGCCGCTTCCAGGGCCGCCCTTCGCAGTGCACGCGCATAAGCGTGCGTCATCGACGGAAAACGCGTTCCGAACGCCGCCGCATTCGGGCCGATTAGGGGATTGTGCCCCGCCATGCCTACAAAGTTCAGGTGGTCCACGATTAGCATGAGATCGCCCGCTCGGAATGCGGGATTCACGCCACCGGCCGCATTGGTCAGGATCAGCCTGCCAACGCCCAGACATCGCATCACTCGGATAGGAAAGGTAATCTCCTCGGCCGTATAGCCCTCGTAGAAGTGGTTGCGACCCTGCATCACCACCACCGTCTGACCGGAAAGTTGGCCCACGATCAGTCGCCCAGCGTGCCCGGGTGCCGTGCTGGTCGAAAAATGCGGGATCTCCTCGTATGAAACTGTTTCCGCCTCCTCGACCGCCTCGGCCAGCGAATTCAGCCCACTGCCGAGCACGAGGCCGATCGGCCGCCCTTCGGACAGGCGCAAATCTTGGCGGCCCGTCCGCGCACGAACGAAGTCCGCCGCCCGGTCATAGTCTGCAGGACCAAACTTGAGAGTCATTGAGTTATCCCTAACCTGTCCAACTCATTCTGACGAACGAAAGTTGCTCTGTACACTTCCTACTTCTGGCTTTCAGCATCGCCGTGATATCGTGAAGCCTCCTCCCCCGTCGTGTCCGGCGAAAGCTCCCGCCACCGAAAAAGGTCTGCCCATTCATTCGGCCTGCCCTCTACAACGTCCGCGATCAGGTCCCCGAGCACCGGCCCGAATTTGAAACCGTGACCGCTCCCCCCTGTGGCGACGCTCAGTCCTTCCTTCTCAGGGTGGTGGTCGATCCAGAAATGCTCATCCAGCGTGTCATTGTACAGACATCGTCGCGTATAGGTGATTTCAGCATCCAGTAGCGCCGGAAAAGTGTCCTTCAGGAATATGCGCAGTTCAGCGTGGTCCTCCTCATGCACGATACGCTCATCGTGCTCCGGGTGAAGCGTCACCCCAACCCCGTGTCGTGAAACCTTGACGACTCCTTCACGCAACATCGGAAACCCGTACCAACCCGTGCGCGCGGTGTCGCCAAAGTATACGACAAAGCCAGGCGCATGGAACGGCTCCGGATCTTTCGGTTTCAGGTGGAATATCGGGTGGCCGGTCGCCGTCATCACCGACTGTAATTCCGGCAACAGCCACGGCGTCCACGAACCTGCCGCGATCACGGTATGATCGGAGCCGAAAGTAGCACCCTCGCGCGTACGCATCCCCTGCACACGGTTGCCGTCCAGCACGAGCTGATCCGCTGTCTGACCGGGCAGGACGTCGACCCCGACAGCCGCGGCATGTTCTGCCAGCTTGCCTACAACCCGCCCGCTTTCCGCGTAGCCCCCACGCGCATTGTAAAAGCCGTCTACGTAGACCCCGGTTGACCACGCGGGAAACCGTCGTGATATCTCACCATCGGGAAGACGTTCTGGCCGCTGACCCTCCTCCAACAACATCTTGTAACTGCTGCTGACGAACTCGTTGTCCGGCATCGGCCCTTTCGAGGCCGCCAGGACTCCTGTCTCATGGTACAGAGTCTCTCCGAATAGCTCGTTCCAGCGATGGAAGCCTTCAATCGAACCAATAGCCATACGCGTGTACTGGCGGTTGCTGCCGTACTCCATCCGAACAACCTTGCTGACATCCGTCGATGCGGCCAAAGGATAGGGAAGCGGTCCGGGATCGATAAGCGTGACGCTATACCCGCGGCTGCGCAGTGATAAAGCAGTCGTCACACCGAAAATACCGGCGCCGACGACAAGAAAGTCAGATGTTGTGTTCACTACATTACTCCTATCAGTTTCCCAACCCTCAGGCAACGCCGCAACATTGGGACTTCACGCGTCGCCGCGTCCAATGGAGCGTCTACTCTCAGGCCAACCCACCGTAGGGGCGCCCCTTGTGGGCGACCTCTCGGTTGCCGCACACTATCGGGCGCCTTACGACACTCTGTTTCCCTCGTGGGTGGGCAACCGAATAGGCCTGCGGATTCCAGGTCAGCCAAACGTCAAAGACTCCTATTTTCCGTAGTCAGCTAGACGGGCGACAGCGCTACTGGCGCCGGCATCCAAAAGGCCTCCGTCACTCGTCGCCGTGATAAACTGAAAGCCCTGGCTGGCTCGCCTCAGCGCATCCTCCACACTCCCCCCTGCGATGCCGGGAATCTTGCCTGTGTTTTCACACGCTATCAGAACTGTTTCCAGCGCTCGTGCATGCTCCTCACGGTCGTCCATCTCTGAAGGATGAAAGCCCAAAGAAAGAGACAGGTCGCTCGGTCCGGTCCAGCAACCGTCTATGCCCGGCGTAGCCAGAATCGCTTCCGCGTTCTCAACCGCCTCCACGCTTTCCAGCTGTACGGCGACAAAGAGCTGCTCGCTGATCCACTCAGCATAATCCGCCCCGTACAACCTGGCTCGGCCCCAGCCCCACGAGCGCCGGCCCAGCGGAGGAAGGTGGCACGAATCAGCCGCCATGCGCGCCTGCTCAGCTGTATCGACCATCGGCACAATCATGCCCATCACACCTTCGTCCAGCAACCTGCCAATAAACGTGTAGTCGTTTCGGGCCACACGCGCCATGGGAACCGCAGAACCCCCGTGGATGGCCACAAGCGCGGCAATCGCACTGTCCTCGCCCCAAGACCCGTGCTGTCTGTCAATCATCACAAAATCAATCCCGCTTCTGCTCAACAACTCCGCATTCAGCGCCGACCCCATCCCCAGCGCAAATCCGAAAGCGGGCTGGCCTGACAGCATCTTGGCTTTAGCTGTATTTGGATTCAAAATAACCCTCCTCGCTTGGAAGAATGGAGAAACTCGCAGTGACTGGCTCTACGATCAGGAAACTGAGTCTGTCTTTGAATCGGATGCAGGAGAATAAGCAATTGTACCAAATGGGCACCTGGAACGAAGTGTCATCCCGATAGTAGCTGTAGAACCCTGCTCTGTCAAAGAAATACGCGCCAGTACCTGCACTCTCGAACCCGACTGGTGGGGCCTGTTCCCTGGTGCAACCTGACCTCCGTTGCCTTCAACTGAGGAAAAGCAGCAGTGACTCCGACTCTACGCGTGCATCCAAATATTGGTGTGAACTTTCCCATTCCTCGGGCAGCGGCGGAGCCATGTCCAGTCCGCTTTCAACCCTGAATTAGGTGAAGCGCCCCCTCTGACCACTAACCACTAACCACTGCAGTTCTGGGCGGTCGGGCCTATTCGGCCCTCCCTTGTGCGGGGGCTCCGCCCCCGCAACGCCCCCTCTCCTACAACATGCCTCGCCGACCTGGTGTCTCTATTCGTAACAGGTGCCCACCCGAAAGAGCTCCGCCGGACCACGTCCCGCCAGCCCTATGTATTCCCCGTAGGGGCCCGCAATGTGCCTGCCCTCGCACGCCCAACTGACGGACTCCACCGTAAGGCCAGGCCGGGGGCCTGTACTGCGTCTCGCCATAAGACGTTAACTGATTTCAGCCACCGCCGCCATGGATTCCCCGCCAGACTGCTCCCACCCCAGATCTGGGATGCATCCACTCCATCCGCCTTAAGCCAAATTGGAAGAACCTATGTTACAATGGCCCGAATCGGCGAACACCTCATCGTCGAAAAAAGTGGTCATTGCTGCCAGTGGCCGCCTGCCATTGCTGTTTGGCTGCCATCATGTCCCGAACTGAACTGAAACCTCAGCCCGATACGTCTTCAGCCGATCGCCCATTCCGCCTGTCGCCCCCCACTGTCCTGGTGCTTATCGTTTCCGGGGCCGTCGGCTTTGCAATCATGGGCGATTCACTTCTGTACGCCATCCTCCCACTCGCGGCGGGGCAGCTCGCACTATCTCCACAGCAGGTCGGCATCCTTTTGAGCGCCAACCGCCTTATCCGGCTTTTCTCTAATACCTGGCTCGGAGCAATCTTCGCCCGTTTCGGTCCCTACCGGGCGTTCGTGTTATCAGCCATACTTGGCGTCCTGACGACAGTTCTGTATGGTTTCAAGTTCGGGTTCATCGTCTTTCTATTGGCGAGGATAGGGTGGGGCGTCAGCTGGTCAGGTCTCCGTCAGGGCACCTACCAATCTATCTGGACCGGCGATCGGGCGGATGCGGGCAGGCTGATGGGCCTGAAGTGGGGTGTTGTTCGCGGCGGCAGCGCGATCAGCGCCTTAATTGGAGGCTTTCTCTTCGATCACTTCGGCTTTCAGATCACGGTCTGGACGATTGCAGCGTTGTCAGCAGTTTCAATCCCAATCGCTTTCGGTCTCTCCTGGCCCGCAAGCGCGTCACCCCAGCATGAGGATAATCAGGCAGATGCCGCGGACGATTCCCCTGATGTCAACCAGAAGCAGGCCAAGAAGGCCCGCCGCAGAGATCATGAGATTCTCGGCGGCTGGATTGAGGCCCTGTCCGATCCCCTTCAGCGTTCCATCCTGCTTGTGGGGTTTTTCAAGCTACTCCTGAACTCCATCCTTGTTGCCACAGCTTCCGTGTTTCTGGCCGACCGCTTCGCCAGCTTTTCAGGCGGATTCCTGCTGGGCCTTCAGGTGGGTGCCCTGGCCGGAATCGTACTCGGAACACGCTGGTTTTCCGACCTGTTTCTCGGTGCCGCCATGGGAGCATTGGCGGACCTTGTTGGGCGAATGCGCTTGACCATCGTTCTGGTCTTCCTGCTCTGCCTCGGACTGACCTTGATGCTGGCGGCTCAGAACAATATGTCTTTTGTTGCCTTGCTGGCTGTCCTCATCGTAAGTACCGGTGTAAATGTAGTTCTGGACGCGTACGCAAATCAGGCCGCATTGGTCACGCACCGCCCTCAGATGTTCGTTGCAACCTATGCCACCGCCTCCGATCTGGGTTCCGCGGTTGGCCCGCTCTTCGCATTTTGGCTGGTTGCATCGGTAGGATTCGCCCCGGTCTATGGGATTGCCGCCCTGCTGGTGGTGCTGACTCTACTACATCTGGTCTCGATCGACGCACGCTATACCAAGCAGCAAGCGCCTGTGTCGGGAGGCCTGTGAGCTTCCTGCCCACCGTCTTCGCCCTGGTACCGAGGTGATCCTTTGCAGTTCATCGGCCGCGAAATATCAGTGAAATTGCCCTTGGAATTCTCCCTGGAGAAGAAGCCGCCTGTACCAGAAACCTTCGACTGGCAAGGAACGACCCATTCGATTGTCGAGATGCTGGCGAACTGGCACCGCTACGGAAAACCCGAAATCCGCACACAGGGCGGGCGCCCTCCTTACTTCGTACGCAGTGGCCGAACACAGGGATCTTGGGGACAGGGCCGTGTCTACTACCGCGTGCGCACAGAAGAGGGCAGACTTTTTGACCTCTACTACGACCGGGCGCCCAAGGGACAGCGCCGCACAGGAGCCTGGTTCTTATGGCGCGAGCTTTCGGCCGAAGAGGAGTTCGTCGGGTTGGAAGAAGACCCCTAGCGCATGAATGGCACGCAAAGGTGACGCTACTGTTCTTTGAGGTTCAACACCGTAGGCAAAAAGACCCTGTAGCCGCTGGTCGTACTGCCTTCTTGCGCTGAAGGCTGCGCTGGTGCAGGAGGAGGAGGCACTTCCGCAGGCCGGGGTCTTGCCGTTGGTCCACTGCTCTGCAGGTTCTGTGCCGGCACGTCGCTAAGCGTCACGACGTCGATCAGTGCTGTAGTGCGGCGGTTCGGCGACGTTTCGTACACATTGAAAATCAGGTTAATGGTCTTGCCTGCGTACTGCGCCATGTTAAACGAGCGGTACTGCCACCCGCTGCTCACCCTCTGGACCAACATATAGTTCGCCGCCTGGCCGTCCTCCACCGCGATAACCTCGAACTTGTCGGTTCCCGTGTCAGGTTCGGCCGTTTCCACCTTGTAGGCGATGGCCAGATAAGGTCGGCCCGTAGGAACCGTCACACGCTGGGACACCGTACTGTTACCCCCGTCGCTGCCCTCGGTCCCGGGTACGCCATCATTAGGAACGAATTCACTGGCCAGCCGCAGCGCATGATCCGATGCCCCGGGCTGCGCTTCGATCTGGGAGGAGGAGCTTCCAGACTTAGTCCAGCTGTTGAAGGCATTCTCGAAGTCCCCATTTGTTACAGCATTCGTCCCCGGCGAATAAAGTAACGCCAAGCTCTCGCTCGTGCCGAACACTCGCCTTCGCATCAGCAGCTGACTGCCAACTGAGATATTCCAGCTCCCGATCGGCACCGTCATCGTAAACCGGCCCCCCGCGTCGGTCGTGGCCGTTGTCGTGCCGATGCTCACCTGGACCCCAACGCCGGCCTCCCCCGCCGGGTTGATAACTCTGCCCGTAACTGAACTGTGCTCCGCAACTGTAGTCTCGGCCAGCGACGTGTCTGCGTGCAGCTTGTACCCCAGCCTGTCTTCGGCCGCGACGCTGAAGGCGTATTTCTTGCCAGCCTCGCCGGTGTAGGACGCCTTGCCATACGCTTCTACATCTTCCTGCCACAGCTCCCAATCCCCACTGTCGACCTTAACATAGACCGAAGTCGAAATCACCCCGGAGCCCCAATCTCTCGCATGCCACGTCACCGGAAAAGTCTGCGGTGAGTGAGCCGGCAGGCCCAATATCGACGCCGTGGGTGACATCGTGTCCGTTTCAATCAGCAGCACAGGCTCGCCGTATATGCCCATGCTGTAGCCGCCCTGCCCGTCGGGCCAGTTCGTATTTGTCGCGCCATTGAGGCTGACCTCATAGATTCCGGCGGTCGGTGTTACGACCGTTGTCGTTCCGTCCAATCGTATCAGACGCGCGCTTGTGCCCGTTGCCGGAATCTCAGCCGTCTGGGCCTGCGTATTGAGCGACCAAGTCAGCAGTCGCCGCTCCTCTGTCTCCGGGTGATAGAATGCAATCCGCCGCACCCGAAAACGTTCAATGTCTGCCCAGGCAACCTCAGTGCCGGTGAAGTACTGATTCGCTAGTTTGAAGGCGTTGTAGGACACCCGTGTTTCTGCGTTGGACGGGGAGCAGAAACTGATGCTTTCGTTCTTCGCCAGCCCGAACCCGTCAGGTGAATCGACCGCTACCACGTTCCCGCAGTCATCGTGAAGCATGAAGTGGAATATCGGTCCCCCGCCGGCTAGCCTGGTATAAGCGATATTCTGCCAAATGTACGACGCCTGTTCATTGGCCGTGGCCCGCCACGGACTGGGGCAGGTTGGCCCAGGGTAATCGTTACAGACCGGTACCCCACTTTCCGTAATCCAGATCGGCTTGTTCCCCCAGCCGCGCGCATCCAGCGCGTTCCGAACTTTCCTCGTATACTGGTAGCCGACATACGAAAGCGAATAATGATGACTGCCCGCCGCGTCAAAGAATCCACTGTTCTGACTGCTCAGAGAGTCGGCCGCCAGCGCGTCCAACATGTTATAGAGCCACTGCCCGTTTTCGAAGTGTGCCAGGCCGCCGAAGACCACGTAGGCCTCGGGGTCAATCCACTTGATGACGATGTAGGCAACCTTCAGCAAACGAGCGTATTCCTGAGGCGTCCCCGACCAAAAGTGACACAGGTCCGGCTCATTCCAGATCTCCCAATGGCGTATATTTGTGCCCGCGTCGCCTCCAGGCTTGTACCGGTTCACCGCCGCCCCGACAAAGCGGGCCCATGGGTTTGTCGGGTTGAGCCGTGCATCGGTCGACGGAACATCGGTGCCATCTGTGAATATCGCATTCGACAACCCGAATGGCGCCGGTGGACCCTCGTGACGCTGGCAACTGCCGGACTGCCCCTGCAGCCCGTCCTGCGTAACCCGCACCTGCCGCCCGGAGGTATCTACCACCTCCAGTAGATCGCATTCGCCTCCGGCCTCCTGTGGCAGGCAGTCAGCCGATCTAGGCGCATAGTTCTCCGGCAATTCCGTGAATGATCCGCCAAGTGATGTCGACGTCGACCGGCTCCCCAAACGATACTGGAGAGGAGTACCCAGCAATATCGCCAAGGTATTCAGGTTCTTGCCTTCATTCGCCAGAATGGCCGCGTCCTGGCCGGTCCACGTAAACTCCCCAATCCGTTTCTCTACTTGCTCCCAATAGACGGGAAAGCGGTCCATGCGAACACCGGTATCTACCCCGCGTTGGATCCGTCCAGCCCCGCTGTTGGTCTCGGCCGAGTTCACGAAACCCAGCCCGAACTCGGAAACACCCAGCGTCTTCGTATAAGGCACCGCTGAAGTCTCACTCGAAAGGGCGCTTATCTGAGTTCGACTCTCCAGCAGCCCGCTATCTCCGACTTCCGCCTTCCGCAATTCGGCGCGTTCCGCCCCGGTCGTCAGGTTCACGTCTTTAGCGAGAACGGCTGAATCTGCACGGCCGTTATAGAGCAGGAGATAGAGCAGGACACCTGCAACTGCAACAACCATCGCTATGCGGCCAGTTGCGCTCAGCGTGCGCCTCACTGTGGGTAGTTCTCCATTGCGACTTGGCATACGGCGATTCTTCAATGTCTTGGCCCCAATGTGCTCACCTGATCGAACCCCGATCAGGTCGCGAGCCGCCACCGAGACTGCATAGGTCGTCGGGAAAGAAATGAGAAGGACTGCGTGCAGCCAGCGTTTCAGCATCTTGAAATTCTCGGCCCAAAAGGCCGTTCGGGGACGAAACGGAGGCTTCCGGAAAACCTGCATCGTCTCCTAAGTCTACCATAGCCAAAAGGGTTGATTACCGGGAAATATCACTTTCCCAGTAGCATTCCCGAATACCGTAGGCAGCCCGCCCCTCGATGCAACCGAACCGTAGCGCATTCGAACGGTATTCGTAGACACTCTGACTATCTGATGAACGAAGTAACCGCCAAATCATCGCCAAGTGGCGACCCCGATTCCTGCAAACGAGGATACCTCTCTCCACTTCATTCCAATTCTCCTTAAAACGCCGCCGCTACTAACTCCTGGCCCCCAGCCCCTGGCCCCTGTAGCTTTGGGCGGTCGGGCCTATTCGGCCCTCCCTTGTGCGGGGGCTCCGCCCCCGCAACGCCCCCTCTCCTACAACCTCGCGCCGTAGCAGGTGTGTGGGCAATACGAAGTTGGCGTCCCGCGCCGGCCCGCGCTTCCCCCCGCCTCTTGGCAGATTCCGAAAACGTGCCAGCGCAGGCAAGACTGGCGAGGCAGCTACCATACATCCCCACGTTCACCGCTATGACCATCGGGAGCCCGCTACAGAGATTCTGACGGTACTTTGCGCTATTCTCAATCCAGGCAGACAGCACACAGAACACCCAGAACATGGCTTAGTAGTTACACAATGTCTAAGAAGGAATACTCTGGAAGCAATGAGGAGCGTGAAGATTCCGGGAGTGGAGTACGCTAACGACGCACTGGCAATGCGCTGACTACAAACCGACAATGGGATTTTTATCGTTCAAATTTGAAGTTCTGATCGGAAAGTATGCGGCGGGAGAGGCACAGAACGCCTGCCTCTGAGACTTACGCAAAGGCGTCTGCGAAACGAATCGAGGATGACTTTGACGCAACCTGCCCTACCATTTGGCGCGACAATCCGGCGAAAGGGACACGGCCAGTTCGCAGTCGGACAAGAACATTCTAAAATATTCTCAATGCGAGATTTCGCTGAGGGCGATCGCCCGATTCTCTCTATACGACCTGCCCGCTGCCAAGGCAAGTACGACCGGGGCTCGTCCGTCGCTGCCCGTTACTTCGACCTCTGTATCATCCCGGATTGCACCAATGAAGGACCGCAACTCTTCCGCATACGCGGCCATATACCGTTCAAGGAAAAAGTAGAGTGGCTTCGCATGGACGACACCGGCCTCGGTCTGCCTGATTACCCGGTCGGGCGTGTTGTTTTCGCACATGATCGACCCAAGTGAGCCGAGAACCTCCACTCTCTGGTCGCCCCCGTAGACAGCCTGGCGCGAGTTGGTGATCACCCCAAGCGCACCGCAGACGTACCGCAACGTGACCACGGCCGTGTCGATATCGCCAGCCTCCCCTATTGCTGGGTCAACCCGAACTGCTCCCGAGGCCGAAACCTCTTCCACCTCGTCGTCCAGCAGAAAGCGCGCCATATCAAAGTCGTGAATCATCATGTCCAGAAACAGGCCGCCGGAGCCCCTGATATAGCTCAGTGGCGGCGGAGCCGGGTCCCGGCTCGTGATCTGCACCAGATAGGGTGATCCCACTTCACCACTCCGCACAGCATCCCGAATATTGCGGAAGTTTGGGTCGAACCGCCGGTTGAAGCCGATCTGCAGTTTCGTTCCGCTTTCTGCAACAGCCGCCAGCGCAGCGTCTACCGCAGGCAGGTCCAGCGCGATCGGCTTTTCGCAAAATGCGTGCTTGCCCGCACGCGCTGCCTGAATGATGAAATCAGCGTGCGTCTCCGTAGATGAGCAGATTGCCACCGCATCAACGTCCTCCCGACCGAAGACCTCCTCCGGTTCTCCGCTCGCCTGCGCAATGCCGAACCGCCGCGCCGTCTGCTCCGCCGCATCCTTGACAACGTCGGCGATCGCGACCACCTCCGCTTCCTGGATATGACGCGTCAGATTCTCCGCATGAACCTGCCCAATCCGCCCGGCTCCGATGATCGCGAATCTGACCTTCTGCTCCACCATCGCCTCCTCAGTCAATATCCTGCAGCCGGATCCAGCGCCCTTCGCGTGCGCTCAAATCAGCCGCGTCAGTGATACGCTGTACGACCGCCCCATCTTCAAGACTAGGGCTGAAGGGCTCCCCATCGGCGATCGCATTGATCCAACCCCGCGTCATATGGTCCTCGACCCGGAAGACGTCTCGATACGTATTGTGCACCGTATCGCGCCGCGCCGCCCCCCAAACGTGCTCCGGCAACTCGAGCGGCCGCGTAGGACCTTCTCCTCGCCGTGTGCCCTCAACGTCCTGCCTCTCAACCCAATCGATCACACTGCGCAGCGTACCCTCTTCCCCGTGCAAATCGAACTCATGCCGCTGCCCGAAGACCGACTCTTCCGTGCAAACGGCCGAGGCCTGAACCAGCCCCTGCGCGCCATTCGCAAACTTCAGCAAAGTGTAGGCCCCATCCTCCGTTCGTTCATACGGCTTCCCTTCCGGTGTGACATCGGGCCGGTCAACAAACTCTCCCGCCAGGCAAAACACGTCCGTGACTTCGCCAAACCACCAATAGGCCAGGTAGAAGAAGTGAGACGCGATGTTTCCCAGCACGCCCGTAGCGGCAAAAGCCCGGTCGTGTCTCCATCCATAGCCCGGTTCCCTGGCGTAGCCCGTGTAGTAGCGCAGATTCAAATGATACGGCCTGCCAATATAGCCCTCCTCCACCAAATCTTTGATGTACCTGTTCGTAGGCATGAAGCGGTAGGTAAACGGAGTGCAGTGAACAACGCCCTTTTCCGCAGCCAGCGCAGCCATCTCAGCCGCATGACCGTAGGTCAGCGCCAACGGTTTTTCGCATAGCACGTGCAAACCTGCATCCAGGGCCTGCATCGTTATCGGGTAGTGTGTCTCATGACCCGACGCCACCACCAGCGCCTCTATCTCACCGCTGCCAATCAGCGACTCGTAGCTTGTGTATACCTGGGGAATGTTCCAGCGCGCTGCAAAGGCGTCCGCCCGTTCCCGGTTCCGACCACACACCGCCGCAACGTCTGCCCGCGGGTGAGCATCCAGCGCCGGCAGATACATTGCGTCTGCCCACCAGCTTGTACTGACGACACCCACCCTAACAGTCTCTGACATCTCTTCGTTCTCCAGTTTCTATTGGGAAATGTTCGCAAACAGAGGGGCTACGCGTTGCTCTCCGCCGAGAGCGGACGTACTTCTTCCCACGCGCCGCTCTCCCAGGACCGTGACATCGCCGCCTGCACCTCCGCCAGACGCAGCGCATCGGCAAAACTGGGAGACCGCTGCACACCCTCTGCTATCGACATCAGGAAATTGTGCGCTTCCAGAACCTTCAGGTCTTCATATCCCAACCCGATTCCGTCACCCGGATTAAACCGCGCGTGGTCGGCATAGGCAGGCCCTCCCAGCAACGTCGTATACCCGTCGTGCATTCCGTCCGTGCCGGGCAGATACAGCTCCAGTTCATTCATGCGCTCGAAGTTCCACTTTGCCGCACCCTCTGTTCCGTTTATTTCGAAAGACATTTCGCACTTGGGCCCGAAGATAGCCCGGCAGGCCTCAAAACTGCCCTGCACCCCGTTCTCAAACTCGACCAGGGCGCCAACGTAGTCTTCGTTTTCCACCTCGCCGGTCGGGTCGCCCTCCTTGCCAACCGAAAAGTGCGTTCCCTGTCCGGGCACCGGCAAAGGACGCTCTCTTATGAACACATGCCGGCTGCTGACCAGCCGTCTGATAGGTCCGACCAGCATATGCGCCATATCGACTGTATGCGACATGATATCGCCCAGAACACCTAGTCCGGCCTGCTCTCTCCTGAAACGCCACGTCAACATGCCGTACGGGTTGCTGCCGTACATCGCGAAGAAACGGCCCCGGTAATGCGTCAAGCGACCTAACTTGCCAATCTCAAGTAACTCCCGACAATGCTGCACCATCGGCGCCCAGCGATAGTTGAAGCCGACAAAGCTCATCACACCAGCCTCACGCGCCAGCCTCTCGATCGCAGCCGTCTCCTGCGGGCTGCGGCCGACCGGCTTTTCGCAGAAGACATGCTTTCCCGCACTGGTGACGGCCTCCACCATCTCCTTGTGCAGGAAGTTGGGCGCGGCAATGTTGACGACCTCAACGTCCGGATGGGCGACAACCTCTCGCCAGTCTGTCGTAGACTCGGCAAATCCCAGTGTGTTTTTCGCCTCCTCCGCCCTGTGCGACACATCGTCGGCACAGATCACCAGACGCGTCCGCACGCCGCTGTCGTGGAAACGGTCGTTCGCCAGCCTGTACGAACGGCTGTGGGCCGTACCCATCCAGCCCATACCGATGACGCCGATGCCTATCTCTTGGACCATGCCTGTCTCGCTTTCCTCCCGTCGTGCTAGCTCCGGCTGGTCAAGACGGCCCCGCCGTTAAGCAAGTCCCTGAGAACCTGCAACCGGCGGGGCGAATGTACAACAGTAGTTTACGGGCCGCCTGCGCCTAGAACTTCCTGCTCCAATGCTGCGGCCAGCGCTCCACCACGACCTTCGTCTGTGTGTAAAACTCTATCCCATGTCGGCTCTGTGCATGCAGATCACCGAAAAAGCTCTCGTTCCAGCCGCTGAACGGGAAGAAGGCCATCGGCGCTGCCACCCCGATATTGATGCCAATATTGCCGGCGTCGACCTCGTGGCGGAACTGGCGCGCCACCGCGCCGCTGCTCGTGAAAAGACAGGCCATATTTCCATACGCGCTGACGCTTCGATCATTGATCAACGCAATGGCGTCCTCAATCGTATCCGCGTGCATCAGGCTGAGTACCGGGCCGAAAATCTCGGTTCGCGCGATCTGGCTTGTCGGATCCACCGAGTCCAACACCGTCGGGAATACCCAATAACCATCGTCGTACCCCGCCACCTTCTTCTGTCGCCCATCCACCAGTACGCGCGCCCCCTCTTGGGCGCCGTCCTCAATCAGGCCCTCAATGCGCTGCTTGCTTTCCCGCGTGATGACCGGTCCCATCTCCGTCGATTCGTCCAGGCCGTAACCCACCTTCCGGCTCGCCGCCAGATCAGCGATGCCCTCGGTAAAGGGGTCTCTGGCCTCGCCTACCGTCACCGCAACCGAGACCGCAAGACACCGCTGGCCCGCACACCCGAATGCCGAATCGCCCATCATCTGCGTAGTTGTCTCGATATTCGCGTCCGGCATGATCACCACCGGATTCTTCGCCCCGCCTTGGCACTGCGCCCGTTTGCCGTTGCCCGTGGCACGGCTGTAGACGTATTTTGCCACTGCAGTCGAGCCCACAAAACTGATCGCCCGAATGTCAGGATGGTCCAGGATTGCGTTTACCGTATCCGCGCCGCCGTTCACAAGCTGCACAACGCCCGGCGGGAAACCGGCCTCCTCGATCAACGCAAACAGCTTCTGCGTCGTCATCGGCACCTTCTCGCTTGGCTTGAGAATGAAACAGTTGCCGGTCGCCACCGCGTAGGGCAGAAACCACAGCGGAATCATGCCGGGAAAGTTGAACGGCGTGATCGCCGCCACAACCCCCAGCGGCTGCCGCAGCATATGCTCATCAATCCCGCTCGCAATGTCCTCGTTGTTCCACCCCTGCATCAGCGAAGGCGTGCCGCACGCGACCTCCACATTCTCAATACCGCGCCGCATCTCGCCCACACTCTCAGTAAACGTCTTACCGCATTCATCGGTGATGATGCGCCCGATCTCTTCCAAATGCTCTTCGAGCAGCATCTTCAGCCGGAAAAGCGGCTGCACGCGGTCCACGACCGGCGTCTCTCGCCACTCGGCATAGGCCTTCAACCCCGCCCGCGCCGCCGCATCCACCTCCGCAGCCGGCGACAGCCCAACAGTTGCAATCGTGCCGCCCGTGGCCGGGTTTTGTACGTCCAGCGCGTCCGATGCACCGTTTCGCTGCCACAGGCCGTTGACGTAGTTGAGAACTTCCTGTTTTTGTGTCATAACTCTAACCTCTCCTAAGAGAATATCTCGTCCAGCGCCACTCTTGCTCCCAGCGAAGGGTCAAAGACACTTCCCTCGCCAAATACCTCAGGTTCTGTTCCCGGCGTGAATACCGCTATCTGCTTCAGTGGCGGTAGCACCAACCAGACCGAACGCACTCCAAATTTGAAATAGTCTTCGATCCTGGGGACGAAGTCATTGATACTTTGAGAGGGAGAAACAATTTCAACTGTGGTCAATGGTGCTTCCGCCACGCGTATCTCGTCATGCAGCCAGTCTGGTTCTCGCAAACTGCAGACTGAAATATCGGGAGTCATTGGTGGTTCGGACGCCAGGGAAAGCTCGCTCGCAATCAGGAATCGGTCTCGACAGGCGGCATTAAGGGCAATTATCAGATTCGCCTGCACGACTCCGTGGTTGAAGCTCGGCATCGGTTTTCCCCGTTCCTTTTCGTAATCTTCCATCACGTTCGACTTCGGCGTTACCGACGCAGCCATTGAGTTTCTCCTTGGTCAAAACCGAGAGCCTGATCTGCCCCCTCAGGCGGTCACTAACTACATTGCAGGAGCGAACGAAGTCATCTTCGTGGCACCGTTTCGCAGGCTACAAGCCTCAAATATAATACCGCTCCTGCGACCGCATCTCTTCCCACTCCTCACGCGCCGCGTTTACCGAGTCCAGCTCACTCACTTCCGCCACCGGCACATCCCACCAGCTGTACCCCGGTACGCCCAGATATCGATCGTTTGGCACATAAATCACCGTTGTCCTGTCGACCGATTTGGCATCTTGCAGCGCCTGCACAACGTCGCCCACACTCTGACAGCGAATGACATGACATCCCAGGCTTTCGGCGTTTGTCGCCAAGTCCACCGGCAGCGGATCGACATCGTAACCGGGCTCGTCAGTCGGCAGCCCGTTGAAGGACTCACCGTTGCGGTGTGCCGCCTCAACCTGACCCGGATAAATGTACCGCGTGCCGAATCCGCCCTGCCCCAATGAACGGCTGAGAGACCCAATCGAGCGGAAGCCGGTATTGTCCATCAGAATGACGGTAAGTTTGTACCCTTCCTGGATCGAAGTGATCAGATCGGTATTCATCATCAGATAGCTGCCGTCGCCCACCATCACGTAGACTTCCCGCTCCGGCTCCGCCATCTTGATGCCCAGCCCGCCCGCGATCTCGTAGCCCATGCACGAGTAACCGTACTCCAGGTGGTACTGCTTGCTGTGCCTCGCCCGCCACAGCTTGTGCATGTCCCCGGGCAGGCTGCCCGCCGCACACACCATCACCGCGTCCGGGTCGCCTTGGTCGTTCACCGCCCCGATCAGTGCACCCTGGTACGGCAGCCCGCTCTCAGCCTCGTGAAGATCGTAGTTGCGCTGCACCTCCGCTTCCCATTCGCCATGCAGCCTCTGCGCCTGCGCAACACTCTCGTCGCCGTTTCGATAGCCGGCCAGCACTTCGCCCAGCTCCTCCAGCGTGACCCGCGCATCGCCAACCAGCGGAATGGCGCAATGCTTGTACGCGTCAAACTCGGCAACATTGATGTTCACGAACTGCACATCAGGGTGCTTGAACGCCGTCTTGCTGGACGTGGTGAAATCACTGTAGCGCGTACCGATTCCGATGATAACGTCGGCTTCGTCCGCCACCTGTTCCGCTGCAAAAGTGCCGGTCGCGCCGGTCGCCCCCAACTGCAGCGGATGGTCGTACCGCAGGCTGCCCTTGCCGGCCATCGTCTCTGCAACCGGAATGCCGAAACGGTCGACGAACTCTCTCAGGGCCTCGGTCGCATCACTGTATAACACCCCCCCGCCGGCGATGATCAGTGGCTTCTCTGCCGCACGGATCGCCTCCGCCGCCTTCTGCAGCGCGGCCGCGTCCGGCCGGTTGCGTGGCACTGTCCACACCCGCTTCTCGAACAGCGCCGACGGATAGTCAAACGCCTCCGTTTGCACGTCCTGCGGAATCGAGAGCGTAACCGCGCCCGTGTCCGCCGGGCTCGTCAGCACGCGCATCGACTCGATCAACGACGTCACCAACTGGTCCGGCCTGTTGATCCGGTCCCAGTACCTGCTGACCGGCTTAAAGCAGTCATTGACCGAAACGTCCTGGCTGTGCTCCGACTCCAGCTGCTGCAGCACAGGCGCCACATTGCGTCGGGCGAAGATGTCCCCCGGAAGCAGCAGCACTGGCAATCGGTTGATCGTCGCCGTCGCCGCGCCGGTCACCATGTTGCTTGCCCCAGGACCGATCGAACTCGTGCAGGCTAGGGTCCGCATCCGGTTGGTGTGCTTGGCATAAGCCGCCGCCGTATGCACCATCGCCTGCTCATTGCGCGTCTGATAATAGCGAAAATCCGGATACTGCTGCAGGGCCTGGCCGATTCCGGCAACGTTTCCGTGACCGAATATGCCGAAACAGCCGCCAAAAAAGGGCTGTTCCACGCCGTCCCGTTCGCTGTACTGGTTCTTGAGAAATCGCACGATAGCCTGCGCCATGGTCAATCGTTCTGTATTCATCACTTTCCTCAATTCTGTTACAGTGTCCGGACTCCTAGAGCGGCCCTCATCCCAAGCTAAACATTTGCTGACATTGCTACCCGTAAATGGCAGGTCTCTCCGGCAACCTGACTTCCGCGGGCTCTCCCTTCATACCAGATTCAATGCAGGCATCGGCCACAACTATCGACACATATCCATCCCACGCGCTCGGGCCCGTCGCCTCGCCGTCCTGGATCGACTGCACCCACGCCTGGACCTCACTGATATAGGCCGTGTTGAATCTCTGCAGCCAGTCCTCCTCCACCCACTGCCCGCTTGCATTGCTGTGCCGCACAACCGGGCTCTGAAGAGGACTCGTATGTACCACGCCCGTTTCACCGGTGATACTCACCTCAATTTCGTAACCGTAACCGGCATCCGCGTTACATTCAAGCCCGCCCAGCGCGCCGCCTGCAAACTGCAACTGGACCATGACATAGCGCGCGCTGTCCGGGCGGTCCGGCGAAAATGGAATGTAGGAGGTATGCACGCCGACGATCTCGTCCTCCATCATCCAGCGCGCCGAGTGAATGTCGTGAATGAGAGAGCCCGTAATGACGTCGCCAAGCAAGGGGCAATCATCACTGGAGGGGTTAATGTGAACGCTGCGGAAGACGAGCGCACTCCCCTGCGCACCGCTGTCGCTTACCCGTTTGACCGCTACGTGTGCCGGGTCATACTGCCGCATGAAACCCACCTGCACAAGCCGACGCCCGCCATTGACCTCCGCACTGATGACCCCACTGGCTTCCTCGCTCCCTGTCGCCAGTGGCTTTTCGCAGAGCACGGGCTTGCCCGCAACGATGCACGCCTTGGTCAACTCGGCGTGAAAGCTGTTTGGCGCCGCAATCACCACCGCGTCTACTTCCGGCGCAGAAATGAGCTGCTCGACATCCGTATATAACTGTGCGCCGCCGCACCTCGCCGCGATCTCCTCGGCACGCGCCGAATCCACATCCATGATCGCAGCAACCTCGGCCGCGGCCACCAGGTAGGTCAGATTCGAAGCGTGCCGCGCCCCCATGCCGCCCGTTCCGATAATGCCGACTTTGACTGTTCGGCTCACACTCTACCCCTTGATGCCAGCATAAGGTCGCCAGGACCCCCCGCACGTACTACTGCCACGCGCTGTCTTTGGCGCCCACATTCCAGTACGGATCGTCGAGCGGCGGAGGCTTCGACACCGGCCCCGCCCCCCGCACCGACTGGTCGAAGTCGATCAAGCTGCCCGTCATCATCCCCGACTCATCTGACGCCAGAAATGCGATCGCTCGCGCCACTTCATCTGTCTTGAGCAGGCGCCCGAAAGGTTGCTCAGCCTCCGCCTTCTCCAGCCAGTCCTCGCCATCCGAATGAAAAGTACGCTGAATGAAGTCCTCGGCCGGTGAGTCCATCCAGCCCACGGCAATGGCATTCACTCGGATCTGATAGCGCATGACCGCAAATGCAACATTCTTGGTCATCGCGTTAAGTGCGCTCTTGGAGGCCGTATAGGGCAGCAAAAACTGCTCGCTGCCGAAGGAAGCCACGCTGGAAATATTGACGATCGACCCGCCGTTCCCCTCGCGCCGCATCAGCTTGCACGCATCCTGCATGAGCAGCAACGGCGCCCGCGTGTTGACCGCGATTATCTTGTCGAAAAGCTCAGGCGTCGTATCCCAGATATTCCCGCGCACCGTAAGCGCACCGCTGTTGACCAGCACGTGCAGCGCGCCAAACTGTCTGTCCGCCTCGGCTACGATGCTGCGGCATGCGTCAACATCCGCCAGATCAGCCTGCACGAAATGGGCCCGGCAGCCCACGCCGCGCAGGTCGGCCGCAACTGCATTGCCCCGCTCGACATTCCGCCCGCTCACAATGATCCCCGCCGCGCCCCGTTCCGCAAACAGCCGCACCGCTGCTTCACCTAACCCCTGCGTGCTGCCCGTTACTACGGCGAACTTTCCCTGCAAAGAACTCGGGTCAATTGGCATTTTAGACACTACCTATCTGAAATTGTGACCTATGCGCCATTGGCTCGTTAAACCGCAACCATAGAAGCCAGAGTTGGAGCATTTACCAGTTCAACTCTTGCCTGAGAAACGCCCTGTTCCCCCTCGCGCTTGCCAGAGCGTCGATCCCTATTCCCGGCAGTATATCCTGCTCGACTGTGCCCCAGCCGTCAAAGTCCATCTCATGCAAGATGCGGTTGATCCCTTGCCAGTCAACGGTCCCTTTGCCCAGTTCCGGGAAGACGCCGGACGAAACACCATCGTAGTAGTCGCCCCCGCGCCCGATCACCTCTTCACGGACGCGTCCGTCACACTCCTTGATGTGCAGATACCACGTACGATCTCGCCACTTGTCCAGCACCGCGACCGGATCGCCCCCGCCGTAAGCAATGTGCGCCATATCAAAGCAAAGACCGACCAGTTCAGGATCAGTGCGCTCAAGCAGCGCGTCGATTTCAAAGTCTGTCTCCAGGTAACCGCCCACGTGCGGGTGAGCCGCGCACTTCATGCCGTACTCGCCATGAACAACCTTGGCAAAGGCGTTCACATTTTCGGCGGCCCGGTCCCACTCGGCGTCACTAAGCGAATCCTCACGCCGTATCCGACCGGCCCGCCCGCCCCGGTCCTCAACCACAAAGAGAACATCCGACAGAACAATGTATTCGCAGCCCATCGCCGCAAGCACCTCTGCCGTCTCCAACGCCTCTCGGTAGACCGTCTCGTCATCCTTGCCGGCCAGGAAATTGAAGATCGTAAATGCCGACGTCAGCGTAAGCCCCCGCCGCTCCAGGTCGTCACGCAGCTTCGGAACATCGAAAGGCAGATAACCGTATGGCCCCAACTCCGTTCCCACATAGCCGGCCTCCTGAATCTCATCCAGGACCTGGCTATACGGAGGAACGTTCGGCGTGTCCTTCATCAAAACGCCCCACGATACGGGAGCCGTCGCAATTCGTACTTTCATTTGTTCCCAATCCTAGTCATCCATGGTTAAGCGAATATACAGCTCTCGAAAAAGTGGGCACTTGACACTCACAACCTCAGGCGAAATTCGTCCCAAAAATCTTGCTGTATGGATGCCTTTGGAATACCGGGACTTTGCGCCGCACTCCAATGAAGCTTCGATAATCGCGTCGGAGAGCTTGTCACGACACGAATCTTTCTCCTCGTCAAAAACACCAAATGTCTCAGGTCGGCTAAAGGGAACAGCCTTCTGGGTGCTTAGCCAATGACGCATCTGGCCATGGCAACCCCGGAAATCCGGATCGGTGGCAACTGTGCCGTCCCAATCGGCAACGATCCACGCTTCAATCTCTGGTGAGGCAAATCCAACATAGAATGAGATGTTTGCCGCCTGCTCTACCTTCCCAATTGATGAGGCGAAAAGCTCTCGCCTTTCATTGGCGTCATGGCAGTCAAGGTCATCGATTACGAGAATGACATCACAGAATCCACCTGCGTTTAGTGACTCAAAGAGCAGCTTCTCTAGTTGCTGCGCGTGGCTCCTGCCTGTTCTCCCATATCCTGGCTCATCCGACGGACGTGGACCAGGCTTCCTTCTGACTGGCGATTTGCGTTCGAAAACGAAATCTGGGCGGACTCTTTCGAGCAGTGGTATCAATCCTCTGACTTCCGATTCTCCTCCTCCCGAAAAAACCCAAACTACCAAGGCCACCCCCCAACCGCGGGATTACCTACCCTATACAGGTCGCCCAACTGCCACCCTTCGTCCAGCCAACCGGAGACTGCCTCTTTAGACAGCCTATGAGGTGAAAAATGATTCGGGCTCTCGGTAGCAGGGCCAAAAACATAAATGAATCCGTCCTCATCAAGTTGATCTGTAAAATGATCCAGCAAATCCGGGCTATGAGTAGCAACAACTATCTGTGACCTTTGAGAGGCCCCTTTAATCCACTCCGCAAGAACGGGCATCCAAGCCGGATGGATTCCTAACTCAGGTTCATCAATGACAATGAATCTGGGAGGAAAAGGTGAGTGCAATATGACTGCCCAACACAACATGCGCACTGTCCCATCAGACATGTCGCTAAGAAAGAAAGGCTCATCGTATCCATCGACATGCCATTCTACGGTGAGAGAGAGTCTCCCTGACGTCACAGCTCGGACCTTCCTTGTCTTAGGGAGAATGTCTTGAATTGCGCGATTGAGGGACTCTTCAAATTCAAAGTTCTTCTGTACCAAACTGTGCAAGACTAGGGCCAGATTCTCCCCAGAAGAAGACAAAAAGCTCTCAGACTGACCAAGCTTCGGTTCCGCGAATCGAATCCTTTCCAAGTTCATGTCATTGGCATTGTAGAACCTGGAGGTAGCGGCTAGGCCCATAATTGTTGCCCTTGGCCCGTAGAGCGGGGTAGCTTCAGGAGAAAACTTGCTCTTTTCCAGCAATCGAGGCATTCCCGATAGGGCGAGATCATTGACCGGCATGTCAATTATTCTCTCAAAGTGACTCTTTGCCAAAGGATCTGAGGAGATGTGCTCATCAAAGACAGACACAACACCGTTGCCACTGCCGCCGCTCTGTTCACCATGAGCAAGATAGAAGAAGAATGGTTTAGAAAGTCCTAAATCTCTACCTAAGAACTCTTCGACGACGATGACTTGCCGATGGGCACTTTGAACCAGAAGCTCAATGTGGAGAGTAGTCTCATGTTTGGAAAAGGGAAATCTATATTCGATCACTACGTTGGCCGGCGCACTTAGCGTTCCATCCAGTATTCGTGCTCCGCCCAATGAAAAAATCGCGTTTTCAAGACTCGTTGGTCCATGATAATCATCTAGCCTCGCCCCTGCGATGCTCTGCTGAAGGAATTCAAAGAGTGCAATTAGGTTGCTCTTTCCTGAACCATTCGACCCCAAGAGAACTGTCAGCGCGCCGAAGTCGATTCCATCGCCAAGTCGAAGATTCTTATAGTTGGTAGTTACGATTCTTGAGACTGAAACTGTACTCATGGTCTTACTACCTAGTCTACAATCACTTATACTGAACTTCCTCCGCTTCTTAGGTAGATCTGTAGGCGGCAATTAGCAATCCGCCATACCTAAAACCCACCCCGCTCCTCAACAAACGCCATCACCTCGTCATACGTCGGCATAAAGTTCGCACACCCATGCGCCAGCACCACCATCGCCCCACAGGCATTCCCCAGCCGCGCCGACCGCTGCCAGCCCCAGTCATTCACAAAACCGTAGATGAACCCGGCCCCAAACGCATCGCCGGCCCCCAAAATATTGTATATCTCGACCGGAAAACCGGGCGCCTCCAGAACCTCCCCACCAGCCAAATGCACCCGCGAACCCAGCGCGCCCACTTTCTCCACCACCGCCTTCGGCCCCAGCTCCAGCAGCCAGCCGATCGCCGACTCAACGTCGCCCTCCACCTTCGCATCGGACACCTGCGAGTGCGTCAACGACATCTGGCTGGCATCGCTGAGCACTGCCGCGTTGATCTCATCCTCCGTACCGATTACAACGTCAACATTGGGTAGCACCGAACGCGCAACCACGCCGAACGCCCGCGGGTCATGCCACTGATCGGGCCGAAAGTCGAGGTCGAAGATGACCGTCGTGCCCACCTGCTGCGAATACTCCGCCCCAAACATCGTCGAACTGCGGCTCGGCTCCTTGCTCAGATTCGTACCGGCGAACTGAAAAACCTTCGCATCGGCAACAGGCGCAGCCAGCACGTCGTCAATCGTCAGCTCTATGTCGGCACAGTTTTCCCGGTAATAGACCAGTGGAAACTTGTCCGGCGGCTCGATGCCCAGCACAACCGCGCTGGTCCGGTGACCCGGCTTACGCGGGCTGTAGCTGAAATCCACGCCCTCCTTCTCCAGAAAATCGGCGATGAAATCCCCGACCGGGTCCTCGCCCAAACCGGTAACAAGCGCCGTCTTCAGACCCAGCCGGGCACCGCCCACGCTGATGTTGGTCGGAGAACCACCTACATAAGCCGCAAAACTGCCGATTTCCTCAAAAGGCGCACCGACGTCGTTGCTATATAGGTCGATCGAAGAGCGCCCCATGTGCAGCGAGTCGTACCTTCTCCCTTCACTGTCAGTTGTCATCTTCCTTGCTTCCTCTGACCTCGTCTCGGAGTTGCCTAACCCATCACAGCCTTCGTGCATCCTACCCAATGTCAGTAAAGCGGCAGCCGTTCATCCACGCCGCTATACTTCTCCTTGACCCACCCGTAATCAGGGTCCTCCTGGTTGGCAAGACTCTGCGCACTGCCCGCCAGCACGTTCAGATAATACGTCGTGTACCCGGGCATGCTCACCACAGGATGATACCCCTCCGGCACCAGCACCGCCTCATTGTGCCCAACCCGGACCAGCGCATCGATAGGATTGCCCGCCGCGTGCATAGGCGAATTCTCGTCCGTATACACTCGCTGGTAGGCAAATCCCTCCTTCCGGTCGATCCGGTAGAAGTAAACTTCCTCCAGGTCCGCCTCGATCAACTCGCCCGCCTCGTCCTCAATGTGGACGTCGTGCTTATGCGGCGGATAGCTGCTCCAATTGCCGCTTGGCGTATAGACCTCCACAAGAACAATCCTGTGGACCGGCGAGCCGGGAGGCAAAAGGTCATTAATCTGACGGCTGACATTGTCGCCGCCGCGTATACTGACGGCCACATCTTCAGGCTTGATCAGCCATGGTTCATTGTCCTCCGACGTCGGCACCCACGTCACCGCAAACTCTCCGGCCTCTTCCGCAGTGACCGTCAAACTGGTCTGTCGGGGCAGAAAAAGAGCATGCGCGCCGCCGCTGAATACGTTAGCCCGTCCGCCGATTCCGGCCCAACTCCCTCTGCTGCTCTCGACCCGGTAACGTCCGCTTAAATTGACGAATGCAAACTCGCTTTCCCCTGTATCGAAGGACCATTCTCCTCCCTCCCCCAGTCGCCTCGCCTGAAAGGAAATATAGTCCCAACCGGCTCCTTCAGGCGTTACCGACAGGATCAGGTCTGGGTCTTCGCCGTCGGTCATTGGCTTGATCAGCACGTTTTCTGCAGTGTAACGCATTTTAGCTCTCTTTCCTCAGTTCCACTCGAAGCCCAAGCCCCACTACTTGCTCTTCCTGGCAAATCGACCATAGTCGAGCGGCTCCGTCGGATGCCCCAATTGGGCCAGAACGGGAGTCATCTGGCTTCGGTGCTCAGTGGCATGGTTGAACACATGACGCAAAACGTCATCCATCCGCAGCTCGAATTCTTCCCCTTCAGTGCCTCGGTATTCGAGCGTGTCATCGAGCTTACTGGCCGTCAACGAACCAACATACTCCTGCCACTCGCTCCAGAGAGACGCCCACGCGTCCCGCAATTCGGCGAATGAAGCAAACTCCGATGCAGCCGGAAGTTGCGAAGGGCTCTCCCCGCCAATCCTCTGCAACCACGCCCGCTCAGCACCATAGCCGTGAGCGGCCAGGCCGTGCAGTGACTCCCAGAAGAAGGGGCGCTCGGCAAAGTACTCCTCCTCCGGGATAGCTTCCAAACTGGGGAAAACCCGATTCCAGGCCCATTTGTTGTAGGCGAAAAGCCTCTCTACAGAATGAACTGACATAGGAATAATCCTCTGTGATCGTGAAATGAGACTGCGTGAAATCTCAGTTTTTCTGCTTTGATGCGCCGGCGGATTAAGAGAGGAGTGTGGGGCATGCGGCGTGCCTTGGCGCGCTTCATCCCCTCATGCTCGGCGCCCGCAGCGTCCGCAGGGAAGATATAGCACGCCAGGCCGGCATTGTCAACCTTTTCACAGGTCTCTTCGTCAGTCCTGATGCCAAACGCTGCCCGTCCGCGGCAGCTCCGCTAGAGGACCGGGAGCCGCCTCGACGCTGCTTACGCGCAGAAAGTCAACCGCCTGCTGCAATACCTTTCCTGGGGAAAGAAGACTGGTGTCGATGACCAGATTTGCATGAATTCGCGCATGAGCCAGCCGTTCCAACTCGGTGAGGCGCCAAGGCTCGTCCCAACTGACGTCAGGACGCCGTTCACCTTGGGCTGCCAGGTCCGCATCCAGAAATATCAGCCAGTTGGGCGGCCGGATACGCTGCCACATGTCAGGCACCTGGCTGTGCTCCTGGGCAACGGGGCGAGCATTATAGCCCAGCCGCCTCAACCCGGCCACAAGTGTCGATTTGCCGGCCGCGCTGACGCCGACGATTTTAACAAGGTCCAATTTCACTCGGGCCGCCCCCATTGGCGGTCAGGAATACCAGCACTACAAAGAACAAGGGCAGGACAACTCTATATGGGTAGAGAAATCTCCATGCGGCGGACTTTCTGTTCCCACTGGTGCGTACCAACCTTGATGACAAGGACGGTCGAGTCGTCTCTGGGCCGTCCGTTGTCCAGTTCAAGCGCTGCTTCCAGGACGCGATCGGCAACTGCTTTTGCGCTACTTCCCCCTTCAGGAGCATCGCTGCTCACTAGCCTGCTTTCGTTCAAACAGGCCGCCCCGGCCACGTCCATCGCGCCTCCGCTTCGGTGCCCGGCGCTCCAAATCCCGTCCGTGAATACCACTGCGGTCAATCCGGGCGCGAGCGGAAGTTCAACGATATTGGGCTTCGTATTGCGATAAATCCCAATAGCGTCGCACTCTTCGTCTAACCACTCCGCCTCGCCGTTCCGCTGCACCAATACTGGACAGCGGCTGTTTCGGCTCAGCACGAGCGTCTCCGTCACCAGGTCCACGCTCGCAATGACCAGCTCCGCACTCACCTTACCTCCCCGATTCGTGCGCAAATAGTCGTGCGTCGCCCGCGCCACCGCCCCATCCCGCACACCTTCAGCAATCAGGCTCATCGCCTTCCGCGCCACCACATTGCTGATCGCCTTCGCGCTCCGCCCGCTCCGCTGACCGTCCGAAACGACGATACTGATTCCTCCATGAGGACGCTCCACGACCTCAACCGTGTCGCCGCTCTCGCTGGAGGCGTACTTCGACACCTTGGCAACCGCGATCTGTATCTCAATTTGGTTCATTTTCCGGCGCGGCCTCCCGGTAGAAAGGCGGTCCTTCACAGTCCACGGCCAGCCTGGCAGTCCGTGTAGACGACTGAGAGAGGTTTCTCAATCATGTCCGCCCGTCGAGGAAAAATGCTGTTTCCCTATTTGCCCGCCATAAAAGCACAGCAGCACCGATATGTCAATCGAGAACGAAAAAAGCACTCCAAAAAGCTTGACACAGATTGCACAGTAAACGATAATTCCTGTAATCCGCTACAGGAGCAAATCCCATGAAAATCACACGCATCGACACGCACTTGACCGAATTGGCCAATCGCTCGATACCCTACGTCGTCGTCCATACCGACGAGGGCATCCACGGCGTTGGCGAGCCTTTCTCCTGCGGGCCGGACGGCGCCACCGTCGCCGCCATTCACGACTTTTCAGAATGGTTGACCGGCCGCGATCCCCGCGACATCGAAGGCCTCTATCATCTCATGTACGCAGGCGGCCGCTTCCCCGGCGGCTCGGTCGTTAACGCCGCCATCAGCGGCATCGAACACGCCCTGTGGGACATCGCCGGTAAGGCCGCCGGTCTTCCCGTTTACCGGCTCGTCGGCGGCAAAGCCCGCAACCGCGTTCGCGTCTACCAGAGCATCGGTGGCGATACCCCCCAGGAGGCGGCCGACGATGCCATTCGCCTCATCCAGACCTACGGCTATACCGCCCTCAAAATGGGCCCCCTGCCCTCCGGCTGGCACCAGATGCCGTGGAATCGCGCCCTGCGCGAGACCGAACGGCGCGTCGCAGCCGTCCGTGAAGCCGTCGGACCCGACATCGATATCGGACTCGATCCCCACGCCCGCATCCTCGAAATCGGACGCGCAGCCCAACTCTGCGAAGTAGTGGCGCCCTTCCGTCCCTTCTTCGTCGAAGAGCCCCTTCGCCCCGAAAACTATGAGGCCCTCGCAAAACTCAGCAACAAGGTAAACGTTCCCATCGCCACCGGCGAAATGCTCTACAGCCGCCACGAATTCCGCGAGCTGCTCAGCCACCATGCCGTGGACATCATCCAACCCGACATCTGCATCACCGGCGGTCTCTGGGAGATGAAAAAAATCGCTGCCATGGCCGAAGTTCACTACGCTAGCGTCGCCCCCCATAATCCCTGCGGACCGGTCGCCACCGCAGTAAACGTCCATTTCGCCGCCAGCACCTCGAACTTCATGATATTGGAGTACAAGGCCGATGATGGACGACGCGCAGAAATAGTCGACGAACCCATTAAGCTTATGGACGGCTACCTTGAGCTGCCTGACCGGCCTGGCCTCGGCATCGACCTGAATCTGGACGCCCTCGCCGCGCACCCTGGCCGCTCCTGGCACAGGCCGTTCCTCATACGCCCGGACGGCTCCCTGGCGTATCAGTAGACCTCTCTACATCTGAAGGAGTGTCTGAACCTCTATTCCCTTTTGGGCCGCACTGTGCCATGAAGTATACTGTTGGAAAGAACGCTTGTGCGAACCTCGGCTTGTGCCATCTCTTTGGCAATTGCCAAAACGGCTACTGTACTGATTGAGTTCGGGAAATGACGACAACCGCTATCAATACAATTGAAGATCCTGTGCGGATCATGGACAATCACCCTGAGTGGGTCGAAGCCATGCGCGTTAGGCTGCTGTCGAGGGAAGTCCTCGAACTTCCCCAAACGATGGCTAGGCTAACCGAAACCGTGGATAGCTTTGACGCCTCCACAATCAAGCGCTTGGACGCAATAGAAGTTCGTTAGGCTCAGCATTACACCAGGTCTGACTCAGTGGACGCCAGAATCGACGCAGCTGATTCCTTATTCGAGTCAGTGATGAACAGCATACAGAAACTTCGCAATGAAATCGCCCCCATTACGGCCGCTCACGTGCGAAATGCCGCGATTGATGACGCCCTTCTGATTGCCGACGATCTGGGCCTACGTAATCCCAGGACTCTGACCCGAGAAGAGTTGTTGGAGTTTTCCGAGTCTGCCGATACATCAGACATTTCCACAAGCGATCTGAGAAGCTTTCGCCGCGCCCACCTCATATTGGAGGCAGCGGACAAAGACGGAGAAACATGCTACGTCGCCGTGGAAGTCTCCTTTACCGCCAATGGCCGGGACACCGTCAGAGCGATCCGAAACGCCGACTTCATGCAGCGGTTTACAGGAAAGCGCTCGATTGCTGCAGTTGCCGGCCTGTACAATGACAACCGGATCAACGAAGCATTGGAGTCTGGGTCGGTCTTCTGGCACCAGCTTGACCCTGAGCAACTTGAGGTCGAATAGCGCTGCTCAGAGGATTCTCCTCACAGCCACTTTTCCCCGCCAATCCCATTTGCCGGCATCAGGCCCATCCCACCAAATGGTCTGAGCATCTTCCATCCCAACAGGTAGGACACAGTTGGCAATCACGAAGGAACGGATCCATGCACGCCATAGAAGTCGAACATAATCAATCAGGTCATCAACTCGTCTGGCAGGAGGTGGAGGACCCCGTTGCCCAGCCGGGCGAAGTCCTCGTCTCCATCCACGCAACTACGCTCAATCGCGCCGATCTGTCACAGGCCGAAGGAAACTACCCTCCGCCCCCAGGTGCCCCCAATATCATGGGCCTGGACATGTCTGGAGAAATCCTCGAACTTGGTGATGGCGTAGAACGATGGCAGGTGGGCGACCAGGCTTGCGCACTCCTCGCCGGCGGCGGCTATGCCGAGAAAGTAGCCGTCGACCAGCGCCTCCTGATTCCAATTCCCACCGGCTGGTCCTTCGAAGAAGCAGCCTGCCTCCCCGAGGTCTATCTGACCGCCTACGTCAATATCTTCATGGAAGCCGGCTTCCAGGCCGGTGAGGCCATCCTCATCCACGGTGGTGCAAGCGGGGTAGGAACTGCCGCAATTCAGCTGGCAAAGAGTGCTGGAGGGCGCGTCATCACGACCGCCGGTCGCCCCGACAAAGTGCAGACCTGCCAGAACCAGGGCGCCGATCTGGCCATCAACTATCGGACTGAGGACTTCGTCGCCCGAACGCTGGATTACACCGATGGCGCAGGTGTCGATGTTATTCTCGACATGGTAGGGGCTGAATACCTGGAGCGCAATGTCAGCCTGCTGAAGGTGAGAGGTCGCGTGGTATTCATCGCCACGCTGGGCGGTTCAGAAGCAACCGTGGACATCAGGCAGCTCATGGGCAAGCGCGCTCGCCTGATCGGCTCCGTTCTTCGCGCCCGGCCCGTAGAAGAAAAAGCTGAGATTATTCGGCGTTTCCGGCAGCAGTTTTGGGGGCAAATCGAGGAGGGCTCGATACATCCGGTTATTGACAAAGTGATGCCCGTTGCCGAAGCCCACGCCGCCCACGATCACATGAGAGACTACCAAAACATCGGCAAAATAGTGCTCAAGGTGCGCTGAGTTCGTCCAATAGCGCCAGTACCGCACTCTCAATCGCGGCCAGCCCCGAATCTGCGTCCGCCACATCGAGGTCGTAAATGCTCCAGTAGCGGACCCGTTCCGTCCATTCCGGAAAGCGCGCCGCCATCAGGGGCCGGTGCTCCACCTCATTCATGGCAATCGTCAACTCAGCTGTCATCAGGTCTGACGACTGCAGGTCCATCGGCAGTCGAAGTCGTTCGCGCGGCGTCATCCCAAGGCTGTTCAGCCGGTCCAGCGCGTGCCTCGACATGAAGCCAAGATTCTCCAGGCTTGGCTGCAGCCCGCGACTGGTCGCCTGCCACGCCAGTTGCCTTTGCCGGGCCTGTTCGTTGAAAAAATGCTCGGCAAATCGGCTGCGGTAATAGTTTCCCGTGCACAGAAACAGTACAGTGGCGGCCATCAATCCCGACCCCGTTCCCTAACTGTGATTCCGAAGCGAAATCGCCTGAAAACTATCGGAGCTTGACTCTTCTCGCCCTATCACCTCAAAGGAAAGTATACGGAAGAAGCGTTCCAGGATCAGCTGCAACTCGTCATCAGTGTAAAGTGCATAAAAGCGTTTGGGCTCATAGAAGTCCGCTTCCCGTACACCTTCAAAGCTTCGACCTCCGTGCATGACGATGTATATCAGCCCCCCAGGCTTCACGACCCGCCTGATCTCTCGCAGCACATCCGCGAAGTCCGCCTTCGGCACGTGCAGGAGACAGTTCTGGGCGAACAGCCCGTCAAAATGTCCGTCCGGAAAATCCAGTCGCAGAAAGTCCATCTCGTACGCTTCCAGCCCCTTCTCCCGGCACAGGCGCACCATCTCCGGGGATAGATCTGTGCACACCACCTTCATTCCCCCGTCCTGGAAGAATCGACCTGCCTGCCCCGGACCGGCCCCGATCTCCAGAAGTGAAGTCATGCCTTCGGCCTGCAAACCGCGCAAATACTGCGACCAGAGTGCCACCTTCCATTCCTGGACCGGATTCGCGTCCCGTTGTTCGGCTTTCGCATCGTAAGCGCGCTTTAGTTCAGCAGAGACGCTGAAATAGTCTGTCACCGAACTCCGCTCCACTGTTCTCCCTCAGAAGGGTTCGGCCTGGCCCGGATCCGACTGTTCGAAAAACCCCGGCCCGGGCTGGGCCAGCATGCGCGCCAAAGGCCGCAGCTCCATCCACCACTGCTCAAGGGGCCTTTGATGAACCTCGTCCATCAGCCTGGGAATCCGATAGAGCGGGGTGGAGGTTACGTCGCCCTCCTCAATCCCTAAACAGACTGCCCCCACATCCGCAAAACGCCGTGCTCCCCGCCGGCTCGCTACCTCTTCAATGATTTGAACCGCTTCCCAGGCAAGACGCGCGGCCAGGATGCGGTCGAACGGGGACGGGTTGCCGCCCTGCTGTAGGTGCCCCAGAATAGACTGGCGCACCTCGAAAAGGTCACCCCCCTCCTCTTCGAAAAGAGCGGAAATGAAGGAAGTCGTGTAGAAAGAGTTTGCAGCCTCGTTCCGTATCATAAGCCCCAGACGCTTGCCTTGCTGAAATCCCTGCTTTAGGAGCTCAATGTCTCGTTCGAGGTCCTTGAGTGTTATCCCCTCCTCATGCAGATAGACGCGTTCGGCGCCCGTTGCAATAGCGCTCATCAGGGCCAGGTACCCGCAGAATCGTCCCATCACTTCGACTATGAAACACCTGTTCAGGGCCACTGCAGACTGCTTTATCTTGTCTACCACTTCCACGATGCTGTTCAGGGCCGTGTCAGCGCCGATACTCAGCTCCGAGCCAGGCAGGTTGTTGTTGATGCTGGCAGGAATGCAGATTATAGGAATGTCAAACGCCGGAAAGTTTTGCCGCTCTTCGTACAATTTGTGTGCGGCATGATACCCGGCCCACCCCCCAATCATCACTATCGCATCCACCTGACGTTTCTCGAGCACCTGCGCTGCCGCGTACAACTCCGCACCCTCCGGCGTTTTGCGGCTGCTCCCCAGTTCCGACCCGCCGGTTGGCGCCCAACCGTTGACCGTCATCCAGTTCATCTCTTGGATGTCGTCGTCTATCAAGCCCCGGAATCCCCACTTGACACCCAGCGGAATATGGCCGTTGTCCTCCAGCATGCGTACGACCGCACGCGTCGCCGCGTTCATTCCCGGCGCCGGTGCCCCGCCCGTCATCACGGCAACCCGCAATCGTCGCTTATTCGGTTGCGGCGGGCGCGGGTTGGCGCGAATCAGCGTTCGCAGAATGCGGAAGGAGTCCTTGTAGGCCTTGCCCCGGTACTCCATTGCCTCATCAAACATGCATTCGTGGATACATCTGCCAACTTTCAGCGTCTGGTCCACGCACTCCGCCAGCGAACTGTGAACAATCTTGTTGTTCTCTATTCCAATCAGTACTGCTTCATCGCTTGGTCCGGCCTTCAGGACCGCTTCCGCTGCCGCCGCCCCCAGCAACGTCGCCATGACCCGGTCGGAGGCGCTGGGAGAGCCACCCCGCTGCACGTGACCTAGAACTGTCACCCGTGCCTCTTCGCCGAGATACTTGGTTAGCACCTCTTCTACATAGCCGCTGGAGATCGGGTTGCCTTGCCGGTCCTGTGCCCCCTCTGCCACCACCACAATACTGTCCCGCCGGCCCATCTCTCGGCCCTGGCGTAGTATCGAGCACATCCTCTCTTCCCACGCATCCAGATTCGGAGGGCTCTCCGGAATCAGCGCGAAATCTGCCCCCGAAGCCAGCGCGCCCATCAGCGCCAAATGGCCGCAATGATGACCCATCACCTCGACCACAAAAGTACGCTGGTGGCTGGCCGCCGTGCTCGTGATCGCGTCAAGCGCTTCGGTGATGCGGTGTAGCGCGGAGTCCGTTCCAATCGAATTGTCCGTTCCGAACATGTCATTGTCGATCGAACCGACCAGACCCGCGACCGCAAGGAATCCGTACTCTTCCTTGACCGAAGGCCCCAGGCGCCCCTCGTCCGCCAGCTCCTCCACCAACGAGCCCCACTCCTCCCGCAGGACCTGCGCGCCGGTCAAGCTCCCGTCGCCGCCGATCACGATCAGGCGGTTTATCCCTTGGAGAAGCAAATTGTATACCGCCTCTTTTCGCCCATCCCTCTTTAAAAAACCCGGGCTTCTGGCCGTCCCCAGCAATGTTCCACCCTGTTGGAGCACGCCTCCCACCGAGTCCCAGTGAAAGGGCCGTATCAGGCTTCCGCCCTCAATCATCCCCTGAAACCCTTCGAAAATCCCGTATACTTCCGCCCTCCTCTCCAACGCCGCGCGCACCGCCGAACGTACAGCCGCATTCATGCCCTGCGCGTCGCCTCCGCTGGTGAGGACCCCAAGACGAACTGTCTTTGCCATGTGCCGCCCTCCTATCGCGGCAAACTGCCGCCCTGCGTTTCTCCGCAGTGGCGCCATCAGTTTCTCAAAGATTATAGCATGTAGCAGGCTATTTTCGTACCCCGTTTTTCAGCAAGGGTGCATCCCCATTTTGGAGGCGGACATCCCTTACCTCTGGCAGCAGCGGAGCCGCAGTCACTCCGAGTTCAAATCTGAGGCAGGGATTGCATAGTCTCTGACAACTGACCACTAACTACTGACCACTGCAGTTCCGGGCGGTCGGGCGCAAGCGCCATCCCTTGTACGGGGGCTCTGCCCCCGCAACGCCCCCCCTCCTACAACATGGCTCGACGACCTGGTGCCTCCAATCCACCGCCGCGCCATGCCACCGGGTGCCCTACCCCCTCCCGAACTGATCAGGCAGACTTTGTGCCTGCCCGCGTTCGCCCTGCAACTGAGATGCACACCCCAAATTCGGGTGTATCCCGTCCTGTTGTCTCCCTGCAGCCCGCCCTCTCATCCCGCGCAGAAATTTTCATCCGACAAACGACCGATCGCCTGCCATCCCGGAAATCGCCATCAATCCTGAAAATCCTGATTCAGAAAGCGACCACCACAAAAGTCTGGAATACACCCCAATATCCCGCACGCTTTGACAAATCCAGCCCAAAAAATGTAGACTATCGGATCAGAGTCAGGATCGTGGTTGGCTTTGCGACCGAGAAGCTGTGTGCCGGCGCAATGACCTCACTGGCGCACTACTTCACTTGAACGAGAGGTTTCGATCATGGCAGCCAGACGAAGAACTTCATACAGAATTGGCGTGACGGGCTTGGGTGAAAGACAGGAGATCGCGCCTGGTCTCTTCATCAACACAGTCTATAGAGGCTGTACTCCCGGATTCGTCGTCACCGACGAGGGCCTGATCCTAATCGATACACCCTTGATCCCTAAACAGGCCAAAGACTGGCGCGAACAGATAGAAGCTGAGGCCCCAAACCTGCCTATACTCTACGTATTCAACACCGACCACCATCGCGGCCATGCTTTAGGCAACCAGTACTTCCTGCCCACGACAGTTATCGCCCACGAGCGCGCATATAAGGAGATGTCCGGTTACACCGAAAACTTCAAGGAGCGTGTCTACAACAGCTTCAAACGAGAACCGGAAATCCAGCAACAGCTGACTAATATTGAAATCATCCTCCCCGACGTTACCTTCACAGACTGTGCCTGCCTCAAGTACGGAGGACGTGATATCCAGTTGATCTATGCCGGCGGCCATACGCCCGCCACCAGCATCGCATGGCTGCCGGAAGAAAAGATCGCCTTCGTCGGCGACATCCTCTGGGTGGACCAGCACCCTTACATGGCCCAGGCCGACTCTCTCGAATGGATCGAAGCCCTGCGCACCATTCGAACCCTGGGCGCCGAAAGGTTGGTCCCGGGACACGGCCCGGTATGTCAGCCCGACGACACCTACAGAGTTGAAGAGTACATCCTATTCAAACGCGAGCGGGTCCGCGACTTCTACCGGGCAGGAAAGACCAAGAATGAAGCAAAGAGCGGATTGGTCGGCGAAATGTTGGAGCTCTTCCCTGTTCCGCTCGAACGCAAGGCCAAGATCGAGAGCCAGATAAAGTCCGGCATCAATCGCGTATACCGTGAAATCCAGCGGGAAGAAGAGTTGGCCGGAGTGGAGTCCGGTAACGGCTCGCAGCCGCCGCCAGCCGCCGAACACGTTCTTCACGAGCCCCAGGCCGAAGCCAACCTGATTCCAACACCTGTTGCTGTGGGAGCCAGTCAGTAGTGGCATACTCTGTTCGCGAAGAACGCCAGAGCCTTGCCGTCAGTCTGCGTGAAGACTTGGCCGAAGCAGAACGCATGATCGTTCAGCTGCGCCGCCACAACGTTGAACAGTTCCTCCAGCTGCTGGATCTCATCGAAGAGCGGTTCCTCGAGTTGGAGTCCTATGGTCTTGACCTGCGCCCCGAGTATACGCGTTGGGCCAGCCTGCATAGCAAGTTGCGCCGCGAAGCAGGCCGCATTGTACGCGTAATCGACGTAGCCGGCGGACTGGATACCCTGCGCCAGGCCAATCCGCCAGCCGAAGGATTCTGGTGGCGCCTCGACGCCGTAGTAGCCGAATCCCGCCGCCGTCTCCTTCGCAGACTGGGCATCACGCTCGGAACCATCGTCGCATTGCTGGTGGTGGTCTGGGTGCTGCTGACCTTCGTCTTCCCTCCGGACCCCAACACCGTCGTCGCCTCGGAAGCCATCTCCACACTGCAGCAGCTCGCCTTTGAAGGTCGCTGGGAAGAGGCCCTCGCCGTTATCGAAGAGGCCGTGTCTCGGTTGACCCAGCCGGATGCAGAGCTTTTGATCTGGGAAGGAGTAATTCGCGGCAAACTGGGCCAGGATGAACGCGCCCGGGAGGCTCTCGCCGAGGCAAAATCACTGGTGCCGCCCGGCAAGCTCGTAGCCTACTGGTGGTCTCTAGGCTCAGTCCAGCTCTCAGTTGGAGATGTGGAGGATGCCCGTACTGCCGGATTCGAAGCGATAGGGCTGGACAATTCCGACCCCCAGGGCTACTTTCTCTTGGCCAGTGTCGCCGAGGTCACAGGCGACACGGTCTGCGCAGTTGACCTCTTCGAAGAAACCTTCCAGCTGGCTGCGGACAGCAACCCGCAGTTAGCCGTGATAGCCCGCGTACGCATGGGAAACCTGCTCCAACGACCCGCAAACATGCCGCTCTTAGGCGATGACCAGACAGCTGACGCCAACGAAGAGGGCGGAAACGGCGAACAGGCCGAAGAATCCGACAACGGCCTGCCTGAATCCTGTGCAGGGATCTAGTCCCTCAGTTTCAATGCCCACCACCCCGGACTCCGCTCGATTTCCTGCCTGAATTTTCGTGCCGGCGCAAAATCTTGTAAAATGGTCCAGCATCGGCGAAACACCGATACGCCCCCTTAGCTCAGAGGATAGAGCAACGGACTTCTAATCCGTCGGTCGTAGGTTCGACTCCTACAGGGGGTGCCTCAAAAGCTAGGTGACACTTGCTCTGCGGTAGACCGCCGAAGCGTGAGTCCTATTGCATGTTACCCAGCCCCTCCTTGCGCGCCGGAACTCAACTACCTGACTCCAAAGAAGACAGCACCGCCAGTGACCTTTTGGACATGGCGGTGCTGCTCACTGCAATCGGTCAGGAAACCTCACAGCGATTTCACAGTCACAGCGGCCTGCGTGTCGCCGGCAATAACCGCGTGCGCATAGGCAGTGCAGGCGCGAATGTCGTCAAATTCGAGATCTGGATAGTCATCTAGAATTGCCTCTGGAGTGATCCCTTGCGCCAAAAGGCTTAGTACGAGCTCCACCGATATTCTCATGTCTCGAACGATAGGCTTTCCCCCGAATACGTCCGGACGTGCGGTTATACGCCTTAGCAGTTTTTCATCCGTCGGCATTCTGTTCCTCCATAGCCTGGCTCTTGGCTCATTCCCGGGACCGGGCGGCACCCCCCGTACAAATGCAAAACGAAATCACACCCAAATTGTTTCAAATCGCGATAGCCTTGTGCGTAAGCCCTAACCAACCCGATCCCGCACCGAACCCTTCTCCGCGATTGTCTCCAAAGGATCCTTCTCGTTGATAGCAGTTAAGCCTGGCTTGCCCTCCTGAAAATATGGGAACGTCGGGCCACCAGCCGGCGCTGCCCACCGCACTCCGTTTGCAATGACCTGGCGGACAATGTCCATGTGAAATATTGGGTACGTCTCGTGTCCCGGACGGAAATAGAAGATCTTTCCATTACCCCGGTGGAAGCATGCTCCGCTGCGGAACACATTGCCTCCCTCAAACCAGCTGACGAACACCAGGTCGTCCGGCGGGGGAATATCGAATAGCTCCCCGTACATCTCGCACTCCTCAATCTCAAAATAAGGCGGCAAACCTTGCGCAATCGGGTGGGACGGCTTGACTACCCAGATGCGCTCCTTCTCGTCCGCTTCACGCCAGCGTAAACTGCACGTCGTACCCATCAAACTCCGAAATATTTTCGAGAAATGGCCCGAGTGCAGTACCACCAGCCCCATTCCCTCCAGGACACGCCTCTTGACCCGCTCCACGACCCCGTCGTCAACCAGCGCATGAGCCCTGTGACCCCACCATGTCAATACGTCAGTCTCCGCTAGGACTTCATCTGTCAGGCCGTGCTCCGGCTCATCCAGCGTAGCCGTGTGTACTGAACTGAATCCATGCAAACGCAGCCCTTCCGCAATCGCGCCGTGGATTCCATCCGGGTAGATTCCGCCGATGAACTCGTTTATCTTCTCGTGCTGATACTCGTTCCAGACCGTTACGCGAATGTCTCCCATCCTGTCTCCTCCATGTTCAAGGTGCTGTATAACGGCGTCGGATCACACGCACCTAATGGTGCGGTCCCTTTGCCCATCTGCTATGACTCTCCACCCTTCACGACCCTCTAACTGCCGACCGTCACTGGCCTTCCACCCTGACTGGCCGACTCCTTTATCGCATCCCACAAGCGCGCCATGCGCAGACCGATCTCCGGCGGGCAGGGGTTCTCAATCTCGCCGGCCCGTACCCGCAGGAACTGCTGCCACGTACCCAGCGATTCGGGCAGCTCTACCGGCGTCAACGTCTCATCCTCTATCTCCTGGACCAGTAGTCGCTCCCCCCAGATCCCAGTCTGCAGCATCCCCTTCTCACACATCACGCGTACGTCCGAGCCAATGCCGGAATTCGTGTTTCCTGCTGCGTTCATGGACACCAGTGCACCCGACTTCAGCCGCGCAATGACCACCGAAAGAATGTCCACCGGCGCCCCTTCGTTTTCCATCCACGCCGAAACCTCGACAAAGTCCTCCCCCGCCAAATCCGAAATAGTATTGAGCATATGCGCACCGGTGTCAAACAAGAAGCCGCCTCCGGCAACCTCGGGATCCTGGCGCCACAGGCCCGTCGTGAAGGACATCCAATTCTGCCACGCTACGCCGCTGATGGTCAGAATCCTTCCCAACTTTCCGGACCGCAAAATCTTCGTTCCCGTACGTACCTGCGGCGACATGCTGCCGTTGAAAGCCACGGAAAGCAGGCGCTTGCTTCGATCCCGGACCTTGATCAGCTCCACTGCCTCCTGCGCGTTCATCACCATAGGCTTCTCCAACAACACGTCCAGCCCGGCCTCCAGACACGCCTTAGCCTGCGCAAAGTGTAGTACGTGCGGCGTGATGATGAATGCGGCATCCAGTTCGTCGCAAGCCAGCATCTTTTCCAGGTCCGGCTCATTCGGAGGCGGCGTCTCGCCCGCCTCGTCAAAGAGAGCACAGAACGCCTCATACGACTGGCCCGATGGCTCACATACTATCTTTACCTCGGTCGTTTCCTGCTGCTTTAAAATCCGACGCGTATGGCTGCGCGCCATCCCGCCGCAACCGACAAATGCCATGCGAACGCGGGGCGTCCCCCCGCCGGAGCGACTTTCCGTCATCCTCTGACTCCTGACATTCTTGAATGTGGAAGATTGCTACAACCCAGTACGGGCCGGACAATAGGCGCGTCCGCCATTGAGGGTAGCGGTCCTGCGCCCTACGATGGGCCCACTGTGCCGGCACACTCGGGGGACAAAGACGGCTTACGTCCGGCCACACCATCATACCTTGCCGCACGACCACCGGCAAGATTTCACCCCCAAAGGAGTACATCCCAATACGGGGGCGAACTCTCGCATACCTCTGGAGGCAATCAGTCCACGGTCAGTTCCCATCCCAGTTTCCGCCAGAATAAGCGCCGTCTCTGATCACTGACCACTGACCACTGACCACTGACCACTGCCCTTCTGGGCGGTCGGGCCTATTCGGCCCTCCCTTGTGCGGGGGCTCCGCCCCCGCA
>JAPOVP010000175.1 GCA_026708085.1 Caldilineaceae bacterium
CTCCGCCCCCGCAACGCCCCCTCTCCTACAACATGCCTCATCGACCTGGTGTCGACATTGGCGACAGGTGCCTGTTCGACCGAGTTTCGCCAGACCACGGTCCACCGTCCCTATCAATTCCCCGTAGGCGCCGGCCCTGTTCCTGCCCTCGCACGCCCTCCTTAGTCGCCCTCACCTTCGCCCCCGGCGCCCCTGTACCCCCGGTCAGAGTACCCTAACTTACGGCCAGGCCTGACGCATGCTCTACCTTTCTCCTTTGACCGGCAACTATTTCAGCCACCGCCGGCTCCACTTCCGCGCCAAGCCATTTCCACCCCATGACAGGGATGCGCGCGCCCGCGCTTCCTTCTCGCACTAAAGACCGCTCGAATGAAAGAATCGTGGTATAGTATCCACATGAGTCTCACGGCTTGAGTGTAAAAGGGAATCTGAAGTGCCAATTCTGGTCGTCATCATCCTCTTTGCCTGCGCCATAGGCATTGTCCTCGCCCTGATCACCCTCTCTTTGTCGAGGATCAGCGGACGCGTCGTGGAACAGTACAAACAGAAGCTGGACGACGCCAACACGGTCATAAACCAGAACGCCCCACCGGACTCGTGGGTCCAGCCCTTTCGCGCGCGAATAGAGGACGCCCGCGCAGGGAATCTGAACTCTTCCCGGGACGCCTTTTTTGCTTTCTTTAAAGGCCGCGAACGGTCACTCGAAGAGATCGGGGAGCAGGCCCGCAAGCACTGCTTGAAGCGACTGAAAATGCTGACTTCGTTTATGGAGAAGGGAAACTTTTACGACGAAGACCGAACAAAGAACATGGTGGTAAACTCGCTCAAGACCGAGTATGAAAAGTGGTCCACCTGCCATTGGACAGACCTGGTATGGGACGAAGACACTGAGACGACAGATTAGAAGCTTCTGGCCGTCTTGGGGCGTCTTGCTCTCCCTTGCCAATCTCGGAAATCAACCCGCCTCGATTACCACTTTGACCACATCCTTGGGACCTGATTCAATTTCAGTCTTGCTCCACCCCCCCTCTGCCGCCTCAAAGTTTCGAGCTGAATCCCCGTCAATGCGAACAGTGTAGCTGCTCACATTCAAACCGCCGAGCTTCAATTCCGTTCTGTGCCGGTCGCCGCTGCGATTTTCAATACGGAACGCGATCCTTGAGAACTGCATAGCCGCACCCTCAGAATCCAGGTAGTTGCAATGTAAAGAGATCGGATGATCTGATGCAAAGCCATCGCGCTCTAGCAACAAGTGCATGCGCACGTCTCGCCCGATGACATGCAGTCTCTGACGCAGACCGTCCCGAGGCCAGATGTCAAACTGTCCTTTATTCACCTCAACCTGCCCGCCATAGGCAAACCAGCCAAATAGCGGATCGTCGGCCAAAACTGTTGCCGCGGTTCGCAACGCCGCACCGTACCCCAATTCAATCTCGCCGTCGTAGGGCCAGCTTCCCCGCCCGTTGTCCTGTCTGATCCACATACCGCTGTACTTTTCTGGCGTAATAGCCCAGCCCGACGCACCGTCGTTTTCTTTACCCGGATACCAGAACCCGTAGTCCGATTCCGCCGTTCCCGTATTCATCAGACACCACGAACTGAGGAAGGAGGCATAACCTAAGCGCAGATAAGGGAAAGGGTCCTCCGCGAAATAGAGGGCGTAGTCTACGATTGCCCACCCTCCCAGCTGCGACATGTAGCTCAATCCGTATCTGGAAGAATCTCCCCCCCGGTTGTCACCGCCCAAGAGAGTGTATGACGGCTCCACCCAGCCCCGCAGCGCAATGTTGGCCTCGATCTGCTTCTCCATGAATGCCCTGAAATCTTCCCGGCTGACTTCAGGATGTTCGTACCACAGCTCCTCGTACTTGTCATACCAGAGCCGCGTATCCGGTTCCACCTCCCGCGTCAACCCGTACTTTGCTACGGCGTGCGACGTCTCGAAGGCAGTCGTATCAAAAGGATACTCCGAATCAAACGGATACGGATCATCATACACGAAATACTTGACCTTCTTCTCCCATTCCCCTCGAAGCCAGTCGGCCCGCTCCTGCCATCCCTCTTCCTCCAGCGCCTCGATCAGGTCCACGATCAGCATCTCGTTGTACAGGCCGAGTCTATACGCCCAGTACCCTTGGGCTCCGTGCGGGAGATCATCCAGTCCGGCAAGCCTGAAGTGGGCTTCCGCCGTCCCAAACGCCCGCTCCAGGTAGCCCGAACTGTCCAGATAATTCGTCGAACCGGGGTATAGCTTGGCGATCTGGTACATGTGAAAATAGAGCATGATCACATGAGGATAATCATAGCTGCGCCAGACATGTTCCAGGCCTTCGCCTCGGGTCCCGAACCCGTGCTCACTGTGCCGGTTCTCATACCAGTTGGGCACGCCATAGATAAAGTAGGGGTAAGGCTTCTCGACATCCGTGCGCTGCAGCCCGCCCCATACAAATTTCTCGATATAGTACTCGACCGCATCGATCTCCTTCTGCTCCGGAAAATGCACGTTCTTTGCCGCGATGAACGGTGCCTTCGGTAGAGCCGTGTCGTCGCAAGTCAACGTATAGCCGTACCAGCCGTCGAATCCGCCCGTGTTTTCAGGGCCCCGCAGTACGGCCTCACGAATGTCCCACACCGAGAAAAGACCCTCGTACCACCTTCCCGTACCTCTGTGCTGCTGTTTGTCTACCAGGAATGCGGTTCGTTTCTTGACCAAGGTCTCCAACGGCTCGGTGACAAAAAACTCAAGGTTCATGTAGGAACCGTCACCATAGTTTACCGTCAAGAGGTTTTCCCCAAGTCGCGCAAAGTGTACCCGGTAGCTGCGTGAATCCTCCGGCGTTTCATCCACCAGTTCTATGTTGGTCTGGTCGGGATACTCCGCCGCTATCTCATACGCCTTATGCTGTGTCCGAACTGCGAATGTTGCCCCAAGATCGATTGGCACTGTCATTCCCGGCACGACATGAACATCGAATAGCCCTTGCCGGTAAAGGACGTCCCGCACGCCATCGTAGTCTTCAGCCCACTCCAGGCAAAAGCCGTAAGCAACGCTGTCGCCCTCTGCTCCCTTGGGCGACAGTGTGACGCTTGTATGCGGCTGGCGCCACGTCCCGCGCCTCTCGCTGCCTCCGGCCAGAACCGAATGAATGTAAACGCGATAGGGCACGCTGGTAGTCGACGGATGAGGGTCGATCTCCTCATAGTACTCCAGCTTCGTTCCCGGCTGTGGCGTCATGACCAGGTAGGGACCGACGCCGTTCGGACGCTGCCAAAAGAGAAATGACCCGTGACCCGAAATGAAACTGTGGCGGGCGACAACCTGTGTATAATTGGCCAGATTGTCGCGCACAAACTGTTTGTTGAACGGCAGCGGCAGACCGATGTCGCCGATCTCAACAGTCCCATCCGTCTCGTTGTGAATCGCCAGGGTCCACAAAAGGCGGTCCTCCTCCATGCTGAACCGCACCTCCAGCCCCAGCCCGCGCAACCCGTGCAGCAGCTGTCCGTCGCCGCTGTAGACGAAAGCTCGCGACCCGCTTCCCATCCCTTCAACTGTGCGGATGTCGCCGGAGGAGAAAGTGGTCGCAGACCGCCACGCCCCTCCGCCAACCCGATAGCCTACAAGCACCTCCCCCAGCGTTTCCCCCGGCGTAACGTATTCGGTATCGTACACATCGTCCTTCAGCTTGAGGCTCTTGATTCCGCCCCGGTTCCAATCCAGCAGAAACTGCCCCCGGGACGGCACTGCGTTCTCTGTCATCATATCGGCTTACCGACCCCATACCTGGCGTTGCAAGAAAGAATCAGGCAACTACGTCCTTAACTGTGCTCGTTAATGTTTGACCAAACACGATCTGCGGCTATAATGTGCGGCCGAATAGCGCATCCCCGCTACGAAATCCCCACTAGCTCCTGTTGTTCTTCGCGCCCCTTCTCGGATCAAAGAAAGTTGCTCTTCGCGGCCCTTCGCGTAACTTCGCGGAACAAAGAAAGGTGTTCTTCGAGTCCCTCTGCTTAACTTCGCGGAAAAAACAAAGGGAACCAAATGAAGTGGGTCCCAATGTTTGGACCACTTCATGTTTCGCCAGACGAATCGTGTTATTGTGTTTCCGGCGTCGAGTCGGGATGGTAACTATCTGTCGAATTCTCCCAACCCGCCCTCGTCACTCGCGGTGAGGCAAGGCGCGAAGTGTCACGTCAGGGCGCGTCAAGGTATGGCACGGACCTATAGCCCGCGGGCATGTTGCCTTTGACCTCGTCGCCTATTCTAGCTCCAATGTTCTAGCCTGCAAAGTGAGCGATCTTTTCGCCTTGACTACTGGTATTTTGCGCATTGCGTAATTTCCCTGTCTGCATACAATTGGGAGCCCATCCCTGACCCAGGACCGCTGGCTTGACCTTCCCATTACCCAAATCCACATCAGTTTCCACCGCTCCCAGGGCCAACAGACGAGATGTTGACGCCCTACTGCGCGTCGCTGCAAGTTTCGCACTCGGGCCTGATTGGGTTGTTCTTGGTGTCGGTTGACGCCTCGTTCTGCAGTGCGCCTGGCCTTTAGGATCTGGCTTCGGGCCGTTTTCTCTGCGCTGTGACATTCCTTTTCCGATAGAAGTGGGTGCCTCACTCGGACCTGATGGTGGCTACCACTGTTTGGCCGGGAGTAGACTGACGCGCACGAACCGCCAGATGGCGAGCGCGAAGGGGATTGAGGTGACAATGAAGGCTTCGATTTCGCCGGCGAGAGTGATCTCCGCAAGGTGGATTCCGTCCATGTGTCCCGCCTGTGCCCTGGTCGTCTCGCAACGTCTAGGGGACTGGCAGAAGCTAAGGCAATACTATACACCCAATTGAGCATTGTTAGACTGCCAATGTCTGCGGTTACGTGTCTCAATTCCGTACAAGACCTGAAAAGAGACGGACTGCTACATTATTGACATGATCCTGGCACAATAATGACATGCTAAAGACATACGTACGTGCTAAACTAAAGAACTAAGGATCGGTTGGGTTGGCGTCCCCCTATCATCCTAACACTGACAAAACACAATTACCGTCAACGAGACCTAGTCATCCATCCATTTCAAGGAGATTGCCGTGAAAAGGATTACAGCTGTTTCGTTGGTGTCACTCACCTTATTGGGACTCATCTTATCGAACATTATTTCAAGTAATCTTGGTTCGTAGGGAGTGGGTTCTAGCTAGTCCTCTGTGCGTTCACGCGTTAACCCAAGTAACGGACCCCAACGGGTTCTCTCGAACATTTTCCACTTGTGGAACGGAGGACAGCTAGACTTGAAGGATTCTCAAATTTCAAGACAAGCTACTTACCTGCAATACATGGAACGTATAACTGATTGTGTCCTTGTCGCCTACTTTGAAAATGGAGGCAGTGTCGACAATTAAACTCTCGTCAGACTCGTCCATGCGAAGATTGAGGGAGCCTACATCGTAGAACGCTTTCAGCTGGCTACCCGTCTAATGGACGCTCGGAAACTTCTCCGGATGCAAGCTCTAATTGAAAGAGTCAAGATGCCGGGAAACAGGAAACTTGGCATCTGGCGCTTGACTCATCGTGGTAAAGACTGCGTCGCCTTTTTCAAAGAGACTAGACTTTCCTAACCTCCTCTCTACCTTCTCTGGCTGGACTCACTAAGAACGATTAGGATCGCCGCTACAGGGACCAGCACGAGTACAAGCCACTAAGGGAAGGACAATATGAAGATGCGTACAAGAGGAATTTCAGCGTTACTTGCGACTTATGGTGGGTCCCAACTTTTAGACCTCGAAACGGGTAGAATAAAGTGCATCCAGACGGATGCGGCTGTGCGCACGCCACCGTCGGCATTTGGAAATGAGGGTATGGTTGCTCTTGCAGCTGTGATCGGCTGCCTGTGTGTCGAAATGTTGGCCAGGCTCTTCTGTCCCGTTGCTACAGCCGATGAGGCCGAGGCCAAAGCACTGCAAAGAGGGTGCCGGCCTTGATCAGTCTTGGGCTGGACTGCCGCAAGTGTGAGCACTGTTGCCGGGGCGTTGAAGGTCGGTCATCATTGTCGCATTGGAATTGGTCCGGAGGAATCAGCGCGCTGTACTCCTTGCCAGTCTTGCTCACTGACTGTCTTTGCGGCGAGAACAGGGCCCAAGCAGAGGTCGAGCGAAGCGAGCGCGAGGGTGAGGCCCAGGGCCGCCCGGTGGTAGGTGGGACGCTGCGATTTTGGGGTGTTGGAGTGTGTTTTGTACCTGATTGAGCCTGAGCGTGGTTCTGAGAGGCTCTGTATGCGAATTTGCGCTCGGCGGCGCCGACCGAAGAGTGGCCTTGGCGACGTCTTGGTCGTCCGACGGGAGTAGGAACGGGGCCAGCGCAGGTCTGGGCGCCGAGCCGGAGACCTTCCCAAAACCGGGACTGGATCTGGTACCAATGCCGGCGCCATCCGGGGGATGCATTGCCGGCCAAAAGCTTGTCAGTTCTTCGTAGCTGTGTGGAGGTTGAGCTCTTACTGGCTCTGTGCGATTACCGGCTGCTTTTTCTGATGGTGGCGCGTGTGGTGTTGCCGCGGTCTGCCGCCGCCCGGTAATGGACCCACCCCGGCAGCTTGGCGAGAGGGCCTTTACCGGCCTGTCCCTAGGTGCCGGCTGCCAACTAGCCCTTGCGGCATCTGTACTGGTCGCGATCAGAAACGGCCCGACGCGTGGCCCTCCATCTCTTCCTGTGATCCCTCGTCGGTCAGTCGAAACAGCCATAGTCGGGAGGTCCTATAGGTACCCCTTGCCCATTTTAGGGCCTTAGAACGCCTCCGGTGCGGAAAAATATGTGCCGGCAGACTCAAAATCGGCCATATTCCGCATTTTGGGGAGTTTCAGATTATCTAGTCAAATAACGACGCTTCCTTGAATTCGACCTCCAGAAATTCACAACCCTGCCATTTCTCAATTATCTCGATGGAGGAAGTGCCGGGCAGAAGCGGATTGTACCGTACTTCCAGAATGCCTGACTCTGGGTAAAAGCGAGCATCCTTCACAACAGAATCTCCAGGGGTCTCTCCAAACTTCTTCAAGAACTCATCAAGTGTTTCGGGACGGAGTTGGTTGCCGAGCGGCATGAAATCGTCACCGCCTACGATAATGAGACATGCTTCTCCGTGGGGTTGTGCAGAGCTCACTTCCATTTCGGCCAAAGCTTCTTCCAGTACCTGAATGCGCTGTTCAATAGCGTCCAGTGCCTGAGTATCTTCCAGAGCCTCTACTCTTTCCGTGAGGTTGGCGAGGGCTCCGGCCAGATTCTCAAGCGTGATTCCGGCTAGCCTCTCACGCGGAATTACGCCTTGCGCCAACAGCGCGCCAGGCACGATTAAGGCCAGTACGGCAACGATGATCAGAAGGCGTTTCATATGTGATCCTTTCTTTCCTTGTGTCCGGTCAAGATTTTTGCTCCGTATTACGGAGATTATACGTCAAGGACGCCGGCGGTTCCACGCACCGACGGAGTGCGCCCTGGGAGGTCCAGACGTATATTACGTCCCTGGAAGCTGCGGCCGGCCAGCGCAGGCCCAGACGCCGAGTCGGACACATGTACAAAACCGGGGCTGAATCTGGCTACATGGCCGGCACCAATGCCGGCGCCATCCGGGGAGTGCACTGCCGGCCGCAAGCGTGTCAGTTTTTCGCAGCTGTGTGGTGGTTGAGCTCCTGCTGGCTTTCTACGAATGCCGGCTGCTCTTACTGATGGTGGCGAGTTTGGTGTTGCGGCGGTCTGCCGTCGCCCGGTAAAGGACCCTCCCCGGCAGCTTGGCGAGAGGGCCTTTACCGGCCTGTCCCTAGGTGCCGGCCGCCAACTCGTCCTTGCGGCTGATGCACGCACTAACTACAGTGAAACGCGGCGATTCTCCGTGCTTGATTTGCTTTGAAGACTGGCGTAGCTGGAACAGTTGAGGGTGATCCATTGTGCTAAATATGGTGAACAATGATTAAGTATTGGTGGTTGATTTGGCGTCTGGCCGCGACGTTCGCCATGCTGTCGGTTCCATTCATTTTGCATGAATACTTTGTTGCCTCACCCAAACCGCAACATGTGGATGCCAAGTCTACCGACGAAATTCTAGAAAGGCTCGACACTATCGAAGAACTCCTCTTGACGCAACAGGAGCTTCTCATTTCTCACTTGGAAAGCCACCGTCAAGAGGCAATGGATCTTGATAACTGCGTTCAGAATTGCCAAACGGTCCAAGAGATTGAGCAAGAGTATTCTCTGATGCAGCAATTAGAAAGAAATGTCAATATGCTAAATGTACTTCTTGAGTAGCCCATCCACTTACCATACACGCCTACGCCCGCCCGTGAGCGGGCGTCTATACTCTAAGGAACCATGAGTAAAGGGCGCAAGTACAGCATGATTGACATTACTTTCTTATCCGTTGGCGCAGTGTATGGTGGGTCCCAATGTTTGGACCACGAAGCGGGAAAAATAAGGTGCATCCCGACGGATGCGGCCGGCTCTGATCGGCAACGGGCGGTCTGCCGCCATCAGAGCACGAAGTGCTCTTCCGCCGGCGTGCGGTAGTTGAGACGTTGATGCGGTCGTGCATGGTTGTAGAAGTCGAAATAGGCGGTCAGCCCAGCGTGCAGGTGACGCACCGAGTCATTCTGGTTGAGATAGATGTTCCCGTATTAGGCGCTGCGCCATAGACGTTCGCAGATGACGTTGTCGAGGGCGCGGCCGCGGCCATCCATGCTGACTTGAATGTTGGCTGCGAGCAGGCGGTGAAAGCATCGGCCGTGAACTGTGCGCCCTGGTCGGTGTTGAAGATCTTGGGCCGACCCGTGCTGAACGCCTGACGCAGGGCATCAAGACAGAAGATGCCGTCCAGAGTGTTGGAGAGCTGCCAGGCGAACACATAACGGCTGTATCAGTCGATGACAGCGACCGGGTACATGAAACCACGCAGGAGCGGCACATAGATAATATCTGCGCTCCAGACCTGATTGACATGCGTAATCGGCAGGTTGCGCAACAGATAGGGATAGCGCTTTTGCCCTTGGCCAGGCGAACTGCTGCTTCTCCTGGGGTAGATAGCTTGAATGCCCATCAGACGCATCAGCCGTCTGACCCGTTTGCCATTGACGACGTAGCCGAGTCGACGCAGATGCGCGGTCATCTTGCGCCAGCCATAGAAAGGAGTGCGCAGGAACTGCTCGTCAATGTCGGCAGACCGACCGCTTTGCGAACAGGCGTATCAGATGCAGGTTCGATGCTGACTCGGGGGCGGCCTGGTACTAGATGGAGGAGCGGTTGAGCCCGAGCAGTTCACCCTGCCGCCGGACACTTAGAGTCGGGTTTGCTACATCGACCATACGCCGTCTCTCACGGACCGAAGCGGGCAACTTTTTTTTTTCAGCCACTCAAGTTCCATCTTGAGCCGCCCGATCTGTTCATAGAGTTCTGCTTCCTGCGCCTCCTGCTCCCGTTGCTTGCGCTCGCCATTGCTGGCGAAGACGCTGGGCCCGTCTTCCAGCAGTTGCCGTTTCCAGGCCCGTATCAGGTTGGCATGAATCTCGTGTTCACTCGATAACTGGCAAATCGTCTTGCTGCCTTCAAGCGCTTCCAGCGCAACCCGAAACTTGTAGGCTGCCGTGCGTCGACGTCGTTTCCTGACCATTGAACTGGCCCTCCAAGTGCTTGGTGATCTGCTCCATTACACACCTATGCTCGTGGTCCAGTTCTTGGGGCCCACTTCAGAGATCTCTGGCGATTAAGAGCAGCTTAGGCACTCTGCGCATGTTTTTTGGGGTGGCTCTACAAGAACTGCTTCAACCAAGAGAGCAATCAACGGGCTTCAATATCTGAAAGAGTCCCGGATGCCGACCTTTACTCCGCCTGTCTGGTCCCATTTCCGCATTTACCAGGCGCAGTTGTTCCTGTTTTTCGTTCTCGGCGTTGTTGTTGCCGTTCTTCTCTATCCTTCCAGAGAGACCAGCCAACCATACGCGGTTGAGTACGTTTATTCAAGCTTCGTTTTTGGAGAGATCCTGTTGCCGCCCACCGTCGGCTGGCTCGCCTCCGGCATCATGCTGCGCGATCCTTTCCAGGAGGTGGTTCTGACTACGCCCTACTCGCAGGCGCGGCTGACTCTTGAACGGCTGTCTGTGCTGCTTGTGGCCGCGTTGCTTGCCTGGCTGGTTGTTCTGCTCTTCATCTGGCAACTGGCAGGACAGCCGCAGATCAATCTGTTGAAGTTGGGGCTGGCGGGTCTGCCGGTGATGTTGTTGTTTGGCGCGACAGGTCTTTGGAGCGGCTTGCGCCTGCGCGCCTGGGTCGGCGGCGGCTTCTGCGTAACCCTGCTATGGGGAAGCGGTCTGGTCTTTCGTCACGCCTGGTTGGGCCTTCCTCTGCTCTATCCATTCCTGACCTATTTTGCAGCGGAGCATAGCGAGCATCCGGCCTGGTGGATCAACCGGCTGCTCCTGTGCGTCATTTCCGGTGTTCTCTTTGGCGACGCATGCCGTCTCGTCAACAACGAGGAGTTGCTGCTCACAGCAGGCAGAGAAGACGCATGAGACTGTTCATCGACGTGACCATCGCGCAGGCCACCCTTTTTGCCCGGCGTCCCGCCTTTGTAATCTACGCGGTTCTGATGTTGGTCCTGACCGGTGCCGTAATCTTCACAGACAACCTGAGCGGCGGGAGCGGTGCGCTGGTCGTCCGCGTCAGCAACAACATTCTGTTCTTCCAACTGCCGTTGCTGGCTCTGCTCATCAGCCCGTTGGTTGTTCAGAATAAAGGGCCGCGCAAAGACTGGTTGTGGACAACCCCTCTGGAGCTTCCCCTCCTGGTTCTCAGCCAGTTTGTCAGTGTTGCCGTGGTTCTGTGTATTACGCTCGCCCTCACCGGCTTTTTCGCGCTGGCGTTTCTGACTATTGCGGGAATGATTCCCACAGGCAATGTTGTGTCGCTTTACGGCTATTATCTGCTATTGATTCTCCCGGTCACGCTTGCTGCCGCCGGCGCGGTCATTGCCCTGGCGCTGTTGGCGCGCAACACCTATGTGGTAACGGCGGCCGTAGCCGGCGTCAGTGCGCTCACATGGCTGGGCCTGTTTATGCCCACGGCTACGTTGCTGACGCCGCTGAACTTCACCTTGCTGACGTTGGACCTGAATCCGGTGGCCGGATTGGGGGCAGAGCGTCCCTTGCTGCTTTCTTTCCTTCTGTTTTATTTGGGCTGTATCCCGCTCATGTTGATCTTGGCCATGGCCGGTCATACGCGGCTGGACCGCAGAAGCGGCTGGTCTCCCAAATGGCGGCGCGGCTTTGCCGGTCTGGCGCTGCTGGCTGTCGTCGCGGCAGGTGGGACCTGGCAATATTTTTCCGTCAACGCCGCGCAGCGTCTGGTACCCCCGCCTGCGGCCGAACAGGTCGACGTATGGGAGGTTGTCAACGTAGAGCAGTCTGTCATACTCAATGGCCGGATTTTGGTGGCTTCCACAAAAATGAGCCTGAAGAACATGACCGGCGCGGCACATGATTCAGTTGAACTGTCATTGAATTCCGGTTTACTCGTAACGGACGCAACTGTTGACGGGGAACCGGTTTTCAGCCAACGTGCTGGTGAGTTGATTCGTCTTGAAAGCTTACCCTCGCCCGTACCGGCTAATGATGGCATTGTATTGGAATTGAGGTACACTGGCATCCCTGTCCTGCTGAGAGAAGATTACACACCAGCAACAAGCATATCAGGGAACAATCCGGCTTCATTTCGAAAAGAAGCTGTCAGTTTTGTAAATGAACGTACGTTACAATGGATGCGCGATAGCGATTGGTTTGCATGGCCCTTGTCTTCCGGTCCGCACGTCGCCGGAAACGCCCATAAACTCCGGATCTCATTCAACAACTGGGACGGCCCTGTTCTGACATCGGGGGCAGTCATCGCACAGGACAGTGGAGTCGATATCTACACGTGGGACAAGCCCCCGCAGTTCCTGTTGGCCAGAGGCGTGTACAGACACGATTCCTCTGCCGAGGGCGATACCTGGGTAGGCAAGCTGAGTACCGGGCAGACAACAACAACCGCGCGGAAGCTGCTGCGACTGCGCCGCGCCTTGGGTGAGTGGCTCGAGCCCTCTCCCCCCGCAGCGTATCAGGCGGTTGAACTACCGTATGTACAGGGCATAGCTATGGGGGGATCACTCCTTGGATTCCCCAACGAGATTGAAAGCAGCTTCTCTCATTCTTCGACGTCTGTGACTGTCTCTGATTCATCCTCCGGAGCTCCACCAGAAGTCAAGACTGTGCATACACCGGCAGCCGCTTCTTTCTTGAATCTTGCAGTCGAAGTAAGCCGCCCATGGCTTTCGGATGAGATTCTCTGGCCAAGAAATGAGTTGACCAGGTCCGGCAACCTGCGAAGCTATAGTGTAACGTGTGACCCCCCTGATGACACTGGAAACCAGGAGTGCGTACGGGAGAGTTTGGGGGGCGTAAATCCGCAGGCGCCAGACGGTCGTTGGAGCGAGGAATCAGAGTCTAAGTCGGACGTAGCGCCTCTCCTGCAGGCTTTTGCGGTTGTCGTTGCTCATGAGCTTGTGCTGACTGTAGCAGGTGAACAGGCGTTCGTTAAGGAGGAGCTCTCTAAGTGGAATGGCATAATCCTTCTCTACTTGGAAGGCCAGGGCAACACCAATTCGCTCATATCCCCGTACCTTGCGCCGGAGCAACTCCCTGTAGGCACCTGGACAGATCGCCACAACTGCCAGCTTGCCCACTTCGTCGTTGCGCTCAGTGAGTTCAAATCCCAACTGGGGCGCGACGCCCTGGCCGGTCTGATCGCCGCGCTGGCGCAAACGCACCCCCCGGGCGGCGACCCCATTACTGAAGAAGCGGTGCGACGGATTCTGCAAGACAGTTTCGGCTATGAGTCGCCCCCCTCCGAAATGGCCTGTACACCTGGGGAAGCGCGAACGCCCGCCCGATGAGCGGCAGGTGACAGGCCCTTTTCAACTACTGCACGCCGATTTGCCACAGGGCCTGTCCTCAATCTGAGCCGGTGTGAACATGATGAAAATTACGATTGACGACCTGACCAAAGTCTACCACTCGAGGTTTTACCGCACACACACGGTTGCCCTCGAGAATCTTTCGTTTGTCATTGAAATGGGGATGTTCGGCCTGCTTGGACCGAACGGCGCCGGCAAGACAACTCTGATGCGGGTGCTGGCCACTTTGTTGCGGCCCACCAGCGGCGCCGCTTATGTAGGCGATTGGAAGGTCGATGATCGCAACCAGAAATGGGCGATCCGCGCACAGCTTGGCTATCTGCCGCAAGAGATCCAGATGTACGACAATCTCTCCGCACGTGAATTTCTGGCCTTTGTGGCTGCCTTGAAGTGTGTTCCTGCAGAAGAGCGCGGCCGGCAGATCGGGGGAATGCTGGAGTTGACCGGATTGAGCGACGCGGCGGGCCGCAAGATCAGGGCCTACTCGGGAGGTATGAAGCGGCGGCTCGGCGTAGCGCAGGCGCTCATCGGCAACCCCAAAGTCCTCATCGTTGACGAACCGACCGCCGGCCTGGACCCCCAGGAACGGGTGCGCTTCCGCAATCTGCTCGTTGAGCTGTCTCAGGAGCGGCTGGTGCTACTGTCTTCACATATAACGGAGGATATCGCTCAGACCTGCTCGCGTCTTGCGGTCCTCGACCATGGGCAGCTGCGCTTTCACGGCGGTATCCAGACGTTACTGCAGACGACGGCGGGGCGCGTCTGGGAGTCTACAACGGTGGATCACGCAGTGCAGGAGCGAGAGGATTTGCAGGTGGTTGCCATCACCCATACGGAGCAGGGAACCCACTATCGGGTACTGGCAGCAGAAAAACCTACTGCCGATGCGGTCCCGGCATCCCCGACTGTTGAGGATGCCTACCTCTGGCTGATCCGATCGCGCAATACGTGATTCCCGACCGCTTGCCGCAACATCTGGCGCAAGCGCCCATTGAGAGCTAGGATCAAATTGTGAAAAGCGAGCAATACGCGGTTGACGCCAAGGTTATCGGCGACGGGATCCACTGAGGAAAGCGGGCACCCAGAGGGTGTCCAGTGATGCCCAGACCTGCCTGAAAACCTCTTCACTGCCCAGAGCGGCGCGTACGAGCCCTGCGTCAGTCACCTCGCTGGCCATGGCAAAGAACTCGCAGCGTTCAAACGATGTGAGTTGAAAGTCCTGAGCCAGTCCTTCCAGGATTTCCCTGTCCAGCCGAGCCTGCTCGCCTCCTTCGATCTTGCCCACAATCCGTACCGTCAACCCGGTCTCGTCGGCCAGTCGATGCTGGCTCCAACTGTGCCCGCTGACTAAGTCGATCTGCTCCTTGCGTAACGCGGTCACGATCTGCCCGAAAGTTCTGTGCTCCACGCCTTCCCCCCTCCTCGTTGCCAGCGCTCTCGAATCAAATTTGAAACCCGCACGAGCCTACGATGCCTCCACCAAACGAGCTTTCGTCAGGGGATTCACCGATTCTGGCACATTCGCCGTACCGAAGTCGATAAGTTGGGCGTACCGGTTTTGGCAGATTTGTGCGAGACGGGAAGGGCTGCATCAGATTTGCTGTGGGCGAAGGAGTAGCAGGTGCTTTCTGAAGACGATTCGGAAGGAGTGACTGATGAACCGCTACTTGCTGTTTGGTCCGGAATGTGGGTCTTGTTCGGGGATTGCGGACAAGATCGAAAAGTAGACTGACGGCCTGCTTGTGGCTCGCATTCTGGCCGAGGTGGAGATCCAAGAGCATCTGAATGCTGCACTTCCCCAAGGATGGAAGTTTGAACCAATGGTGCTCGAAGTGGACGGCAAGGACATTCAGATCTTTGCAGGCGTCTTCATGCGATTGCGCCTGGTTCAGCTGCTCGGTATTCGACGTGCCTGGCGCGTCGCTTCCCTCGAGTACGGGTCTGTCAGAGATTTGGGCGTTTTCAATGAAGAGCGCCGCAGCTTTGTCCGATACGACGGCAATGTTTTGGCGGGGCTGACCGTGTTGGGCTTGAAGCCCATGCGTACAGTGGCTCTGTTGATGCTAAAATCGCCCGATTCTACGATCTCGGCGAGGAATCTGGCGGGCACGGAGCTTCAGGGGGCGATAACCGAGGCGGTCGGCGTTGGGGAATACGGTATCTTTCGAGAATATCTTCCCTCAAGAGAGCATTCCGAGGAACGAGGGCAGGCGACCGGCATTCAGATCGACGAATCCGGCTTTGACCCGGGCCTGTACGTGACTTTGCCCTACTCGAACGCGCAAACGGGTAGTGTCGCCCAGGTCAAGTACATCCGGAACGTTTCAGATGTTGAGGTCGTGGTGGGTTTGTTCCACTGCGCGAACTCCATGGTCGAAAGCATTGGCGTACATGAGGTCATTGATGGGCGGGTCGTTCACACCAGGACCTTCGAATTCAGGAATGGAATGGACACCAGTAGGGAGACAGGCAATTCATATTCTAGAAGCAGTTTGAAAAGGTTCAACTGGGTGCCAAGCGGCGAACCATGAGACGAATCATAGCGATATGGATAAAGGCGACACTGCTTTCGGGCAGTCGTTCATAGTCTTTGCAGAGGCGACGATTGAGGACAAGCCAAGCGAAGGTGCGTTCCACCACTCAACTACGGGGCAATACGGAGAAACCTTTTTGCTCCTGCAGGCGGAGTACAGGTTGTAGGCGAAAGCGAAAACGCTGCGCAACCCATCTCTGCAAAGAGCCGCGATAGGCGCCGTCAACCCAGATGAGACGCAGTTTCCGGCCGAAACCGCAGCCTCGTCTGAGCAGTTGCCGTGCCCCATCGCGGTCAGGCAGGTCGGCAGCAGTGACCAGGACGGCCAATGTGAGTCCCAGCGTATCGACGAGAAGATGCCGTTTCCGTCCTGTGATGCGTTTGCCGCCATCGTAGCCTCGCACACCTGCCGGTGTATGGCCAGTCTTGACTGTCTGACTATCGATACTGCCAGCCGTTGGATGCTTGTGTCGCCCGACTCGATGACGAACCCGCACTCTGAGCGTGTCATGCAACCTGCGCCAGGTGCCATCGTCCCGCTACTGCCTGAAGTAGATGTAAACACTCTGCCACAGCGGAAAGTCACTCGGCAGCATCCGCCACTGGATGCCACCCACAGTCAGGTAGAGCATGGCATCAACCACCAGACGCATGTCCAGACTGCGTGGTCGCCCGCCCGGTTTGGCTGCGGGAATCAGATGCTGGATAATAGACCACTGGCTGTCAGTCAAATCTGTTGGGTATCGTTTTGTTTTCACAAAGACTACGTATACCACAATTTGGCTGACAGCCTTTACTTTTCAAACAGCCTCTCAAGGTCATTTTTTAGGAACAGTTTACGTCGTTTGCTTGTCTACATCGGCATGATGCTGGCTTCCGTCGCTGTATTTGCTGGCATTCTTGTCTTGTTGGCGATCCCGGTTTCAATTATTCTCTCCGCTACTGATTTTCCTATCGTCGGATTAAGCAATGTTCTTACTACTTCTATTCCACTGGACGGCTTAGAGGGCGCAAGGACGCCAGATCGAGTCGATCATGAACGTGATGGATAACGTCCTGTGGAGAGAATTATGAAGTAAGCCCCAAAAACTGGACCACGAGCTAAGGTGTATAATGGAGCAGATCACCAAACACGTGGCGGGCCAGTTCAATGGTCAGGAAACGACGTCGACAAACGGCAGCCTACAAGCTTCGGATTGCCCTGGAAGCGATTGAAGGCAGGAAGCCTTCCTCACCACATCACCCAGCCACCGGAATTGATGTCCTGCCCCGTCATGCTGGCCGCCTCATCCGACGCCAGAAAAACTGCAATCGCAGCCGCTTCCTCAGATCCGGCGCCCTTCTCCACGTAGCCTTCATCTCCGCACCACCTTCCGGCCAGAACGGCGTTCAGCCGCGGCTCCCTGTACCGTCGCCGTAAACCCTCCTCATCGAATGCTTCCCCTCTGTACTCCGCCCGCGCCCTTTCCAACTCGACACTCCTCTCCTCGTGTGAACCGGGGCAAATCGCATTGACCGTGATGTTGTACCGCCCCACGTCCGCCGCCAGTGTGCGTGTGAATCCAAGGATGCCCATCTTCGAGGTCGTATAGGGCGTACGGTGCGAAAGAGGCTGCTTGCCCGACCCCGAGCTGAAGTTGATGACGCGCCCGTACCGTTTGCGAATCATTTCCGGCAGCGCGTACTTGCAGCCAAGGAACGCCGAATCGAGATTCACCGCCAGCGTCTCCTGCCACTCCGCCAGGCTCATCTGCCATACATCCTTCGTCGGACCGGCTATCCCCACCACGTTCACCAATATATCGATCGTGCCAAAACGGTCAATCGTCTCCTGCACCAGTTTACGTACCGGCTCCTCCTTCGATACATCTGACCGAGAGCAGAGAACCTCCCCGCCGGCCGCACGGATCCGTTCGCCAACCCTGCCTTCCAGCTCGTCTACGGGAATGATGTCGCAGACCGCAACCGCGGCGCCCTCCTCGGCAAACCGGACTGCAACCGCCTCACCGTGTCCTCGCCCTGCGCCGGTGACCAGGGCCACTTTTCCGTCCAAAATAGCCATGAATGACCTTTCCCTTTGTCCCCTCGCCTACAATAACTGTCTCTTGACAACCGCCTCGTCCAGCTCGATGCCCAGCCCCGGCCCTGTAGGCGGGATGATATAACCGTTCTCAAATACAATCGGCTCCTTGAAAAGCTCCTGGTGCAGTGGGCCTCCGTTGTACTCCTGGATCAGCAGGTTGGGCGAACAGGTATCAAGCTGTACGGCTGCCGCCGCCGCCACAGGACCGCAGTACATGTGGGGGGCGATCATGGCGTAATGCGCCTCCGCCATGCCCGCGATCTTCTTCGATTCCAGGATCCCGCCGCACTGCCCCACGTCCAGTTGAATGACCTGCGCCGCCTGCTTCTCCAGCAGCTGAGCAAACTCGAACTTCGATACCAGCCGCTCTCCCGTAGCGATGGGGATGCTCGTGTGCGCCGCCACCCGCGCCATTTCGTCAATGTTTTCGGGCGGAACCGGCTCCTCGAACCAGAACGGGTCGAACTCTTCCAGTATCTTGGCAGCGCGGATCGCGCCCGCAGTGCTGAACTGCCCGTGCGTACCAATGCCGATCTCCAGGTCGTCGCCCACCGCATCGCGAATGCACTGGAAGATCTTGGCTACATGCCGGATCGTCTTCAACGAGTAATCGCTGGGATTCGGAAATATCGGCTGAAATGGATCGAACTTGCATGCCGTATTTCCCTCCTCAACCAGCTTGATAGCCACCTCTCCTGCCTTTTCCGGGTTCTCCCAGATGCCTTCGGACGGCATGTATGCGTACGCCCGCAGCTTTTCGTGGTAACGACCTCCCAGCAGATTATAGATCGGCTGACCCGTCGCCTTGCCGACAATGTCCCAACAGGCCATCTCAATCGCGCTTAGTGCCGGCGTCATGTCCAGTCCGGGATGGCGATAGTCGTGACGCGAGGCGAAGATCGTCTGCCACAGCTTCTCAATGTCAAAAGGGTTGGCGCCCACGACAAACTGCTCACTCAGATCCTCGATTAGCCTGACCTGCGCGTCCAGATTCTTCGCGTTTCCAGAAGGCCGCTCGCCCAGCCCCACGATGCCCTCGTCCGTCTTGACCTGAACAAAGAGCCACATGCTCCCGCCCCGGTATGGCGGTACGTTCTTTACTACCATGGTTTCAACTTCGACGACTTTCATTTCTTTACCCCGCTTGATGCTTTTTCAGAGTTGGTGATTCGCTCCAACTCCCCCTGGTACACAAATAGAAATAAGGGGGACGCTCTACCGATTCAAAGAGCCGTCCCCCTTAGTACCTTAACGCCGATGCAAACTAATGACAAAGGAGTTTTCGTCCGATTCCTGCGATGCTACTTAATCGGCCGCCACCACCCCCTCAGCCCGCAGTACGGGATCATCCCGCACTGGCGTCCTGCTGATGCCATTGGACTCCCACGCCGATGGCCATCGGAAGTATTCGTCCATCTCTCGGTTGTACCCTTGCCCCAGGATTGCCTCGAGCGTCTCCTCAGCCTGCGCATAGGACCGCGTATCATTGTCGTCCAGCAGCTCCCATAACAGTAACGAGCGATCCCCCGTTTCGATAGCCAGCAGCGTCCGCTCAAGGGATAGAACCAAGGGTAGTATCTGAGTATACATGATCTTAGGAGGCAGTGGATCAACCTGAATCCGGTGGATTCCGTCCTTGTTCACAATCGCTGGAATCTCAACCGCAATGTCATCCGGAACACCGGGCAGCGCCCCCTGGTTGGGCACGTTTACCTGGAACTGGCCTTCATTGTCGTTGACCAGCGCGTCAATGATCGGCACCTGCTGCTCGATCGTCCTGTTCTTGCCCAGGTTTTCCACCAGGCTCGCGGCCGGGTCCTTGGCTAACCTTGCAATCTGTTCCACCCTCCGCGTCTGGTTGTCAACGTACATCGGCCACGAAAGGTGCGAACGCTGACCGCCCCACGGCTCGCCGAACCAGAACCTCTTGGCATCGAAGTCCTTGTGATACCACCACCCGATGTACTTCATCCACACCGTGTCGCCAAGCGGCATCAGTCCGTAGAGTCTGTACATGTGCACCGCTGCACGCGATAGGTCGATCTCCCATGCTCGCCTCAATTCCTCTGACCAGCCCGATTTGCCCGCAGGCATAGGACGGCTGGCCGCCGTCTCCGCCCAATACGCTTCGCCTTTGCTCTGAATCCACTCGTCGATTAGGGGGTATGCGTCCTTGCCCTCGTATTCGAACTGCGTAAGCCAGATGTTGTGATTCAGACCTGGAGCCTGCCACTTCACCTTGGTATGGTCGAGCGCCAGCATGTCGCAAATGTCTCGGTAGCCGTAATAGCCATGGCACAGTCCGCAAACCTTCACGTCTGTCTCGCGGCCGATTACCGTGCAGCCGTCGTAGACCGGGTTTCCCGACTGGATCAGCCAGGCGTCCGGGCAGACCTCCTCAATCTCTCGAGCCACATCCAAAATGAATGAAGTATTGTAGAACGAATACTCCAACGACCCCGGCCCATCCCAGTCGTAGCCGAACTCCTGGATCAGGTCGCGCGTCTCCAGGCCCGAGTCGTATGTCACGACCGAGGCAGTGTTGATCACAAAGTCGGCGTCCTGCATCGTCTCGCGCCGGTCGAGAGTCTGATCAAATGTGATATCTGCGCCGAGTTCGTCGGCATAGCGTTCGGCCAGTTTGTGGATCATCTGCAGTCGCTCTGCGTCAATGTCCATAAAGGTCACATGGCTGCCGCTCAGGCTTTCGGTCAAGCACAGGTCCTTTACCAGCCCTAGGGAGAAAGTCGCGCTCCCGGCGCCAATCACCCCGATTTTTACAGCGGTTCCCATTGCTCTAGCTCCTGTTCTGGTTGAACTGTATCGTGCACGTGCGAAGGACGGACTGTTGAATGTCTTGATAAAGTGCTTACTCCTCGCTCCTTTGAGACTGTCAAGGCAGGTACTCTTTCCCTATAACCCCAACTATCCCTTCACCGCTCCCAGACGGATTCCGTGAATGAAATATCGCTGCAGAAACGGGTACACGATCAGAATCGGCACCGTCGCGACGACGATGTTGGCGGCCCGAATCGACCTGTCCGACAGATTGTAGATATCTTCCATGTTGACTGTCAGGATCTGCAAATTCATATCCACGACCACCGTACGCAAAAAGGTCATGATCGGGTACTTCTCGTTGTCCATAATCAGGACCATGCCGTCAAACCAGGCATTCCAATGGAAGACCGCGGCAAACAGTGTCAGAGTCGCCAATGCCGGCACTGACAGAGGCAGGTAAACGTAGTACAAAGTACCCCAATACGAGGCCCCGTCAATGATCGCTGCCTCTTCCAACTCCTTCGGGATCTCTCGAAAGAAATTCATCAGCAGGATCACGTTCCAGATCGGCAGCGCGCCGGGCAGCACCAGGGCCCAAAGACTGTTGAGCAGACCCAGGTTGCGGATCACCATCCACCAGGGGATAAGCCCACCGTTGAACAGCATAGCGATCAGCACAATCCACATGAAGACCGAACGCCCTTTCAGTTCTTCGGATGTCTTGGAGAGTGGATATGCGGCCAGCACCGTCATGGCCATATTGATGGATGTACCCAGCACTGTGCGCGTGACAGAGACCAGGAACGCCTTGTAAACCGGGCCCGCCTCTAGGATTTCGAGATAGTTCTGGAAGGTTGTGCCCAGAGGCCACAGCGTAACAAACCCACCCATCGAGGCTGCCCGGTTGCTCAGCGATACAGCGATTACATGTACCATCGGGAATAGGCAGGCGAGCCCGAAGAGAAACAGGAAGAGGTAGTTCCCCACATCAAAAAACCGGCTTGCAAAACTCTTGTCCTGTATCATTGGGCTCTCATCACCTGCCGTCAGCTACCCTATTTCCCTTGCGCTCAAAAAATGCGATAGCCCGCATACCTGCTGGCCAGCCGGTATGCGAACACGATCAGCACAAAGCCCATCGCCGACTGGAAAAGCCCCACCGCCGCGCCCATACTGTAGCGCGCCGAGATGAGACCGGCTCGGTAGACATAGGTGTCGATTATATCGCCCGTTTCGTATACGGTCGGGTTATATAAGGTCAGCACCTGCTCAAATCCGGCTTGAAGTACGTTTCCCAGGTTCAAGCAGGCGATAAGTATGACCATTGAGATGATTCCGGGAATGTTGACGTGGCGAATGCGCTGCCAGCGGTTGGCGCCGTCGATAGCCGCCGCCTCATGTAGCACCGGGTCGATCCCCGTCAGCGCCGCCAGGTAGATGATCGTCGCCCAACCGGCCTCCTTCCACAGATTCGCGAGTACAATAATTGGACGGAACCAGGTGTTGCTGCCCAGAAAAAGAATCGGATCGAATCCCAGAAACTCGATGGCCCGGTTAATCATTCCCGAAGTTGACAGCAGATCAAGCAATATGCCTCCCAGCACAATCCAGGAGAGAAAATGAGGCAAATAGATCACCGTTTGAACGGTCCGCTTGAAGATCATCGACCGGATTTCGTTGAGCAGTAATGCCAGCGAAACCGCCATGAACTGCAGCGTTGTGATCTTCGCCACCGCGATGATAAACGAATTGGCGAGCACGTTCGTAAAATCGGGATTGGCGAAGATGAACTTGAAGTGCTTCAGACCGACCCAGGGCGACCCGCCGAATCCCAGACCCGGGTTGAAGTCCTGAAAGGCGATCACGACCCCGTACATGGGGTAATAGTGAAAGAGGGCAAGCTGTATAACCGGCAGCACCATCATGATGTACAGCGGCCACGCACGCAACAGGTAGTTGCGTATTCTCGCGCGCTTCGCGCCCGCTTCATCAACTGGCCCAAGATCGGCTTGCACTACTGCCATGGGGTTATCTCGTGGGAGCTACTTGAACTGCAATCTCTCGGGGTGAGACTAGCTGAATCGATGCAGGTAAATCCAGGGCGTCCTCCGCTTCCCGAGGACGTCCCGAATCTTCACTAAGACCTTGCGGCCCACCATTCGTTTACTTCCTGGGTCATCTGGTCTCCACCTTGGCTCTTCCATCGGTCGACAAACTCGTCGAACGCGCTCAGAGGCTTCTCGCCAATGATGATGCCTAACAACGTTTCCTCCTGCAGCTTGTTCAAGTCGCTGCCCCGTTCTATCATCGTCGGCGTCGGCAGACTCTGATACTGTGTGATCTTGCCCTGTTCGGCCGTCTCCAAAATAAAGAGACGTGACTGCTTGCCCAGTATACGCACACCAGTGGGATCCTCAAGCGAGAGTGTCTGGTAGGCGTCCCGCTCCTCGGACGGAATCTTTCCCCACTCTTCAAGTTGATAATGTATCAAGTTGGCAACGTGGTGGGGATCGATCATGCCGCTCCCGCGCGTTCCGATCGGACCGATCGCCCATGCCGACCAGGAAATCCCGGTGCTGGCCACCGAGCCGTCTTCCTGAAACTCGTAGTTATGACCTTCCCAGCCGTGGAAGCGACGATCATAGTCCTCGGTCAATTCGTGCATAAAGTTCGTGATCTCGAAGATCTTGTCGACGTGCTCCATGCCGCGGCGGAAGCAGAAGGGGCTGGAACGGAAGTTGTTCTCCGTGTGCCGCGCCCGCACTCCGCCGGGACCGGCAGGATTGTCGGCAAAGGCCCAGACGGTCTCCGGATCGTTACGCACTGTGTCCAGCCACGCGCCCCACGATGGCGTGTAATGTATGCCGCACTGACTCGCAGCCACGTCCTGAATCGAGTCCGACGTGCTTATCGTGAAAAAGTCCTCGCGGAAGATGCCGTCCTGGTACCACGAGTTTAGGAGCGCCAGCGGCTCCCGCATCTCATCGCGGATGCTGTCGAATACCAGTTCACCATCAACCTCGGTCCAGTGTCTTGGTACCACGCCATGAGGCGCCCAGATCGGGTCGATGCTCCCGAACCACGTCGCCGAATAACTCTTGTTGGCCAGCAGGCCGATCGTGGTCCCAGGCGCTCCCTTGCCGATGTCTGCTTCGACGATGGCCAGTGCCGTATCGTGCAATTCGTCCAACGTCTGCGGCACACCCAGACCCAGCGCGTCAAACCAGTCCTGGCGGTACCACAGAATGTTGTCATTGTGTGCAAGGTCTTCTACCCGTGGCAGCCCGTACTTCCGTCCGTTGACCGTAGTGAATATCCATGGAAGTTCGCCGTATTCAGCCCAGATGTCCTGCCACAGCTGGCTGGCGTACATCGTGAAAGCGTCGGTAATGTCCTCAAGCAGATTTGCCTCCACCATCTTCACAAAGATGTTGGACGGCACAGTTTCCAGATAGTCCGGCATATCCCCACTTGCCATTGCCAGGTTGTACTTTGTCGTTGCTTCGTCACCGCTCGACCAGGACCACGCGACCGTGAGCTTGACCCCAAGGAGTTTCTCGACCATGCGCGAAAAGGGATTGTTCTCCAGCGAATCACCCTCGCTGAACTTCGTCTGGGCGTCCACCCGCCGCGTCGTCGTAATCTCGATCGGCTCCTGCCCTGGTGCCGGCGGCAGCCCCTCCGGTAAGTCGGGAAGAACAGTTGTCCAACCCCTGGCATTGTCCGGGCTCCCTGGCATGTCCGCGCCAAGCAGCTCCGGAATCGACTGGGTTGCCGTCGCCGGCATGTCGGCGGCCGCTTCCTCTGCGCCGGATGTCGCTTCCGGTGCGCAGGCAGCGAGCATCGCAGTCGCGCCCGCAGTGCCGCTCAACTTCAGAAAATGACGTCTCGTAAATGATGTACTATTCGACATTGCGACCTGTCTCCTTTCAACTCAAAAACGTCCGATGGGTTGGAGTAAGGAAGATTGAGGCACAGTGCACAAGACGCGTCACAAATCGTGGCAACGATAAACCTTGCCGCCACTCTACTACTGAGGCTGAACTATACAAGACCAAATAACCAAAGTCAATCCCCTTAAGAGTAATGTATTTTTGCTAACTTGGTCATTCCTCGCCGCTTCGCCATGCCCCATTACAAAGAGAATCCAAAGGCAACGGACCAGCTAGCACTGTCAAGAGTGTTGAACTGTCACGACTTTTCTGCATCAATCCGAACAAGCATCCGATGCCGGGAATCGCCCTTAATGAGAGAGTGCTCTGGCCTGGCCTTATGCATAGTCGGCAACGTCGAATCTGCTTTCGTCATTCCCCTGTGACATGCTGTCAGAAATCGCTCCTGACCATCTCCTTCGGTTTACCGGAGAGAGATGGCGGGACCGGGAGCCTTCCGCATGCTGTTCACACAGGCGATCGGCAGAACAGGTCGCCTGTGGAACGGCGCGCAGACAAAAGAAAAGCGACTCTGCTCACGACTACGGTCGCGTTCAGAATCGCTCGTCCCTCGTTGATCCTGTTTATGCCTGTCAGCGAAGACAGTACAAGAAATCAGAATTAAGATGACTTCAGATGACTAGCCGAACAGAATCCTTGCTTAGGCTCGTCAACTTAACGGACTCACCCGTCACTCTCCACTTTCTCTTCTTCCTTGACATCCATCTCCATCTTCTCTTCCATCTCCATCTCGCCTTCAACAGGCAAGTCCTCGAACGGGCCGGAGGTCGTAACGTATAGGGCGGATACCCAACCGTAACCGCTTGGAAGATCGGCGATGGCAACTTTCACCCAATCTCCCGCGTCCGTTCGACCAATCCCGTTAAAGGTTACACCGGCGACCGCCTTGGCCACGATATCGTAATCGGTACTTGGGCCGGCGCGTACGTTCAGTCGCAGACCGAAATCAATGACCGTAACCGTGACCCTTTCGGGGGGCCCGGCGGGTGTAGGCGTGGGCGTTGGGGTCTCCGTGCCCGGTGCCGTCTCCCCTTCTTCAACTGCAGTTACTTTCTCCAGGGGAATCGTAAACTCTTTCACAGTCAGGATCTGGCCGCTTACGACCAGTAGCTCATCAGCGGAAACCCAACCGTGTGGCCCTTCATCATGATAGACGTAATACCAACTGCTGTCGTCCGTTCTAAACGCGGCAGTCAACCGGGAACCGGCCCTGAAGTGTTCAACGTAGGATCCGTCTTCACCATCCCAAAGGACTGCCCCACCAATTCGAGCCAGCGAGAGTGCTGTGGGACCTTCAGGCGGCACGAATGGTGTCGGAGTCGCTTCTGGCGTCCCCGCCTCAGAAGTAACCTCGGGCATTGCCTCTTCGGTGGGCTGCGGCGTCGACTCTTCCATCGCCTCCGGCGTGGCTGTGGCCTCAGGCATCGCCGTCATCTCCTCCTGAGGAGTTGGCTCGCTCACAGCCGTCCCTGTAGGCTCCGGGACCTCTGTGGCAGCCGCTTCTGATGTTGGTGTTGGCGTAGAAGATGGCGTCGGCGAAAGCGTAGGCGTTGGCGTCAACGTGGGCGTTGCCGTGGGTATTTCAACCGGGAGCCGGCCCAATCCCGCGGCTAGTAGGGTCCGCACTTCAACCCAACCCTCAGACTGATCGCGTGTCTGAACCAAGACCCAGAGTAAGTCAGTCGAACGTAGGCGAGCCGTGACAAGAGAACCGCCCACAATGTTCTGCAGCGGCTCTCCGTTCGGCCGGTCGTACAGCGTCGCTCCCTGGTTGCGGACAACCGCCAGAACGGTAGGAGTGATCGGTGTTGACTGCGCCAGCTGTTCTTCAAGTCGTCCGCTTTGAGCCGAGCCAGGCTGAATTATCGCAAGATAAAAAAGCGCTGCGAACCCCAAAACGAGTCGAATCGTCATCGTCATATCTCCAGCACTCGAATGTGGTTCGTCATTGCGCTCCCCTTTGAATGCAGTTGACGTTATACCAATTACAAGCGGGATTCTCGGCAACCGGTGCGGCTTCGTCGACGCCCTGCTGTTACCACTCGATTCCCATATGAGACTGTTTTTCCGCAGACTTCAAGTGCCCCGGCACACACGGGAAGCCCTTTGGGACCAGCGTTGAGCTCAGGAAGATAACCCTCGCTCTACTGATGGACTATTCGAAAGTCGCTGAAACGAAGATTCCAGGATTGAACTGCGCGGTACCTTCCTCCGGAAGCCGAATTGTAACAGGAAACGTCGAGTTTCCTTTGCCGGGCAAACTGATCGGCGAGATCTTCGATATCGTCGACAGCACGGAGATATCATCGCTCCCGAACCGGGTAATGCGGACCGGGTCGCCCACCGACATTGTCAGGACCTGGTCCTGAGGAATCCCTACCACCAACTCCAGCGCAGAGGGGTCACCGATTTCGGCCGCAAGTGAAGATGCACCGATCACCTTCCCCTCTTCAGCGTTCAGTGCAAGTACAACGCCGGTAATTGGCGCTCGAACTGTGGCCTTGTCCAGTCGCTGTTGCGACTCCTCCAGGTTGACAAGCGCCTGGCTTACCCGCAGTTCGGCCGACTTCTGGCCGGTGGCCAGCTCCATCGTTCGCAAAACGGTCGCCTCGGCAGCCGCAACCCTCGCTCTCCCAACTGCCAGATCCACTTCCGATATACCCTCTTCAAGTTCATTCAACGCATGTTGGGCCCGGTGTGCCGCTGCCAGGGCAGACTGTAATTCTGAGGCACGCGGCGGCTGAGTCGCTTCATTGTAGGACGCTTGCGCCACATTCAGATCAATTGTAACCCGCTGCAAATTCGCAGCCTGCGGCGTACGTCCTACATCGCCTCGCCACGCGACTTCGTTGTATGCCCGCTGTGCCTGCGTTACCGCCAGCTCCGCCCTTTCAAGGTTTGCCCGCAGCTGCTGCAGGCGCGCCTCCGTCGGGCCGGCAAGAAGCTCGTTGTACCGCGCCCACGCCGCTGTGGCGCTTGCGCGCGTTGCCGCAAGTTCGTCTTCAGTCACGCCGCCATATTGCAGCTTGTCAAAATTGGTCTTTGCCACTTCCAGATTGGCCTGCGCAACGGCAAGATCGCCCTCCGACGACTGCTCGTCCAGCTCCAGAAGTGCTATGCGAGCCAGCTCCAGCGATATTTCCGCCCGCTGAACGGCCCAGGACAGCTGCGTCGAATCCAACCGGAAAAGCTCCTGCCCTTCTTCTACCAGGTCGCCTACCTCAACATACACCTCCATGACCTCCCCACCCACGCCCGGAGTGACCCCCCGTGACTTGGTTACTTCCAGAGAGCCAAAATAGGTGGGAATGTTGATCTGGGCCTCAACAGCACTCGGCTGTGCCCCGGAGACAGAGGTAACCCAATCCTTCGCGGCCAAGTCGGTCGTGAGATGCCCATTTTGGACGAGCATAACGCCTGACGCAATGAAGCCGATCAAGAGCAGTATGGGCACTACTCGACTAACGGTTCTGAACATGCTGGCCTCCCTCTGAAGAATCCAGATCCTTCGGAGCCTGATATCTTTTCAAATGTTGGGGGATAGCCTTACCCGAACTTGCTTCCGGATCCGCCGGCCTCCGCACTGTCAGACCGGCGTCGCCGGCCAAAATCGAACTCGCCGGCGCAACCTGAACAGTATACCAATCCCGGAAACGCAGTGCAAAGTCCCTTCCGAAGCTGGATTCTCCAAATCGCACCTGAATTGGACCAGTTCTGAAGTATACGGGGACAAGTCCCGCACATCCAAGAGCAATCACGGCACTTGCCAGGTACGGTTGGTGACGCCGGCTACCCTTGGAACACCTAAATCACGCGTTCATTTCCCCCGTCTACAGGTATCTGCGCCCCAGTCGTCTTGCCAAAAGCCCGACCCGCCACAGTGCAGGCCAACCCAGCCACATCAGCGGAAGTAATCTCGACGCCTAGCAGATTCCTCGTTCTGTATTCGTCCACGCTGATTCCGTAGCTGGCAGCGCGCTTCGCCAGCAGTTCGTCCGTCCACAGCGCAGTGTCGAAGACGGCATCGGGGTGAAGCACGTTGACTCGGATTCCATCTGCTGCGAATTCCAGGGCCGCGACACGGGCCAGCTGCGTCAGGCCGGCCTTTGCCACCGAATAAGCCCCGGACCCGCGCCCCGGCGCCGGCGCGTTCTTGGAGCCAATGATGACAACCGCCGGCTCGCAGCCCAATTTTAGATAAGGTGCACTCGCCTGCAAGAGCCTCTGCTGGCTGGTCAGATTTACCTGCAGGCTCCTGTCCCAATGTTCTGCACCCATCTCCCTCAACGATTGCGTGGCCGGGAAGATGCCCGCGTTACACACCAGGATGTCCAGCCCGCCCCAGCGCCCCACCCCCTGGTCCACGGCCCTCTTCAGCCCGGCTTCGTCAGTTACATCGCAGCTGATTCCGAGCACTCTCTCAGTGTCGAATAGCTCCGTGATCTCGGGAGCAATGTCCAGCGCAGCGACGACCGCGCCCTGTCCCAGGAAAGCTTCCACGCAGGCACGGCCAATGCCGCTGGCCCCCCCGGTAACCAGAACCACCTTCCCTTCGAACGGCGGCGCCTCGCCTGCCCCTTTCAGCTTCGCCTGCTCCAACTCCCAATACTCGATCGCGAATATATCGCTCTCGCCAAGCGGCTGCCAGCCTCCCATGGCCTCAGACCATCCGATAGCTCGCATTGTATGGCGCTTGATGTCGTCGATCGCAGTTATCTCTTTCGGGTTGGCGCCGAAAGCAACGCTTCCAACGCCCGGCCACAATGCCCAACGCGGAGCCGGGTCGAGACGCGACAAGCGACCGTCCGTATGGCGCTCAAAGTATTCGCCGTAGGCCGATACATACTCGGCTACATCCTGATCCGCACCCCTTTCAGATACGACCAGCGGAATCCGCTTTGTGCGGATTACGTGGTCCGGGGTAAGTAAACCGCGTGTCGCTTGCTCTGGAGCCTCCGGCAAGGCCGAGAACGCTCTGGCCTCCGCGCCCACATCAGCTGAGGCGAGTACTGCCTGGCCCCTTACATCGGCAACGGCCTTGCGCAACCGGGCCAGTTCTTCCAAAGGCGCATCTCTGTCTGAGCCTTCTTCCCCTACGATTCCAATAACTCTGTTCTTTGCCTTCGACGCGATGTATTCCTCGGCGGCGGTTACAATATCGATGTGCCGTTCATAACTCTCGCGGGCATCGTCTGCGAAGGTAAAGACCCCGTGATTGAGCAGAACTATCCCCTGCAGGGCATCCCAGTCAGTTTCCCTGGTCATCTCAAAAACCTTCCGGGCGAGCACGAATCCAGGCATCACATATGGAACAATCATCATCTGCGGGCCATACAGGTCGCGGATGATGGCCTCCCCGTCGGGCGTATTGGTCAATGCCACAACCGCGTCTGCATGCGAGTGATCGACGTAATCGTAAGGAATGATCGCGTGCAAAATCGCTTCCACCGAAGGGTTGGGCGCGTAGGGGTCGGTCAGAGCCGCCCTCTGTGCTGTGACCATCTCGCTGTCGCTCAGTTCCTCAAGAGTGGCCATCCGCTTCAAGGCGTCCAACCGCACCGGCGAGAATCCTGGCTTCTCGATCGTGGCCAGGTCCCAGCCGCTGCCTTTGACAAAAAGGACCTCCTCCTCGTCACCGAAGATGTCCTCCGTCGTCGCCTTTACCGATGTATTGCCGCCCCCGTGCAGGACCAGCGACGGATCGCTCCCCAGCAGCCGCGACGTATACACCCGCATCCCAAGCGGATCTCCCGCGTACCCGGCCGCCTCTCTGTCACGCCATCTACTTCGCATGGTCTGGCTTCTTCTGCCCTTTCATGACGCTATCCGGCCAGCCGTTCCAGCGAATCCTGCACGCTGGGCCTCTTCCCTGCCTCAACATCCTCTCTTCGCCTCTCGTGGAAAACTGTCAGGACTTCATTGGATTTGGCCAACCCGTCGATCTCTTTACAGTACGGTCCAAGTTTCTCGCCTGGCAGTGCCCACAGCGCAACACCATCGCCGAGGACGTCCAGATATGCCCTGGCGCCGCAGCAGCCCAGGCTCATCGCAGCCCTTCCTCCATTTCTGACCTGGGGGACCACTGCACACGCAGGCCTCCCCATCGCCGGCGGAACCCCCTCGTCGACCCTGGACGCTGCTTCCGACAGAATCAGGCTTTGTTGTGCGTTTGCGAAGAGCAGAACCACGTCGGCATCCATTGGAAAGTCGCTCAAGGGGCCGTATACCGCGTGCTGCACCGGCTGGGGCAAGACCGGAATCGCAGCCACCTCCTCTTCCCTGACATAGTCCAAACCCGCCATCGCCCCGAGCGCTGTCGCAAGCTCGTCTCCCTGAGAAGCCGACGCGCCCGCAAGATTGTGCGTGTGAACGCCGATGGCACATAGTTCGTGGTCCTTGGCGCCCGTCGCGAAGACCCTCTGCGACGCCTCCTGCCAGAAATAACAGCCGGCGGGCGCTACTTCCTCATACGACGCAATGCCTGCCGGCAGGTCATCGGTGAAGGCAATCGCAACCGGGGGAAGCGATAATCGTAACGACTCCTTGAGCTGCTCGGCCTGTGTCATGTAACTGTTCACTGAGGACAACCTCTCTGTTGTGTTTGGGCCAGAATATCACCTCCCGGCCCTGGACGGGTACGGCCTGGCTAACGATACTGAAAACTGATCCCTGACTCCTATCTGAATCGGCCCAAGCGACGAACGCTCTCTTCTCACTCTTCTCTTGTGTAATCGACCCACGCCGGCTTCGGCTTGAAACCCAGCCTCAGATTGAGCGTATACATCGGACTTTCTTCCTCGTTGCTCGTTTCAATCGTTTCCGCGCCGCTGGCCTGTGCGTACCGAATAGTCTGCACCTTTAGCGCCGTAGCAATCCCTCTGCGTCGATAGGACCGGATTACGCCGGTCAACCCCGTGTCCAGACGTTTCCCCTCCGGGTCGTTTCGCCACAGGTTGCTCATTCCAATGAGGGCGCCGTCTTCAGCTTGAGCAATGAAAAAAGCCTCTACATCCAGAGCTGGATCTCTCAGGACCATCTCCTCAAATTCGGCTATCGTCGGCTTGGCGAACGGCTCCGTCGTTGGCACGTCACGCACGATCTCCCAGCGCAGATCTCGCAGTTTCCTCTTCCATTCCGGCTCCTCATTGCAGAATTCAGTCAGCGTGATCATGCGCACTTTGCATTGAGCGAGTCGCGCATATGCCCTTTCGCAAATGGATTCATCGAATTCCGCGACCTGCAAAGCGGAGGAAGGAGAACGCATCTCTTCCCGAAAGCCATTCTCGACAAGGAATCCGACCCTGTCGCTGTCGTCTTCCCTGGCCCTGGCGACCAGCCGTCTGAATTCGGACGTGTGCTCAGTCAGAAGCCTATGCAGGCTCTCAAACAGGATTGGGAGTAGGTGAACTTGAGGGTGATCGGGGTGGACGTCAAACTTCAGGTAGATCGTGGACGGGCTGTCAAGCCAGTAAGCCTGGAAGCAGGCACCAACAGCCGCCATCTCCTCCCTTGACGTATAGGCAATCACTCTTTGCAGGAGAGAACTGCTCGGCCACTCTAGGTCTTCCCGCTTGAGGTCCTCGCTGGACTCAGGTCGACCTTCCGGTGATACGGCACGCAGCAGTGATGCCAGGGCCCTGTACTCCTGCTCGCTCGCGCGAAAGGGACGAAGAGAATAGCCGGTCACGACCCGTTATCCATCGAAGGCATATTGACAGCGGCGTCGCGCCGCTCATGCATGTTGTGCTCCATCGACTTGGGGTATCGGTCCGGCAGGCGCGAAACCTCATTGAGACGGTTGAGCGCCTCAGCCGGCAGTGTCCAACCACCTGCCCTGAGATTGTCACGCGCCTGCTCTGTTGTGCGTGCGCCTACGATTGCGCTGGTGATGGCCGTTTGCTCCAGGACCCAACGCGTGGCTACCTGCGCAGGCGTTCGGTCCAGGTCGGACGCCGCATCCATCAGTGTCGTCAGCGTTTCGTCGGCGTTGGCGGCAAAATAGCTCTGAGGAAATGCCCACCCCGCCTCCGAGCGTGTCCCGCTGTGCGAGCGTTCCCCCGGCCTGTACTTGCCGGTCAGAAACCCGCCTCCCAATGGGCTCCAGACCACCACGCCGATGCCCTTGAGTTCGCAGACCGGTATGATTTCCTGTTCAATATCCCGTACTACGAGGCTGTACTGAGGCTGATAGGCGGCAAATCGCTCCCACCTGTTGTGGTCGCTGAGCCACATCGCCTCCATCAGACGCCAGGCCTCAAAATTACTGCAGGCGGTGTATCGAACCTTCCCCTGTCGCACCAGGTCGTCAAGGACCCGCAGCGTTTCATCCAAGGGAGTCTGCGTGTCGACATGGTGAATGTAGAGGATGTCGATGTACTCCATCTGCAAACGGCGCAGACTGTCCTCGATTGTATGCATCATATGGAAGCGGCTGGTGCCGGAACTGTTGACATCCGGTCCCATCGGATTGAAAAACTTGGTCGCGACAACTGCATCGCGCCGGCGACCTTTGAGGACCCGGCCCAGGATAGTCTCTGAATCGCTGTCCGCGTAGGAATTGGCTGTGTCGAAGAAATTCACCCCTGCGTCAATCGCCAGGTCAACGATACGCGACGCCTCGCTTTCGTCCGTACCATGACCGAATGTCATCGTCCCCAGGCAAATCTCCGACACCTTCAGGCCTGTACGCCCCAACCGCCGATATTCCATCCCCATCTCCCATTACACCAGTAAGTATCTGTCTAGACTTACACACGACGTCCCGTGATGCCAAAGATCAAGATGAAGGTACAACTTGCACCGAACTGCCTGAGGAAAACGTCACAACGGGCTCTTCTGGCCATCAACGTCAGTCCCTTACCGCGGCCTGTCTGTCCTTCGCCAGTCTCCTTGTGCATCGGCCCCGGTTGACATCGGTCCATGCCCTGCATTTACACGCGCTCGTGCCCAACCAGGTCGTCTTGTAGCCGTCGCATGTTGAGGACAAAGGAGTACTCGTTCAGCACTACGTCGCTGTAGGCGATAGCTTCACCCTTGCCGATCGCCCGTTTGAGTACCGCCTGATCGGCAAGGCCCAGTGGCAACAATCCCTCGTCCTGCGCCACCGGTGCCTTCTCGCACTGGCCTACCACCGTGTATCCCCCACCACCGTCCAATTCCTCGCCGGCGCGTAGGTCCCGCTTTGCCACGGTGATGCACTCCGCAGTTGGCGTCGCCGCGCATGAGCCGTTTGCCGCGTCGAAAAGGACTGCACGCGCGATACTCAGCGGCGCCGGCACCGCCACTAGGTGGTAGGGCCTGTAAAGGAGGAAGTTCTTGCCCTCACCGCCGACGTGACAACCGTGGTAGGCCAGATCCTCCCGCGTGAATGGATGCTCTGTACGCACGACTGCAAACACGCCCATTTTGAGCGCATTCGGCAGCATACTCTTGCCGTCGTCAGCCACCGAATTGGCCAGTTCTACCACACCGTGCCGGCTGAGTAACCCGCCCTCCTCCCGCAGACTGAATCGAACGGGAATCTCCTCCAGGTTCACCGATGGCTCGTGCATCCCCCGGCGGTCCGGTATGAGCCCGGCGGCATTCGCAAGCGCGGTCATCTCCACTTGCGCCTTCGTTCCATCGCGAAAGGAGTTGAACATTTTCAGATTGATCGTGCGCCGCTCAATATGGTCCTCTGTGAAGCCGAAACGAGCCGCCGCCGTCTCCGGCGTGCCCTCGAAATCATCTTCGAAATAGATCGTTCCCCGACCTGCGGCCACAATCTCCAGCCCCAGACTGCGCGCCCATTCTACGATGTTCCACGTCACGGCCGGCTGGTCCCCGTCCACCATCGTGTACACAACACCTGCGGCGTCTGCCGTACGCCGCAGGAAGGGCCCGACAGTAACGTCCGCTTCCACGTTTACCATGACGACGTGCTTGTGGCTGCTCAGGGCCTCGAAAGCATGACGCGCGCCGACCTCCGGCAGACCCGTCGACTCGACAACAACCTCAATCGACTCGCTCTCGGTCAGCGCCAGCCCGTCTTCGACGACAACCGGCTTGCCCGCGCGAACGGCTTCCTCCAGCTCGTCCCCCGTCTCCGCCGTGCGTATATCCTCCTCCCTCGCCCCGCTGGAAACATAAGCATACCGGGCATTGTGCGCGTTGATGTCGGCAATCGCCGACACCTCCATCCCTTTCATCTGCGAAATCTGGGCCACCAGTCCCGCGCCGAACTTGCCCGTGCCGATGACACCGACCCTGATAGGGTTCGATTCCGCTTCCCGCTGGGCCAGCAACTGACTGATCACATTTCGCTCCTGCTTACCTGCCTTTCAGGTCAAACTGATCCGTCGCTATCGGGCTCTGGCGCGAACGCCAGCTCCAGTGCTTTGGCCGACACTTCAAGATAGATTTCAGAGAGCCTGTCGTAAATCACCGGGCTGTCCTGCTGAAACGGAGGCGGCCCCAGCCGGCGCAGAAGAGCCATCCTTATTAGCGGCGGAGCGATGTTGTAATGCAATGCCCGCAGATCATGACGCGTGCCGCCCGGCCCCAGCTGGCGCCCGCCCCAGAATGCGTCAACCTGCGCGGCCAGGGCAAGGTCCTCACCCTGTCTGATCGGGGATTCCTCCAAAGCACGCAAAGCATCGTAGCCCGAAGAAGACGATTCGGGAACGATACCCTTCTCCTCGCCTTCACCGGCGGTCTCTTCTTCAATACTGCTGCTTCGCCGTAGCCGCAGTCCGGTCAGAACCTGGTGACGGTCTCTGCCTCTTAGCAGTAGCAGCATCCAGGGGTCGTCGGCAATCATCTGGCCGAACCGGTACAAGGTCACCAGAGCATGCTTGCAGGGACTGCTCTGGTTCTGGCATTCAGCGCAGCTGGCCTCAACCTCACCGGCAGCTGATGAAGGCGATAACAGCGCGACTTCAGCGTCGTCAAAGACGGCATCGAGTACCGAAAGAAACCCTTCCCATTCATTGTCCCCGGCAAGAAGCTGTGCTGCGTACAGCGCCTCCTCCGCCAGTGCGTCCAGTACTGCCGACCACTCCTCGTCCCGTAATGGCAGGACCTCTATTTCGACTTGGCAACCGCCTCGATGAGACTCAAAGACCTCGGCCCTGATGCGGCCGAACTGCACCTCAATGGACTTCACCTGCATCCGCCGCGCAAGGGTCTGGCCTCGCTTCAGGTCGAACCCCTGCCCTTTCAGATATTCATACCATCGTCCTGACCACGAGCCATTTTTGTCGTTTGGGTCAGTCATCTGCCTTCCTGCTCCCTCTATCCGCTGCTGCGAAGTGCAATCAGCTGTCGCAGGCCCTCGGTATCCATATCCGCCAGCCAGTCTTCGCCGCTGTTCACGATCGACTCTGCCAGGTCCTGTTTGCTCTCGATCATCTTGTGAATCTGTTCTTCCAACGTACCGGAAACGACGAACTTGTAGACCTGGACCGAGCGCTTTTGACCGATGCGAAATGCCCGGTCCGTGGCCTGGTTCTCTACCGCCGGGTTCCACCAACGGTCGAAGTGAAAGACATGATTTGCCCTCGTCAGATTCACACCCACGCCGCCTGCCCGCAAACTGAGAACGAATATCGGCGCCCCATTGCTGTCCTCCTGGAATGAGCGCACCATCTGTTCTCTTCTGCTCGCCGGCGTACCGCCGTGCAGGAACAACGCTTCCCGTCCCAGGTTATCCATCAAGTGCTTACACAGAAGGTGACCCATCTCGACAAACTGTGTGAAAACGAGCGCACGGTCCCCAACCGCAAGCGCCTCCTCGAGCATCTCAGTCAGGCGGCTAAGTTTGCCGCTTCGCTCTTCCAGGGGGCCCTTTTCCCCCAGGAAGTGAGCCGGATGATTCGTCACCTGTTTCAGCTTGAGTAAGAGACCCAGCACCAGTCCACGCCGTTGCACGCCCTCGCTCCTCTCCACGCGCGCCATCGTCTCCTCGATGACCTGTGTGTAAAGAGTCTCCTGCTCCTTAGTGAGAGAGCAGTAAACGACCATCTCATTCTTTTCAGGCAGGTCTGAGATGATCGTTGGATCGGTCTTCAGGCGGCGCAGCAAAAAGGGCTGTACCATTCGACGAAGATCGGCAGCTGCGAATTCGTCGTTGTAGCGCTCAACCGGTAGTACAAACTGCTGTCGAAAATACTCCCGCTTCCCCAGGTACCCCGGATTGAGGAACTCCATGATGCTCCACAGTTCCAGAAGCCGGTTTTCCACCGGTGTACCGGTCAGCGCGACGCGGAAAGGCGGTGTAATCCCCCGTTCAACCTGGGCGCGTGAGTTGCCCGTCAACCGGCGGATCGCCTGCGTCTGCTTGGCCGATGGATTCTTGATGTTCTGTGCCTCGTCCAGGATCAGGTCGCCCCACTCCTGGGTCTCCAGCATGTCGATATCCCGCCTGGCAATGCCAAAACTCGTGATTACCATGTCGTGCTCGCACAGCGCCGTCCGAAACGCTTCTCCATTCAGCCTCCCGCTCCCATGATGAAGTAAGAGGCGCAGACTGGGCGCGAATCTCTCGATTTCGTGTCGCCAGTTGGCAACAACGCTGGTGGGGCAGATTAGTAGTGCCGGCCGGTTGAGCTGCTCAATCGGAGCGCCGAGCGACTCGCTCTGCTTTTTGGCCAGATGACGAGAGTGCAGCAGGAGGGCGATTGCCTGGATCGTCTTGCCCAGCCCCATGTCGTCGGCCAGACAAGCACCCAGGCCCAATCGCCGCAGGAAGGATAGCCAGCCAACGCCTCGTCGCTGATAGGGCCTCAGCCTTCCCACGAACCCTGCCGGCTCCTCGACATATTCTATCGGCTCAATCCCTCGCAGCCGCTCCAGGGCAGCGCCGAGCCAGCCGTCGGCTACCACCGCCTCCAATGGCAGATCAGGGCCTGTTACCCCATCTGCATTGTCCCTGTCACCGTTCTGCTCGGACGGCAATACCAGGTTGTGCAGCGGCGGTCCTTCCCGGCCCGCCAAAAGGCCGCTGGCCCTGTAAGAATCGGACGGCGACGTCGCCAGGGACTCCTGTTCAGCCTCCGCGTCAGTGCGGGAAAAAGCCTGTGCCAGTCCCACGGCCTGCAGCAGCGGCATACTTCCCGTGGAACTGTTGCGGTCCATGAACTGCCGCGCCGCCTGTACCTGCACCGGGTCCAACTCCAGCCACTCTTCGCCCAACCGAACAAGCGGTGACCCTAATTCCGCGAGACGTTCAAACTCTTCTCTGGTAAGAGTCTGTTCCCCGAGAGTCAACTCCCACCGGTACTGGATCAAGCCCCTCAAGTCCAGAGATGCTCCACCCCCTCGACCGTCGCTTTGGCCGTCCGGCTGCCCCTGGCCTCTTCCCTCAGCCCGCCCCGCCCCGTCCACTGAGGACTGTTCCTGGCCGCCCAATCGCAGGCGCAGCCCGAGCCGGGAACGGCTGCGCACCGCCCACCAGTCCGGCATGATGACACCGAAACCACTGCTCTGGAGCAGAGGGCCGATCTCCTTCAAAAACAGGTACGTCTCTTCCAGGGAAAGAGTGGCCCGTTCAGGCCGCGGCGTCCGCAGGCTTTCCCGAATAGGTGCAAACAAGCGGCTGGCTACGCCCAAACCGGTAAGGAGCCGCTCCTGCGGCTGGTCGAATCGCCGTCCTTTAACGCGAATACTTTGACCGTTCTGGTTCCAAACCCTCTGCGCCGGTATTAGTAACTCCTGGTCATCCTTGTCCTGCAAATAGTACTCGAGGTGCCAGTTGTTCAACGATATAGGGGCGGGAGTAGAGTCAGCGGTCTCTGAATCGGGATGTGAATGCAAAACGTCATCCTGCTGCAATTCCAATGCAAACGCGACCTGAAAATTGGAGTCCGCCACCGAGGAATGGAGTTGCTCCATCCACTCAATCCATCGCTTGTATAGCTGATGGGCAGGCTGGGGAGGAAGATGCAGCAGCGGCTCCTCTCCCGACAGGCCGTCCAGCCACATTGAGCCTGATGACGGGACTGACGGCCGCTCTTCCCCAAAAACATTTGCGGAACTCTCAATGCGCTGGATCGCCCCATTTGCACCTCTAGCACCGGGCGCCCACTCCCGAATCGCTCGATTGATCAGCACGCTGATGAAATGTTCGACTATCGCCCCTGAAGTCGGCGCATCGTCAAGCGTTTCAAGCTCGTACGCTCTGCAGATAGGGGGCATCAGGTCGACAAGGTACTCAAGCCGTTCTCGCAGGCTCCCCTCTAACAGAAATGGCTGCCAGGTAGCCCAGAACCGGCCGCTGCTGTCAGGTATCAGCCCTGGCAGGAAATGTTGCCCGGCAAGTAGCTCGAGCACGAACTTGGCCGCGTGGCTCCAGAATAGGAGATCATTGCCCAATCGGGCGTGGCGAAACAGCGAAGTCGAGGATGGGAGTTCGATGAGTCTCTGATTTGTAAAGCGGCTGAGGAATGCGAGCGTGTGGAAGGGGTCGAGAGTCAGTCCTGTCAACTGCCAGGGTTGCAGCCTGTATGGCTCCTTGTCCCCCGACAGTGCATTCACGCCCCTTTGAAAAGACCCCAGGTGCGTCTGAGGACGGTCACTCTGACTGGGCAACCAGACACTGGCCGTTGCCGGACTTCCCAGCAGGCTGGTCAACTCGCTCGCTGTCGCCAGCTGACGCAGGATCTGACGCAGGGTCCCTACCGGCATCTGAGCAGGATGCGAGGGTATCTTCCCGTTGCCTCGCGATACCTGCGGCCGTCCGTTCCTGGCCTCCTCGGTGGGACCGATGGGCGTGTGCGTCCCGGAGACGTCTGCGCGCTCGCCATTCTCGCGCGCACCGTTCTCATCCAGTTCGCGTTCTTCCCAAACGCTGGGAGGATCATGGTTCTCACCCCAGAGGAAGAGCCGGGGACCGCTTTCAGGGGCAGGCCCTCTTGAGGAATCATGCCCCCCTGGCGTCCCTTTCTGCCCCGCGGCCTCTTGGACCACTGGGCCCGGTGATCCGTCTGACGCCCCCTCGTTCTGCACCGTCTGCACGTCTCCCTGACCCGCCACTCGGGAAACATGTGCGACGCTGAAGGCATCTTGCTCTTGTCCGTCAGCAGAATGCTTGCCGGAAGTGAGCCACGCAGCGTGAAAGGTAAAAGGCATAACCTATATTGTACCTTGAATTCCCTTATTCAGTCCAAATTCGACATTGAATCCTGTTCAGCACATTCTGTCACAGCAACTGTCTGAGCTCGTTACTCTTCGGGAAGCCCTTATTCACCACCCTTCTGCTATACAAACCAACGCCTCAATGCTGGACCCCAATGTAAACCCCGCTTGACTCCACGATTTCTGAAGTGGATCGCAACCAGACACTGTGCCTGCCTGCCTCAACGCAATCCGAAATACGCAGTACGAATTACGAAAAAGCCTATCAGAACAACCCAACTACCTGTCCCGTTTCCAAATCGATGTCCACATTCTGAGCCGCCGGCCTGCTGCCCAGCCCAGGCATTGTCCTCATCTCTCCCAGCAGCGGATAGACGAAACCGGCGCCTACACTGGCTCGCACCTCCCGAACTGGCACAATGAAACCGGACGGCGCCCCCTTGAGCTTCGGATCGTGACTCAAGCTCAAATGCGTCTTCGCCATGCATATCGGCAGATTGCCGAACCCGCTCTGCTCGTACTGCCGGATCTGACGGTTGGCCAGCGCCGAGTACTCGATTCCGTCTGCGCCGTAAATTGTGGTCGCGATCTTCTCCATCTTTGCTTTCAAGGGCTGGTCCAATTCATATAGGAACTGGAACTCGCTCGGCTCCTCGGCCGCTTCTACGACCGCCCGCGCCAGCTCTCTTGCGCCGCTGCCTCCCTCAGCCCAATGCGTCGAAACCGCCCAGCGCGCGCCTTCCTCCTCGGCGACCCGCCCAATTACATCGATTTCGCTATGAAAATCGCTGGCAAAGCGGTTGACGCATACAACCGGACTCACGCCATGCGCCCGCACATTCTTGATTTGCCTGCGAAGGTTGGCCGCGCCCTCGGCCACATCATCAGGGTTCTCCGCCAGCATCTCTTCCGGCAGAGGTCGGCCCGGCACAACGCGGTACCGACCCGTATGCGACTTGAGGGCCCGTACCGTCGCCACCAGGACCGCCGCGTCGGGACGCAGCCCGCTGTAGCGGCACTTGATATTGAAGAACTTCTCCGCCCCGATATCGGCGCCGAAACCGGCCTCCGTGATCAGATAATCGCTCGTCTTGATACCGATCAGGTCGGCCAGCACAGAGCTGTTCCCGTGGGCAATGTTCGCAAACGGCCCGGCATGGACCAGCGCCGGCGTGTTCTCCAGCGTCTGGAAGATATTCGGCTTGATCGCCTCCTTCATCAGCACAGTCATCGATCCCGCGGCCTGCAGCTGCTCCGCCGTTACCGGCTGCCGGCTCCGGTCCCTGCCGACAGTCACCCGGCCAAAGCGTGCCCGCATATCCTCCAACCCTGTCGTCAGTGCCAGGATCGCCATCACCTCCGAGGCCGCCGTTATGTCAAATCCGGTCTGACGCTGCGGCCCGTCCGACTTTACCCCGAGCCCGCTGATGATATTACGCAGCCCCCTGTCGTTGACGTCCAGCACCCGCCGCCACATGATACTGTAAGGGTCGATCTCCAGAGCGTTTCCTTGGTAAATGTGCGCATCGATCATCGCTGCCAGCAGATTGTTGGCCGCCGTCACCGCGTGCATGTCGCCGGTCATGTGCAGATTGAACTGCTCCATCGGCACGACCTGGCTGTATCCTCCGCCTGCCGCGCCGCCCTTGATGCCGAACGTCGGCCCCTGGCTGGGCTGACGGATCGCCACCGTTGCCGTCCTGCCGATGTGGTGCATACCCTGACCCAGCCCCACTGTAGTCGTCGACTTGCCCTCGCCCAATGGCGTCGGTGTGATCGCCGTAACCAGGACATAGCGTGCATTAGGTCGGTCAGCCAGCGCCTCGATTGCCTCAAGGCGCACCTTTGCCATATGGTCGCCGTACAGCTCGATATCCGACCTACCCAGCCCCATCTTCTCCGCAATCTCCCAGATCGGCAGTAGCTTCGCAGCCTGGGCAATGTCGAGGTCGGTTGGCACCGCACTTCCGCTCATCATTAGGCTCCTCTGGTCATCAAATCTTCACGCTAATCACGGGTGGCCGAGAGCCGGCCATTGCATCTACTGCAGATCCTGTCCTGTACCAGGGCTTCTCGCGTAGGTTACGTAATCGGATCGCACCAGGCTTGTCCCCTTCTTCGCAATACGTATTACCCAATACGCACTACAAAAGAATGCGCGTGCCCACCTGGACAGCAAGTTAAGGCGCGACTACTCACCTTGTCTCAAGATTATCGAATAGCCGCCTAGTCGCCATCGCAATCTCGCTGACGGCGTCGTTGAACGCCCCCTCATTTGCTTTCGACGGCTTTCGATATCCGCTAACCTTGCGCACAAACTGCAGGGCCGCATCTTCCAGCTCCTGCTCAGTCGGCGGTCGCTCCGGCTGGCGCAGCTTTCTGATGTTTCGACACATCATCCACTCTCCCGCCGCCTGCCCGCGTGCGCCGGCCGGCGGCTCAATATGGGACCCTGTACCTCTCAGCTTCGGGCTGCTTTCTGGCCCTAAGACTGGCCAAATCCCATCGCGACCGTTCTATCCGCCCGCAGTGTGATGACAGCGCCGACAGTGTCTTTGACCGTCTCGTAGTAGTGCGCGGCCTCCGCTTCATCGGCGTAGTAATGACGTACAATCCGCCACCGAAGTTCTCGCTGCCGCTCACCCGGCTCGATCAATTCCGCCTTCCCATACAGCACAACGTACCTGGCGTCGCCGCGCCCCCCGTCAATGCAAACTGTAACCGTCGGGTCCCGTCGCAGATTCTTGATCTTCACCGTCCTCGTCTGTGCACTGATGTAAATTACACCGTCCTCATAAATGTACCAGACCGGTGTCAACTGGGGTGCGCCATGCCGTCCATTGGTTGCCAGGATCGCATGACGGTCTGCCTGCAGGAACTCCAGGATCTGTGAATCCATGATGGCTATCTCTCGAAACTTTGTTGGGGAACATCCATGATCAGTCCCCGCCGGTGGACGAAAGTTTACCGGAAAAACATACCGGCATTGAACGCGCTAACGGCAAATCATAACAGAAAAAGAGTCCTATGTCGAGGCCGCGTTTGAGAATTCCCTGCACATAGTATAGTGTAGCCCCTTAGAAGGCGCAGCCGCCGGAGCCGCGAATGCCGCCAGCAATGGACGGGCCCGGCGCCACCAACGTACAGCCACAGACAGAAGGGCTGGTGTTCTGCAGCGCAAAGTGCCCCAACTCATTCCAATTCTCAGGAGCGAACCATGCCTGTAATGACCCAATCGCAAATCGACGACCTCTTGCACAGTAACACCATCTGCCGCCTTGCCTGCGTCGACTACGAAGGCGCGCCCTACGTCGTGCCCTGCTGGTTCACCTACGCCGACGGAGGCTTCTACGTCGTGCCCCGCGCCCGCTCAGCATGGGCCGGCTATCTGAAGAACGATGGACGCGTCTTTCTATGTATAGACGCCGTAGACGGGCGCCGTGTTCTCGTGAAGGGGAACGCCAAAGTCGTAGAGGAGCCAAACATTGGCGGTAAGTGGGTCGCCATCGGCCAGGAGATGGCCGAACGCTACGGGGGTGCAGATGGCCTCAAATACCTCGAAGCAACCATGCAGGAACCGCGCTGGCTGTTCTTCATCGAAGCCGGCGAAATGCTCTCATCGAGCGGCGGCTGGGCGCAGAAGTATAAGCACTACGACTGGTAATGTCGTGTCTATGGGTGCTACGAGAAGGAGGGTACCCTACTACACCCGTTGACGTCTGTCTGAACATCGGTATGCGGGGGCACGGGTCTGGTGGTCCCTGAGGAGTAGCGAAGTCACGCAAAGAGAATCCGTTACGCGTTTGGTGTTCTTCGCGGCCCTTCGCGTGACTTCGCGGATCGATTGGTTTTGACTGTCACAACATTCAGTTGAGAAATCTCCCTGACGGACCAGGAGACTTTCCGCTATCGCTGAATTCCTGGCGGCCGTCCCAAAACGTCCGCGGAACTGATTCGCCTCGCCTCTGCCCCGCCTCTCTCACTCATACCGCAACGCCTCCGCCGGATAGATCCGCGACGCCTGCCACGCCGGCAATATCGTCGTCAGCAACGAAAAGAGCCACGCCGCCGCCAGCATCCCCGCAATCGTCAGCCACGGCGTTGGAAAACTCTGTTGCGTCGCCAGGTCGTACGCCTGACCTATCGTCTGGTCGCCCAAAATAAGGCCTGTAACACCGCCCAGAAGAATCCCCGTCAGGGCGATGAAGTTTGCCTCCAGCACAAACAGCAGCGCCACCGTGCCAGACGGGTAGCCAATCGCCCGCAGCACGCCGATCTGCTGCCGCCGTTCCACCACCGTGCGGCTGCTTATCACCCCCAGACCGGCGATGCCCACGACCAGACCCAAAGCCAGGAAGCCCTGGAACAATCCCAGAATCCCCCGCAGCACCGCCTGTCCTGCCGCAAACAGCTCAGACAGAGGAGCGGCATTCAGTCCGCTGCTCAGCATCGACCGCTCCAATGCCCTCGCCGTTTCCCCTATACTCTCGCCCTCGGCAACCTTGGCGTAGAATGCTCTTGGCTGCACGGGCTCTCCATTGAGATAGTCCAGCACCCGCCGGTTCATCTGGATGCTTCCCTCGGCCAGCGTATCGTCGTCTTCAAGGACGCCAATGATCTGCACAACCTGCTTCAGCTCTACACCTTCTTCTGTTCCCGCCGGGCTGCTCGTCGAGACCTCGGCCTGAACGCCCCCCATCGAGAAACTTGCACCTGAAGTTAGGATGCCGGGGCTGTTGCTGAGCTCAACCATTACGCGAGGCAGCGTTCCACCTTCCTCCAGGTAGAATCCTTGCAAGCGGAATCCCCTTCGCCACGGCGGGCCGTCAGGACCCCGGCCTCGCCCCGGCCTGCCCGAAGATTCCTCATCATCCTCTTCGGGCGGCTCCTCCACCCATCTCGATGTAACCACGGCTACGTCGTCCCGCTGCGCCAGCGCCTGCCAGACCGCCTCGTCACTGTCAAAGCCTTCCGCCCGCATCTGGAATCCGTAGTGCTTCGCCGCCTGCACCGTATACCCCTCGTCAACCCCGGTCATCTCGAACGACCCTGTGACCTCTTCACCACTTTCCGCCGGCGCCAACTGCCGCGCAGTGAGGCCCATCCGCGCCACCGTCCCCAGAACCGCCAACCGGTCGCTCGGAAAGTCCGAACGTATCTCAGCCTCCTCGTGGATATCCGTCACCGGATCAAATAGACTCAGCAAGCTCGGAGACATCACAATATCGAAACCTGCAGTTCGCTCCTCACTGGGTTCGGTCACCACTTCAGTTGCTCGGATCACCACACTCATTACTGTAACCGTCGTGATCACCATGGCAAACAGAAGCATCGCCGTCCCCGTACGAAAGCGATTGCTCAACGGGTAGGCCACCGCCGTTTTCAGCACCGGAGTCAACGGCCCGATTCCCCCGACCACGCGCACGAATAGTCCAGCCAGACTGTCCGCGTTGAACATGACCACCATGATCGCGCCGGCGATGATCAGCGGGCCGCTCAACGCGAATGAGAGCAATGTGAATCCGGGATTCTGGTTGAACCAGGGAGAGTCAGTGTTGAGAACGTCGCTCCAGGGTACGCCCCACAGCGCAAGCAGGCCCACACCGATGACAGTGTTGACCAGCCGTTGACGAAGCAGGGATTGGCCCGGCGCCCACCGCCTGCTCAACCACCCCCCGCCCCATCCGAGTCCGGCCAGCAGCAGTGTCGCCCCCACAAAGGCGACCGTCTGACCGTATTCGCGGCCCAGCCAGATGAGATACCCTCCGCCGCCAACCAAAATGACCAGCGCCAGCGCTCTCAAAACCAGGCCCGCGCCACTTCGCTGCTTCCCATTTGACGTGTCAGGCAGATTGCGAATCGCCGCGATAATGTTGAGTCGACTCACATTCCACGAGGCGATTGTCACAACGAAGAACGTCAGAATTACGCCTAGGCAATAGGCAATGATGAGCGACGGTGGCGAGGCGTGCCAGTAGAGACGGATAGGGGCGGTTGCCCCCTCCACCTGCTGCGCGAGACTGTTCAGGAGGCCGCTCACAAAACCGATCATCCCATACGACACCAGCAGCCCGAGACCCAGTCCGATCAGCGCCGCGGCAAGATCATAGATCAGCCCTTCAGTCACAAACATCTGCACCAGGTGGACCCGCCGCATCCCAACCGCGCGTGCGATTCCCAGTTCGCTGCGTCGCTCCGCCGCCAGCATCACGAAAATCAGAAATATCAGCAGCACGCCCGCAATGATTGAGAGGATGCCAAAGCTCGAAAACACCGTGCCCAATGCGATCCCGCCCACCTCCGCCACGTCGGTAACGAACTGCTTACTCAGCGGCGCCAGCACCTCAAAGTCGAGTATATTCGCCAGCCCCTCTTCAACCGCCCGCTCGTCTTCACCAGCCAGCGGCAGAGACCGCAGCCAGTCCTGGACCGCCCCGCTGCTCAAAGCCGCCCGTAATTCCGTGGTCACCTCCGCGTCAGCGGGGCCCCCGATGTGGCTGGTCAGAACCTCCAGGTCCGTCTCGAAGTTCGTCGCCTGCGTCCACATGCCCGCGATCTGCATGATGAATTCGGGGACGTCTTCTTCCTCAAATAGGGGGTTGACCGGCGCAACCGACTCCCGTTCGATGACCTCAGCCACCTCTGGCCTGCGCAGAACCTCCAGAAGAGAAGTCAGCCGCGCCTCATTGAGCGAGAGCGCTCGCAGCTGGTCGCTGACCTCCGAGGTATGAGCCATTCCGCTGACCTCGTCGCCCGCGTTCGAGATCAGAATGTTGTTCACCTTGTCCGGCATGAAGAGCAGTTTCTGCGCCTCGTCCGTGTGCATCATCACCACCGGAAGCACGGCCCCCAACGGCCCCGCCTCCGCCACCACCGCCCGCACGCGATAGGGAACCGGTATCGGCCCGATAAAGACATCCAGAAGGTCGCCGGCCCTGGCGTTCAGCTGCTGCGCCCCCAGCTCGTTCAGATATACCTCTCCCTGGCGCAGTTGCAATCCGAACTCTCCCAGCCTCTGATCAACGTCTTGGCCCAACGTGTTCAGATTTATGGAGCGTAGAGTCTCCATCGCCGCCAGGATCAATTCATCTTGGTTGGGGACGTCGAAGCCCAGCATCGGCAGTGTTGGCACCATGATCGGCGCGTCCGGGTCCAGGTTCAGTTCGGCCAGCTCTTCGTCGCTGATCCCCAGGCCCTCCAGGCTGATCACATCCGAGTCAATCTCATCCAGAATGGCGCTGGGGAAGCCCAGATTGCGCAGGACCTCCACGGGTAGCTCCAGCTGCCGCAACGTAAAGCTGGGCCCCTCTTCCTGCAGTAACACCGCCCCCGCCGCACCCAGTGCCATCACCGTCCCCACAAGGCTGGTCTCTTCCAGCCCCAGCGCTGTACCGACCGCCTCCGCAGACTCGCCGGACAGCTCCCACAGCCGCACCAGATCCACGAAAACATCGCCTATACCCGTTCGCAAGTCCGCCGTCCGCACCGGTACGCCATCGACATCATGCAGTCCGAAACCGGTGTCGTAGCCCTCGTCTACCGCAAAGATGAAGCCCAGCGGCTCCCCCTGCCCCGTACTTACGTTCCGAATAATCGTCGGGAATAGAATCGACCCCGCAACGCCGTCAATCAGTGGGTATTCCGCCGCCTGCTCCTTTAGGAGCGCCATCCTGTCCTCAGTGATGCCTGGCAGACCCTCATCGAGAACTGCAATCAGCGCGTTCAGGTCGCCTCCTGTCAACGCGTTCAGAAGCGCCGCACTCTGAGGGCTGCTCGCATTCTCCGGGTCAATTGTGCCCCCGTCGGCCAGTTGCGTAAGGTCCAACAGGAACGGCGGCGAGACCACCTGATCGATCTGCCCATAAGCGTCGATCGTCTGCCGCCGGATCGTGTTGTCCAGCGTGTCGCCCAGGCTCAGCGCCGAAACGATGATCATCGTGCTCAACGTAAGGCCGAAAATAATCAGCGCCGACTGCGTCGGCCGCCGCGGAATATTGCGGATTCCAAGCTTGCCGATAATTGGATTCCGCAGCGAAATGAGCGCCGCGCCGGCCAGGATCAGCCCCAGCGCCACCGCCAGGTAAAGGGCAATCGAGTTGAGAAAGTTACTCATCCGCCGCGATCTCCCCGTCCTTCATGCGCACGATACGCTCGCACAGCCCGGCCACCTGCGGGTCATGTGTGACGATTACGAACGTCTGCTCCCGCTCCCGGTTCAATCGCTGCATCAGGCCCAGCACGTCCGTCGAACTTCCCACGTCCAGATTCCCGGTCGGCTCGTCCGCCCAAACCAGCGCCGGACTGTTCACGAGTGCCCGCGCAATCGTCACTCGTTGGATCTGGCCTCCCGAAAGTTGCATCGGCCTGTGCGAGGCCCGGTCCGATAACCCAACGCTGTCCAGGCTCTCGAGCGCCTGTTTGCGCGCCTGCGCCGGGCGAACACCGCTCACCAGAAGTGGCATCTCCACGTTTTCGACCGCAGATATCACAGGCAGCAGATTGAAGGACTGAAAGACGAACCCCATCCGCCGCGCACGGTACTCCGTTCGTTTGCGGTCATTCATCTCCGCAAGCGGCGTGCCCTCGATCGTCACCTCGCCGTCATCGAAACTGTCCAGACCCGAAAGCGTGTTCAAAAGAGTCGTCTTGCCGCAGCCGGACGGACCCATAATCGCGACCATCTCGCCCGTCTCGATCGTCAGGTCCACGCCCCGCAACGCATGCACTTCGATTTCGCCGTTTCGAAACGTCTTGTGAATCTGTTTGGCGACAACTATCGGCCTCCGTTCTTCACCAGATTCGCCTACCAACCCATCGCTTTCCTCTTCCGGCTGTATTTGCCAATCCAAAGCCGGACTACTCTCCGATCGACTCATTGCATTTCGTCCTCTTCCTGCTCAATAATGGGCCCACGCCCGTTCGGTGGTTGCTGGACCAGCAATACCTGCATGTTACAATTGGCTATACGCCCCGCCGCCGTATCTGTTTCACTGGCCTAAATGTGCGCCGCGCCAACCTCCCCTTCCGGTTTCAGGAGTCGTGAGAATGAAGCTTCTTAACGATTCGCAAATGCAACAGTTCATCGTCAACGGCTACGTGACCGTGAAAGCCGATTTCCCCCGCCCCTTTCACCAGTCGGTCTACGCCCAGGCCGAAGAAATCTTCTCTACCCAGGGCAATCCCGGTAACGGCATCCTGCCCGCAATCCCCCAGCTGGCCGACCTCTTCTCCCACCCTGCAGTCACCGGCGCCCTGACCAGCATCCTCGGCCCCGGCTACGCCATGCACCCCCACCGTCACTGCCACCTGACCCCGCCCCGGCAGTCAGCCCAGCGCCACCACCAGGACAGCTATGAAGAAGACAAAAACGTGCGCCACCACCGCACCCGCTGGGCCATGGCCTTCTACTACCCCCAGGACGTGACCGTTGACTTGGGCCCGACTTCGGTACTCCCTGCTTCACAATACTACACAAGTCGAAACCAGGCCGAAAAAATAGAAGAATATCTCCTCTGCGGCGAGGCCGGCACCGTAACAGTCGTCCACTACGACCTTTGGCACCGCGCCACGACCAACCGCAGCGACTGCAACCGCTACATGATGAAGTTTCTTTTCTGTCGCATGACCGAACCGACCGTTCCCAGTTGGGAAAATACCAGTCCCGTCTGGCCTGCTTCGGCCGCAGGAAACCATCTGCCAAAATTGTGGCAGAGCGTATGGAGCTGGCATCTGGGGAGTGGAGGGCCGTCTCAAGGCCGCGACGCTGCCGATATCGACAACGGCACAACCGCCGAGTTGGAGGGCGCAGTACAAGGTGAATCTGGGGATCTACCAGAAGTAGTACAGTTGGAGGAGGTCTACCGGCTAGCCGGCCAGCGGCAAGAGGGAGTAAGAAGGCTAATGAAAATGCTGTCAGAAGAAGCCCCCGCCTTACTCAATCACAACCTGTCAGCACAACATACAAACCCCAGCCAGCTCGTTTCTGGATTCGGGCTAAGTGCGCAGGGATCGGCAGCCGTACCCCACCTTCTCAATACACTGCGCTCCCAAAAATGGTCGCTCCGCGCCGCCGCCGCCGACATTCTCGGCGATATCGGCCTCCCTGCCGCCGCTGCCGTGCCCCACCTGATCGACTCTCTTGAAGACGATGCCGAGTGGGTACGGCGCAACGCCACCGAAGCCCTCGGCAACATCGCTTCGCCCGAAGCTGTCAAATCCCTTGCAAGCCTGCTGACAAAAGACAGCTGCTCCTTCGTCCGCCACAACGCTGCCCTTTCCCTCGCCAAAATAAATGCCCAATCGCGAGACGCCTTTCCCGCGCTGGAGCAGGCACTGCAGGACGACAATCTCTATGTCCGCGAAAATGCCCGTCTTGCTCGTGCGCGACTCGCCTGCGACTAGCAGCCGCTCTGAATGGGTTCGGCCTACACCATGTTCGCAGATTGAGACATTGAAATGCTCCGGTCAGACAACGGACCATCAACGGGAATCGCATCCCTCATTCGGATTCCAGTGAAAGTGGCAGCAGCGCAACGCCTGTGATATAACCTCCGCCAATCCCTTGGCTCATCGCCCGGTTCCCGCGTTCCCATGAAGTTCATCGATCGTCGTTCACGAAAACTGTTTACAATGGTCTGGTCCTCTACGCCAACCTGGAATCCGTACAGTCTGGCAGATTCAGGCTTTCCAAATGAGTGGCAACACCCTCATTCAGACCTGTCGAGCTGAAGCCCTCCGGCAGGCACAGACTGTTTCCCGAGACGTCCAGAATCGTCAAATTCGCAAGAGAACTCAGCTCCGGAACCGGCCCTTCCAACTGATTGTGATCCAGGTAAAGCCAAATCAGATTCGAAAGAGCCCCCAGTTCAGGGATCTGCCCTGTCAACTGATTGTGACTGAAAAAAAGAACCTCCATAGCTATCAGTGCACTCAAATCCGGGATTGGGCCTGTAAGCATGTTCCGACTCAAGCTCAGATCCCTGAGTTTGGTGAGAGCACTCAGATCGGGAATCTGACCGCTCAGCCGATTGGAGTCGAGTGCCAGGTTGGTCAGCTCGGTGAGAGCACTCAATTCGGGAATAGGCCCCGTCAATTGGGCGGAGCTTATGTCCATCCGCTGCAACTCTGCCAAGGCGCTCAAATCAGGGATGGGCCCGGTCAACTGGCTGTGACCGAGGAACACATTTTTCACGCTCTTGAGGGAACTCAGATCAGGGATTTGCCCGCTCAGCAAGTTGGCCCCGAGGGACAGATGCACCAGTTCAGTGAGAGAGCTCAGACTGGGCACTTGGCCGGCCAACTGATTGTGGCTGAGATTGAGCCATTTAAGTTCAGAGAGTGCACTCAGGTCGGGGATTGGACCCGTCAATTGGTTGAAGTTAAGCCACAGGTCAGTCAGTTTGGTCATGGTATCCAGTGCTGGAATCGGACCAGTCAGCCTATTGCTCTCCAAATGCAAATGAGTTAATTTGGTAAGTTGGCTCAGATCGGGGATCTGTCCTGTAAACTGATTGTAACTGAGGCTCAAATGGGTCAAGTCGGAGAGGTTGCCAAGATCGGGGATCGGCCCTGCCAGTGAATTGGAATGGAGGCGGAGCTCCTTCAGGCTGGTCATAGCACTCAGATCCGGCACTTGCCCCGTCAGCCTGTTTTCTCCCAAGTCTAGAAACTCCATCTCGGAGAAAGCGCTCAAATCAGGAATCTGCCCGGTCAGCTGGCAGAGACCCAGGTCAAGACTCGTCAGGCTCGTGAGGGCGTTCAGATCGGGGAAAGGTACGGCCAACGGGTTGACCGCAAGAGATAATTGAGTCAGGTTTCGGAGACCACTCATATCAGGGACCGGCCCGCTAAACTGGTTGTAGCTCAGGTCAAGAGTCGCTAGGTTGGTAAGACCGCTAAAGTCCGGGATAGTTCCCCTCAGCTCATTCCTTGAAAGAAGCAACCTTGAGAGGCTGGACAGATCAGCTGTGAAATCGGTGGGCAGGCTGCTCAGACTGTTGTTGGCCAGATCCAGGCTCTCCAGTTTCGACAAGCCGGCAAATGCGCCCTCAGGAAGGCTTGTTAGACCGCTCTCACTCACATTCAGCCCGCTCAGATTGGTTAGACCGCTGAATATGCCTTCAGGCAAACGACCAAAACGATTGACCTGCATCTCAAGAATCCGCAAGTTGGCCAGGTCACGGAAGATTCCTGAGGGCAGACTACCCAGGTCGTTGCCATCCACACGCAGATGCTCCAGATTGGTCAGACCCACAAAAGCGTCGGCCGGCAGACTGCTCAGTCCACTCCTGTACAACAGAAGGACACGCAGATTGGACAGCCCCCTAAATGCATCGGAAGACAAACCGCTAAAGCCATTCCTTTGTAGTGCCAGGTGTTCCAGCCTGTTGAGGTCGCCCAGATTCGAAATCGTCCCGGTCAACTGATTGTAACCAAGATACAGTGTCACCAAATTAGTGAGCCCGCTAAAATCCGAGAGCGGCCCGCTCAGTTCGTTGCGTCCGAGGTTTAGCTCGGTCAGATTACCCAGGGCGTTCAGGTCCGGCAGATTACCCCGCAACCTATTGCCGTTTAGAACCAACCGTGTGACGTGCCCTCCCCCGTCCGTGACCACGCCGTACCAGGACCCGAGCGGCGCCTCGGTCAGCCAGTTTTCGCTGTTCAACCAGTTGGCGCCGCCCGTTGACTCGTATAGCGCCACCAACGCGGCTCTTTCCTCGACTGACGAAGCGGCTCTTTCCTCGGCAGACGGGCAAAGAGGCAGATTCAAGCTCTGCACGTGGGCGGCCACACCTACATTTAGACCCGACGAACTGAAGTTCGCAGGTAAGCAAAACTGATTTCCCGAGAGGTCTAGCCATATTAGTTTGGTGAGACCATTGAAGTCAGGGATCGGGCCGGTCAACTGATTGGTACTGAGATTCAGAGTGGTGAGATTGACGAGATCGTCGAAAACGCCCGCCGGTAGACTGCGCAATCCGCTGCCCTGCATTTCCAGAATCCGCAGGTTCGTGAGGCCGCTGAAGATTCCTGCAGGCAGACTACCCAGGTCGTTGCCATCCACACGCAGATGATCGAGTGTAGTTAAACCCGCAAAAACGTCGGCCGGCAAGCTGCTCAAACCACTTCTATACAATAGGAGAAGACGCAGATTGGACAGCCCCCCAAAGGCATCTGAAGACAAGCCGCTAAAATTGTTGCTCTGTAGCGCGACTGTATGCAGACTGGTGAGGGCGCCCAGTTCAGGGACCGTCCCGGTCAGCTGATTGTACCCAAGATACAGCGTCCCCAGATTGGTGAGCCCGCTCACATCCGGGATACCTCCGCTCAACTGGTTGTTGCCGAGATATAGACCACTTAGGTTGGCCAGAGCGCTCAAGTCGGGAATCGGACCGGACAACTGGTTGAATCCAAGGTCCAGATAATTCATGCTTCCGAGCGCACTCAGATCCGGAACTGATCCGGAGAGTTGATTGTGACTGAGATCGAGGGTTTCTAGGGATGTCAGGGCACTCAGGTCGGGGATCTGTCCCGTCAACTGGGCCTCACTGATATTCAACCAGCGCAATTTCGCGAGCGCACTCAGGTCAGGAACTGATCCGGAGAACTGATTGTGACTGAGATCGAGGGTTTCTAGGGATGTTAGGGCACTCAGGTCGGGGATCTGTCCCGTCAACTGGGCGTTACTGATATTCAACCAGCGCAAGTTCGTGAGCGCACTCAGATCAGGAATTGATCCGGAGAACTGATTGTGACTGAGGTCGAGGGATTCTAGGGAAACCAGTGCACTCAGGTCGGGGATCTGTCCGGTCAACTGGGCGTTACTGATATTCAACCAGCGCAATTTCGCGAGCGCACTCAGGTCAGGAACTGATCCGGAAAGCTGATTGTGACTAAGATTGAGGGATTCTAGGGAAGTCAGTGCACTCAGGTCGGGGATCTGTCCGGTTAGCTGGGTGTTACTGATATTCAACCAGCGCAATTTCGCGAGCGCACTCAGGTCAGGAACTGATCCGGAAAGCTGATTGTGACTAAGATTGAGGGATTCTAGGGAAGTCAGTGCACTCAGGTCGGGGATCTGTCCGGTCAACTGGGCGTAACTGATATTCAACCTGCGCAAGTTCGTGAGCGCACTCAGATCCGGAACTGATCCGGAGAACTGATTGTGACTGAGGTCGAGGGATACTAGGGATGTCAGGGCACTCACGTCGGGGATCTGTCCGGTCAACTGGGCGCCGCTGATACTTAACCAGTGCAAGTTCGTGAGCGCACTCAGATCAGGTATCGACCCGCTCAGATTGTTGCCGCCAAGGACCAATTCGAACAATGTCGTATTGCCGCTCAGATCGGGAATCGACCCGCTCAATTCATTTCCGCTTAGGTTTAGGTACCACAGTCCTGTTAAGCCGCTCAGATCGGGAATCGATCCGCTCAGTCTGTTATCGGCCAAGTCCAGGAAATACAGGTTAGTGAGACCGTTCAGATCCGGGATTCGCCCGCTCAGCTGATTGTCCCTGAACCTTACATCACTCAAATTGGGTAAAGCGTTCAACGCCGGAACTGGCCCAGTAAATTCGTTGGCACTGAGGTCGATGCTCTCTAGGTTAGTGGGAAAACTAGACTCGGGGATTTGACCTGACAGACTGTTGTTTCTGAAATCAATGCGCGTCAGATGGGTGAGAGCGCCCAAATCCGGAATCTGCCCCTGCAAACCATTGCCAGAAAGAATCAACTCCGTGACGCGACCACCCTCGCCCGTGACCACGCCGTACCAGGAGTTGAGCGGCGCGTCGGTCAGCCAGTTGGCGTTGTTATGCCAGTTTGCCCCACCCATCGCCTCGTAAAACGCAACCAACGCGTCCCTCTCCACCGTAGTAGAGCACGGCAGTAGTCCCAGGCTCTCCACGTGAGCGGCCACGCCTTCATTCAGCCCTGACAAGTCTGAGTCCCCAGGTAAGCACAACTGATTCCCAGAGATGTCCAGCCAATTCAGTTTGATTAGACCACTGAGATCCGGGAACGGTCCTGTCAGCCGATTGGCACTCAGATTCAACCTGGTCAGATTGACCAGATCGTCAAAAACCCCCGTCGGCAAACTGCTCAAGCCCATGCCCTGCATTTCGAGAATCCGCAAGTTGCCCAGGCCCCTGAAGATGCCCGCGGGCAGACTTTCCAGGTTGTTTCCATCGATTCGCAGATGATCGAGAGTCGTCAAACCGGCAAAGACGTCGGCCGGTAGGCTGGTCAAACCACTTCTATACAAAAGGAGAACACCCAGATTGGACAGCCCGCTAAAGGCATCTGGAGACAAGCCGCTAAAGCTGTTACTTTGAAGTCCCAGGTATGCCAACTCGGGGAGGTTGCCCAAATCTGGGATTGACCCCGTCAACTCATTGTATCCAAGATACAGGTTCCCCAAATTGGTGAGCCCGCTCACATCCGGGATTTCACCGCTCAACTGGTTGTTGCTGAGGTCCAGATGACGCATGCTGCTGAGGGCACTCAGGTCTGGGATTGATCCGGATAGCTGATTGTGACTGAGGTCTAAATCGTGCAGATGACCATATGCGCTCAGATCAGGTATCGATCCGGACAGCTGATTGTGGCTGAGGTCCAGGAATACGAGGGAGGTAAGGGCGCTCAGGTCGGGAACCTGTCCGGTCAGTTGACCATGACTGAGATCAAGCCAGCGCAAGTTGGTGAGCGCTCTCATATCCGACAATGATGCCGACAACTGGTTGGCCCCCAGGTTTAAGTAAACCAAGTTGACGAGGGCGCTTAGGCCCGTGACAGGCCCCGTCAATTCGTTGGAACTGAGGCTCAAGTATCGCAATTGTGTGAGTGCGCTCAGGTCGGGAATCGAACCGCTAAGTTTGTTTCCGCCGAGAATTAGTTCGAACAGGTTGGTAAGGCCGCTCAGGTCGGGAATCGACCCGCTCAGCTCATTTCCCCCTAAATATAGGTAGGCCAGATTTGTAAGTCCGCTTAGTTCGGGAATCGAGCTACTCAACTCATTGCCGCCTAGGTTCAGGAATGAAAGGCTTGAAAGGCCACTCAGTTCGGGAATCGAGCCGCTCAGCATATTGCCGGCCAGGTTCAGGGATTCCAGGTTTGTGAGACCGTTCAGATCCGGAATTTGCCCACTTAACTGATTGCTGGTGGCCCTAAGGTTGGTCAGACTCGTAAGCGAGTTCAACTCCGGGATCCGCCCCGTCAACTCGTTGAAACTGAGGTCAATTAGCCTTAGGTTGGTGAGGCGACTGAGGTCGGGGATCTCTCCTGAAAGGGAGTTGCCGTAAAGGTCGACGTAAGTCAGACTGGTGAGCGCGCTCAGTTCTGGAATTGGGCCGGACAGCTCGTTGAAGCTTATGTCTAGGTGCATCAAGTTAGTAAGAGTACTCAATTCAGGAATTGGACCAGACAGTTGGTTGGAGTCGAGGCTCAGATACACCAAGTCTTGGAGCCCGCTCAAATCTGGGATCGTTCCGGTCAGATCGTTTCCGCCTAGGTTGAGCGCTGTCAGTTCTGTGAGCGCGTTGAGATTGGGAATAGGCCCGGTCAACTGGTTGTACTCGAGACCCAGACCTGTCAGGCTGGTAAGGGAGCTAAAGTCCGGGATTCGCCCAGTCAGTTGATTATGACCCAGGTTCAGAACTGTCAATCCGGTGAGCTCATTTAACTCCGGGACAGGTCCGGACAGCTGGTTGAACCAAAGGGCCAAGACGGTCAGGTTGGTAAGGGCACTCAATTCCGGTATTGGCCCTGTCAAGTGGTTGCCACCAAGGTTGAGCACCGTCAGATTCTTCAGTTCGCTCAGATCCGGGAGATTCCCCCTCAACCCATTGCCCTCAAGTACCAACTCAGTTACATGGCCGCTTTCGTCCGTGACTACACCGTGCCACGCACCAATCGGGTCGTCGCTCAGCCACTTCTCGCTGTTGTACCAGTTTGCCCCGCCCGTCGCCTCATAAAACGCCACCAAAGCGGCCCTATCCTCGGAAGTCGAGCAAAAAGGCAGTTCAAGGCTCTCGAGGTGAGCGGCAACCGCACTGTTTGGACCGGAGGGATCTGAGCCGCCCGTGAGGCACAACCGGTTTCCCGACAGGTCTACTTCGGTCAAGAATGTCAGGGCACTCAGGTCCGGGAAGGGTCCCGTCAACTCGTTATGATTCAGCAGCAAGGCCTCAAGCTCGGTTAGTGCGCTTAAGTCAGGGATCTGCCCGCTCAGCTGGTTGTTGTCGACGGCCAGATGAAACAGCCCGGTTAGCGCACTCAAATCGGGAATCGACCCGCTCAACTCGTTGTCCCCCAAGTCCAGATAGCGCAATCTGATGAGTTCACCGAGATCGGGTATCGGCCCGGTCAAATGGTTGTGTCTGAGATCGAGGAATACCATCTCAGTGAACTCGCCCAGCGCGGTGATGGTTCCTGTCACATTACTGTTACTGAGACCGAGCACTTCCAGTTGCGTGAGTGTACTTACCTCCGCGAACGAAATGGTCAACTGGTTGCCACCGAAGTCGAGAAGGCTCAAGTTGGTCAGACCACTCAGATCGGGGACCCCTCCGGTTAAACTGTTGTTGGCCAGGAAAAGCGTATTCAAACTTGTGAGGGTGCTGAGATCCGGGACGCGTCCGCTCAACTGATTGTTGCCAATAGACAAGTCCTCCAAATTGGTGAGAGCGCCCAAATCCGGGATCTGCCCTGTCAGCTGGTTGTTCCCGAGGTCGAGGAGTGTAAGGTTGACTAGAGCACTCAAATCTGGGATAGACCCAGTCAGCTTGTTGGTATTGAGATTGAAGGTTGTCAGATCCGTGAGCGTGCTCAAATCTGGGATCAGACCGGTCAACTCGTTGAAGCTTAGGTCGAGTGCTGTCAGCTCGCCGAGAACGCTCAGATCCGGGACGTGTCCGGTCAGCTGGTTGCCGGCAAGGGTCAGGGACCTCAGGTTGGCAAGGCTAGCCAAGCTCGGTAGCGGACCGGCCAACTGGTTGCGACCGAAGTTCAGCACTTTCAGCCTGCTGAATGCGCTCAACTCCGGGAATGGTCCTTTCAACCCAATATTTTCAAGAATCAGCTCCGTAACGTGCCCGTTCTCGTCAGTGGCCACCCCGTACCACGATCCGACCGGCGCGTCCGTCAGCCAGTTGTCGCTTACTAACCAGTTCACTCCGTCCGTCGCCTCGTATAGGGCCACCAATGCTGCTCTCTCCTCAGGCACCTCCGGTACGTCCGAAGATTCCTGAATAATGGCATTTACATACTCCGACCACGCGCTCGTCTCCCCCGACTCGCTTACAGCGCGTATTGAATAGTAGTAGGTTACACCCGCGACCGCTTCGACGTGACTGAACTTCGTGCCGGTCAAAGCGCCGTCATCCAGCTGCTGCCATCCGTCACTGCTGGTCCATGTCCACAGTTCGTAACGCACTGCGCCCAAAACAGTCTCCCAACTCAACTCGACCGAGCTCACGCCCGCTACAGCTGACAGGACAGGTTTAGCCAGAAACGAGACCGTCGCTGTAGGCGTGGCCGTCGCCTCCGAACTCGGAGTCGAGGTCGGCGTAGGCGTTGCACTGGGCGTCGGCCCGGCGGCTGTGCCTTCCGAAACTGCCGCTGCAGAGGCACGCTCCGACCACGCCCCAAATCTGCCCGCCTCGCTCACCGCGCGTACCCAATAGTAGTATGTCGTGCCCGCCGCGACACCACTGTGCCTGAAAGAAGTGTCTGTCAGCGCGCCGTCGTCCAGTTGGTAGTAGCCTATGGTGCTGTCCCACCACGTCCAGAGTTCATACCGGGCTGCCCCCTCCACCTCTTCCCAACGCAACGCAATCTCTCCCTCTCCACTCTCTGCAGTCAGTTTCGGAGCCGCCGGCACCGGTTCGGTGGCCTCTGTCGTCGGCGTTGCTGTTTGCGTAGCAGGTTGAATCGAAGCCTCTCTAGGACTTCCCGTCTCCGTCGGCGTTACCGTAGGCGTATGCGTAACCGGCACATTTGAAGCCGGTGTGGAAGGCGCGGTCCCGGTTGGTGTTGGCGTAGGTGTATCTGCAGCCGGCATACCTGAAGCCGGAGTCGAAGTAACGGTCTCGGTTGCTGTCGCCGTAGGTGTATCGGTGGTCGGCATACCTGAAGCCGGTGATGTTGTTGCGGTCCCTGTTGGCGTTGCCGTAGGTGTATCTGCAGCCGGCATATTTGAAGTCGGAGTCGAAGTGACGGTCCCCGTAGGCGTTGCCGAAAGTGTAACTGTCACCGGCTCGGTCGGAGTCTCCGTCGGCGTTGCCGTCGGCGTGAACGCCTGGTTCGCGGGCGCCGTTGCGTCGGCATACTCCGACCACTCGCTCGTATTTCCACTGCCGTCTACGGCGCGAACTGCGTAGTAGTAGGTTCTGCCAGGTACAATCCCGATGTGCGTGAAGAAAGTGTCTGTCAAACTGCCCTCATCCAGTTGCTGCCAATCGTCAACCTCGTCCCACACCCAGAGTTCGTACCTGATAGCGCCGGCTACCACATTCCAAGTGAGCTCGACTGTGTTCTCCTCAGTCAGCGCCGCCATCAACACAGGTGTGTCCAATCCTTTCCCGGACTCCGCCTGAGCGTAGGCCTCCAACTGAGAACTGAATGAAAGGGAGATAAGTACCGCCACTAAGGCGGCCAAATCACGAGCTTTCTTGGCTCTTAGTGCCAGCATACGCGTTTCGCCTTCCATTGGGAGACCCCCGATAAGATGCGAAGCAGATTCTTGCAGAAAAGCAGCATTCTTAGCTCTCTCACGTAGCGTGCCGGCAGTCGAAGCGCCGGGCTGTGTCCGCGACAGTCATGCTCACTGCTTCGTTCTCCTGAAAGCGATTCGAGGAAGAAAGAAGCAGATGTTCACGCCTTCACAACAGTCTATTCCCATCCAGTGGCGTTTGTGTGGCTCACAAGTCTCGATTCTGGAACTTCGGTCTCCCTAAAACGGTACGCGGTCCCCTTCGGGGAATGAACGAACAGCCGGCACGCCCCCCATGGCGCAGCGCGCCCAATGGTTGTTTGCTCGTTAACACCTTTCAAAACAGCGGTGTGCAGCCGTAAAGTGCGCAACCCCCAGGACCACACTGGCTCACAAAGTGAGTCCATTTCGCCTCCGGTGTCTATTGCGGCCCTGCGGGTGACGTCGCGGATCAATCGGGCTTTCCCATCAAAACATTCAACCAGGTAACCTTCTCAACAGGCCAACAGGCATTCCGTTCCTATCGAAATGATTCTGACGGAGCCCCCGCTTAGTTAGCGTCCAATGTGCGCGGTCTTTGCAACAGGCAGACACTTCTTTTCGCTCAAACAGATCGTCGCCCGCAAGAGTATACACCCCCAGTGTGTCGATTACGTGTCATTGCTGACTCTTGATGTGCCAATAAAATGCCAGAGTCTCTGGTAGGTGCGTCCACGCGGGACACCCCTTCTTGCATTCAAGGTATCTGTGGGAAGGACTGCAGATGCGGTGCGTGCTGTTCGTCTTTCCCCACCGCGGGTTGTCCTGTGATGTGCGCAGCATTCTCAGCGGCATCCGCGTAAATCCAGGACACGACCATTTCGTTCCAGGCAGCACAATTAGGGCTGATTCGTCCCGACGGCGGCGGAGCCTGGCAAGACCAGTTCGCACTACATCCCGAGCTGGCCCGCAGGCGCGCCTCAATCTCCTGCATCCCTGCCGATACTTCAAGGCTTGCAAACCGGAGGCACCGACGCATCGCCCAAAGTCTCCTCAATCAACTTGGCGGCTTCGTTATCGTATTCCTTCAGCTTCAAATCTCCTTCCCCCACGTAGTATGGCATAGCCTCCCAAAACCAGGACCTGACCGCCTCTGCCCAGTAACCCTCAGACCCTACTGACGCCGGCCCTCCCCTCCACAGCAAATCGTCCATTGCCGCCTCGTACACACTGTCGAGCCGCAACCCGAACTCCTCACCGTCAGGCTGCTCCTCGAGCGCACGGCGAATCAGGTGAGCGAATTCCTGCAGAAAGTGCCCGCAGTTCGGGTCGTACTGCGTCACCTCTGCCACCCACACGTCCTCCTCTCCGCCGGCCTCCCCCCAGTATCCGAAAAACTCAATCCGCGCACCGTTGACGGCCAGAGTGTCGAGCAGGTCTGGCCGTGTCGCCAGCACACCGGTAATGATATCTCGCGCTTGGCTCATATTTCCGTCAGTCACCTCAGAGGGGGCCACCACGACAACGCCGTCAACATCCAGGTATTTCTGGAAAAGCAGTTCAAGGCCAAGTGACTGTGGCGGCGGCCGAAACTGTTGTTGGACAACAGCCGCGAACAACCTTTTCGACCAGGCGCTCCTTACCCCGTCGGCATCACGCGCACGGACCTGGTAGTAGTAGTTCCTGCCGTCGGTCTCCACATTCTGCGAAAAATACGTAACCGTAAGCTCGTCGCCGACCAGGCTCCAGCTCCTGTCAATGCTGTCCCACGCTCGCAGGTCGTAACTGACAGCGTTTACCGCCGCATCCCACTGTAGCGTGGCTCTACCTTCCCTGACGGTCGCCTGCAGATTCCTTGGCACAGCCTGCCCAATCGCTGGATCGGCCGCCGTGCAATCGGCCAGAGAAAGCGATTCCAGGTGGGCGTTGACGAAAACACTTGAGCCCGACCTACCTGACCCCGGCACCTGGCAAAACTGATTGCCCGCGAGCTCCAGGAATATCAGATTCGAGAGTCCTCCAAAGTCAGGCAGCGGGCCCGTCAACAGATTGTCGCTGAGAGACAACCGTGTCAGTTTCTTAAGTGCATCCAGATCGACTACAGGCCCGGTAAGCCTGTTGTCGCTCAGATTCAGCACCCTCAGATTGCTGGCGAGACTGAGATCGGGAAGCTGGCCGGTCAACCGGTTCGACTCCAGAAAAAGCCACCTCAAACTTTCAAGAGCCCCCAGATCTGGAATGATGCCCGACAACTGGTTGCCCCCCATCGACACCCCGACCAGCCTCTTCAGGCCGCTCAGATCAGGTACCTGACCACTCAACCTGTTTTCTGACAGATCCAGAATTTCCAGCCTGAAAAGCGCACCCAATTCGGGTACGCCACCCGTAAGACCGTTGTCACTCAAGTCCAATTCCTTCAGAAACGTAAGGCCTCCTGGCGCCGGAACTGCTCCGGTCAGCAAGTTTGAGCCCATTTTCAGATTGGTCGCTCTGGTGAGAGCGCCCAGTTCAGGGATTGGACCCTCTAGACTGTTTCCGCTCAGGTCCAGGTCAGTCAGTTTGGGAACATTCTCCAGGTCGGGGATCGGCCCGGTCAGACGGTTGTTTTTAAGGAAAACTTGCGTCAGGTTGGTAAGCCCGTTCAGTTCCGGAACTGTACCGGTTAGCTGGTTTGACCCCAAAACCAGTCGCCACAGGTTGGAGTGGGTACTCAAGTCCGGAATAGACCCGGTCAACCCGTTGTGATTCAGATACAGTACTTCTAGACTGAGGAGTCCACTCAGATCCGGGATCTCGCCCGTAATCTGATTGTTGCTGAGGTGCAACGTCTTCAGTTGATTCAGTTCGCATAGTTCCGGGATCGGCCCCGTCAGCTGGTTGGAACCCAGGTAGACGCTGGTCAACTGGTTAAGGGAGCATAGGTCCGGGACAGGCCCGGTCAACCGATTGGAGCTGAGTCCCAGCCAATGCAGGTTGGTGAGCTCGCTCAAGTCGGGGATCGGCCCGGTGAGCTCGTTGTCGCTGAGGTAGAGAGTTGTGAGGCTTGTTAAACTGCTCACGTCGGGGATGGGTCCAGTCAACCGGTTATTCTCGAGATCCAGGCCGCGCAGATCGACGAGGGAACTGAGTTCCGGCACGTGACCCGTAAACGCATTGTTCTGGAGAGATAGGTGAGTAAGGCGCGTGAGTGCACCCAGATCGGGCAATGGGCCCGAAAGCCTGTTTATGCCCAGATCTAGACTTGCCAGGCTTGTGAGTGCACTTATATCCGGTAGATTGCCCCTAAGACCGTTGTTTTCCAGAAACAGTCCGGTGACGTGGCCCTGTTGGTCCGTTTGAACGCCATACCAGTTTGCGATCGATAAGTCGGTCAGCCAGTTGTCCTGTCGCCTCCAGTTTGCCCCATCCGTCGCCTCGTAAAGGGCAACCAGCGCCGCTCTTTCCTCATAGACCTCCGGAACAACCAGAAATCCGGGTACTTTCGCCGACACCCGCTGCGCCCACTCGCTCGCCCCGCCTCTTTCGTCTATTGCACGTATTCCATAGTAGTAGGTCACGCCCGAGTGCAACCCTGTATGACTGAAAGCCGTTGCGCTGAGACTACCGTCGTCTAGCCTTTGCCAGTCCTCCCATCTGGTCCATGCCCACAGTTCGTACCCCGCCGCGCCGGCCACCGGCGTCCAGCTCAGCTCGACCCCGCCCTCGACGGCCGCCGCTGAGAGTATCGGCGCCGCAAGCACAGTCTGCGGCCCCTCGATCGTGACCGCGACCCGTTCCGACCACGCGCCAAGCTCCCCCGATTCGCTCACCGCCCGTACCAAATAGTAATATGTCGTGCCCTCCGCGACTTCATCGTGGCGAAAGTTCGTGGTCGTCAATTCACCACTGTCCAACTGAACCCAGTCGGTGTCGCTCTCCCACCACACCCACAATTCGTACCTGATCGCGCCGGACACAGCCGTCCAGGACAACGCAATGGCGTCTTCGCCGGCTTCCGCAGTTAATGCAGGCGCGTCTGGATCTGCCGCTGACGACGTCTGCGCCTGCGATGCACCATCTGTATGGAGTAAGAGCGAAACTACCGTCACCAAAAGGACGGCCGCGACGAATATAGTCCTGACCTTGGGCATCAGCCTGAGAGTTTCGTTTTCCATCGGGAGTTTCCTTGCAACCGGCGACGAGGACCATTCAATTTTGACCGGCTGCAAGGATTCTAGAGTGAAAAGGGGCGCGCGTCAAAGGGCGAAGCGTAAGTGGGCAGGGCCAAACCAGGGCGGGAACCGCCGAAGGGTTTTCCTTCGACATAGGGTTACCGAAAAGTAGCGCGCGTGGAGCGACGAACCAGGGCCTGTTGAAGTGTGTCAAAGCAGCGATTTGCGATAGCAAAGTATGGCCGCTCAAGAAGGGCCGTGCATCCATGCGAAGACAATCCGCTGCGCCTCCGGTGTCCTTCGCGCCCCTCCGCGTGCCTTCGCGGAAAGAAAGGTGTTCTTTCACGGTCCTTCGTGGATCAAGTGGTGTTCTTCGCGCCCCTTCGCGTGCCTTCGCGGAAAGAAAGGTGTTCATCGCACCCTTTCCCATGCCCTCCCGGTTCGACACGCAAATTAACCGCTTATGACCGGCCTCTGCGCACGAATTCTAACCATCGCTCTCCAAATACGGCACCGCACGCGGCAAATTCTCCCTCCCAAACATCATGTCCGAGTAAACGCCATCCGGAATGTGCAACGGATCCGCCAGCCGGCACCTCTCGATTACTTCCCAATTCAACTCTATTCCCAGTCCCGGCGCGTCACCCAAGGCAATCTCACCATCGACCACCTCCAGCGGCTGCCCCAACATCTCGTCCACAAACGGGTTGTTCATCCGGTCGATCTCCACCGTCACCCCGTTCGGCGTCGCGCCGACAACATGCGCATTGGCAACGATCGCAACCGCATCGCTCCAGCTGTGCGTCGCGAACCGCAGCCCGTGCTCCAGCGCCAGCTGTCCCACCTTCCAGACCTCGCTGATCCCGCCGCAACGGCAAGCGTCCGGCTGCACGATATCCACCGCCCCCGCCCGCACCAACTCCCGGAAACCTTGCAGACCGAACTCATTCTCTCCCGCAGCCAGCGGCACCCCTACCGTCCCACGCAATGCAACGAAATCGTCGATATTCTCCGGCGCGAAAGGCTCCTCGTACCAGAAAACCCCCTTTTCGGCCAGGAAATCCCCCATCCGCCGTGCCAGGTCCAGGTGATAGCGCATCGACGCGTCAACGATAACGTCGTTTTCCGCGCCGACCGCCCCTCTTACCGCCTCCACCGCCGCCCTGTCGTACTCTTCGCTTCGCGCCAGCCGCATCTTGACCCGGCGAAATCCTGCCTCAATGTACCCGGCCGCCTCGTCTGCGAGCTCCTTGACGTCGTCCTTCCACAGCAGCCCGCTCGCATACGCCGGGCACCGATCGTTCTCCCCTCCCAAGAGCGACCATATTGGCTTTCCCTCGGCCTGGCCCCTTAAGTCCCAGAGCGCCGTATCCACGCCCCCGAGCGCCGACATAGCCGCCCCCTTGCGCCCGTACCAGCGCGTCAAGGCGTACATCTTCCCCCACAGCGCCTCGACATCGGTCGGATCCTCCCCGACCAGGACCGATGCCAGTTGCTCCTGTACAATCAAATACACGAGTGCAGGATAAGAGTAAACGGAACCAATGCCCACCGCGCCGCATTCCGTATGTACCAATATCAGAGTCGTCAGACGCGCGTCGCAGATTCCGCCGCCATATTGAAAGCGGTGTTCCTCCGGATAACGGTGAAGCAGGTTGATCGCCTCAACATTCTCAATCCGCACCGTTCTCCCCCGCCTTCTCCTGCATCCACGCCCGCAGCGGCACGTCCTCCGGCTTCGGCGAAGAGTATCCATGCCAGCCCGATGGCGCCGCCCCCAGCAGTTGCTGTCTGATCGGGTCAATCCGCCCCATCACATGGTCCACCGTCATATCGTCACGCGGCCGTAGCCACCTGTAGCTGTACCCATAAAAAAGGACCTTGCGCGTCATTTCTGAAGTATTCGGACTCGAAGCGTGCCAGATCCGCCGGTCGAAAAAGACCGCGTCCCCCGGCTTTGCCCGTACCGCAATACCGCCCTTGGGCTTCTTGTCCTCATCAACCGGCAGCTTGTTCAGAATATGACTGCCGGGAATCACGTATAGGTTGGCCCGCCCCAGCTCAGTCGTGTCCGTCAGGAAAAACGCCACCTTCAGCGAAATGCGCGGCTGCGGGTCCGTCTCCAGCTCATTGTTCAGCCGCCCGCTGTCCCTGTGCCAGTTCAACCCCTGCTGCCCCGGCCCCGAAACCGCGTTGGGCGGCGTGATGATCGTATGCGAATGATAGAGCTGGATATTCCAGCCCAAAATCCCCCAGACCTTGGGAAACGTCGTCGGATAATCCAGCAACTCCAGGAAAACGTCATCCTTGCCAATAAAGTCAAAAATGTTGATCCCGTCCTTCGGTCCAAGGCCTTCCTTCTCCTTCTGGTCGGCCGTCAGACGGTCGACAACCTCGGTTGCCCTTTCCACCAACTCCTGCGGAATGGCGTCCTCTATGACCATATAGCCCTTCTCGGCAAATTCACGCTCTTCCTCCGCCGTAACCAGGTTCTCCAGCCATGCGTTACTCATTGCACCTCTCCTCTCGCTTCAGATTGCCAGTCTCTGCCTGAATCATAGACCCCCACACCAATTTGTCAAACCCACCAGCCCCATACGTGTCTCCCAAAACGACATATACAGTCACCCTTCTTTTGTTGGCAACCAGACCCGTCCCGCTCCAGTCTCCGGCAACCCAGGCACAACCTCCGACCACTGACCACTGACCACCGACCACCGACCACCGACCACCGACCACCGACCACCGACCACCGACCAC
>JAPOVP010000072.1 GCA_026708085.1 Caldilineaceae bacterium
GTCGTCCTCGCCGCCATATTCTCCTTCAAACAGTTCACCATCATCTTCCTCATGACCGGCGGCGGCCCTTCAGGCACAACCGAAACAATCGTCATCCGCATCTTCAATACCGCCTTCCGCTTCTACGACTACTCCTATGCCACCGCCCTCGGCGTAGCCGGCTTCGTCGTCTCATTGGCTGTCGCCCTCGTCTTTATCCTCATGCAGGTCCGCCGCGCCGAGGAGTCCTCCTGACATGGTCGCCCAGGCACAGGACACCCGCACAGCCGCCCCCAGGCTTCCCGTTCGGCGCCTCATAAACAGCGCCCTGCTCTATGTCACCGTGGCCGTCGTCTCCCTGATTATCGTCTTCCCCGTCTACTGGATGATGATCAGCACCTTCCAGCCCAGCAAGTACATCCTCCACTTCCCGCCCCCGCTGCTGCCCCAGGAGCTCTACTTCGATCAGTTTGGCGAGCTCTTCAGCGAGCACCCCATCGCCAAGTGGCTCCGCAACTCCTTCCTCATCGCCGTCATGACCATGCTCCTCTGCATGGCTCTCTCCGTCCTCGGCGCCTTTGCCCTCTCCAACCTGCGCTGGCCCGGCCGCAACCTCTTCGGCCTCTTCCTGCTCGTGACCCAGATGCTGCCCGAAGTCCTCATCCTCATCCCCCTCTACATCCTCTACCGCCGTCTCAACATGCTCAACAGCATCCCATCCCTCGCCCTCATCGACGCCGCCTTCATCCTCCCCATCTGCATCTGGATCCTCAAAGGCGTCTTCGACAACGTCCCCCACGAAGTCCTCGACGCCTCCGTCGTCGACGGCTGCACCGAACTGGGCGCCCTTTGGCGCATCGTCCTGCCCCTCTCCGCCCCCGGCCTCGCCGCCGTCGCCGTCGTCGCCTTCTTCTTCGCCTGGAACGAATACCTCTACGCCGGCATCATGCTCAGCAGCGGCGAATTCATGCCCGCATCCGTCGGCCTCTCCACCCTCAAAGCCATCGCCCAGACCCCCGTCGAACAATACATGGCCGCCGGCCTCGTCTTCTCCGTCCTGCCCGTCGTCTTCTACCTTGCCATGCAGCGCTACATCGTCTCAGGCCTCACAGCCGGCGCCGTAAAAGGCTAATGTCGGAAAAGCCCATTCACCGCGCCACCAACTGTCCATAAATCCCAGCCTTCACTGACCACTGACCACTGACCTCTGACCACTGACCACTGACCACTAACCACTGACCACTAACCACTGACCACTAACCACTGACCACTGACCACTGACCACTGCAGTTCCGGGCGGTCGGGCCTATTCGGCCCTCCCTTGTGCGGGGGCTCCGCCCCCGCAACGCCCCCTCTCCTACAACATGCCTCATCGACCTGGTGTCTACGATCGAGCAAAGTGTCCAACCGAAAGAGTTTCGCCAGACCACGTCTTGACAGCCTCATCGAATCCCCGTAGGTGTTGGCCCTTTGCCTGCCTTCGCCTCCCCCCCCCAACTGACGGACCCCACGAGTATGTCCGGCTTGGCGCCTCCCCTGCGTCTTTCCAAAAGCCGCCAGACTATTCCCACCCCAGTTTCGAATTGCACCTCTACAGGAACCCCAATGAACACGCCGTCAGCCCTATTCCAGCCAGATCGCACACAGTCCCTGGCGGAGGCCGCGCAATCTCGCAAAGACATTCGCTGCGCCCTTGACCTTCTTCGCGGCCCTTCGCGTGCCTTCGCGGAATGATCGGTTTTACTGATATCATGATTCAATCGGCAAACATACCAACCCGGCAAATGCCGGTCTGAATTCAATGGGGGAAATCAGCACAGTTATGTCCGGTCACCTCCTCCTCGCCGGCGGCTCCGAATTCGGCGGCCAGATGGCCGCCCCCGACCGCCGCAGCCTAAAACTCGCCGGCGGCCCCGACGCCCCCATCGCCATCATCCCCACCGCCGCCGCACCCGACAACAACCACCGCCGCGCCGGCGAAAACGGCCGCCGCTGGTTCACCAGCCTGGGAGCGACCAATGTCCGGGTCGTCCCCCTGGTCGACCGCAATTCAGCTGCTGACGCTACCGTTGTGGAACAAATCAGAGAGGCAAAACTGATCTATCTATTGGGAGGGTTCCCCGGCTACCTCTGCGAAACCCTCCGCGACACCCCCGCCTGGACCGCCATGCTCGCAGCCCTCGACGCCGGCGCCGTCCTGGCCGGAAGCAGCGCCGGCGCCATGGTACTCTGCCAATATCTCAACGACCCACACGGCCAGGGCACGACAGCCGGCCTCGGACTCATCCCCGACGCCATCGTCCTCCCCCATCACAACACATTCGGACAGGGCTGGGCAGACCGCCTGCGCGACCTCCTGCCCACCGCAATACTGATCGGCATCGACGAAGAAACTGCCATGATCAGCGACCGTTCAGCCCCCAACTGGCGCGTCCACGGCGCCGGCGATGTAACCCTCTACCTGCCCGGCCAACCCCTGTCACACCCCCAGCGCTACCTCGCCGGCCAGGAGCTGCAACTCCAACCCCCGGACTGAACCTGCGCCATTCCCCCATACCACCTGAAGCACCGGTCCGCGCCGCAACTCCGTCAAAGGCGTATAATTCGGAAATCCTCAAACCGGATCCAATGCTCCGCATCAGGCGGCCCGTTATAGCACTGGATACTGACCTGCTCATTAACCCCCGGCGGCAACTCTCCCGTCGCCGCCGTCCTGAACTCAGTCGCCCCCTCCGGACGGTACTGTGCCTCCCACGTCTCAGCATCCACCATCAACCGCAGCCGCACACTCTGTGTCGGCATCACCTTGGTGCCGGGTATGATGAAAACCTCCCCGTCCACCAGCTCCTTGACCTCCTTGAAAACAGGCTCCCCGTCCTGGTACCACGTGATACCTGCCTGCTCATACTGCTGCGTCGGCACAGTATGGTTGAAGACCGTCACCTCGATTGCGTACACACCCGAGCCGCGGTCCGGCGCCGGCCGCACCAGCGCATTCCGCACCGTCCCCGCCACCCCCGGCTCCACCACGATCTCCAACCCCCCATCCCGAATCCGCCACCTGTCCGCATTCTCCCGAATCCAGAACCACTCCGAGTCCAACTCCCCATCAAAACTCTCGGCGAAAACCACCCGCCCTTTACTCTCACCCATACCTTCTGCTCCCTTTATCTCTAACAAAAATCGGTTCAACACTTCTTCACTGACCACTGACCACTGACCACTAACCACTAACCACTGCCCTTCGCACTACCAGATTCGCATACTCACCCACCAGCGGCGCCATCTGCCGGAACCCAATCTTCCCGCCCCCCAACACTGGCCCGTAGCTGACGCCGTCATCGCGCCAACTGAAAATCGGCAACTCGTTGATCGAAAACGCAACCACCGCCCCGCACTTGACCACCTGAATCCGGTAAGGAGGCGTCGCATCCACCACCGGCGGAATCGGGTCCGCGCCCTGCGCCACCATATGGAACCCGTAGCTCTTACGCAAATTACAAGTGTGAAAAGCGCGCTCCTCCGGCCATCTTCGCCGGAAATAAGATACGTGCAGCGCATTGATATCCCCGTGATGGTACTGCTTGTACTCCCCAGTCCGCGCCGTCAACGACGGATCGAACAGGCCCTCCCCGTTTCGTCCCGTCGCCGCAAAAAACAGAATGCACAACCCCGGCTCCTGCACCGGCCAGAACTCCCACCCGATGCTCACGTCCGCCGGAAACGTCTCCGGACACCAGAACACAAAGTTGGATCTCTGCCCCTCTGCCGGATCGCGCAAATTCTCCATTCGCAGCCGCCCGTTGGAAAAACTGACGCGCGCCTCTCCCTCCAGCCGAAAACCGGACGCGTCCGATTCCTCGCCAAGAGGATTGTGATATATCGTGTCCCCAATCTCGAACGAGCACATGGCCTTTCTCCCAACAGTCCGCCGCCCTGCACAGGAATGCATCCTACGCGCCCAAAATGAATGTGTCAATGCCGCAAACGGCAATTGACGCAGGGATAGCTGCTGGCCATAGATGAGAAGACGGTTCGTCGTTCGCATGAGCGCAGGCAGAAGCGGGACCGCTGCACTTAGTCAGTGCCTGGGCAACGACGAGTCGGCTCGTTCTGGCGCAGACCGAGGTGGCGGCAGACGGCAACGAGATCACGGCAATCCCTGAACTTCTGGAGATGTTGGAGCTTTCTGGTTGCATTGTGTCAATCGATCAGGGCCATGCCCAGCACAACCTGGCCATCTTGCGCCGTCTGGCTCTCAACCTCCTACCCCGAGAGAAAAGTGCCAAAATCGGTATGGCTGCCAAACGTAAACGTGCCGGTTGGAAAACTGACTATCTCCTCAAAGTTCTCTCCCAATAGGATGCGTATGCCCTGTCAAGACACCTGTGTCGCGCCCGTCGCGAGGTGTGCTATACTGCATGTCGAAGACTGACGGTTCTTTTTCCGATGGTTTTGGGGCGCAGTAGGGGAAACACGCGCACAATGGGGAAACACGGACCAGACTGATGCCAGCGCAACCAACAGAAACTAAAACTAGACTCGTAACCGCCGCCGAACTTCAGGCAATGGGTGACATAGGACCTTGCGAACTCATTGATGGAGAAATCGTTAGAATGAGTCCAGCAGGTGAGGTTCATGGCTATCTTGAATCCAGACTCACGTTCTTCTTGTATAGATTCATTCAGGACGCACAAACCGGTTGGATATCGGGTGGAGAGGTTGGCATTTACATCCGACACAATCCAGACCGTATACGCGGAGCTGATCTCGCCTTCTGGTCTAAAGAGAGACTTCCTGATGGACCATCAACCGGTTTCAGCGAAGTCGCGCCCGATCTGATTGCGGAGATTCTGTCCCCCAGCGACCGCTGGTCGGAGATGCGCCAGAAGATCGATGACTACTTCTCAATCGGAGTTGATACACTCTGGATCGTCGACCCTGACGAGGAGACCGTCTTCGTCTACCGTACCGCTTCGCAGCGCATCGCTCTGCGCAGCGGCGACACCCTGGCAGGCACCGGTCCGCTGACTGGTTTCGCCCTTCCCGTTTCTGAGCTCTTCGCCTTCTGATCTCTTGCTTGCCTGCCAACTGCTTCACACCTGCCGCTCCAAACCTCTCCAATCCGCCGCGCCCTGTCCCCAATCACCGTTCACCATTTCTTGCGCGTCCTCGCAGGTCCGTTCGCTGTCGCAACATTTTGCGTCTTCCGCGCCACGGTCTGAATGATAGTGAATCCCTACTGCAGGGCAATTGCATCTGAATTGGGTTGAGAAATAGGTTAGGTGATGTAAGCGATACGATTTGATTCGATTGAGAGTCCTTTCACTAGACAAAGGGGGGACTCATGGCGGAAAAAACGGGCGTATCACTGGTTGAGCACTTTGAGGATTTGGAAGATCCTCGCGTTGAACGCACAAAGTTTCATCAGTTGAGCGACATCAT
>JAPOVP010000120.1 GCA_026708085.1 Caldilineaceae bacterium
ATAGAAGAACCCTTACTGGCCGATTATGTCAAATCCACTTTATGCATACCCCTCATTTAAATCAATTGAGTGGGGGAATTCCCTCAGAAATGGGCAACCTCGCAAAGCTGTTAGGGTTGAGCCTCTGGGGCAACCGGTTAACTGGGGCTGTGCCCCCGGAATTGGGCAACCTGGCAAAACTGACAGGGCTAGGCCTTGCAGACAACAACCTGAGCGGAGATATCCCACCAGAATTGGGTAACCTCGTCAATCTTGAACAGCTCTTTCTCTCCGGCAACCGCTTAGAAGGGTGTGTCCCACCTGTATTGGAAAATGTTGAGGGCAATGACTTCGAGGATCTTGAGTTGCCGTTCTGCTTCGCCACAACTGCCACAACTGCGACCACTTCGATAACATCGACATCTGCGACAACCACAGAGCGGGTCTCCTCCGCCCGAATCTTCGAAATGGTCTCGCCCGCAATCGCCTACATTCAAACGGGTGCTGGCAGTGGCAGCGGCGTGCTTATCGAAGGGGGATACCTGGTGACGAATGCCCATGTTGTCTGGCCGTTCAACGCCGTTCGCGTCGTGTTTCCGGATGGTACTGATTACTGGAACGTGCCAGTAGTAGGCTGGGACCTGTTGGTGGACTTGGCCGTACTTGGCCCAATCTTGGCCCCCGCAGATCCCGTGTCTATGCTCGACGGAGAGAACCTTTCTATTGGCTCCGAAGTGTACCTGATCGGCTATCCCGGCGAGGTTGAAGCCTATCCGAAAGCGACAATGGCTCGAGGAATCTTGTCACGCCTGCGAGAGTGGGATCCTGGAGGTATCACCTATCTCCAGACTGATGCTTCGATCGCGGGAGGACAAAGTGGTGGGGCGCTTGTATCTGATATGGGCGAAGTAATCGGTATCAGTGGATTCAAGATCATCGAGGGACAATTTGGACTTGCCGCCTCATCTGTCGACCTTTTGCCGCGTATCCGTAAACTGATCGGGGGTGATGATCCTTCCGGCCTTGGCAAGAGAGAACTCAATTATGAGGGTGGCTCTTTCCGTCACAGATTGACACCGTGGACTTACGGGGAGGCCTACATAATCAACGAACCGGCCGGAACAGCAATCGAAATCGGATTTCACGGTGCGGACGATGTCAGGGTCCAGATCGTCGACATCTATGGCAACGTAATCGCAGATGCCGAGACCAATTCATTTTCCGCTGTTTTGAGAGGAGATGGACCGTTCTTTCTGATCCCGTGGCAAATCTCAAATGAGATTAGTTTGGCAGCAAGCCACCGACTTGTGCAGTTCAATGACCCAGATAGAGGCGGACAGATTCAGGTTGGACAGACCTTCCTCGGCAATATTGATTTCCCAACGAACGAAGATTACCTTTACCTGGATCTGCGGCAAAATGAGACGGTCGAGGTTATGGCGCGGTCAATCTTGGCCGACATCCAACTCACTGTATGGGGTTATCAGGGAGAGACGTTAGAGGTTTGGATTAGCGATGAGAACAGCGGTGGAGGTCTGTTCGGACTGGATGCAAGAATCGTCTTCCAGGCGCCTTATACAGGGGAATACATCGTAGGAGTAGCAAACGTACACCCAGGATGGAACGCGCCAGCCGGGTACGTTGTCTCTGTGGACCAAGCTCCCCCTACAGCTACACTGACATCTATGACGCCTTGGGTGACGATAGACACTCTAATGAACGTGAGGGAAGGCCCAAGCACCAGTTATGCTGTCATAGGAACGGCCGCGCCCGGCGAATGGTACGTCATCACCGGGAAAAGCCCTGGACTTGGCGACTGGTGGCAGATCAGCTATGGGAACCGAACCGGGTGGGTATACGGGCCTTTGGTAACTGCGACCAATGCTCAGAACGTACGGGTGGTTGCTCCACCAGATCCATAGCAGACTGCTCCGCGCCCAACCCAGTAGACCCGACCTTTCCGCTATCCAATACCCACCGCCATCCTGCGCGCGACCAGCGCATAAACCCCCTTAACAACCCGCTTCCCCGTCGCAAACTCCAGCGGATCGGACATCTCAGCCCCGGGCAGATAACGGGGATCAGCCGCCAGCTGGTCCAGCGAAGCTGCCTCAATCTGCTTAAGCGTATCCGTATCGTAACACCGCAGCGCCTCCGTCCCGACCTCCCACTGCCCGCCCGCAGTCAGAACGGCGGCCATGTCCTCGTGATCGTACGGCCACTCCCACGTGGTCCGGCCCTGTACGCTGCGCAGCGGTGACGTACGCGTAAACAGGTCCGGCACACCAGAGACAATCAGCAGCGGCGCACCCGCTTTCAGCGCCCTTTGCAGCCGCGCCAAACCAATCCGCAGTTCGATCGGGTCCATACATAGCAGCGAAAAGAAGCAGCAGGCCCCGTCAAAGGCGTCCGCTTCCTCCAACTCCACCAGCGCCAGCTGACGAAAATCATGCCCCGGCACAGCTTGGCAGGCCTCGGCGATCATCTGCGCCGACGGGTCGATACCGGTTACGCGCTGTCCCGCGGCTGCCAGTGTAGCCGCGATCGGTATGCCGTGCCCGCAACCGATCTCCAGGGTGCGGCCGCCGGCGGGTAACATCGCCAGCCAGTCCTCGAACGCCTCGCGAAAAAACGGTTCGGCCAGATAGTCATGGCTGTAGTCGGTGCCGAGCGCGTCGTAGGCCGCCGCGTTGACGCGGCTGCTGAACGTATTCACCTCCAGGCCGTACGGCGGCGTCGCTGGAGCCGTCGGGGTGGTGGCTGGCAATTGGTATTCCAGCGCCTGCCGCAACTCCTGGTCGAACGCCTCGCCGAAACGCAGAAGCGCCGCGCCGCTGATCCGATCCAAAGCAAAAGTGATGGCTGAACCGTCCCGGGGACCGCCGTCGGTCAGCCCGCTGACGGTCAATTGAAGAGTCAGCTGATAAGTCGGATTGCCCTGCGCGTCGGCGTCCCCGGCGCGCGCCATCAGCAACGCCGGCGGGCAACCGCTGCGCCAGGTTGCGTAGGGGGTCTCGCCGCTGAGCAGCTGTTCGATGCCTTCAGCTAAGCGCCAACCGTCAACCTGCAGAATATGCCGCAGATAGGTCAGCGGCGCGCCCTCCAGCCCATAGCCGATCTCCACCCAGACCGCGTCAGTCGCCGCACACTCAGCATCCCCCAGCACCAGCCGCACATGCTGACTGACCGCGGCCGGCGCCCAGGGGCGGACCATGAGCGCAAGGACAGCGTCAGAACCATCCGGGTCCGTAGGGGTCTGCTGGCGGACTTGGGCCATGGGTCGCGGTCAGAGGACCGTAGTCAGTTGCTCGCGGCGGGACAGTCGCTGACCCACCGCAGCAGCGTCGCCGCATCGCGCAGGAAAGCCTCCGGCGCGTCATCCTCCACGAACTCCAGCAGCGCATAACGCGTGCGCTCGGGGTCCCCCGCCTCAGCCAGATAGTCCCGCCACAGATCCTCGCCCTCTGCCAGCGGACGGCGCTCGCCCGTCTGCAGATGCCAATGGAAGACATGCAGATGTTCCAGCCAGGGCCCCACCATCTCCAATCCGGCGAGGTTGTCGGCCCGCGCGGCGAAGCGCGGCGGCTGCCACAGCGAGCGCACATTGGCATGGTCTACGCTCTGCAGGAGACGCACGGCCGCCGCGTTCGTGTCGGTGAGCGTATTGCCGTGGAACTCGTAGACGATGCCAATCTCCTCGGCCTGGGCCAGGTCGGCGATGCGGCGGCTGTCCTCTACCACCGCTTGAAAGTAGGCCTCGTCCGCCTCGTCGCTGCCCTGGTTTCCGGGCCATACGCGTATCTGCGGCGCGCCCAGCGCCACCGCCGAGGCCAGCACCGCTTCGAACGGGCCCGTTTCAGGGTGCCCGACGCGGTAGTAGGAGCCATAGGCCGCCGCGTCCAGACCAGCGTCAGCGGCCATGCGAGCGACGGCCCGCGCCTGCGCCTCATCCCCGTGCGGAACGTGAATATCCCCGCCCCACTCGACCGCGGCCAGACCGGCCTGGGTCACCAGGGCGATGATCTCCTCCACAGAGAGCTGGCGAAAAGTTATGGAGACGAGTCCGGGCAAAAACATAGGTGATCCTGTCGGGGGCGGAGACTGCGCGGGCAAAATGCTCGGGCGGCCAGAAGATGGTCCGCATCAGGCCAGCAGCGGCAGCATCTCTTGCGTGACCTCGTATTCCATGCGTTCACCCGCCAGGTAGCGGGCCAGCTCGGTCACCATCGTACGGCCCATCAGCAGGCATTCGGTGTTGTGCGCACCGGCGATATGGGGAGTGAGAAGCACGTTGGGCAGGCCGTAGAGAGGCGACCCCGCGGCCGGCGGCTCCGGGTGCGTGACATCCAGCAAGGCATACAAATCCGGCCGCTGCTGCAGCACCGCGATCATCTCCGGCTCGTTCACGACTGCCCCACGCGCCGTGTTGATAAAAGCGGCGCCCTCACTCATCGAGGCCAGGTGCGCGCCGGTAATCATGCCGACCGTTTCCGGCAGCCACGGCGTATGCAGCGAGACCACGTCACAGCTCCTGAACAGCTCCTCCAACCCGACCGGCTCCACGCCCAGCTCCGCGGCCAAAACTGGCGTCAGAAACGGGTCGTAAGCCAGAACGCGCACCGCCGGCAGCGTCTCCTGCAGTAGACGCGCCACCCGGAGCCCGACCTGCCCCAGCGAGATCAGGCCGACGACGCCGGTGTAGAGGCCGGGAAGCGGCTCCTTATCAAATGAATTGTAGGTTCCTTCTTGGCGGAGTTTGTTGGCGAAATGCCAGACACGTTTCAGGCTGAGGATGATCTGCGCCAGCGTGTACGGCGCCACAATTTCGGCATTAGCGCCATAACCGCTGGTCAGGCGCACGCCCCGCTCCCACAGAGCGTCGGTCACAAAGTATCGGACCGTGCCCGCAGCGTAAAAGATCGCCTCCAGGTTGGGCGCCGCGTCAAGGAAGTCCTTGTCCACGCGCCCCATGCCCCAGCCGGAAAAGATCAGCGAGACATCCGCCAGCGCCGAAGCGTCCCCCGCGATCGACTCCGGCGTCTGCAACGGCCCGACAATCTCCACCTGCCCTTCTATATCTCGGCGCGTGTCTTCCCCGTATATACGGGCAAACGCGCTCTCCCCCAACAGGTACAACCCCTTCGGCTTCTCCCTACCCATCGCAACCCCACTTACCCGCCGCTCACAACCCTCGGCTCCGGCCGTCCCAACCCGTACCCAACTCCAAGAGACGCCGTCACTAAAAACTAGAAACTGAAAACGTAACTACTAAGCCTTAAGTAACGAGAAAGAGCTAATGTGCGATTGCTCTTGGATGATGTAGAGTAAGAATCATGAGCAAACTGGAACAGCTGGACCGAGAGCAATTGAAGCAATTAGACCAGGAG
>JAPOVP010000122.1 GCA_026708085.1 Caldilineaceae bacterium
GGTGGGACGGGGAGGGTGACGAGTAAGGGGCAGGGCAGGCACAAGGCCTGCCCCTGCCGAAGGTTGCAGGGTGGGACGGGGAGGGTGACGAGTAAGGGGCAGGGCAGGCACAAGGCCTGCCCCTACCGGAGGTTGCAGGGTGGGAGGGAGTTAGAAAGAGGTCAGATTGGAGTTGAGGTAAACAGTTGCCGGGCTGAATCAGGGGAGATTATAATGGTGGCTGAAGCGGTAGGCCGTGCCCTTGATGGGACCTTCTGGGGTCAGCCGGACATTCAGAACTTAACAGGGGATATATGGCGAATCAGAATACTGAACCCAAGGACGAACTGGCCCTGACGGGGCTGGCGAGGGAGACAGGTTACGCGCTCAAGCGGGCGGGGCTGACGGTGGCGGTGGCGGAGAGCTGCACGGGCGGGCTGGTCGGTCATTTGATCACGGAGATACCGGGCAGTTCGGACTGGTTTCTGGGGAGCGCGGGAGTCTACAGTTATGCGGCCAAAGAGAGGCTGCTGGGGGTAGACGGGGAGGTCCTGTTGCGCGAAGGGGCCGTCAACGCGACTGTGGCGAGGCAGATGGCATTCGGTGCGTTGCGAGAGTACAGTGCGGAGGTGGCGGTGTCAATCACGGGTGTGGCGGGCCCTGGGGGGACTGTTGAGAAGCCGATGGGGTTGGTTTACCTGCATCTCGCGGCAAGGGACGGCACGAGCCGGGCGGAGGATGCGGTGTGGCAGGCAGACCGGCGTGGGAACAAGCTGCTGAGCGCACAGTGTGCGTTGGAGATGCTGCTATCCTATGCGACGGACAAGGCTGATTGATGGGTCAAGAGGTAGCGATTGACGAGCCCGTACGCGTGGCGGTGCGTGCGCTGCCGGCAGGTAAGATTGCGCCCAAGTCGTTCGAATGGCAGGGCAAGACGCATTTCGTCATCGCCTCGGGCCGACAGTGGGTCGAGGCGGTAGACGGCGTACGCTGGCGCTGTTTCCTGGTGCAGACGCAGGGGCAGAATTCCTTCGAGCTACGGTGGGAACCGGTGGAGGACGAGTGGGTCCTCCATCGGGGCTGGCTTGTGAATCTGGTGTGAAGGCGGGCGATCAGGCGCCGGGCCCGTCTCCCCAGTCGGGTACGGACAGAATCTCCCCGTCCTTCAGTGCGGACTTGTGGGCGATGACGCCGGCTGCCATGTAGCGTACGGCAGACCAGACGTGGATGGCTGGCTGGCGTCCCTGGTGAACGGCTTCGACGAATTCGTGGACCAGGAAGGGGTGGGAGCCGCCGTGGCCGCCGTAGACTTCGGAGGTGCGGCTGACGGCGCGGAAGGCGTCTTCGACTTCAGGGGGAAGAAGGTGGCGCATCTCTTCTGCGGTGAGGGGCGTACGGCTCTCTTTGTCGCACCAGTGGTCGTTTTCGAAGCTGCCCTGGGTGCCGTAGATGCGGAAGGTCTCGCGGTTGTGGAGGCCGATCTCGCGGAGTTCGCAGATGCGCATGGTTGAGCCGTTGCTCATTTGGAAGAGGGCGGTCTCGTTGCTGAAGGCGTAGCCCTGGTCGTTGAAGTAGGTATCGTCGGTGCGGTTGGCGTAGCCCCAGGCGCAGACTTTGAGGGCGCGAGCGTTCATCACGCTCATGGGGCCGCTGGTGGAGTGGGTGGGATAGTGCATGGGGCCGGTGAGGATTCCTCTGCGAATGTAGTCGTCCCTGGCTGCAATCCATTCCTGACCGGCCTGGCCGGCCAGTCTGTGTTCCTGGACGAGGCGCAGGTTGCTGCTGGGGCTGTCGACGTCGTGGTAGTACTCGCCTTCGCTGTAGACGAAGTCACCGAAGGCGCCTTCTTGGTTGCGGCGTCTGCAGTAGATTGCCTCAGGTCGGTAGAAGGTCGTTTCGCCCAGCATGTAGGACTGGCCGGTGCGTTCCACTGTTTCGACGAGGCGGGCGCACCAGTCGAGGATTTCGTCGCCGTCGGGCAACATGGCGATAGGTACGGCGCTGTAGACATGCTTGCCGGCTTCCAGGGCCTGGACGGCCTGAGGGGCGTGGAGCCAGGGCTGGGTGAAGAGGGCGATGGCGTCGATGTCGCTGGCGCAGATTTCGTCGAGGGAGGCGTAGGCGTCGCGAGGGTGAAACTTGGCCTGCCAGTGGTCGAGCTCGGCGAAACGGGCGATGCGGTCGAGTTCGCGGTCGCAGAGGGCGATGCGGTCAACGAGGGGGTGGCTCATGAAGAGATTGGCGAAGGAACTGCCGAATGATCCGAGGCCGACGATGCCGAGGCTGATGCCCATGTTGGCTCCTTTTCGAGGGTTAGACGTGAGGGTTAGGCGGCGTGAACTCTTGCCAGACGTAGTGTCAGGTAAAGTGTTCCGGCGGGGACCCCAGAAAAAATTGCGCTGAAGGACAGGGACGAAATTCAGAGGATTTAAGAATCTCTCTTGCGGAGCTTCTCCAGTTCTGCCCTCAATTCGCGCAATTGGTTTTCATTTGCTACGGCTCGATCCTCTGCTTGCCGGCGGGCCATGGCTTCATGTTCGGCGCGTTTGGCCTCCTGTTCGGCGCGTTGGGCCTCCCGGTCGGCGCGTTGGGTTTCGCTCTCGGCCTTGGCCGCCAAGACGTGATAGCCGGGAAGTACATAGCCGCTGTACACAGGGTCCAGTGCCAGCTCCTCAAGGCCAGGCTTACGGTGCAGGTCCTCCAGCCGGAACTGCAGGCCTTCCATGACTGCTGAGCGAATCACGCCTTCCTCATCCGGTTGAATGACCTGATAGCGACCCTCCTGGGCAAGGCGAAAGAAGCTCATGTGCTCGTCTGAGGGGTCGAGAATGAAGTATTCTCTCACGCCTGCGAGCGCGTAGTCAATTCTTTTTTCCTCGGTGTCGCGCAAGAGTTCGGCCCTGGTAGAATCGGAGACAGCCTCGACGACAAGGTCGCAGGTGCCTTCGTAATGACGCTGTTCGATGCGGCCCCAAGGCGTTGGGTTCGTATCGAGGATTACGCCGACGTCGGGTTTGCGCACGGCTTCCCTATGTCCGGAAGGTTCATTCGGGTCGGGCATTTTCAACTCGAAACCGGTTTCCAGATTGATCAAGGCGGCGTGCGGGAAGGTCTCGATGTTCCTTTGCAGGAGGGTAAGAAACCAGTTGTAGAGGTCCAATTGGGGGCGATTGGGCAAGGGTTTGGCCTCCAGGATGCCGTTATTCCATTCGTAGCTAACGTCGATATCGGGGTAGGGGTTTTCGTACCACCTTTCAAAGTACTCTTCTTTGGTGACGCGACGCCCTTCATCGGGGGCAGGGCCGCCAATGCGATAGGGTTTTCCTTGCCGGGATCCGTTACGGCTCTGGCCCGGCCCGACATTCCGTACGTCTTGTGGGTGTGGCTGCAAAATCTCTCTTGACCGCATGTTTTCTCCTCATGCGACGGAACCGTTACCGGTGCCGTCCCCAGAGTTCCTGTGTTGGTTGGCGCTGGAAACCATTCCTAGCCAGAGAGGCTTCACGGGGCGTATTTTAACACGGAGGGAGTCGTTGGTGCCAGCGGATTGGCCGGGCTGGGGAGACTGGTTTTGGGGCATTTTCTGCGGGCAGATGCGGGTTACCCCTCCTGATGAAGGCAGAGTGGGGTTTGGGCACCCACAAGGGGTGCCCCTACGGGATGTCCGAGGGTTAACCGGTTGCCGGCGCAGGTGAGGGGGAACGGGCACCCACAAGGGGTGCCCCTACGGGACTTCCGTGGGCTAACCGGTTGCCGGCGCAGGAGGAGGGGGACCGGGCACCCACAAGGGGCGCCTCTACGGGTCTTCCGTGGGAAAGGTCGGCCCCTATCGAGAGGTGGGGGTCGATTTGGCTGGCTTTACTCATTGTGGATTTCGTAGTAGGTTTCGGGCACGAGGGTTGACTCCGGGACAAACGGCAGAAGTGCAGATTCTGAAGGAGATTTGCGATGAAGGCTGCGATCATGTATGAGGCGCATGCGCCGGTGGCGGTGAAGGAGGTTGAGCTGGAAGAGCCGGCGTTTGGGGAGGTGTTGTTGGAAATTGTGGGGGCCGGTGTTTGCCACAGCGATTACCACTATGTTACGGACCACCGGACGCCGCGGCGGTTGCCGTGGCTGCTGGGACATGAGGGGGCGGGCGTAGTGAGGGCGGTGGGTGAGGGCGTTCGGGATTTTGCGCCGGGAGACAAGATCATACTCTCGCTGGATGCGATGTGCGGGAGCTGCCGGAACTGCACGAACGGGCGGCCGGCGCTGTGTGAAACGCACCCGATGGAGGAGATGAGCCGGTATAAGCAGGATGGTGAGCCGATCTATCACATACGGCCGACTTTCGTGGAGCAGACGCTAGCGCTGGCGGACGCCTGTGTGAAGGTGCCGGATGACACGCAGCTGGAGCAGGCTTGTCTGATCAGCTGCGGGGTGATCACGGGGATCGGGGCGGTGGTGAACCGGGCGCAGGTGGAGACCGGGGCGTCGATGGCGGTGTTTGGCTGCGGGGGAGTGGGGCTGAACGTGATCCAGGGCGGCGTGCTGGCGTCGGCGGGGAAGATAATTGCGGTGGATACGGTGGACTACAAGTTGGAGCTGGCGGAGCAGATGGGGGCGACGCATTTTGTGAACAGCGCCAAGGAGGACCCCGTTCAGCGGATCATCGAGATCACTGGCGGGGGCGCGGACTACGCGTTTGAGGTGGTCGGTTTTCCGGCGATTGTAAGGCAGGCGATCGATTCGGTGCGGATGACTGGTACGGCGGTTGTGGTGGGCGTGCAGCCGACTGGGCAGGATGTCTCGGTGGATGGCTGGCATCTGCTGGAGGACAGGACGCTGATGGGGGCATTTCACGGCGCGGCGCGGCCGCGGGTTGATTTTTTGTGGATTCTGGACCTGTACAAGCAGGGCAAGATCAAGCTGGATGAACTGATTTCGCGGTACCGGCCGCTGGATGAGATAAACGAGGCGTTCGCGGACATGAAGGCGGGCAAGGTGGCGCGTTCGGTGCTTGTCTTTGATTGAGCTGGCGGCGGCTGCGGTGCCTGAGAGAATGAAGACCGATTGAACTGTATTGGCGTTCATGCGCGGAAGGTTCATGCGTTCGTGCATGGACCTTTTCCCCGTTTAATCACTCCTCGGCAGGAGCGTCCCGGTTCCGGTGTAGAGAGGCCGTGCAAGAATGATTTGCCGTTCCTCAGGGGTGCTGGGCAGGCACAAGGCCTGCCCATACTGTTTCTTGCGCCAGGGGCGGCGGGCAGGCACAAGGCCTGCCCATA
>JAPOVP010000074.1 GCA_026708085.1 Caldilineaceae bacterium
GGCTGATCGCCTACACTTGGCAACCCAAGAAGCCATCTCTCCATCTCTCTGACAAAGATATGGCCTTCTTGCCGGCCCTAATCTAACTCCGAACTCGGGTTACTTAGAGACTTTGCACAGAACCGCTCCCCAGATGCACGGTTGCCACCACAGAGAACCATAGACGCACAAAGGAGACAGAAGGTGGACACAAAATCGCTAGACGAAATTCTTGATGCCATTCGAAAGGACCACGACGCAAGGTCTAAGCAAGTAGCCGATTACAGAGAGCGCATTATAACACTCGCAATTGGATCCTTGACCTATCAGATGATTTCAGCTTCTGGTCTAACCTGCCTGATGGATAAAGGCAGCATAGAAACAGCAATAGAATTCGCCAGGGATGTGAGCAACCAAAATGAATACCTTCGTGAAGCAGTAAAATCCATGGGGCTGCAAGACATCTTGCAAGAGCGGGAGATAGAGATAATTTGCAAAGACAGGGTGCCCTATTTTGTCAACCTGTTTCTGACCAAAATAGAGCGATCCGAAACTTCTGGCGAAGAGAATGTGTCAGACTTGCTGAACCCCCAAAAAGGCTTTGGTTTCGCACCGTAATCGCCCCATGACCCCACCCAACTGGCCCAACCGCACCATGTGGACCGGGGGAGGGTCCACGCCACATGGGACAGGAGAAAGCTATGCTGGATAATGCAAGCGAGGTTGTTTTCCTCGTTGCTGCGGTTGTCACTATACTTGTGGGTTATTTCTCAATTCGCCGTCGTTTTCCTTTCGTCGTACGAAAACGCAGCACGATCAAAAAATTGGAGGCACTACAGGGTGGCCCAAGGCAAAATGGCAGCACGGAATCAGGCTTAGAGTCTGTCATGACAGCGGACCAAAGAAGGTGGGTATGGAGACGAGATACAAGTATTGCCAATATGCAGAAACATAACGTCTCGTTTTTTGATATTCAAGGAGCCAGAATCGAAAATACGTACACTGAAACGCGCAGTCAAAGTGAACTGAAAAAAGCACAGATGAAATTGGAAGGGCGAGGTCTTTGTTGGTGCATATATTATGAGGGCGAAGGGTACAATCGCGTATTTGAACTCTATCCCCACCCTTCTGCTGGGGACAAGTAGATGAATATCACCAACCGCACCATATGGACCGGTGACAACCTGCACATCATGCGCGGCCCTGTTGTAAACGCGCACTGCCAGCCAGTCGTGCTCGGCGCCGGCCTCCGTGCGCTCCCTCAGGTCGATTGCGCCAGATTCCGTCCTGTAGTCCATATTCGCGCCCGCCGTTGCCTGGTCGCGCTTTCGACTTGGGCCGGCGCCACCTCCGCGGCGTTACGTTTACTCCTGTTCCCAACTGCGCGCTAGAGTAGGGTATCGGGCAAAGTGTGGCTGGCGGCGCTGACAACACCTCGGTCCCGGCAACTGCTTTTGCGGGCGCGTGGGCATGGCCCGCGGTATGGCATCGGCCGGCGCACGCGATCAGGGCGCGGGGCACTGGAAATCGACGCGGACGGTGACGCTCGACCCTCCCGCCGCGGCGGCTGGCCGCGGCGCTGGAAAACTCAGTTGAGGAGGCCCCGAATGGCTGAAAATCCGCTTACAGACGCGAGAAGAACAATTCTCGCGTCTATGCAGACAAACGACCGAACGCGCCGCGAACGCGAGGCCTGGGCAGCCCTCGCCCCTTCCAGCCGGCGCCGCTACCAGAGCGCCCTGCGCAAGCTGCGCCGCTGGACCGATCAGCACGCGTCCGGCGCCGCGTCCGGCCCGGATCTGCTCTGCGACTTCCTCGAAGCGGAGGCCGCGGCCGGCCGCGTAAACGGCCTCCCGATCGTCGTCTCCGCCCTCACCTTCTGGCAGCGCGCCGCGGGACAGCCGCTGACCGCGCGCGATCCAATGGTCGGGCACTGTCTCAGCCGCCTGCGTAGAAACGCGCCCTCTCCCCGCCAGGCCGCCGCGCTGGGCGCGCACGAGCTGGCGCGCATCCGCGCGACCGCGCTCCAGCCGCGCCGCGGCCGCCTGGGCCGCTGGGAGGAGCGCCTCGAGGTGCAGCTGCGCGCCCAGGTCGACGTCACCCTCTGCCACCTGGCGTCGGACGCCGGCCTGCGCCGCTCCGAAGCCGCCAGGCTGGAATGGTCCGACTTCACCGAGTGGGACGACGGCAGCGGACGGCTGCGCATCGCGCCTTCGAAGGGCCACGACGAGCAGGTGGTCTACATCACGCCCTTTGCGACCGCCTATTTGCGTGACCTGCGCATGATGCAGGAGGCCCTCGACAGAGGCACCCCCGAGTTCGGCCTGATGCGGCCCGCCAGGACCACGGGGCCCGACATCAAGCCGTTCGAGAACAGGGTGCTCATCTTCCGTCTCAGCGCGGCGCAGATCGCAAAGCGCATCCGCCAGGCCTGCGACCAGGCCGGCCTCGTCGGCCCTTACAGCGGCCACTCGGGTCGCGTCGGCATGGCGCAGCGCATGGTCCGGGCAGGCGCGCCCCTGCCCGCGGTGCAGCGCCAGGGCCGCTGGAAATCGCCGGCCATGCCGGCCAGGTATACCAGAAACGAGGACGCCGGCCAGGCCGCCCGCTGGCTGGTTTCGTAGGGCAAACAGGGGCAAAGAACCGCCCAAAAGCAGAACGGCCGGCCGGAGCTGGCGCAGCACATCGCGGAGCTGCACAACGGCAGCTCGCACTTCAACGGCGGCGCGGCCCGGGGCGAGAGCAACATCTGCCGCTGGATCAACGAGAACAACCCTCACGTTCGGGGACTCGGCTACAACCAGTATGCCGGCGAAATAGAGGACATCGAAGCCTGTCCCGCTGACGAGACGGCCGAGTATGGAGGCTGAACATGTCATGGATGAATAAACTCAAAGTGCGTCTATGGCCGCGCTTCACCTACTTGGATCGGAGAGAAACCCCTGGATGGTCCGCATATGGAAGAGTTGACAACTCACCTACGGACCCGGCATATGGCCGCATGACCAACCCCGAACGCTTTCGCCCGTTACATACCGCGATGCTGGCCATCATCTACCGGCTGGAGAGTGACTTCGAAGTCGAGCGTGCAGAAGGATTCGGTCTCGACGAGAAACTGGAAAGGGGGCTGGACCTTGCGCGTGCTGATGTGATACTTACCCCGAGAGACGCTGACGCCCCTCCAATCGCGGTCGTGTTTACTGCATTTCCGGGTCTTCGGCTCCGGTTGGGACGATGGTACATCGAGCCTTTCCCAAACTGTGGCTGCGACGCCTGCGACGAGTCGGCAGAGAGCGAGATTGAACGGCTGCGGGAAATGGTCGACGACACAGTTGCCGGGAGGCTTCGTGAGGCGGTCGAGATCCCCTTGATCTCCTCTATGGACTCCGGTTGGGTGGAGGCCAGCTCCTGGTCGCCTGACGGGAGGAGAGCGCGAAGCAGGTCCCGTGTTGGCCGTCGCCGCGCGTTTGAGATGTCCGGCGGGCGCCGCCGACTGGCTTTGAACTGGAAGCCATGGCCCCGTAGGCAGTCGGCGGGACGCGGCGGCCCTGGTTGCAGGTCCAACCCCCTCAGTTGAGCGGAACAGTGTTTCCGGGGCTTCTCGCTGCCAGACGGAGTCTACGGAACATGTGGAGAAGGCGGGTTGTGGGATCTGCTTCACCCGCCACTATTGCAAGCCGCAGCCCCAACGGCCGCTGGAGGAGAAACGGGCCGACTTCCGGGCGTTGGAGGGGGAAGCGGAGGGGCTGTTGGTGCAGAACGTTGTCGAGAGAGCATGGGGCAGCGAACCGCCTGTTGCCGAAGAAGTCATTTGGCCAATCGGCTCTGGTATGGACGACGATGAGCGCCGGCAGTACAAAAGGGAAATTACGGGCTATGAGCAACGTTACCGGCGCAGACAGAGTAAGTCTCGAAGTAATCTTTGGCATGGAAAGCGGCTATGTCTTGAATTTTAGCGATGACAGTTTCGAGCAATTCTTCGATAGGTACGACGTCTACATACATGGTGCCCGATATCAAACGTACGGCACTTCCAAGGCCAACAAACTGCGCGCCTTTTGGGACCAGGAGCCCGACGAGCTTGTAGGGCGAGTCTTATTCGGCTTGCTCGAAATTTGTGAGGTCCTTTACTCCCCAGAGGTTCTCGAACGGGATTCCGTGGCACTCCAAAGGAGTCGCACGATTGCTGCCAGGTTGTCTGGGGTCTCCGCCGAAGGAGACTCCCAAACCGGCGATGGCGTTCCAAACAGAGAGATTGAGATACCGGACATTCAAAGCCTACCCGTGGACCCAGCCGTATTTGAAGTCATCCAAGATCGATTGGAGGAGGCTCAAACGTGCCTGTCCGCAGGAGCATACCTGGCCGCCATTTTCCTGTGTGGCAGCGTCTTGGAGGCGGCTCTCCTGGGAGCGGCGCAGAATGAGCCTGAGAAGTTCAAGCGATCATTGGACAGCCCTAAGACCTCCAAAGGCCAGGTTAAGAATCTTCGGGATTGGTCGTTGTCGCAGCTGATTGACGTGGCATATGCCGAAGGGTTGTTGAAGCAGGATACGCAGCAATTCAGTCATGTATTGCGGAATTTCAGGAACTACATTCACCCGGAGCGACAGTTGAAGGAGGGCTTCAAACCAGACAAACTCACATCTGAAGGATGCCTTCATGCACTCACGTCGGCGCTAGCCGACCTGTCAGGCAAACGTTGACCATTCAGTTTTTTCGCGCCCTGTCTACAGGGCGCGAAAACGCGCCAGACCAGGTCGAAGTAACCGAATCCAACGCCTTTTGCCCGTTTTCACCCCGATTAGAACACATTTTTCTCGCTGCAAGGCCCGTAGAGCGCCTGAAACTGCATAAGGGTACCTGGGATACCTCCCGACTCGGCCAGCGCGCCTTTAGCGTGCGGCTGGCGGACAGGAGCGGCAGGCATTGAGAAAAACCTGTCTGCTACACTGAACGAGCCTTGCCTTGCGAGGCCGGAGAACCCCTTTCCCAAGGCCCGCGAGGGACGCCGGCAAAAGATGCTAGCGTTCGATAAGAACGAGGCTGTTTGCCTCCACCTGCTCAACCGTAGAGACCGCACCATCCGGCCATCTGATCTCCAAAGCCTCGATCTGGCTTTCTGCCGGCAGGCCGA